>CABZYK010000004.1:0-139803 GCA_902529935.1 uncultured SAR86 cluster bacterium | reverse complement strand
GATTAATGTTGCATCTGAATCGCCCTCTAATGTTTCTTGCTCTCTTAAAATTGCAATTTTCGGTCTTGATGAATATGAATCTGAGGATTGTCGAAATTTAATATCTTGACTTAGTTTCCTCTTTTTTGGGTTTAGAACTGATCGAAGCTCTTCTTCCGCAACTTTAGGATTATCTCTTTCTTTTTGTATTTTGTGAGATACCTTCCACCAATTTTTCATCATCTCTTTATAAGAGAATTTTATTTTCTCCTTTTTAGTTGAAATGATTAATTGATTTTCCTTAGTAGGATTTCCTAATTCAATAACATTTACACCATAAGAGGAATCCTTCAGAGTTTGTTTTATTTCTTTAGCAGTATTTTTTTCAACTTGTATTACAAGGCCTAGTTCTTCATTAAATAAAAAACTAGCAACCTTCTTTTCATCCAAGAATCCAATATCTATTGCTGCTCCCATTTCGCTACACAAAAACATTTCTGAAAGACAGGCTGCTAAACCGCCATCGGATCTGTCGTGTAAGGCTAAAATATGATCTTTCTGAACTAGAGAAGTTATGTAATTGAAAAATAGAGGTAAAGTTGTAATCTGCTCAACATCTGGAGTTCTTCCTAGGTCCTTTTGCAATACTTCTTCAAGAATTGATCCTCCTAATCGAGACTTCTTATTACTTAAATCCAAAAGAAGTAACTCAGTATCATTTATATTTTTAATTTCAGGAGTAATAGCTTTTGTAACATCTTTTATTTTGCAGAAGGAAGAAGCTACTAAGCTAAGGGGCGATTCCACGATATCTTTTTCATTATTCCATCTTGTCTCCATAGACATTGAATCCTTTCCCACAGGAACTGTGATTTTCCAAATTTGGCAAATATCCTCAGATAAAGATTTAACTGAATTAAATAAATCACTATTGGATTCATTTTTATTTGGGTTAGCCATCCAGTTTGCTGAGATTTTCACATCAGATAATTTGTTAACTCCGCTTGATAAGATATTTAAAATTGATTCTGATAAAGCCATTCTTACTGAAGCTTCTGCATTTTTTACAGCGATTGGAGATTTCTCTCCCATTGCCATAGCCTCTCCGCCCAAGCCTTCAAAAGAAGAGAGTGTTACAGCGTTATCTGCGACTGGCATTTGATATTTTCCAACAAATTGATCTCTGTAAGTAAGTCCACCTACATTCCTGTCAGCAATGGAAATTAAAAAATTTTTAGAACCTACTGTTGGATGACTCAGAATACTTAACCACGTTTTTTTGATATGAATGTCTGGGAGATTATCTTGTATCTGATTGCCAGGGACTGTAGAAAATTCCCTTTTTAAATTTTCATTTGCTCCAAATAAGAGTTTCATCGGCAAATCAATTGGTTGAATATCTTCATCAGGTGAGTAAAGAGTTAATTTTTTTTCCTCAGTCAGTTCACCAACTACTGCAAAAGGACATTTTTCTCTGAAACATATATCTTTAAAGGCATGAAGATCACTTTCCTCAATGAGAATTACATATCTTTCTTGCGATTCATTGCACCAAATCTCTAATGGAGATAGAGATTTATCAGCTACTGGAATCTTAGATAAGTCAATTTTCGCTCCATAACCGGCATCGTTTGCAATTTCTGGTATTGCATTTGATAAACCACCTGCTCCAACATCGTGAATGAAAGATATAGGGTTTTTCTCAGCCATTGCCCAGCAGGTGTCGATAACTTCTTGGCATCGTCTTTGTATTTCAGGATTGCCTCTCTGTACAGATGCAAAATCAAGCTCATCATCAGATTGTCCAGATGCAAGAGAAGATGCGGACCCACCTCCTAAGCCAATTAAATAACTTGGGCCTCCAAGGACGATAACTTTTGAGTTAACCGAAACATTCTTTTTAAATGAATGCATAGGCCTTATGTTGCCTAGACCGCCGGCAATCATAATAGGCTTATGAAATCCATAGTGAGTATTCTTGGTTTTTCTTTCGAATGACCTAAAGTATCCAACAATGTTAGGTCTTCCAAACTCATTGTTATAAGAAGCAGCACCAATTGGGGCTTCTATCATTATCTGTTTTGGAGAAGCGATCCTTTTTGGAGACTTGCCTTCAAATTCCCAAGGCTCAACTTCATCAAGCCTGAGGTAAGAGACAGAATACCCAGTTAAACCCGCCTTAGGTTTAGCACCTCTGCCTGTTGCCCCTTCATCTCTAATTTCTCCACCTGATCCAGTTGCTGCACCTGGAAAAGGAGATATTCCTGTAGGATGATTATGTGTTTCTACTTTTATGCAAAAATTTACTTGCTCATCAATAAATGAGTATTTTTTAGATTTCTGGTCTGCAAAAAACCTTTTTTTACCTATTCCCTCTATAACTGCGGCATTATCTTTATATGCAGAAATTACCCCATCTGAATAATTAGTAAAAGTATCCTTAATAAAGCTAAACAAGGAAGCATATTCAGATTCACCATCAATTGCCCACTTTGAATTAAAAATTTTATGTCTGCAGTGTTCCGAGTTAATTTGCGAAAACATCATTAACTCACAATCAGTTGGTCTTCTTCCAAGATCCTCATAGTTTTGTTTTAAATATTCAATCTCAAAATCGTTTAGAGCTAGACCAAGTTTGGCGTTAATTTCATTTATGTTTTGATTGAGATCTATTTCTTTAAGAAGCTTTTTTTTATTTTTATAAAATAAATTATTTAAATTTTCTTTATTGATTTGTTCTTCTGTTAATGGGTCAAATAGTTCTGAATCGTTAAGTTCGTTAACGCCTTCAGTTTTATAAAGTCTTAATTTTTCAATATTGAATAAATCTTCAACTCCGCAACTAATAAAAATATCTTTTGATTTGGATGCCCATGGAGATTCTGTACCTCTTCTAGGGCATATAATTATTGAATTCTGATCGATGTCCTTAACTTCCCTTGCATCCAATAATTTTAAAATTTTTGTCTTATTGGATTGATAAGATTTTTGTGTGATTTCTAGGACAAAAAGATCAGTAATAGATTTTATCTTGAGAGAATGATTAGTTTTCTGAAACTTTATTATTTTCTTTGTTTTAAAAGAAGAAAAAGTGCTTTTTCCTAATAATAATACTTGATGCTTAGTATTTTCTTTTGAACGCATTGAAGTTTGCAAAGCTCATTATAACTTTTTTTAAAAGCAATTATTAAGCGGCAATTAATTTTTCTTTCAATACGGATATCTGGTCTCTAATATTTGCAGCTTCTTCAAACTCCAGCTTGTTTGCGTGTTCTAACATTAAAGATTCTAGTTCATCAATTCTTCTAGCCAGCTCCTTAGGAGAGGAATAGTCTTCCTCAATTAATTCTTGCGCTTCTTCAATGAATTTTTTACCCGGAATATTTCTTGCTCCCTCCATAATATCACTGACACTTTTAAGGATACTTTCCGGCTTGATATTATTTTCTTTATTATATTTTTCTTGTAGGCTTCGTCTGTGTTCTGTTTCTTTTATTGTCCTCTCTATTGAACCGGTCATTTGATCTGCATATAAAATTGCATGCCCGCTTTTATGTCTAGCTGCTCTTCCTATAGTCTGAATTAACGAAGTTTCAGATCTTAAAAATCCTTCTTTATCAGCATCCAAAACAGCTACTAAAGATACCTCTGGAAGATCAAGACCCTCTCTCAACAAATTTATACCAACCAGAACATCAAACTTTCCAAGTCTGAGATCTCGCAGTATCTCGACCCTTTCGACGGTATCAATATCAGAATGCAAATATCGAACATCTATGTCTTGTTCATACAAGTAACTGCTTAAATCCTCTGCCATTCTCTTAGTTAAGACAGTCACTAAAACTCTTTCCTTCTTCTTAATTCTCTGATGAATTTGGTCAAGCAGATCATCTACTTGGTTTTCCGCAGGTTTGATCTCTATCGTTGGATCAAGTAGTCCTGTTGGCCTTACAATCAGATCAACTGTTTGTCCTGAATTATCATTTTCATAATTTCCTGGCGTAGCTGAAACAAATATTCTTTGACCGGATAAACTCTCCCACTCATCGAATCTTAACGGACGGTTATCTAAAGCGCTTGGAAGTCTGAAACCATACTCAACTAATGTTTCTTTTCTTGATCTATCTCCTCTATACATTCCGGTTAATTGAGGCAAAGTAACGTGAGATTCATCAATAAATACTAGCGCATCCTCTGGCAAATATTCGTAAAGCGTAGGAGGAGCCTCACCTTCCTCTCTTCCAGAAAGGTATCTGGAGTAATTTTCAATTCCGCTGCAAAAACCTAATTCCCTCATCATCTCCAAGTCATATTTTGTTCTTTGCTCAATTCTTTGGGCTTCTACAAGTTTATTATTAGCTTCAAGGTAGCTGACCCTTTCTTTCATTTCACTTTTTATCTTATTAATAGCATTCGCAATAACTTCTTTTGAAGTTACGTAATGAGTCTTTGGGAAAATTGTTACTCTAGGCACTTCCCTAAAGATTTCCCCCGTAAGAGGATCAAAAAACTTTATGGCTTCGATTTCACTATCAAAAAGTTCAATTCTCACGGCTTCCTTATCTGAATCTGCTGGAAAAATATCAATCACGTCACCTCTGACTCTAAAAGTAGCTCTTTTGAAATCTACTTCATTTCTGGAATATTGAAGCTCAGCAAGTCTTCTAAGAATAATTCTTTGGTCTATTTCGTCCCCTACATCTAAATGAAGAACCATTTGCAAATATGATTTTGGGTCACCCAATCCATAGATAGCTGAGACTGTGGCGACAATTACAACATCCCGTCTCTCCATTACAGCTTTTGTTGCTGAAAGTCGCATTTGTTCGATGTGTTCATTTATAGAAGCATCTTTTTCAATAAAGGTATCTGAAACTGGGACGTAAGCTTCAGGCTGATAATAATCATAGTAAGAGACAAAATATTCAACTGCATTGTTTGGAAAAAATTCTTTAAATTCGCCATAAAGCTGTGCAGCTAAAGTTTTATTATGAGCCATGACGATGGCGGGTCTTTGAAGATTTTGAATAACGTTCGCCATAGCGAATGTTTTTCCTGAGCCAGTTACTCCCTTTAGTGTTTGATTTAATAGACCCGAATTAATTCCTTCAACCACTTTTTGAATAGCAACTGGTTGATCTCCAGAAGGCTTAAATGCTGAAACTATTTCAAATGGTTTACTCATATTAGATGTTTTTGCTTATAATACCCTCTTTTCCGCGATAGCTCAGTTGGTAGAGCAAGTGACTGTTAATCACTGGGTCGCAGGTTCGAGCCCTGCTCGCGGAGCCAGAATTTTATGCCATTATACGATCCCAGATCTGACAAACCTTATAAATTAAGTCGTAGCAGAATTGAGAATTTTTCAAAGTGTAAAAGATGTTTTTACTTAGAAGAAAAATTAGGAGTAAAAAAGCCAGATTCTTTTCCATTCAATTTAAATAATGCAGTTGATCAACTCTTGAAAGATGAATTTGATTCTTACCGAGGTACAGAAAACAATCATCCATATCTCATTGAATCTTCTATAGATGCTAAACCTTACGATCATCCTGATATTGAAATTTGGAGAACAAGAAATCAAGGGATTGGCATCGAATTAAAAGAGCTGAATCTATATATTTATGGGCTCGTTGATGACGTTTGGATTAATACTAAAAATGATAAATTGATAATTGCTGACTATAAAGCGACTTCAAAAAAAGGGGATGTAACTATAGATGCTCCCTGGCAAATTTCATATAAAAGACAAATTGAAATTTATCAGTGGCTATTCAGGCAAAATGGCTTCGATGTAGACGATATGTCTTATTTTGTTTACTGCAATGGTATAAAAGATTCAAAGGTTTTTGATAATTGCTTAAATTTTGAAGTTAAAATTTTGCCATACAAAGCTAATGATTCATGGGTAACTCCTGCTTTGAAGGAAATAAAAAATTGCTTGAATAGCGACGAACTTCCAGAAGAGTCAGATAGATGTGACTATTGCGCTTATAACAGAAAAATTAAATTATTTGGTTAATGTCAATATTAGTATCATTTATCTTTCTTTCTATTGGACTAGTGGGTCTCATTTGGGGTGCTGACAAATTCATATCAAATTCTTCGATATTGGCCAGAAAAATTGGGATTAGTGATTTAATTATTGGTTTAACTTTAATTGCTCTTGGAACGTCAGCACCCGAAATATTTGTAAGCATTTCATCTGTTCTTAACGATACTCCTGAGATTGCATTAGGAAATTCAATTGGATCAAATATCAGCAACATAGGTCTTATATTTGGATTGAGTTGTTTTGCTTTAGCCTCCAAAGCTATACCTCTTGATTTAAGAAATATTTTTCTATTCATTTTATGCACCCTCATTGCAGGTTATTGTCTTTTTGACTTAAGGCTGAGCATAGGGGATGGAATTTTATGTATTTGTCTAATAATTTTATTTGTATTGAATTTATTAAGATCTGAAGAGGTTGATATTGAGGTCAGTAATCAAGATTCAGGTTTAATGAAAGTTATTTTCTTTACAATTTTGAGCCTTTTGGTACTAATAATTGGTTCGGAACTTACTGTCACTGGAGCTGAATCGATAGCAATTTATTTTGGATTATCTGAGGTAATCATTGGACTAAGCATCATAGCTGTGGGTACAAGTCTCCCTGAACTTGCGGCAACCGTTGCTGCAATAAGACAAGATAAATCTTTGATAGTCATAGGAAATGTTCTTGGATCTAATTTTTTAAATATTGTGGTGGTGTTTCCAATCATTGCATTTGGCAGCAATGAAGTATTTGATGGTGTAATTTTCACGAGGGATTTCTTGATTATGAGCGTTTTTAGCGCGTTGTTTATTCTTGCTCTTGTGGTTGGTAGACAAAAAGATGGTCTTTCCAGAATTCTTTTTTACGGCTTTGGATTAATTTTTATTTTAGGTTATTTAATTTATTTGCTTAATTTATTCGTCTAAAGTCACCCTTTTCCAGATAGTTTTTTCTCCAATATCTTCAAGATTAATTCCCTTAGCTTTTAAATCATCTCTAATCTTGTCTGACTTAATAAAGTTTTTTTGATTTCTTGCAAGATTTCTTTCAGTTATTAAATCTTCTATTTCTTCCTCCGTTATAAGTACTTCAGATGAAATAAATTTAAAATACTCGTCTGGCTTTGATTGAAATAATCCCATTACACTCCCCGATGAAATAAGAAGATCAGCTATAGATTTAGATTCATTTTTATTATTAAGAAATGACTTATTTAATTTATCTAATATCTTATGCAGAAAAGAGATCAATTTAGGAGAGTTGAAATCATCTTTCAAACTTTCAATGACTCCCTCATCGAGAGGAATATTTGCAGTATCAGATAAATCTACTTTTCTTAAAGCATCATAAAATTTATCGAGTGTTTTTTTACTTTCATCAAGTCCATGAAAAGAAAAATTCAAAGGATTCCTATAGTGAGTAGAAAAAAGAAAAAATCTAATCACCTCCGGGTGATATTTTTTCAAGATGTCTTTGATTGTAACGAAATTTCCTAGAGACTTTGACATCTTCTCTTCCTCTATAGTTAAAGGTCCGGTGTGCAACCAAAAGTTAGCAAATAATCCATCATGGTTGCATTTAGATTGAGCATTTTCGTTTTCATGATGAGGAAATTTAAGGTCTAAACCTCCTCCGTGAATATCAAAATTTTTTCCCAAATAATCTCTACTCATAGCAGAACACTCAATATGCCAGCCAGGTCTTCCTTTCCCCCAAGGTGAGTTCCAAGAAGCTTCATCAGAGGAGATTTTCCAAAGCGCAAAGTCAGCTGGATTTTTTTTAGTATCATCTATACCAATTCTTGATCCAGAAACCATATCTTCGAGATTTCTATTCGATAACTCTCCATAATTTTCAAAAGACTCTACGTCAAAAAAAACATCACCGTGTTTGGTTGTATAAGCAAAATTCTTAGAGATTAAATCATCTATGAAGGAAATTATGGAATCCATGTGTTCAGTAACTTTTGGCTCAACGTCTGGTGACAGCATAGACATAGAGGAAAAATCATCATGCATTTCCTGAATATACTTTTCTGAAATAGCTGAAGGAGAGGTATTTTCAGATTTTGCTTTAGCAATTATTTTGTCATCTACATCAGTAATATTTCTTACATAATGGACATCATAGTTAAGAGCCCTAAAGGACTTAACTATAAAATCAAAGGATAAAAAAGTTCTAAGATGTCCAATGTGGCAAGAGTCATAAACTGTCATTCCACAAACGTAAAGTGATACTTTTCCTTCTTTTAATGGATTAAAACTTATCTTTTTAGAACTTTTTGAATCAAATATCTTCATTTCAGAGAAGATCAATTATAGATTAGAATGATATCTAAAGAGGAAATTATGAATAATATTATTGTAGTTCTAGTCACGACAATGGGTACTTTGGAAATTGAACTTTACGAAGATGATGCGCCGATAACAGTTAAAAACTTTGTGTCTTACGTTGAAAGCGGTTTTTTTGAGGAAACAATCTTTCATAGAATAATTCCAGGTTTTGTTGTCCAAGGAGGCGGTCATATTTCTGGAATGGAACAAAAAGAAACTCAGGAACCAATACAAAATGAAGCCAATAATGGTTTAAAAAATGATAGGTATACATTATCAATGGCCCGAACCAATGATCCTCACTCAGCAACTTCACAGTTTTTCATTAATCTTCAAGATAATATTAGTCTAGATTTTTCCTCTGAAACTCCAATGGGATGGGGATACGCTGTCTTTGGAAAAGTCGTAAAGGGTCAAGAAGTTGTCGATGAAATGGCTACAGTGCAAACAGGAAGCTTTGGACCTTATCAGGACGTACCAAGAGAAGATATAAAAATTCTGAGTGCGTCTTTAAAACAATAACTCATTCATGAGTGCGGTTCTAATATCTGATTTACATTTACATGAATCGGACCTTGCTTTGTATGACAAATTTGAGAGATTTTTTTCCTCAAAAGTTAATGGATTTGATAATTTATTTATCTTAGGTGATTTGTTCGAAACTTGGATTGGTGATGATAATGAATCCGAGTTTAATAAAAATGTCATTGAAATTTTAAAAAAAGTATCGACTGATGGAATAAAAGTTTTTCTAATGCACGGTAATAGAGACTTTTTAATTGGAGAAAATTTTTGCTCATCTATAAAAGCGAAACTTCTTTCTGATTATCATATTTATGAAGATGGAGCTTCTAAGATACTCCTTCTTCATGGAGATACCCTTTGCACTGATGACGTTAGATATCAGGAATTTAGAAAACTTGTTAGGGATAAAAGTTGGCGAGATGACTTTTTATCTAAATCTTTACAAGAAAGATTTGATATTGCATCTGGTTTAAGAGAAATGAGTAACGAAGAAACTGGTAATAAAAAAAATGAAATTATGGATGTTAATCGTGAATCTGTCTTAAAAATTAGTAGTGAATTTAGCATAAACAAAATGATTCATGGACATACTCATAGACCCTTCATTCATAAAGATGAAAACCTTGTAAGAGTGGTCTTAAGTGATTGGGAAAATGAGGTTAACTATGCAACGGTAATTGATGGAGAGATTTCTTTAGAAACTTTTTAAGCTTTTTTCTGCTCGAGAGGATCTTTAAAATACTTTGAATAATGAGCATCAGATAAAGCTAAAAGTTCTTCTTCTAAATCTCTTTTAAGTATTTCTAGGCTCATGCTTTCATCATGAAAAGTTATTCCAAAATCACTCAGATCTTCAAAACTTTCACTTACAAGTTTAATTAAATCGAAAATTTGGCAGTACTCATTAAGATCTGTTTTTATTTTTAAATCTAATTCGGCGATTTTTGTAGATAATTTTTTTGAGTTTATTTTTTTTATTTTTGAATAAATAATTTGAGTTTTTAAAGATTCCAATCTCATCCAAATTGCATCTTTTTCATCTTCGTCATATTTATTCCAGTTGATTACCTCAAAGTAAAACCTTTTGCACCCCCTACAAACTTCGTCTCCATATGTCGTAGAACATATTCCAACGCATGGGGTTCTAGTCTTCTTCTGCATAAAGGGTATACTAGCAACTTTTTTAGGGGTTTATGTTAGAAGCATATAAAAAGATTGAAAAAGAAAGAGCCGAACTTGGAATTCCGCCAGAACCACTCGATGCTGAACAAACTGCTGATCTTGTTGAGCTAATCAAAGAGAACTCTGATGACGGAGAATTATTACTAGATCTATTAATCAATAGAGTTCCTGCTGGAGTAGACGATGCTGCCTATGTAAAAGCAGCATTTCTTAATGATATCGCCACAAAAAAGATCACATGTGATTTGATTGATCCCACAAAAGCTACTTTTTACCTAGGAACTATGCTCGGTGGTTACAATGTTGAACCTCTTATTAATCTTCTCGATGATGACGAATGTGGAAATGAGGCTGTTAAAGCACTTTCACAGACTTTATTGGTTTTCGATGCATTCAATGACGTAGCAGAAAAATCAAAAGATTCTTCGAATGCAGCAAAAGTTTTAAAATCTTGGGCAGAAGCAGAATGGTTTACATCCAAACCCGAAGTTCCCCAATCAATAACTACGACTGTTTTTAAAGTTCCTGGCGAAACAAACACTGACGATCTTTCTCCTGCACCGGATGCTTGGTCAAGACCAGATATTCCATTGCATGCTCTGGCGATGTACAAAATGCCAAGACAAGGTTTGTCTAATGATCCTCTTGGAGAAATAAAAAAATTAAAAGAAAAAGGTCATCCTGTATGTCTGGTAGGTGATGTCGTTGGTACTGGATCTTCTAGAAAATCGGCTACAAATTCAGTCTTATGGCATATGGGAGATGATATTCCTTTCATCCCAAATAAAAGAACAGGAGGCATATGCATAGGAACCAAAATAGCTCCTATTTTCTTTAATACAATGGAAGATGCCGGCACTCTTGTTTTCGAAGCAGATGTTGAAAAAATGGAATCTGGTGATGTGATAACAATATTTCCCTACGAAGGAAAAATTGAAAATGAGAGCTCTGAAAACATATCGTCTTTTGAACTTAAGTCAGAAACTTTTCTAGATGAGGTAAGAGCTGGCGGAAGAATACCGCTGATAATTGGTAGAAGCTTGACTGATAAAGCCAGGGACTTTTTAAACTTGCCAGCAACAGATGTATTTGTGAGACCGGGGAAAGCAGATGAATCAAACGACGGCTATACTCTTGCTCAAAAAATTGTTGGTAAAGCTTGTGGTGTTGAAGGCATCAGACCTGGCACCTATTGTGAACCAATTATGACTACAGTTGGTTCTCAAGATACCACTGGACCAATGACTAGAGATGAACTTAAGGAACTAGCTTGTTTGGGTTTCACATCTGATTTAGTTATGCAGTCTTTTTGTCATACCGCTGCATATCCTAAGCCTGTTGATATAGAAACACAGCACACTTTGCCAGAATTTATCAAAACGCGTGGTGGAGTTGCTTTGCAACCCGGAGACGGGATCATTCATTCTTGGTTAAATAGAATGTTACTTCCAGATACTGTTGGAACCGGGGGAGATTCCCATACTAGATTCCCGATAGGAATTAGTTTTCCAGCTGGATCTGGACTTGTAGCATTTGGAGCAGCTTTAGGCGTGATTCCTTTAGATATGCCTGAATCTGTCTTGGTAAGGTTTTCTGGAGAAATGCAACCTGGAATAACTCTTAGAGACCTTGTAAACGCTATTCCTTATGCAGCTATTCAAAAAGGTCTTCTCACTGTTGAGAAAGAAGGAAAGAAAAATATTTTCTCTGGTAGATGTCTTGAAATTGAAGGATTACCAAATTTAAAAATTGAACAAGCTTTTGAGTTGTCCGATGCTTCTGCAGAAAGATCTGCATCTGGATGTACTGTTCTTTTAGATGAAGAACCAATTTTAGAATATCTAAAATCAAATATAGTTCTTTTGAGGTGGCTGATCTCTGAGGGATATGGAGATGCAAGGACCTTGGAAAGAAGAGCTCAAAAAATGGAACAATGGATTCAAAATCCTGTCTTACTTAAACCGGATAATAATGCCAAGTATGCAGCCACAATTGAAATTGATCTAAATGAAATAAAAGAACCTCTTTTAGCTTGTCCAAATGATCCAGACGATATAAAAACACTTTCTGAAATTGGAGAAGATAAAATTGATGAGGTATTCATCGGTTCTTGTATGACAAATATTGGCCATTTCAGAGCTGCTGGAAAACTTTTAAAGGATACCTCTTCGCTTCCAACAAGATTATGGATTTCTCCTCCCACCAGAATGGATAAGTTTCAACTTGAACAGGAAGGCTTCTATGATATTTTCAAAAAAGCTGGGGTAAGAACTGAAGTTCCTGGATGTTCTTTATGTATGGGTAATCAAGCAAGAGTTGAACCTAATGCAACCGTCGTATCAACCTCAACAAGGAACTTTCCAAACAGACTGGGTGATGGCGCTGATGTATATCTCGCTTCGGCGGAACTTGCAGCGATTTCATCTATTCTTGGAAAACTTCCCACCAATGATGAATATCAGAGTTTTATGTCTGAAATAAATACTATGTCAGCTGACATTTTTCGATACATGAATTTTAACGAAATCAAGAGCTATAAAGATGCAGCTGATAATGCAAAACTTCCAGCTGTGACTATTGAATCTAATTAGATTTTATTTGAATCAGATCTCAAGACCTCAAGATTTTTCAAGTAATCAGAAGAAACTTGATCATCTAAATATTCACCATCAAAGATAGAGGTTTCAAAATTTTCTATCTCTTTATTTCCTTCTTTAGCGCTTCTAATAAGATCCTCTAAATTTTGATAAACCAGCCAATCGGCTCCTATATATTCTGCAATTTGATCTTCATCTTTTTGATGAGCAATCAACTCGGTAGTTGCAGCCATATCAATTCCATAAACATTTTGAAATCTAATTGGAGGTGCTGCGGATGCAAAAAAAACTTTTTTTGCTCCAGCTTCTCTAGCCATTTCTACTATTTGCTTACTTGTAGTTCCTCTAACAATTGAATCATCTACAAGAAGAACATTTTTGCCTTCAAATTCCATAGTAATTGGATTAAGTTTTCTCTTAACAGATTTTCTTCGCATCTCTTGTTTGGGCATGATAAAGGTCCTTCCGATATATCTATTCTTAACAAAACCCTCTCTGTAAGGTAAATCAAGTTTCTTTGCTACTTCGTTTGCTGAAGTTGTGCTGCTTTCAGGGATGGGTATAACTACATCTATTTCGTGTTCAGGATACAGACCAAGTATTTTTTCGCCAAGGTAGGTGCCCATTCTTTGTCTAGCTTTATGAACAGATACTTTATCAATAACTGAATCAGGTCTAGCTAAATAAACGTATTCAAAAATACACGGGCTATGCTTTGCTGCCTTTTGACTTTTGGATCTGCTCATTTTTCCTTCTTTTGAAATAAAAATTGTTTCACCAGCCGCAATGTCATCAATGATTTTAAAATCAAGTGCGTCAATTGCTGCGCTTTCGGAGGCAATCATATATTCTGCCCCCATAAGATCCTCATCCCTCTTACCTATGATTAAAGGTCTTATTCCGTGGGGATCTCTAACTGCTACTAATCCCACATTGTTGATCATAATTATTATTGAGTATGCTCCAGATAATCTTGATTGCATCCTTGTAACAGCCTCGAAAATTTCTTCTTTAGAAGGTTGAACACCTCCAATCTGTTGCAGCTCATGAGCAAAAATATTAAGGATTACTTCTGAATCTGAATTTGTATTTAAGTGCCTTCTATCTGTCTCAGCAAGTTCTTCGCATAGAGAATCTGTATTCACTAAATTGCCATTATGAACAATACTTATACCGTATGGTGAATTTACATACATAGGTTGAGCTAACTCCCTTGAAGCCCCACCGGCAGTGGGGTATCTAACATGTGCAATACCAATTTTCCCAGTGAGTGACTGAATATGATGCTCTCTAAAAACCTCTCTAACTAGGCCAAGTTGTTTTCTTGAATTTAATCTTTTTTCCTCTGAAGTAGCTATACCAGCTGCATCTTGCCCTCGATGCTGAATTACTGTGAGAGCCTCATAAAGATCTGAAGCAACCTCATTTTTTGAGACAATCCCTACTACACCGCACATTTTTATTGAATCTTTTTGTTTATAGAATCTAGATTTTCTTGAAGTGGAAATTTTACCCCTTTAATTTTTTCAGGAACATCATATTCTTCAATTAATTTTGAAATTTCGATGATATGGTAAGAAAAATAACTTTCCTCCCACCATTCTTTATTTGCTAACTCTTCCTTTGAAATCAAAAAAATAAATACTAAAACAACTAAGGCTCTCAATGCTCCGAAAGCTGATCCTAAAAACCTATCAAAAAAAGAAAGACCGATAAGCTTCATTCCTTTTGAAATAATATTTCCAATAAGTCTGAATATAATAAAAGCACAAATAAAAATAATGATTGAACTTAAAATTTCTTTAGTGAATTCATTAAGGTTATTTAAAGGCAATACCGAAGATAAATTTAGTCTAAAGAAATATGCAAGAAAAATTGAACCTACCCACTCAACTACAGAAAATATTTCTTTTATTAAACCTTTAAAAGTTCCTACAACAAGAGAAAAAATAAATATTCCTGCTAATAAGAAATCAATCCAATTTAAAGAAATATTTCCTTCAAGAATATCCATGATTGATTCTACATCATACTAAATTTGATTCTAGAAACTCTCCGACTAAATAGAATGATCCATAAATAATTATCGCATCGAATTCATTTTTATTTTTTATTTTCTTATAAGTAACTTCTAGACTTTCGCCGTGAGAACCGATACTTTCATTATTTACTGAAGCTAAGAATTGCTCTGGATTCATTAATCTTCTTTCTTTACATCTAGGAAAATGCCAACAGTCAATTATTTCTTTAAGAGGAGAAATAAGATCATAACTATTCTTTGAAGATGCGAAAATTGCAGCAGTTTTTTTACCTTCAATTTTTTTTAGGAGTTCTTTTTTTAATTTCTCTAATGCAGACAAGTTGTGGCAAACATCTAGCAAGATATAAGGATCTTCTGAGATAACTTCACATCTCCCTTTAATAGAAAAAGAATCCAAAGCTTTTTGAATTTGGTTTTCTGAAATCTTGAATCCTAAACTTAAGAATGATCTTATAGCGATAGCTATAGATGATGAATCTATATTTTGTTTGTCTTCAAATTTGAATTGATTCTTCTCATCAAGATATAAAATGCTTTCTTTGTTTATCTTTACTTCGAAATCTTTTTTTAAAAAAGATGAGTTAGCATTTTTAATTTTGATTTCTTTTTTTAAAGAATTCGGTACATGGGAACTGCCAAAAATAAATTTTTTATTTTCTTTAATGATTCCAGCTTTTTCTTTTGCAATATTTTCTATTCCTTTCCCTAAAATTTCTTCATGATCAAGTTGAACGTTTGTAATGATAGATAGATCTGCATTTAAAATATTTGTGGGATCTAATCTTCCTCCAATGCCAATTTCTACAATCCAGAGATCAATATTCTCATCATTAAAAATTTTCATCATAGCTAAAGCTAGGTACTGGAAAAAATTAAGTGGGATATCTCTTTTGGCTGCTTTTACACTTTCCAAGGATTTCAAAAATAAGTTGTCCGATATTGGCTCACCATTTATTTTTATTCTTTCGTTAATTCGAATTAAGTGAGGCGAGGAAAAAGTACCGACTTTAAAACCTTTCTGTAAACCAAATTGAGTTAATATTTCACCTGTGGTTCCTTTTCCATTGGTGCCAGATATAAGAATAATCTTTCCTCTGGGTTGAATGTTGAGAAGATCATAAACCTTCTGAGGATTTCTAAGGCCCTTTTCAGAGTTATCTTCAGAAAAGAGGAATTTGCTTATCCAAGCTTCAAGCTTCGTCAATCTTTGGAGATAATTTTGATACTAAATTATAAATTTTTTCTTTTAATTCGGATCTAGACACAATCATATCGATCATTCCATGCTTTAAAAGAAATTCACTTTTTTGAAAACCTTCAGGTAATTTAACCCGCACAGTTTGCTCAATGACTCTTGGTCCTGTAAACCCAACCTGAGCTTTCGGTTCAGCTATATTTACATCTCCCAACATGGCAAGACTCGCTGCGACGCCTCCATAAATTGGGTCGGTAAGTACTGATATGAAAGGCAGCTTAGCTTGCTTTAGATCATTAAGAGCTGCAGCTGTTTTTGCCATTTGAAAGAGAGAAACAAGAGATTCTTGCATTCTTGCTCCTCCACTTGTTGAGAAGCAAATAAAAGGTAGCTTCTTTTCGACTGCGCAATAAACTGCATCAGTAAATTTTTGACCTACCACTGAACCCATTGATCCGCCCATGAATCTGAATTCAAATGCTGCGGCGACCATTTCTCTGTCTTTGACTTTACCGTAAGCGGATATAATGGCTTCCTTTTCGTTAATTTTATTTTTAGATTCAGAAATTCGGTCTTTGTACTTTTTAGTATCTTTGAAATCTAGCCAATCCTTAGTTTCAATGTCTTCTGAAATTTCTTGATACTCATTATTATCAAAGAAATAGCTCAATCTATGCCTTGCTCCAATTCTTATGTGATGGTCGCAGTTCGAGCAAACATAAAAATTTTCTTCTAAATCTGGCCCATAAATTATCTCATTACAATTTGGACAACTCTGCCAGAGCCCTTGAGGAATTGGACTAGGTCTTTCTTCAGGATTTTGTCTGATAAATGAAGGAAGAATTTTATCAAACCATTTTTTCATTTTTTTCTAATATCCCTTCTAAATTTTTTTAGAGATTTTTCTAAAAACTTCAGTGAGTCATTCAATCTAAAATTATTTTGCTGAACAATATCAATTAATCTACTTCCAATAACTACACCATCAGATATTTTTGACATTTTTTGAGCAATCTCCCCTTCTTTTATTCCGAATCCTACCACAACAGGAAGTTTTGTTTTTGATTTGATGTATTTAACGTTATCTTGCACTTCTTTGAAATTTGAAAGTTTAGCGCCTGTTACTCCCCTAAAAGAGACATAATAGAGAAAACCACTAGAAAATTTCACTATTTTTTCGATTGTTTTTTTGGGTGTTGTGGGAGAAATTAACCTGATTAAATCCAAATCAATATCTTTAAGTTTATTATAAAAAAATTCACTTTCTTCGTAGGGTAGATCCACAATGATCAAACCATCAACTCCAGCATTTTTTATTTTTTTGAACAGACTCTCTCCTTGAGAGAGAAAATTATTCATGTAACCCATGAGTACAATGGGCTTATCTTGATTATGGATTCTCAACTCCTTAACTAAAGATAATATTTTTTTAAAGCTAATATCGGAGCTTAATGCTCTCTCATGAGAGCGCTGAATAACAGATCCTTCAGCCATAGGATCCGAGAAAGGAACTCCAATTTCTATGATGTCTGCATGAGATAATAAACTGAGAAAAACTTTTTTTGAAAAATTTAAATTATTATCGCCAGCTACATAGTATGTTATTAATGTCTTTGACTCTTGATTTTCTGCCCTTTCAAAAGAGTCTTTGATTCTTCCCATTTTAGATCAGAAATTTATTCCATCAGCTTTCGCCACTGATTGCATGTCTTTGTCTCCTCTGCCAGATAAATTGACAACCACAATGTCTGATTTTTTCAACTTTTTAGCATTTTTAGACACCCAGGCTAAGGCATGTGAAGTCTCTAACGCTGGCATTATTCCTTCAACTCGACTTAAATCATGGAAAGCTTTAAGAGCCTCTTTATCTGTAGCTGCTTCATAATGCACTCTGCCCATATCTTTCAAGAAAGAATGTTCAGGACCTACCCCAGGATAATCTAGCCCAGCTGAAACTGAATGGGTTCCCAAAATTTGACCGTCTGAGTTTTGCATTAAATAAGTTTTCATTCCATGCAGCACTCCAGGAGATCCATCGCTTAAGGGTGCAGCATGCTTACCTGAACTTAACCCAGATCCTGCGGCCTCGACTCCAATTAAATCTACCTCTTTGTCCTTAATAAAAGGATAAAAAATTCCCATGGCATTAGAACCTCCTCCAACGCAAGCGACTATTTTATCTGGATACCTTCCAAAAAGGATTTTTGATTGTTTTTTTAGTTCTGTACCAACGATCGAATTGAAATCCCTAACAATCATAGGATAGGGATGAGGGCCGGCTACACTTCCAATGATGTAATGAGTATCGTCTATATAGGAAACCCAATCTCTCATGGCCTCATTCATTGCATCTTTTAATGTCGATGTCCCTGAAGAAACCGGACATACTTCTGCTCCCATTAATTTCATTCTATAGACATTCTGTGCCTGTCTTTCGATATCCTCAGATCCCATAAAAATTATGCATTCTATTCCATGACGCGCGCACACAGCTGCAGTTGCAACGCCATGTTGTCCTGCTCCGGTCTCTGCAATAATTCTTTTCTTGCCCATTTTCTTTGCTAAAAGAACTTGGCCAACAGTATTATTAATTTTGTGAGCCCCTGTATGATTTAAATCTTCCCTCTTGAGGAAAACTTTGGCTCCATTGAGTTTATCAGTCCATCTCTTTGCAAAATATAGAGGCGAAGGTCTTCCTACAAAGGTTTGCAGATCATTGGTTAACTCTTCCTGAAATTTTTTATCGTTTTTAATCTTTTTATATAAAGATTCTAGTTCTTCTAATGCAGAAATTAAGGTTTCTGAAACGTACCTGCCTCCAAATGAACCAAATCGTCCATTTTTGTCAGGATAATTGTAATTATTAGTTTTATTTGCCATTTTTTTTCAAAACCTTAAAAAAAGTCTCAATTTTTTCTATATCTTTTATTGCTTCCTTCGACTCTAGTCCAGAATTTACATCAATTCCAAAAATATTATGCTTTTTACTTAACAAATCAGAAACGTTACTAGAATTAATGCCTCCTGCAACGATTATTTTTTCTTTTTCTGTTTTTGGAATAAGCTTCCAATCAAAAGCAATCCCTGTTCCACCCTTTTGAACTGAATTACCCGAATCAATTAAAAAAGCATGAGCACTAGAGTACAAATCCATATAGTTTTTCCAATACCTTAAGTTATAGGCATGAAATGCTTTAATGTATTTTCTACCAAATGATTCACAAAACCCAGCCGGCTCCTCTCCATGAAATTGAATTATTGAATTAGGAAATTTTTCAATAACTGTTTTAACTTCTTTCTCACTGGGATTAACAAATACAAAAACTATATCTAGTTCCTTATCTAAATTTTCCTGAATTTTGAGTGGTACATCCAATTCAACAAACCTGGGTGATTTTTCATATCTAATAAACCCAAGTGCATCAGCTCCTAAATTTGAACAAAGCAATCCAGATTCTGTGTCATTTATTCCGCAAATTTTTGTATAGATACTCATGTTTTCAAAAGATAAATGAACTATGTTCAAAATTAATACAGGGTATCTTCATTTCTTTAGGATATTCGGGGCCAAAATAAAATAAACCTTTGGACGTAATTGTTTTACCTGCTAAGTTTCTGTCTTTAGCAGCTAGGATTTTTTTCATGATATCTGGATTTAAATTATCATCGGATATCATAATTAGGGTACCCATAATAATTCTTATCATATTATGTAAAAATGCATTCCCGGTAATATCAAAAAAAATAAATTCTCCCTTCCTTGAAATTTTAATTGATTCAATATTTCTAAAAGGACTTTGAGATTGACATGAAGATGAACGAAAAGAACTAAAATTATTTTCTCCAATCAAAAATTTAGAAGCTTTTTTTAACTTACTAACATTAATTTTCTTTTGAACAGATAAAGAATAATTACTCGAAAAAACAGAACCGGTTGATCTTTCTTCAATGACGTACCTATACCTTCTTTTAATGGCTGAAAATCTCGCACTGAAATCTTTATCAACTTTTTTTATCCAAATTGCTTTAACTTGAGGACCCATTAAGGAATTAAGCCCCTTGAGGAAAGATTCATTGGTTCTACTTTTGCTTGTCTCAAAATGTACAGTTTGATTCAGCGCGTGGACGCCGGAATCAGTCCTTCCTGAGCAAATTGTTGATATTTTCTGATCAAGAAATTTTGATAGTGATTTTTCAACGATATCTTGTACGGTTGTATGACCCTTTTTTTGTCTTTGCCAGCCTTTTAAATTTGTACCTATGTACTCTAACCCAAGCGCGTACTTCTTAACTTCCTTGATCATTTATCTTTTGAAGAAGAGAGTCGGCTTTATTTTTTTGTTCAAAATTAGGGCTTAAATCAAAAACCTCATAAATAATAGCTTTTGCATCGTATGCTTTCCCCATTTCGATATAACTAACGGCTAAATTTAATCTTGCATCAATAGGGTCGCCAACCTCTGCATACTCATCATTGAGCAATTCATGCGACTTATTTTTAATGAGTGAAGAAAGGATTTGGAAACTATTCCAAGCTGCTCCTTTTCTTAAATTATCAGAGACAATCCAAAAATTTGCTCTATTATCTTTCCATAAATCCTTTCTTAATCTGCCAATAAAAACTTCATTGGATTTTTCAGCATGAGTAACTGGAGTTGGAAAAAAATCTTCATCGGAATCACACAGTATGAGTCCATTTTGATTATTAATTGAATCTTTAACTTCTTCTAAATTAATTTCTTTTTCTGTTTCCAAATGTATGACTTCTCCATGACCTCTTTGAACTGGAACTCTTACGCATGTTGCTGATACCTCAATGTCATCAGAAAATATCTTCTTTGTCTCGGTCGTAAGTTTCATTTCTTCCTCTGAATAATTATTTTCTAAGATATCGCCAGCAAGAGGTAATGCATTGAAAGCTATTTGCACTGGGTAAACATTATTAGAATGTTCTTCGCCATCGAGAATTTTTCTAGATTGTTCTTTAAGTTCTTCAGAGGCTGATTGTCCTGTTCCTGATACTGATTGATAAGTAGCGACGTCTACTCTTTTTATCTTAAACAGATCATGAAAAGGCTTTAGAGCAACTACCATTTGGGCAGTGGAGCAATTTGGGTTAGCAATTATTGCAGGCAAATTAAGATCTTCTAATCTAGATCCATTTACTTCAGGAACAATGAGTTCAAGATCGTCTCTATTTCTAAAAAAAGATGAATTATCTATGACAGTGCAACCTTTCTCGATAGCTTGAGATGCGTGAGATTCAGCAACTGATGATCCGGCTGAAAAAAATGCAACGCTAGCTTTACTAAAATCGAAAAGTTGAAGATCTTCAATTTCTATAATTTTTTCAAAATATTTAATTGCTTTGCCTGCAGATTTAGATGAAGCAACCAAAAAAAGATTTTCGGCGGGAAACTGCTGTTCTGCAAGGATTCTCAAAAATTCTCTTCCAACCGCGCCCGTGGCACCTACTATTGCTAACTTAATATTAGACATGATCGATAATTATTTTTGTTAATTCTCTAGTTGAACAAATTTTACTATTCTTATCAGCAATATCTTTAGTAGCGTATCCATCATTAAGAGTATTTGAGACTGCACTTTTAATGTTTTCTGATATTTCTAATTGATTAAGTGAATACCTAAACATCATCCCAACTGAAAGAATCATTGCGATTGGGTTTACTGTTCCTTGTCCTGCAATATCAGGAGCACTGCCATGAACTGGTTCATACAACCCTTTATTTCTGTTATCCAAGGAAGCAGAAGGAAGCATTCCGATAGATCCAGTAAGCATTGCAGAAATATCAGAGAGGATATCTCCAAATAAGTTGCCTGAAAGAATGACATCAAATTGTTTGGGGTTTTTCACAAGCTGCATGGCAGCGTTGTCGACAAGCATATGACTTAATTCTATATCTGGATAATCTTTCGATACATCTATTACAACTTCCCTCCAAAATTCAGACACTTCAAGAACATTTGATTTATCAACTGAACAAACTTTTTTGTTTCTCAAGGATGCAGAATCAAAAGCAACCCTAGCGATTCTTTCAACTTCATGCCTTTCATAAATCATTGTATTAAAAGCAGAGGATGATTTTTTTTCTCTAGGCTCACCAAAATATATACCGCCAGTGAGCTCTCTTACGATAAGCATATCAAGATCTTTTATGATATCGGGCTTTAAAGATGATGCTTCCAAGGAACTATCAAATAAAATTGCAGGCCTTAGATTTGCAAACAGGCCTAATGAAGATCTCAGTTCTAACAAACCTTTTTCAGGTTTTTCATTAGGAGGAAGTGAATCCCATTTAGGACCTCCCACTGCACCAAATAAGATTGAGTCTGCTTGAGATGCTTGATTCAAAGTTTCATCTGATATCGGTAGTCCATGAGCATCAATTGAAGCTCCACCGATAAGACCTTCGATCAAATTGAAGTTAATCTTGAAACTTGATTGGATTTTTTCAAGCAAAGAAATCGCACTTTCCATGATTTCTGGACCCACGCCATCACCGCTTAAAAGAAGTAAATCAATGTCTTTCATTTAAACAACCAAGGTACAGTTTTTTTATAATTTTTCTCAAAATCCTCTATTTTATTCTGATGTTGGAGTGTAAAACCTACTTCATCAATTCCATCTAAAAGAAACTTTTTCTTAAAATCATCCAATTCAAACGGGAATTGCTTTTCCTCTAGATAAATAAATTGATTATGAACATCTACTTCAATGTTAATAGTTTTTTTCTCTGTTATTTGTTTAAAAATTTCATCAATTTTTTCTTTATCTATTTCAATGAGTAAGAGACCATTTTTATAGGAATTATTTTTGAAAATATCAGCAAAAGATGGAGCAATGATAGTTGTAAAGCCGTAATCAGTTAAAGCCCAAACAGCATGCTCTCGACTTGATCCGCAACCAAAATTTTCTCTGGTTATTAAAATATTGCAAGATTTATAAAGATCATGATTAAGAATAAAATCAGGATTTAATTTTCTTTTTGAGTTATCTGAATTCAAATCACCTTTATCAAGATATCTCCAGGCATCGAATAAATTTGGACCAAAGCCAGTTCGCTTTATAGATTTTAAAAATTGCTTAGGGATTATTTGATCTGTATCCACATTAGCTTTATCCAAGAACACTGCTTCTCCAGAAAAAATATTTGAAATAGATTTATTCATGACGAGATATCAATAAAATTTCCAGCTAAAGCTGCAGCTGCTGCCATAGCTGGGCTTACAAGATGAGTTCTACCTAAGTGGCCCTGCCTGCCCTCAAAATTTCTATTAGAAGTAGAAGCGCATCTTTCTTTTTCTCCTAATTGATCTGGATTCATTCCTAAACACATAGAACATCCAGGCTCCCTCCACTCAAATCCACTAGAGATAAAAGTTTCATGCAAACCTTCTTCTTCGGCCTGTTTTTTAACTAATCCTGAGCCTGGAACAATCATAGCTCTTTTTATCTTCTTAGAAATCACATTGCCATCTAAAATTTCTGCTGCTTCCCTTAAATCCTCAATTCTTGAATTAGTACATGAGCCTATGAAAATTTGATCAAGAGAGTAATTCTCTAGAGAGTCTCCAGCACTTAAGCCCATGTAGTCCAAAGCTGCCTCAAAGTTATTTCTTTCAGTTTGTGAGGTGTAATCCTCCTTAGATGGTATTCGATCTTTTACTCCTATCACCATTTCAGGTGAAGTTCCCCAAGTAACTTGCGGTTCAATTTCTTCAGCAAAAAAGTTATGAACAGTATCAAAATTGGAGTTTTCATCAGAATGAAATGTTTTCCAGTATTCAAGAGCTATTTCATATTCATTACCTTTTGGAGAATGAGGCTTACTTTTGAGGTAATCAAATGTTTTCTGATCTGGAGCGATCATCCCAGCTCTTGCACCTGCTTCTATAGCCATATTACAAACAGTCATGCGTCCTTCCATAGAGAGGCTCTCTATTGTAGATCCATCATATTCAATAACGTGACCTGTACCTCCTGCTGTACCAATCTTTCCAATTAAAAACATTGTTAAATCTTTAGCAAAAACATTTTTTTTCAAAGGCCCATTGATAGAGATTCTCATGTTTTTTTGTTTGTTCATGACTAAGCATTGTGTTGCAAGAACGTGCTCAACTTCGCTTGTTCCTATTCCCATTGCAAGACATCCAAAAGCACCATGAGTTGAAGTATGTGAATCACCACAAACTATTGTCATGCCAGGTTGCGTAAAACCTTGCTCTGGGCCGACAACATGAACAATTCCTTGGTTCAAATCATTTAGGTCGATTAAATCTATACCAAAATCATGACAATTGATCTGCAGTGCCTGAATTTGATCTCTACTAATGGTATCTTTTATTCCTCTTAATCCTTCAGATCTATCTGTTGTAGGTACATTGTGATCAACTGTCGCAACAATAGAATCTACTCTTCTTGGACCAATACCTTTGATCTTCAATCCTTCAAACGCTTGCGGCGAAGTAACTTCATGAACCATGTGAAGATCGATGTAGAGCAAATCACCGTTATCAGATCTACTGCCAACAAAATGAGTATCCCATAACTTATCGTATAGGGTTTTAGGGTTAGGGTTATTCACTTGTAGGAATCGTATAAGATGAGTTTTCTACGTCATTATTTTGAGCACGATTTCTCAGATAATGATCCAATAAAATTATTGCTACCATGGACTCAGCTATTGGGACAGCTCTAAGGCCAACACATGGATCGTGGCGACCAATTGATTGAACAGTTGTTTCTTTTCCAGATTTATCGACAGTTTTACCTTCAGTGCTGATACTCGATGTAGGTTTTAAAGCAATTGCAATATCTATTGGCTGGCCTGAAGAAATACCACCCAAAATTCCGCCTGCGTTGTTGGAAGCAAATCCATCTCGATCAATCTCATCTCTATGTTCGCTTCCTTTTTTTGAAACGACATCAAATCCCAACCCTAATTCAACTCCTTTAACTGCATTAATACTCATTAACCCGTGAGCCAAATCAGCATCCAACTTATCAAATACTGGTTCTCCCAAACCTGCTGGAACGTTATTCACATTAATTTTTATTTTTGCACCGACAGAATCTCCTGCTTCTCTCAAAGAGGCAATAAGATCTTCTAAAGATTTCAATTTTGTTTTGTCAGGAAAAAAGAAAGCATTGTTGTTGATCTCTTTAAGATCAATTTGATCTGCAATTATTTCCCCTACTTGTTCAACATAACCAGTTATTTCAACTGCTAGATGATCTTTCAAATATTTTTTTGCAATGGCTCCAGCAGCAACTCTCATCACGGTTTCTCTGGCAGAAGCTCTGCCGCTGCCTCGATGATCCCTCAATCCATATTTCTTTAAGTAAGTGTAGTCAGCATGAGACGGACGAAAAACATCTTTCAGATTATCGTAGTCTTCACTTTTTTGATCCTCATTAAAGATAATCATTCCAATAGGTGTACCTGTAGTTTTCCCTTCAAAAATACCTGAGAGTATTTGAACCTTATCCTTTTCACTTCTTTGCGTTGTAAACGCATTCGAGCCTGGCCTTCTTTTATCAAGTTCAACTTGAATGTCTTGTTCAGAAATAGCAATGCCTGGAGGGCATCCATCTATAATGCACCCCAGTGCTTTTCCATGACTTTCACCAAAAGTAGTGACGGTGAAAGATTTACCTATACTATTTCCACTCATTGCTTAAAATAAACTGCACGATTATACGCTTATACCCTTTAAAAACTGAAATGATAGACAAAAAATTTAAGGCTGTATTTTGGGATTTTGGTGGAGTAATAACTTCAAGTCCTTTCCAAGCTTTTTCTAGCTTTGAGAAAGAAAATAATTTGCCAAAAGATTTTATAAGGAGGGTCAATTCAACAAATCCTTACGAAAATGCATGGGCAAAACTAGAGTCCTCAAAAATATCTTTGGAAGAGTTTGATAAATTATTTGCCTTAGAAAGCGAAAATCTAGGCTATAAAATTGAGGGATCCAAAATTCTTGAGCTTTTACAAGGTAGTGTTGTTCCTGAGATGGTGAAGATGCTAGAAGTACTTAAGGAGGAGTCATTTTTGTTGGCTTGTTTAACGAATAATTTTAATGCAAACGAAGATAAGTCAGCCCTAGATAATAACAATCAAGAGAGGCAAAGAATCCTTGGACTATTTGACTACATTATTGAATCAAGAGAAGTTGGAGTCAGAAAACCAGAAGATAAATTTTATGAAATTGCTCTTACCACAACAGGATGTAACCCTTCAGAGGTGATTTTTCTTGATGATCTGGGAATTAATCTCAAACCAGCAAAAGCTTTGGGGATGACAACCATAAAGGTTGTTGATCATATTGAATCAATTAAAAAACTTTGCGAATATTTAGAGATTAGTAGCGAAAGAATTATTTAGCCAGCAGCTTCATGAATTCATCTACAGGAGTATCCAGAAGCTTGTCTTTATCCTGACATAACTCAAATATCTGGTTTGATTTTTCTTCATCAAACTGAGTTAGTAGATTTCTTTTGAATTTTTCTAGGAGAATTGGAATACCCTCTTCTCGCCTGAATTTATGACCAATTGGATATTCAACCTCAATCTTATCTGTTGAACTTCCATCTTTGAAAATGATTTGTAATGCATTAGAAATAGATCTTTTGTCGGGTTCATGATACTCAGCTGAGTACCTTTCATCCTCTTCAATAAGCATTTTCTGTCTTAACTCATCAATTCTAGGATCGCTGGCAACATCATCTTCATAATCCTCGGCAACTAGATCTCCTTTCAACAATCCAATAGCAGTCATATATTGGAGACAATGATCTCTATCAGCTGGATTATTTAATTCACCTTCTTTACTGATAATTCGAATTGCTGACTCATGAGTCGTGATTTTGATTTGTTCAATTTCATCCAATTTATCAATGATTTCTGGGTGAAGTTTTACTGCTGCTTCAACTGCAGTCTGAGCATGAAATTCAGCTGGAAATGAAATTTTAAATAAAACGTTTTCCATCACGTAAGAATTAAAGTCTTGTTCAACAATCAAATCTTTACCTTCAAATAAGACATCTTGGAAACCCCATGTCTTTGCGGTAATGGCACTTGGATAACCGATTTGACCTCTCATAGTAAATAAAACTAATTGCATTGCTCTGCTAGTAGCATCTCCGGCTGCCCAAGATTTCCTCGGGCCAGCGTTAGGTGCATGACGATAAGTTCTTAAACTTTGGCCATCAACAAAAACTTGTGAGATTGCATCTAAAGATTGTTCTTTAGTGAGTCCAAATAATTTTGCTATCACAGATGTGGAGGCTAGTTTGACCAGAAGGACGTGATCAAGACCCACTCGATTAAAGCTATTTTTTATTGCTAAAACTCCTTGAATTTCATGCGCCTTAATCATGCTTTCTAAAACAGCCTTCATCTTAAGAGGTTCTTTATTTTTTTCTCTATTTTGCTGAGAGATATAGTCAGCTGCAGCCAAAATTCCACCTAAATTATCTGATGGATGGCCCCATTCGGCAGCTAGCCATGTATCGTTGAAATCTAACCACCTTATAATCGCCCCGATATCCCAAGCACCTTTAACGGGATCAAGAATAAAATTAGTTCCAGGAACTCTCACACCATTTTTAACTTTTACATCATCTGCAAAAGGACCAAGCATTTTTTTACAATCATCAAAAGTAAGCGCAAGAAGACCGCAACCCAATGTATCCATCAAGCAATGTCTTGCTGTTTCCATGGCAAGATCATTAAATTCAATATCGCTTTGTGAGTAGTCAGATATTTTTTGAATTAATTCATCAAAATCTGGACGTACATTTTGATCTACGTTTGAAGACATAAGAAGTTTATCTATTTTCTATATCGACCCAATCTGATTTTTCAGGGCCAATGTATTCTTCGCTAGGTCGGATAATCCTATTATCAGCTCTTTGCTCTATGACGTTTGCAGACCAACCAGAGGTTCTGCCTATAACAAATAAAGGAGTAAAAATTTTAGTTGGAATGCCTAAATACGAGTAGGCAGAAGCCATGTAAAAATCAGTATTTGGAAAAAGATTTTTTTCTTCTTCCATGACCTTATCAATCTCTTCGGAAACTTGATAAAGAGTATCATCTCCATTATGCACGCTTAATTTTTTTGCCCATGACTTGATAATATCGCTTCTTGGATCCTCAGTTGAATATACCGCGTGACCGAATCCCATTATTTTCTCTTTGGCCTCTAGCATCTTTTTTACGCCAGCATTAGCCTCTTCTCTAGAAGAAAATTTCTCAATCATTTCCATTGCAGCTTCGTTAGCTCCTCCGTGCAAAGGTCCTCTTAAAGTACCAATAGCGCCAGTAATGCATGAATGAAGATCGGATAAAGTTGAAGCACAAGTTCTTGCAGTAAAAGTCGAAGCATTGAAACCGTGTTCGGCGTAGAGAATTAAAGAAACATCTAAGCATCTTGCATCATCTAGGCTTGGTTCTTTCCCCGTAAGCATTGAAAGAAAATGACCTCCTATGGAGTCATGATCTGTAGCGGTTTCTATAGATACTCCATCGTGCGAATAGCGATACCAATAACAGACAACTGATGGAAATATAGATATTAATCTATCGGCAATATCGGTTTGATTTGAAAAGTCTCCTTCTGGTTCTATGTTCCCCAGAAAAGAACAACCTGTTCTAAGTACATCCATTGGATGGGCAGATGCTGGAATCAGTTCAAGTACTTTTTTTAATTCTGACGGAAGTTCTCTGTATTTTTTTAGTTTTTTCTTATAATTGCTCAGCTCTGATTGGTTAGGCAAATTCCCATACAGAAGCATATAGGCAACCTCTTCAAATGAAGCTTTCTCAGAAAGTTCCTCAATTGCGTAACCTCTATAAGTGAGACCTTTTCCTTCTTTTCCTACGGTTGAGAGAGCTGTTTGTCCAGCTACCTGTCCACGAAGGCCAGCACCCTCTAGTTTCTTTTCAGCCATTGTTATTTAGTTTTTTTCGAAAAGTTTATCAATTTTCTCTTCGTACATATGATAGTCCAGGACATCATACAATTCATCTCTTGTTTGCATTTTATCCAGCAAACCTTCATGGTCCCCACCAGAAGCAAGAGTAGCATATACTTTTTCTGCAGCTTTGGACATAGCTCTGAAAGCGGATAAAGGATGCAGAACAATCTTTACACCCGCATCAGCCAGATCATCATGTGAAAAAAGAGGAGTCATACCAAACTCAGTAATATTAGCCAATATGGGCTTGGAAACATTTTTTGAGATCTCCTCATAATCTTTGAGCGTTGAAATTGCCTCTGGAAAAATAGCTCCCGCTCCCGCTTCGATAAAAGCATTTGATCTATCAATAACTTCCTGTAATCCGCCCTTGGCAAATGCATCTGTTCTTGCCATGAGCAAAAAATTGTCATCTGTCTGCGAATCCTTTGCTGCTTTGATTCTATCGACCATTTCTTCTGAACTAACTATTTCTTTATTAGGTCTATGACCGCACCTTTTTTCACTAACTTGATCTTCAATGTGAACACCTGATGCCCCTGCGGATATCATCTCTTTGATAGTCCTAGAAATACTCAATGCGGAACCCCAGCCGGTATCGATATCTACCAACAAAGGAAGTTCAGTGGCAGACCTTATCCTTCTCACGTCTTCTAATACATCTTCTCTTGAGGTCATAGCCAAGTCAGGAAGTCCGTAGCTGGCATTAGCAACTCCACCTCCTGAAAGATAAATAGCTTGAATTCCTGCCCTTTCAGCTAAAAGAGCGGAATAAGCATTTATAGTACCTGTTATAACAAGAGGTTTGTTTTCTTTTATTAATTTTTCCCAGCTCATAAGAAGTTCTCTAACTTACTCTTTAGTTCTTTATGATCCTTTATAGTTTCTAAGTGTGGATATTTTTCTTTAATGTGTGAAGGAGCTTGAAAAAAGAAACCGTGATCCGCAGTATTCAACATATTAATGTCGTTATAAGAATCTCCTGCAGCAAAAACCCTGAATTTCATAGTTTCTTTAATTGCTTCAATGACCTTTTGTTTATTATTATCTTGTTTCAGTTTATAGCCAATAATTTCAGAACCATTTAGCTCTAGATGATGACAAATCACATGAGGATAGTTTAATTTTCTTACTAATGGCCAACATAACTCGTAAAAAGTATCAGAAACAATGGATACTTGAAAATTTTCTCTGGCCCAAGACAAAAAATCAACAGCACCTTCCATCGGTTCCATCTCTTCAACAATTTCCATGATGTCATTGATAGTAATATCGTTATCAGAAACTAACTTTAGGCGAATGTCCATCAGTTCTTCGTAGCTTTCAAGATCTTGTGTAGTTAGCATAAGATCTGTAATGCCAGTTACTTTAGAGACTTCTTGCCATATTTCAGGAATTAAAACTCCTTCAAAATCCAGGCACAAATAATCCAAATTATCTCCTGATAAGTTTTATGGATTCGAATATCTTGTCTAATTCCTTTTTTGATTTGGTTGCGCAAGCTTTTGCAATTAATTCTGTTTTAAGATGAGGAGCAAACATCTGAATAAACTCATACAAATGACTCCTGAGATACGTGCCTCTTCTAAAGCCAATGTAAGTAGTACCTGAATCAAACAAGTGATTAGCATTAATTGCTACAAGGTCTTTGTCTTCTTTATCGTTAAAAGCCATAGAGGCAATAATTCCAACTCCAATTCCTTGTTTTACGTATGTCTTGATTACATCAGCATCCGTAGCTGTAAAGACTACATTTGCTTTCAATCCTCTTTCAAAAAAAGCTCTATCCAGGTCATTGCTACCTGTAAATCCAAAAACATATGTAACTATGGGAAATTCAGCTAAATGTTTAAGTTTTGGTTTGGTTACTTCAGCAAGAGGATGACCTTTGGGCACTATTAAACTTCTAGACCATTTGTAGGCAGGAAGTTTAATTAATGTTTCACCTTTTTCAGATGTTTCTGTCCAAATTGCTAAATCTACTTCGCCTTTTGCTGCCATCTCTACTGATTCATCTGGAGTGCATTGATTCATTTGAAATGAGACATTGGGATATTTTTTAACAAATTTATCTACCACAGGTGGCAGGGTAAATTTAGCTTGAGTATGAGTTGTTGCAATAGCCAAAGAACCATAATCCTCGTTAGAAAACTCTGTGGCAGCGTGTTTTATTCCATCTACAAGAGCAAGGATTTCTTCAATCTGTTCAAGTATTCTTTTGCCAATGGGAGTTATGGCAACCAAATGCTTTCCGGATCTCTCAAATAACTCAATTCCTAATTCTTCTTCAAGCAATTTTATTTGCTTGCTTATTCCAGGTTGCGAGGTATATAGATTTTTTGAAGCCTGAGAAACATTTAAATTACTTCTAGCAACTTCACGTACATACAGTAATTGTTGAAATTTCATGTATTTATTATATAACCTAAAATTATAAAAAAAAGTAAATTCGACGAAAAATTATATATAGTTTTTTGGTTTTTTCCAATTTATACTGTATAAATACACAGTATGAAAAACTTAACAAAGAGACAATCTGAAATTTTAACCTTTATCTCAGAGGTAATTTCTAATGAAGGTATGCCTCCAACAAGAAAAGAAATAGCTTTGAAATTTGGCTTCAAATCAGCCAATTCAGCTGAAGAGCATCTGAAGGCGCTTGATAAAAAGGGGTATATTGATCTTCACGGTGGCACTTCCCGAGGGATATCTATAAGTAAATCCTTTCTAGGAATTCCCATAGTTGGTTCTGTTGCGGCAGGTTCTCCTTTGTTAGCTGTTGAAAACGTTGAAGAAAGAATTGAATTTAACGGTAATATCTTTTCTGATTCTGTTGACTATTTTTTGAGAGTTAAAGGCGATAGCATGAGTGAAGTAGGCATTGTTGAGGGCGATCTTATTGCAATAAATAAAAGGAAAGACGTTAAACCTGGCGATATTGTTGTTGCTAGGATAAATGATGATGTAACAGTAAAGACTCTCTTTCAATTTGATAAAAGAAAAGTTGTTTTGAGGCCTGAAAATAAAAACTACAAAGATATTGAAATTAATCCTTCAGTTGAAAACTTTGATATTGAAGGAAAATGTCTTGGAGTTCTAAGAAATTATAGTTAGCATTATTTTAGAAAAAATATTTTCTTTGGCTTAATAGCTTCTATTACTAACTCTCTTTGTTCGTCCTCATCAAGCTTATAAAAGTTATCTGGACATTCAAATTCATCCTCGCCAAATTTGAAGACTTTTTTGAATTTAAATGCTTTTCCCAATTTTTTAATTTTTACTCCAATCGGTATCTTAGATTCTTCTTCAAAACCCAAAATTCTTAGAGATTTCAAAACCTTGATTTGATCACCTTCATCCTGATAGTTGAAAGCATCGGGGTCGTAAGTTACTCTTCCTTTTAGTTTAGTAGCCTTGTTAAACCCATTGAATTCAGTGTACTCTCCAAATCTTCCATTCTTCAAGGTCACTGGAATGCCACTATTTGGCTCAACGAATAACACATTTTCTTTATTAGATCTATCAATCAGCTCTAGTGCTCTATTAAGTCCGATATTAAGAATATCTTCATCATCGTCAGGAGTGCCAAAAATCTTTTTATCCTCTTTTAATGTCCATATGCAAGGACCATTTATACTTATATCTGCATAAACAGGCTCATGAGTATCAGGATGCGCACCAAGATCTTTTGGTAGCTGAGCATACGTCTCAAATTCAATTGATTTCTCAAATACTGGCTTTGTCCATTGGCATTCTCCACATCCAACAAAAAAACCCCATCTGCCATGTTTTATACTTATTTCATTAGCACATTTAGGACAATTATCTACAACCTCGCCCTTAATATTTTTTGGAAAAGCCCTATGACCAATTTGCTCATTGAGCATATCTAAAACTTCTCTAGTCCTAAATTCTTCAATTCTAGATATGTGTTCCAATAGTTTGGCATAAAAATCATCTAAGACATCCGTCCAAAGCATTGAACCTGAGGATACCTGATCCAAGCTTTTTTCGAGTTCCGCTGTAAAATCTATTTCTATGAAAAATGACTCATATGCCTTTGATAGATAAGACACCAGAATCCTTCCTAAGTCAGAGGGATTAATACTTTTTGCCCCAAAAGTATATTTTCTGTCTCTTAGATTTTTTACAGTATTTGCATAAGTTGAGGGTCTACCAATACCTTCATCTTCCATGTTTTTAATCAATGATGCTTCAGAAAATCTTCTGGGCGGAGAAGTAAATTTTTGTTCAGTGATAATCTCAGATATGCCTAATTCTGAATCGTTATGGATTCCTTGTAATTTTTGAGATTCCTCAGAATCAGCATCATCTTTCAATACTCTCTCAAAACCATCAAATATGATTTCTCTCCCACTTGTCCTTAGTTGAAACTTTTTGTCTTGGTCCTCAATTAGGATTGTTTTTCTGAGATATTTTGAATTTTGTAATTGACTGGCTACTGTTCTTTGCCAAATTAAATTGTATAAATTCTGTTGATCTTGATTTAATCCATCAGTATTTTCAGGTTTATTTCTTATGTCGGTTGGTCTTATTGGTTCATGAGCTTCTTGAGCATTAGCAGCCTTTGACTTATATATCTTTGGACTATCTGGAAGATAATCCTCTCCAAACTCAGTAGAAATTAAGCCTCTTATTTCATTAATAATCTCAGCGCTGATCCCAATCCCATCTGTCCTCATGTATGTAATCAAGCCAGACTCGTATAATGATTGAGCAACTTGCATTGTCCTCTCTGGATTAAAAAATAATTTGCTTGATGCTGCCTGTTGAAGAGTAGAAGTTCTAAAAGGAGCCTTAGGAGAATATGAAACCTCCTTTTCTTTTATTTCTTTGATTGTAAAATTTGAATTTTCTATCTCATGCTTAAGATTCAATGCCTCTACCTCAGTAGTTATGGGTACTTTTTTTAGATCTTCTCCTTTATGTTTTATGAGGTCTGAGCCAAAAGTACAGTCTTCAGCCTTGAAATCTACCTTAATAGGCCAAAATTCCTCTGGACAAAAAGCATCAATTTCATCTTCTCGAGCGCAAATCATTCTCAAAGTAGGAGATTGAACTCTTCCTGCTGATTTTGCTCTAGGAACATGCCTCCATAGTAAAGGGCTAACTTTGAATCCAATCAAATGATCTAGAACCCTTCTTGCTAAGTAAGCCTCAACAAGAAACTGATCAATATCTCTTGGATTTTCTACAGCTTGTTTTATAGCCGAAGAAGTTATCTCGTTGAAAGAAATTCTATAAATTTTTCTGCCTTCAATTAGTTTTTTATCTTTTAGATGATCTAGTATGTGCCATGCAATTGCCTCTCCTTCTCTATCTGGATCAGATGCAAGGTATATGCCTCCAGATTCTTTTGAAAGCTCTCTAATTTCTTTAAGTGTTTTTTTCCCTTTCGAAGTTGATTCCCACTTTAAGTTGATCCAATCATTAGGATCTACAGCAGATTCATCATCTTTAAGATCTCTGACATGTCCTAGACAAGCATGAACTTTCCAAGAATCTCCAGGAAATCCTTTTTCTAAAAAACCTTGAATTTTTTTTGCTTTTGCTTGAGATTCAACTATAACTAAATTCTTCATCCTTTTTTAGTATTGTTTAAAAAAGAATTTTTTGTCAATCTAATTTAGTAATTCTTCTATAATTAATGGGCCTTTGTAAATAAAACTTGTATAGATTTGTATTAGATCTGCCCCATGTTTTATTCTTTCTTGAACGTCAGTTTTTGAAGAAATGCCTCCAGAAGAGATTAAAGTTGTATTTTTATTCCTTAAAGAGTTTACCTTTTTCAACATATTTAAAGATTTTTCTTTAAGCATTTTTCCACTTATCCCTCCCGACATTCCTAGCGCTTCTCCTTTATAAGTATTTGAAATTATGAATCCATTAATTCCCTGTTCTTCACATACTCGAATTAAGTTTAATAATGAGCTATCGTTTTCATCCGGGGATATTTTCACAAAAATTGGAACACTTTTATTAAATTTAGCCTCAAGCTTTTTCTTTTCAGAACTAATTTCACAGATCAATCTTTCGATAAATTCATTTGCTGTAAGATCCCTTAATCCTTCTGTATTTGGAGATGATATGTTAATCGCTAGATAATCTGCTACTTCATAAGATTGATTCATACAAAATATATAATCTTCGTAAGCGTTTTTTAGCTCGGTATTTTTATTTTTACCAATACTTACTCCAAGAACACCATCAAAATTATGAATATTTTTCTTTATGTTTTTTATGCCTTCAATTATCCCCGGATTATTAAATCCTAATCTATTTATGATTGACTGATCTTTCAATCTCCTTATCCTAGGCCTTTTATTGCCTTCTTGAGCCTCGGGTGTAAAAGTACCCACCTCAATAAATCCAAACCCTAACGACCCTAAAGCAGAAAAATATTTTCCTTCTTTATCAAGCCCGGCAGCTATTCCTATGTTGTTTTTAAATGAAAGGCCATTTAATTGGAACTTATCATCTTCTAATTTCTCTTTATCTGCATAGGTGGAGAATAAAGAATTTAAATAATCGAAGGAAAATTTTAGAAGCTTTAAGGAAGATTTTTTTGAAAATTCGGGAGGAAGTCTTCTATAAATTAAGAGTATTATTGAAATGAAAAGCCTTAAAATAAATCGCAACATTCTTTCTTTTGAGCTCAATGTATCAAAAAAAGTACTAAAAGGCTTTGCATATCCTTAAATAGATATATATTATTAGCAATAAATGTCTAAGTTCAGACAACAAATTTAGAGGTAATTATGAAATCTATCAAAATTTTGTTACTAACTTTAGCTCTAGCTTTAAGCCCATTGAGTTTTACCCAAAGTGCAGGCGGATCAAGTGCTGCTGGTTCTGCAGGCGCATTATCCAGTGGAGTTATAGCAGCTATCGCCGCAGCTGTTTTAGCCGTAGCAGCCATTGTTGATGCACAAGATGGAGAAAAAGTAGCTGCACCAGAAGCTCTACCTCCAGTAACTCCTCCAGCAACTCCTCCTGCAGTTGAAGAAGAGACAGCTACTGAGGAAGAAGACACTTCAACCGGAACTACCACTTCAACCACAACTAGTACAAGCACATCTACTAGTACAAGTACCAGTACTTCAACAAGCACAAGTACTGCTACTTCTACTTAATTACTTTTAGTAGATTAATTTCAAAAAGCCTGTTTTCAGGCTTTTTGTTTTATGTGATGCAGGGTTTTCACAGGAGGATGTTTCGGGGTTACATGTTGCACAGATTTAATTAACTTTCCTCTTTCATCAATCCAATATAAATTGTCAAAGCTCCAATTAATGAGATTTTGTTCTACACTTTCTTTGTAGACTTTTGTTTTAAGTTTTCTGCCAAGTATTTCTATAATTTCATCTCTCAAGAAATAAATACTTGATTTAATTGGAAGCCTAAAAAGCTTTGGGTTATCAAAAGTATAAAATGATGTAGTAGTTAACAAATCAATATGCTGAAAACTGTTTTCTGCAAAAGGATGATTTTTATCAAGTTCAATATTTTCTAATTCATTTCCAAGGCCAGTAAGTCTGTATATAAAACCATTCTTAGTATAGATCTTCACTAAGTTTGAAGACGTCCATTTAAGGCTCTCCCCAATTACTTCCTCTAGAACAATCAAAGTATTTTCTGATCTACCAATGCTTACTTGCATCGTATCATAAGGAATTTTATCTATGATCTCTTCTTTGATATCTTCTGGGGTAGAAAGTAAATTTGTAAAATTATCAAACAACTCCCTATAAACACTTGAGCCTGAACAGCCTTGAAAAGATATTATCAAAATTAAAGATATGAACAATTGCATTTTCATTGACTAAATCCTTCACTAAAATAATCAAGAAAATAGCTCGAAGTATTTTCAGTAAATCCTTGAAGATCTAATCCTCCGGATAACATAGCTCCTCCATCTCTTGTTAAATTTTTCCATACAAACCTTGCATTGTTTTTCCTATAATTTCTCGAGACTAAATCTAATGGTATAGAAAAATAGATGCCCTTATCAAAACTACCCTCTCCAAACTCAAATGCAGATATATCAGTTTTTGTAGCATAAAAACCTAAGACAAATCCTGTCTTAAATGTTTTAGACATGTTCATTGTGAGGCCAGAATCTTTAGCCAAATACCTTCCGCCAGAAAGAATTAATTTCACTCCAGAGATAGGAGTATCCCAAATAAAGTTTAGATGGCCAGTAAATGTTTCATAATTTCTAAAAGATAATCTCTGATTGAATTTTCTTTGTTTTACCCAATAATAGTTTGCAGTCAAATACCAAGGTTTACTGATGTCTCTATAAAGTATTTCTCCCCCTATTCCTCCGAACATTTCTTCAAAAAGACCCACCTTTAATCCACCAAAGAATAGAGAATTTTTTGAATATGTTGGATCAAAAATATAAGAATATGTTAAATCCTTTATGGCATACTCTTCTTTTAGGTATTCTCTTACATCAGATCTTACCTTAGGCAACCTAGAAAAAGACCTTAATCTAAGCTGATCAAGATTTTCAAAAAGGCTTAAAGACAAAGTACCTTCCAAAACAGATCTTTTATTAAATTTCACACCTCCACCAGCAAATAGTCCTAACTGTCCCGAGTAAAATGCTTCTGGGGCTCCAATGTGGTTTTTAATCTCAGGTCTAATACCTCCGAAATATATTGGAAAATCAATTTCACCTTTAAAAATTTCATCAAAATCATCTTTATTGAAGTAGTTTTCATAATTTAAATTTTTCATCAGTTCAGGAACCGAAGATGAATTATCTAGAAAGTCTAAGAAATTATTAAGTGAAAAGGAAACTGAGCCAATGTTAACGTTGGAAACTTGATAAGTGATATGAATTTTATTGATATCTCTTGTTTCTAAGATATCTCTGACAGATTGGATTGATCTCTTTGTAGCCAGATTAAGGTTTCTATATCTGTTTTGGTCAACAACTATCTCAAGACTATCCTCTTTTAGATAAATATTTTGAGTAAAGATGCCGAAATTTTGCAACATTACGTTTATGGTTCCAGAAAAAATATCATCGTTGCTCTTAAGTAATGATTTATCTTGATCATTAAAACTGTTAAGTATTATTGGGTCATTTTTTTTGATTAATTCTTTAGAGTAATTAGCTTTATAGGAAACACCAAGGCCTATTGAAGTGCCTCGGTGGCGGAAAAGATTAATATCTAAAAATTTTGATGCAGGTATGGAAATCCCAAAGCTGAAATCCGATTTTTTTTCAAAATTAAATGGGTTGGAAGAGTCATAATCAATTTTTAATCTCAAGCCTGAGTATTTATTGATATATTCAAAACCATAAAAAGAAGAGGCTTTCTTTCCTCTGAACCACCTATCAAACTCTAATTCTCCTCCTTTACCAAAGTCTGAAGATCTAATTTCAAAAGATTCATCCAGCTGTATAAATGGATTATCAAGGCCTCCCCTGCTAGCAAGAGATCCCCAACCTATTCCAACAGTGAAATCAAAGTCTCCAACTTTTTTTGAAGTCACAAGGTACTCTCCAGAGAATTTACCGGTACCAATAAAATCCCTAAAACCTAAACTTAGTGCAGGAAACCTTTCAGATTCTCTTATAAGGTTTATTTTCAAATTAAAGCTTTTATCCTTATATGTTTGCTCTCCAGAAAATGACTTGAATTGGCTGTATTTAATTGTATTTATATCAGCATATCTCAATGAAACTTCCATCCAATTAAAAGGATTTGCTGTTATAAAAAGAGAGTTAATAGGATCAGAATTAACAAGATGAAGTTTCAAGTTACCTTCGTCTAAAATTCTTGCAGAAGGAATATTTATTAAACCTAATTCACCATGAATATTAGATGTAGGTCCAATATCAGAGTAAAGGTAATCTTCTATAGATGAGTCCAGAAAACTAGACCATATCAATACTAAGATTAAATATTTAGTTTTAATTGTTGTTTCCCAAAGCAGCTATAGCTGCGGCGCTTGTCGCAAAATTAGAAATAATTGGGAACAATACTTGAGAAAAAACTAACCAGTCAAAAGGATTTGGATCTCTTGGCACCACGAGTGTTGTTCCTGGGGCAAGATCCGGAGAATTGGGCCATGTTCTCACTCTTGAAGCCATTCCGTTTGGATAGATTACAAGAGTTCTATTTCTATCTGCTTCTTCAGAATACCCTCCTGCAAGATCAATATAATTTTTGACTTTATATGTCGGATCAAAACTAAAACTAGTTGGAGACAATACTTGACCAGATACAGTTATTGTTGAAGATCTTTCAGGTATAAATATTCTATCTCCTGGCTCAAGGAGGAGGTCTTTCTCAGGAGACCTTTCGAGAAGATCAAAATCAAATTCAGTTACAACCCTACCTACTGGCTCAATATCTTGTAAGTTAGATATAAGATTTGAAATGGATGTTAATGCAAGGGTTGGATCACCACCAACAGAGGATATTCTTCCGCTTGAAATGGCAGTTGCAATAGACTGCTCTAATTGATCTGCAGACCTCATAAAAGCAAGTTTTTCTTTTTCTGCCACTGACTTTCTAGCCAATATTCCTCCATAAGTATATGCGTTGTCCTTATAACCTCCTGCCCTTTTAATAACATCTGAAAGTCTCTCGCCTTGTTGTACTCCATAAATTCCTGGGCTAACAAAGGCGCCCTCTAAAGAAACAGAAAATATTTCTTTGTTTGATTTTGCAGCTAAATTTGCATAGAAGCTAGATTTGATACCTATGGCTTGTAAAGCTTCATCATCTGAAATGTCAATTTTTATGGATTTACCTTCATCTGTAAAAATATCCATCATTCCAGATGATTTCTCCGTAGATCCTCCAGCAAAAGATAGCAAGTTTTTTGCAGAGAAAACTTTATATGATGGATAAATACCTGGATTTCTGACTTCTCCAGAGATAACAGAGGAATTTTCTAAAGTAAAAATTATTAAATAAGGTTTTGACTCAAATATAGACGGGCACTCATCAACAAACTCAAGCTGATCTATTGGATTTAAATTGGGGTTTGGTAAGTATTTTGAACTTACAAATTTTATAGATGAAGAAGCGGAATGTTTAGCTAGAATTTGAAGGGATTTACATTGAAATCTATCTAGATTTCTAGAATTGAAATAATTAGATAAAAGATTGGAATCTTTCTTTTTAAGTAAATTCAAAGCATCGGCTACAAGTATTGAATTTAAAAAATTAATGTCCTTTCTTGATAAAACATAAATAATGTCGTTGGGTCTCAAACTTATCTCATTTTGATTTATTGATAATAGATTTGCTTTGAGTAAACTCTTTGAGCCAAAAGAATTTTCTCTTTCAATTATCGCAAATGGTGTATAAGTGGTTTCTAAAAATGACTCAGATTTGATAACGTCAGAGATAGTTAAGCCTTCTTCATATGCAACTGATCCAGAGGATGCTAGTTCTCCAATAATCCTAATTATATTGCGAGGAGTATTTGATAGCTTGTGCACAAAAACTTCATCACCATCATAAAGTTTTATTGATTCAAGATCTTCATATTTATAATTTGCAAAGTATCGTTCTCCATTTTCTTTTAAGGTGCTGATTGTGATTCTTTGTTTGTCAGCAATATTCGTAAACCCTGAAGCAAAATTCAATAAATCACTGAAATTTTCTTCTTCTTTTAGCTCATAAAAGGCTTCTTTTTTAACTGATCCAAAAAGTTTTACTCTCTTTCCGATTGGCTCTATGACAATCGCATCATTTGACTGGAGTCTAATATCAGAACTAACTATTCCGTTCACTAGTAGATCATAAAAATCGAAAGAGCTAATTTCTTTTCCAGATCTTTTTATTTTTATATTTCTCAAAGTTCCATTTTTATCCGGTCCACCTGATACAAATAGAATATTTGAAATATTTGAAAGAGAGCTCACAGTATAAGCCCCTGGACTAAAAGAATTTCCTAGAACAAAAACCTGGATAGATCTAATTTTTGATAAAGATACTTCAGAATTAACTCCAATTAGAGTTGAATCAATCGTTGATTTAATTTTATCGATAACTTCTCCAAATAGTAAACCAGATACATAAATCACTCCGACTTCCGGGATTACAACATTTCCTTCTCTGTTAACTGGTATGACTCTATTTATGTTTATCGTTCCGAATAGCTGAATACGTAGTTCATCTCCAGGTCCAATAACATATTCTTTTGGAGCTGGTGCTAAATCAATTGGAGCAAAAGTAGTTGGAGAATCTTTGAATAAATTCATTCCAAATATTGATAATCCTTTTTCATTTTCATCTATATTAGTTTCATCTAAATTTTTGGCTTCGGTGCTTGAAAACTGAGGCGGATCGAATGTATCCATTACAACCTCATCTGAAATAGGTTTTCCAGTTTGAACGCCAAGTTTCTCAGCAATAGACATTGCCTGATTGTTTGGAAGAAGATTAAGGAATTCTAGATCTTCCTGAGTTTGAGACATTAAAACGTTAGAACTTAATAGAAAGCACAAAAAGAGAACAAATAAATTTGAACTTTTTGCTCTAATCATCTTTATATTTCTCAATAGGTAAAGCCCAGCCTAGCTTTGTTCTGCACGCTTCGAAGTAATTATAGTCTTTCGGATGATAAAGTTTAAAAGTTTTTTTAGTGCTGGTTATTTTTAGTCCTTTTTTTGAATACCTAAGATTTTTTTTGCCATCCATGAAAATTTGAATGCTATCTGTTTTTTTATTCTTAATTTTTACAGTAACCTCTTCTTTATTTGATAATAATAGACTGTGAGAGGAAGAACTATGTGAAAACATAGGTAATAAAGATAAAGCGTCTAATTTTGGTGAAATAATTGGTCCTCCACCAGAGTAAGAGTAAGCAGTTGAGCCTGTGCTTGAGGATATAATAATGCCATCAGCTTTTAGGTTGTAAATCACTTGATTCTTTATGCTTAACTCAAATTCAATCATTTTTGTTACTGATCCAGAATGAATAACAACTTCATTTAAGAAAATTTCTTTTCGATTTGATGAGGTTGATGCCTCAAAAATTGATCGATTTTCTTTTATGTATTGACCTTTCAGTATGTCAGTTAAACTAGTTATTTTACTAATTGATAAATCAGTTAAGAACCCAACAGTTCCGGAATTAACTCCGAGAAATGGGATATTCAAAGAGTAAAGACTTCTCACAGAACCAATCATAGTTCCATCTCCGCCAAAAACTAAAATTAAATCTGCTTTTGAGATTTTATTTTTATCTGCGGCTCTGATTTTATTGACATTGACTGAGCAAACCAACTCTGAATTAGCTCGAAGAATTATTTCTTTAGCTTCGGATAAGACTTTGTCAGTTTTTCTTGTTCCTGAGAAAACAATTGCTATCTTTTTAATTTTTTTCATAAGACGGAGTCCAATTTCTTACAAAGTAAATAAATACTGTATCTAGTAAAGCAATTATGACCTTAAAAACATATTTAGTTAATGCTATCGAAAGAGCAACAACAAATGATAACTCTCCAGCTATTACCCAAACGAAAGTATAAATGAATGTGTCTAATGCCTGGGACGATAAAGTTGAGAGATTATTTCTCAACCATAAATACTTTCCATCTGTAATGTCCTTAATTTTATTAAATAACCACACATCGAAAGTTTGACTGACTAGATAAGCAGAGATGGAGCCAATAACAAAAATGGGAGAATATAGTGCCAAGGTTTCAATTGCTTGATGAACAGAATTAGAAGATGAGGCGATTTGAGAAGGAAGATAGTAGGTGCTTAAAACAAGAGTAAACATAATCACTATATTTGAAATCGCACCTAATATAACGGCTGTATTTGCTTCTTTTCTCCCATACTTTTCGCTTATTAAATCCGTAGCAAAATAAATACCTGAGTACATTATGGCTCCCATGCTTACAGTAAAGGTTTGGCCCAAGATATTTAGATCACTTACCTTCCCGCCCTGAAGATTGGCGAGCATTATTCCGAGTGTTACTGCAATGTACAAGCCTCTTAGGCCAAATAATTTATATAAAACAACCGTTATAGATAAATCATAAAATACTGTAAAAGCCCATAATAATTCTGGGTTTTCAGTAAGAAATGAAAAAAAATTCATAAACTTATTATTGTTAGCTTGCGTAGCATAGATTATTCTTAGTGTTTGTACATAAAAAAAGAGGTACTTATGTCAGATTTAAATGCTTTTAGAAATGAAACAAGGGATTGGTTAGAAGCAAATTGTCCCGAATCAATGAGAACACCTATGTCTCAGGGCGATGTTGTTTGGGGTGGACGAAAAGTTGAATTCAAAGATCCTGATCAAAAAATTTGGATGGATAGAATGGGTGAAAAAGGATGGACCTGCCCTACTTGGCCCAAAGAATATGGTGGTGGTGGACTAAATTTTGAAGAAAATAAAGTTCTTCAAGAAGAATTGATGAGAATTAAAGCAAGGCCCGCCCTTAATAGTTTTGGTATCTGGATGTTAGGCCCAGCTCTACTTGAGTATGGAACAGAAGAACAAAAAATGGAACATATTCCAAAAATAGTTAAAGGAGAAATAAGATGGTGTCAGGGTTACAGCGAACCAGGTAGCGGTTCCGATTTAGCAAGCCTTAAAACAAAAGCCGAAGATCAAGGGAAGGAATACTTAATTAATGGTCAAAAAGTTTGGACATCATATGCAGATGAATGCGATATGATTTTTACTCTTGTAAGAACAGGTCCATTAGAGCCAAAACATGAAGGAATAAGCTTTCTTCTTATAGATATGGATCAAGAAGGTGTAACTACAAAACCAATCAAACTTATATCTGGAAAATCTCCTTTTTGTGAAACTTTCTTTGATAATGCTACTGCTCCAAAAGAAAATCTTGTAGGAGGTTTGAACAAAGGATGGTCTGTGGCTAAAAGATTGCTTCAGTTTGAGAGAAATATGATTGCAGGCATGGGTTTTGGTTCAGCAGCTTCAGGGTCATCTAAAAAGTCAGATGTTAAACCTACTTCTGGGTTGGCAACAATGGCTAAGAGATACGTTGGTGAAAAGGAAACAAAACTCAATGATTCTGGTCTCAGAAATAAAATCATCGATCACGATATGAATTCTCAAGCTTTTGCACTTACTTTAAGAAGAGCAGCTGAAGAGTCAAAAAAATCTAATCAGGGCCCAAGCGCTGCCTCATCGATCTTTAAATACTATGGAACAGAGCATAATAAGCTTAGATATGAAATTATGCTTGAAGCTATGGGAACTAAAGCTTTAGGTTGGGATGGTGCTGAATTTGGTCCTGAAGAACTTGCTATCACAAGGGAATGGCTAAGAACTAAGGCTAACTCTATAGAAGGCGGGACCTCAGAAGTACAATTAAACGTTATTTCTAAGAGAGTTTTAGAACTTCCGCAATAAAATACTGTTTAGGGGGAAAAATGTCACTTGTACTAAATGAGGAACAATCTTATCTGAAAGATACCGCTAGAGATTTTGCAAAAAACAAAACTCCGGTTAGTCACTTCAGAGGTGTTAGAGACTCCGAAAATCCTGAATGCTTTGATCGTGAAATATGGAAGGAAATGGCCAACCTGGGTTGGACGGGAATACTAGTTCCGGAAGAATATGGCGGTTCAGATTTTGGAGTTGCCGGAATAGGAGTTATTTTTGAAGAGCTCGGCAGAACTTTAACTCCCTCTCCAATGTTTTCTTCTGCTGTTGTTTGTGCAAGCTTAATCAAAAAAGCTGGGAATGAAGATCATAAAAAAGAGTATTTAACTAAAATAGCATCTGGAGATATAACGCTTGCTTTTGCTCTTGAAGAATCAAGCAGACACTCTCCTACTAACATTGAAACAACTGCAAAAAAGGATGGGGATTCATACATTATAAATGGACAAAAAACATTTGTTCTTGATGGCGGTTTTGCTGACTTTTTAATAATTGCTGCTGATACTGGTAAAGGTACTTCTCTTTTCATTACCAATAAAGATGCTAAGGGCATTGATATTAAAGTAACCCCCATGGTGGACTCAAGAAATGCTGCCAATATTTCATTTAAAGATTTAAAGCTCTCTTCATTTGAAATGATTGGCGAAGAAAATGGCTCAGATCAAATTATCGAAGAAGTATTAGATATCTCAAGATCGGTGATTTCTGCAGAGATGTTTGGAGGAATCCAAGAGGCTTTTGACGTAACATTGAATTACTTAAAAGAAAGAGATCAATTCGGGGCAAAGATAGGATCCTTTCAAGCATTACAGCACAGAGCTGCGATAATGTTCAGTGAAATTGAGCTATGTAAATCATGTGTACTGGAATCCTTAACGTCATTTGATGAAGGTTCAAACGATAAATCTAGATTAGCTAGTTTGGCTAAGGCAAAAATAGGCGAGGTATTTCATTTAGTATCTAATGAAGCCGTGCAAATGCATGGCGGTATAGGTGTAACGGATGAATACGATATTGGTTTTTATCTAAAGAGAGCAAGAGTAGCAGAGCAGATATTCGGTAACGTTCAATTTCATAAAGATAGATACGCAGAATTGACAGGTTATTGATGGCAAACATAGAAGATGTAAGTCATCTCTTGGAAGTCATGAAACAACTTAGAGATCCTGTTAGGGGATGTGCTTGGGATCTTGAACAAAATCATACCTCTCTTATCCCATACCTTGAAGAAGAATCGCAGGAATTAATAGAAGCTATTGAGTCCAGAAACTCAGATAATATTAAGGAAGAACTTGGAGATGTCCTTCTTCAAGTAATTTTTCATTCTCAGATAGCATATGAAAATAAGGAATTTGACTTCTTTGATGTAGTTGAGAATTTAAAAGAAAAGTTAATCAGGAGGCATCCTTACGTTTTTGATAAAAGTAAAAAACATACCAAAGAGGAACAGACGGCTATGTGGGAAAAAATTAAGAGGAAAGAAAAGGGAGGGTAAGATTTCACATATTAAAGCCGCATTTTGTTTTCTTCTTTTATGCATTAACACAGCTACTCTCTCAATTTTCTTAATCTTTGCGGGAATTATTAAGATTATTCTCCCAATTCAATCCTTAAAGCTTCTTCTAACGCGTTTCATAATCAAAGTTGGTGAATTATGGATAGATATTAACAACCTTTGGATTCAGTTTATTCTAAAACCTAGATGGACCGTTGAAGGCTTTGAGGAAATGGATAAAAGATCCTGGTATCTATCGTTATCTAATCATCAATCCTGGGCTGATATATTTATTGTCCAAATGATTACAAATAGAAAAGTTCCTATGCTTAAATTTTTTATGAAATTTATCCTTATTTATGTTCCTGTTATCGGAATATGTTGGTGGGCATTGGATATGCCATTTCTAAAAAGATACACAAGAGATCAGCTAGAAAGAAATCCTTCTCTTAGAGGCAAAGATTTTGCATCCATGAAAAGATCATTTGAAAAGTATAGTCTTTATCCGATCTCTGTTTTTAGTTTTACCGAAGGTACAAGATTCACGGAACAAAAGCATAAAGATCAGAACAGTCCCTTCAATAATCTACTCAAACCCAAAGAAGGAGGATTGGCTGCAGCAATATCAACAATGCCAAGACTCGATAAGATTATTGACTTCACAATTATTTACGAATCAAAAAAGAGGAGCTTTTGGGATTTCTTGAGGGGAAATATGAGCAATGCGCGAATATTTGTGCAGTCATTGGATATTCCTGATAAATTCAAAAATAACCAACTTCATGAAAATGATGGACTAAGAAAAGAATTTAAAGATTGGCTCAATGAAATATGGCACAAAAAAGATAAACTTATAAATGAAAATAAATTTTAGATATGGTTCTTGAGCGTTTATTAGTTTTTACTGCCTTTTTTCTCACTGCGATACTGCCAGTATCTGCACAGGAAAAATCTTCCCTTTACATAGATACTTTAAACGAAGTTGACAAGATCCTTGGCGAACATCATTTTTTTAAAAATACCACTTTTGAAAACTCTGACGTCATAGAGGAATTAATTTCAAATATAGACCAACAAAATTTGATTTTTACCGATAAGGAGGTAGATAACTACATTTCCTTGTCTAAAAACAATTTTGATCTCGGTGATGAAGAGTTATTAGAGATTGGTTTTGATGTTCTCAATGATTACAAAAAACGTTATAAAGCTCTTCTCGCTCATCAAAGTCAATATATCAATAAGCTTAGTGAAATTGATTTATTTAGCTCGGAAAGAATTCACAGAAATAGAAAGGATCAAGAAAGATTTAATGCTCTTTCAATGATAAAAAATTATTATGAATCTTTGGCTAAGAGTGAATTAATCTCAATAATGATTAAGGAAGAAGAATTTGAAAAATCAGTCAATAAACTTAAGAAAAGATTAAATAGAAGATTAAAAAATCTAGGGCAGCTGACTGAAGATGATTTATTTTCTTGGATAATGAATTCAAAAACTTCCTTGTATGATCCGCATTCAAATTATATGTCTCCAAGGGTTACAGAAGATTTTGAGATCAACATGAGTTTATCTCTTGAAGGCATTGGTGCGATGCTTACCTCAGATGATGGAATTACCAAGATCACAAAACTTATAAAAGGAGGTCCTGCAATCAAGTCAGGATTATTGAAGAATAATGATCAAATTGTGGGGGTTGGTACAAGAGAAGACAGTCAAATGGTTGATGTAAGGGATTGGAGAGTAGATGAAGTAGTAAAACTTATAAGAGGGCCTAAAGGAACGATAGTAAAATTAGAAATTCTTCCGTCATCTTCTCCTGCTGAGGCGGATGGGAAAGTTATTGAAATAAAAAGAGATCTTGTGAAATTAGAAGATCAAGCTGCTAAAAAACAAATTATCGAGGTCAGTGATATTGAAAAATCTTATAAGTTTGGAGTTATCGACTTGCCAGCATTTTATATGGACTTTGAGGGATATCAGAAAAATAGGTTTAATTATCGTAGCGCAACAAGAGATGTTAAAAAACTTATTAAGGAAATTGATAATGAAAATTCTGATGGTGTGATTCTAGACCTGAGAGGTAATGGAGGAGGATCTTTATATGAGGCCTACAGCCTTGCAAAAATATTTCTAGGAAGAGGCAATGTACTTCAGGTGATGACTTCAAATGGCTCCATATACCCTCTAGGCCACTCTATTGGTATCCAAAACTACTCAGGGCCAGTGTTAATATTGGTTGATAAAATGTCTGCTTCAGCATCAGAAATATTAGCGGGCGCAATTCAAGATTATGGAAGAGGTTTGGTTGTTGGAAGTCAGACATTTGGCAAAGGTACTGTGCAAAGATTGAGAGAACTGCCTTATGGACAACTTAAGTATACTGAGCAAAAATTCTATCGAGTTACTGGGGAAAGTACTCAAAATAAAGGCGTCACTCCTGATATTGAATTGCCCTTTGTTTTTAATAGCCAAGAAGTTGGGGAAAGTTCTTATGATAATTCTCTTGAAGAAGATTTCATAAAACCTCTAAGGGTGACAGACTTCAGGCAAGTTAAAGACATTAAAAGAACAGATACAAACTCAAAAAATAGGAATAACGCTAATTTTTTGACTTCATATGTTGATAAGAAAAACGGTCTTTCTGAGGATAGAGATTCAAGAGAGTATATTGATCTTGATCTAGCTAAGAGAATTGATGAGCAAAATGAATACGAAAGTAATTTATTATCTCTAGAAAATGAGTTAAGAAGAAATCTGGACTTACAGCCATTTAAAAATTTTGATGAATATTTAGATGCAGATGATGAAGAGAGAAATAAAAAGTTTAATGATCTAGTTCTTAAGGAGGCAGCAAAGATTTTAATAGATCAAATAGAGTTTAATGCTGATCAAAGCACTAACTTATTAACAGTAAATTCTAACTAAATTGAAAATAGTATCTTTTAACGTCAATGGAATTAGAGCCAGAATTCATCAACTGGAAAAATTAATAGACAAGCACTCACCAGATATTATTGGTCTCCAAGAAACCAAAGTTGATAATGATAATTTTCCTCTCGAGACTATTAAAAATTTAGGCTATGAAGTGATCATTAATGGTCAAAAAGGTCATTACGGGGTTTGCTTGATGTCCAAAAATAAACCTATAAATCATGGCATTGGAATGCCAACAGATCCTGAGGATGCGCAATGCAGACTTGTATGGCTGGAATATAAGACAAAAAAAGGTCCTCTATTTGTTTTTAATGGATATTTTCCTCAAGGAGAGAGCAGAGATCATCCGGTTAAATTCCCCTACAAAGAAAAATTTTATAAAGATCTCATAAATTATCTTAAAAAAGATTTTGATCCTGAAAGTCATTTAATTGTAATGGGAGATCTTAATATTTCACCTGAAGATATTGATATTGGAATTGGAGAAAATAATAGAAAAAGATGGCTGCAGACTGGAAAGTGTAGTTTTCTTCCTGAAGAAAGAGAATGGCTAGAAAATTTGAAAGATTTTGGCTTATATGACTCCTACAGATGCCTCTATCCTGAGGAAAATAACACTTTTAGTTGGTTTGATTACAGAAGCAGGGGTTTCGATGACAATCCAAAAAGAGGGCTAAGAATTGATCACTTATGGGTAACTAAAAGCTTAAAAGATTTAATCAGTTCTTCTGAAATCGATTATGAAATTAGAGGAATGGAAAAACCTTCAGATCACGCACCAGTTTGGACAAAGTTTAATATTTAGATCTTTTATCTTTAAAAAAGCTTTTAATTAGCTTTGAAGACTCTCTATCAAGTATCCCAGAACTGATATCTAACTTATGGTTCAACCATTCATTTTCATCTAAATTATTCCTTGAATTTATGAATCCTGTTTTTTCATCTGAGGTTGCGTACACCAACCTACTAATTCTTGCATGGATAATTGCGCCGGCACACATCATGCAAGGCTCAAGAGTCACATACAATGTTGTTCCTAAAAGGCGGTAATTATTAAGAACCTTTCCTGCCTCTTTCAAACATAAAATTTCTGCGTGAGCGGAAGGATCGTTTTTTGTGATTGATAAATTATGCGCTGCAGATAAAACTTCATTATTTTTAACTAATATAGCCCCAACTGGCACTTCATCTTTTTCATAAGCTAAATTAGCTTGTTCAAGGGCTTTTTGCATAAAAAATGCATCCGAAAAGCCTGCCATCAAGGAAATATTTTTTTAAGCTCTTTGAGAGAAATAAGCATCCCTTGATGAATTCCTTCGGCGAAGATCTCAGGTTCAATTTCTGTTGTCCAAGAGAATTCACAATTATCAATGTCTAAAGGACTTATCTGTATGGTTGCTAAATGATGCTCGATTGGAGCAGGAGTTTGAATAGCAGAGTACTGAAAAATTTTATTATCATGATCAATTTTTAAAATTTTTTCTTTTAGCTCTCCCATGCCCTCCATAGAGAAGGATCTGACGTCCCCGTCTAAAGAAATCTCTTGAACGGTAGGCACCCAACTTGAATTTGTTGGATCAGAAATAATATCCCATATCGCTTGTGCATTGACTGGAAAAATCTCTTTTTCTTTAATTGTTTTCATTTAATTCCTTATCTAAAAAAGCCGCAACGTGATTGTTTACATGAAAATCAGAATCTAATGGCATTATCTCATTAAATATTAGTCGTTTTGCAACTCTTACCATAATTACTGAAAACTTAAATAAAGCTAATATCCGATAGTAAGCAAAAAATTCGGATGATAACCCTGTTTTATTTTCCCAGATTGTCCTGCCCTCATCTTCATCCATAGTTCCTTCTAATTTTGGAATATTCAACGCCAGGCTATTTGCATCATCTATTGCAAATCCCCATGCTAAATCCATTAAAGGATCACCAAAATTAGCCATTTCCCAGTCAAGTAAGGCTTTTGCTGAAAAATTTTCATAAAGAACATTTCCAGGTCTAGCATCGCCCCAACACAAAGTTTGTTTTTGAAGAGGCGGTTTATTTTTAAGAAGCCAATCTAGAGCATTTGAACAAATTTCATGAGGTTCGCCTTCCATGCCCCAATTCAAAAAACTTTGATAATAGTCTAAATGCATTCCCAAAGGATCTTCCTCTGTGTTAATTTTGCAATCCCTCAATTCATCACTCGAAAATTCTAATTTATGGAAATGCGATAAATGATCAAGCCATTCCAACCACACCTTATGTCTTTCAGTTGGAGTAGCCCTTCCCATCATTCCTTCCATATCCATATGATACGGAGGATTATCACTAGGAGCAGAGCCATTGATGCTTTTCATAATATAAAAACCAGAACCTAAAATATTATCGTCATAATTTTCATAAATAACTTCAGGAGTGAGCATATTCTTTCCTCTCAAAACCTTCATTATTGATGCTTGCATGGGCAAGTCGTAATTTGGAAAAACTTGATATTCCGTTGGTTCGAGTCTTAAAACCAGGGTCTCCACTGAATTCTCCTTCTCTAAATCAAAAACAAAAGTTTCATTGGAAAAACCTGAAGCCAAAGAGGACTCATGAGGAGTTAATTTAAGGGAGCCTTCTTTAGAGGCAAGCCAATTTTCGAGTTTTTCAATCTTAGATTGAAAATCCTTCTCAGTTGAGACTGGCATTAGGGTTTATCAAAGAGATCTTTAAAGCCACTCGGTTCGTGGGGACCCAATATGAGTTGCTCTAGAACACCTCGACCTGTCTTGCTTTTATCTCCTATCTTCATCGTCACATTTGAAACAGATTGCACATGCAGAAAGGGCGGATCTCCAGGGTCATCATTTAAATCATAATCATCAAAATAAGAGGCTAATTCTCCTTTATCATGTCCATGACCCCACTCAGGGTGCATATAACCTAAGCCACACATAAAAACCTGCATACCACAATCAATTGAAATTATTATGGGTTTAGCTTGATCATCTGTTCCAGATATCTCCATTTTTTTTACTCTTCTGGTACCAGGATGATAAGAAACAGATTTTTTAATGTCTTGAATTATGAATTCATCTTCGTACTCAGGACCTTGTGCAATAGCAATTGTTGAGCTGGCATTACCCTTCTCGTCCTCGACAAAATAAATATGTGCTGCTGAATCATCAAAGTGAATTGGAGCCCATAACCAATAAAACTGTGGCATTGAAAAAGGAACCATTGGTTGACTATCGTAAGCTCCAACGGGCCTAACTCCCCAAGATCTATCCCTTGTTCCTATAAAAGAATCATTATCAAGACTAATCTCTTTCTTATTATGAACAATTTTTCCAGACCATGATCCTTGCTGCGTCATTCTGCATGTATCCATAATCATTCTTGGTCCATTGAAAAGTTGCATTTGGGGCTCTCTCATAGGAGCAAATCTACTTAAAAATTCTATGGAAACGTCTAGGTCGTTTTCTGCGTCAGCGAGTGTGACTTTGAGTTTATTAAGTGGCTCTATTACCTCCACGCTTAGAGGACCTACCTTGGTGTCAAGACGTTCTAAGTTCAGATACCTAGATACCCTCGAATTATATTGTTTACCTTCATATGCAAGAGTAAATGAGCCATCCATAATGTTGAGATTTGGATATACACACAAAACAGCACCAAAGTAAATGTCCTCATCTTTTGAATATCCATTAAAAAAATATCTATCATAAAAATTTCTTTCGGTTCCTGTTTCAGCAACTGGTTTTGAAATCTGATGGATTGGAAAATCGTCGGCTTTTGTAATCATAATTAGAAAATTTTTATTTTTGCTATATCTAGCTCTACCTCGTGATCTCTCCCATAGGCTTCAATTCCAAGAAGTTTTATTTTTTTTGGATTTATGGATTTATTGAAAGTCCTACTATTACTGTACCCAACAAAGTCTTCAATGTTTAGAACGTATTCCTTCCAATCTTTTCCAACTTTAAATTCTTTAAGATGTCTTACCCATGGTAAAACTTGCCCCCTCGACTTTATGTGAAAATAGTATTTTTCATCATTTCCTCTAGCCAAAAAACTTATCTTTGAAAATTCTTCTAAATCCTTTTTATCTATTTTAGATCTGAACATAAGAAATCCACCTCCATCTGTATTGACATTTCCTCTGAATGAAATGTAGTCAAATCCTTCAGTATTTAGAAATTGTATTGAACCTTTGGATTTGCCTCCCATCACACCATCAGGTGTAAACTCCCAGATATTTTTAGAAATTTTAATATCCATAGAATAAATGGAAATGCTAATTAAGGGCAGAAAAAAGAGAGTAAAGCGCATTTTTTTTTAAAATCAAAGAACTAAAAGTCAATGATACCATCTTGTTTAAGCTGAGCTATCTCTTCTTCATCTTGACCCAAAGATGAAAGTATTTCTTTCGTGTTTTCTCCCAACTTTGGAGCTTTTGTAGGAATCTTTTTTGATTCATTTTCTAAAAAAATAGGACTGTTTACTGTCAAGAAATCCTCATCAAAACTACCTTCATCAAATTTTATTAAAACTTCACTTTCGATAAATTGTTGATCTTTTGAGTGGTCATTTGAATGACTTAGGATGCCAAAAGTAACTTCTGAGAACCTTAATTTTTCTGTAATTTCTTTTAATGAATATTGTATAAATATTTTTTCGAGCTCCTCATATAAAATCGTAAAGTTTTCATTCATTTTTTTGAAGGATGAAAATCTAGGATCTTCGTTTAAATATTCAATATCAAGTGCTTTTAATAATTTTGGCCATTCTTTATTTGCATCGATAATAGCGAGAATCAAATACCTATTATCTTTTGTTTTGTATCTACCACCAAAAGGATGAAGTGGAGATGGATCTTTTCTCTCAGGAAACTGTGCTCCAAATAGCCCAGCTTGGATAAATGATCCGTTTGACCATGCTCCATTTGCCATCAAAGAAGTATGCACTTCGCCTCCTTTCCCAGTCTTTTCTCTTCGGTAGAGTGCCGTCATTATGCTAGCAAATAGAGCTACGCCCGTGGGTTGATCACCCATCCCAATGGGAGGATTTGCAGGAGCAGAATTCTCCGAAGGTCTAACTATATCCATCAAACCGCTTCTTGCCCACCAAGCCATTGTGTCAAAAGCAGTCCTGTGTGAATCTGGACCTTTTTCGCCGTAACCTGTTAGAGATCCATATATTAATCTTTCGTTTAATGGCAGCAAATCAGAGGAATTGATTTTTAATTTTTGTCTGATTCTTTGAGGCATATTAGTCACAAACACATCTGCTTCTTTGATGAGTTTGTGGAGAATTTCTTGGCCCTTTTCTGAGCCTAAATCTAAGGCTAAGCTTTTCTTATTTCTGGAAGTAAGTTGCCAACAATAATCTTCTTCGGCACTCGGATTTACTCTTTTTGTTCTCTCTATTAGGTGCCTAAGGCTGTCTCCTATTTTGGGTGGCTCAATTTTAATTACCTCAGCCCCAAAATCAGAAAGAATGGTCGTAGAAACTGGTCCAGCAATAAAACTTCCAGCATCAATGACTTTTAAACCTTTTAATAATAAATTATCAGACATTCAATTTTGGTTCTCTGTTATCTTCTGTAAATTTAGTATAATGAGTTTATGAATAAAAGTAATTGGTATGTAGTAAAAGAAGATGACAGATACGTCGTTTTAGATAATAAGGAATTAAATCGACTTGTTCCAAGCATTACCAAATTAAATCCTCATAAAGCCACCAGTGGCCATAGTCATGATGGCCAGGAGGAAGTATATGTTTTCACTTCTGGTACTGGAATCATGCAAATTAATGACCACAAATTTGAAGTTAATGAAGGGGATGTAATCCCAGTTCCGGATGGAGCATTCCATAGAGTTTTTAATGAATCGGATGAACTTCTAGAATTTGCCGCTGTGTTCAATGGTGAAAGGCACACCGAAGATAAGGTTAAATAAATTTATTCTTTAACGCCTTCAATATCACCTTCCTAGTATCAGCAGGATCTATTACAGCATCAATTTCTAAATGTGCAGCAGCTTCTATAGCCTTACCTTTCTCGTAAGATCTCTCAACTAATTTATTATAGAGATCCTCTTTTTTCTTTGGATCAGTTTCAGCTTCGAGTTCTTTTCTAAATCCTAGCTTTACAGCTCCTTCTAGCCCCATTCCGCCAAATTCTCCTGTGGGCCAAGAAGCAGTATAAATTGGGTCGTGAAAGCTGCCCCCAACCATTGCCTGTGCTCCTAACCCGTAACCTTTTCTCAAAAAAATTGCTATATGTGGAGCAGTAATTTTTGCTCCGGATACTAGTAGCGTTGCCATTCTTCTTACAGAGCCTTCAAGCTCACTATCAGGCCCTACCATAAAACCTGGGGTATCAACCAAAGATAAAATTGGTAAATTATGTGCATTGCATATTTCAATGAATGCAGCTGCTTTTTCAGCTGCCTCAGAATCTACAGCTCCTCCAAGTTGCTGGCAATCACTGGCTACAAGGCCAAATGGTTTGCCTTCAATTCTTACAAACCCAGTAATAACACTTCTTCCGTAGACTTTTCTGAGCTCCAAAAAAGATTCTCTATCTGAAAGAATTTCTATTACATCTCTAACAGGATATGCCCATCGTCGATCTTCAGGAATTATGTCTCTTAGTTTGGTTTGGTCATCAATAGACCAATCAGATAAATTACCTTGAAAATAAGAAAGAAGTTTTTTTGCAATAAAAGTTGCTTCTTTTTCATCTTCAGCTAAATAATCAAGCACTCCATTTTTGTATTGTTCTTCAGCGGGACCTATTTCTTTGGGATCATATACTCCCAGTCCTCCTCCTTCAATCATTGCTGGTCCTGCCATACCAATCCAGGATTGTTTTGTTGCAATCATAAAGTCTGAACATCCAAAAAGGACAGCATTTCCTGCAAAGCAATAACCATTGTTGACTGCGATTTTTAAACATTTTCCAGTTAGTCTTGCCCAAGTTGAAAATGAAGGAATATGAAGACCAGCTATCTGTGTAGTTACATCTGTATCTCCAGGTCTTCCTCCTCCACCTTCTGTAAAAATTACGACAGGCAAAGAGAATTCTTCAGCTTTTTCACAAATCCTATCTAGCTTTTGATGATGAAAAAAACCTTGGGAGCCTGCTAAGACAGAATAGTCATAAATTATTGCTGCTGCATGAGAATTATCTTCTCCCACCTCATCCTCATTGATATTACAAAATCCTGTCAGTATGCCATCGGCAGACGTCTCAAGTTGTAACTCTTCATAATCTCTTCTATTTCTTTGCGCAGCAACTGCAAAAGCTCCAAATTCTAGAAAGCTCCCGGGATCCACAAGATCATCAAGATTCTCTCTAGCAGTTCGAAGGCCTAAATTTTTTCTCTTCTTTGTAGATTTTTCTCTTACAGAGTCTTTAGTCTTCGAAAGCCTGTCTACAAATGCTCTATAAGCTGAATGATTAGACATTGTTTATGAAGCTTTAATATTGAAGTTCATTATATTTTCAAAATTCTTAATGCCTTGAAGAACTCCCAAATCATCTTGCTGAGAACCTATGACTTGTATACCAATCGGTAAACCTTGAGCACTTAAACCGATTGGAAAGGTTCCAGCTGGATTTCTAGTCATGTTAATTCCGTAAGTAAAAGCCACCCAGGCAGGTGTTTCTTCGCCATTAACAATTCCTTGTTCGTATATTTTTGGTGTTAACCCGCATGTAGCTGGTGAAAGAATTAGGGGAGCTTTTTGAAATCTTTCCTCAAGTTTAAGGCTCAGATAATGACATTGGTCGAAAGCAGCTGCATAATCTGCAGCACTAAAATTATCCATGCCCCATTCAATTTGTGGTCTTAGATCTGCATCGATTCTTTCCCAGTCTGGAGTTCCTCTGAGATGTCCTTGAGCCCTTCCTCTTGCCCCAGTCCAGAAAACTAACCAAGAACTAACGGGATCTTCCTTCCATATTTCTTCATCCCGAATGACTTTACAACCTGCTGATTCTATTTTGGAAATTGCTTCTTCACATTTTTCTTTAATTTCTTTATCAACATCTGCGAAACCGAAAGTAGAAGTCCAAATAATCCTTTCTGGAAGATCGGCATTTAAATTTTCATACCAACTTTCTTTAGGTTTAGGTAATGAAAAAATATCAGAAGACTCGGGACCAATACAGTTATCCAATGAGTAGGCTGCATCATCTATTTTATTAGTCATCGGACCTTTAACAGTTAAAATGCCAGAACCAGGAGGTGTTGGACCACCATTAGGAACTCTACCTTGCGAAGTTTTTATTGCGCTCAACCCACATAACGCTGCTGGGATTCTAATTGACCCCCCTCCGTCTGATCCAGTAGTAATTGGCACCATGCCTGCAGCTAATGCGGCCGATGATCCACCAGACGACCCTCCGGGGGTAAATTCTTTATTCCAAGGATTTTTCGAAGCTCCAAAGGGAACATTATCGGTAACTCCTTTGTAACCGAATTCAGGTGTATTAGTTTTTCCTACAACAATTGCTCCTGCAGCACGAAGCCTTTTTACAAGAATTGAATCTGTTTTTGCTGGTTGATCATTAGCATGGAAGTCAGAACCATAAGCAGTAACGTAACCTTCTGCATCTTCCAAATCTTTTACCCCTAAGGCTAAACCTGCAAGTGGTAAGTTCTCTCCTTTAGAAATTCTTTCGTCTACTTTTTTTGCTTCCTCAATGGATAGTTCAGGATTTATAGAACAAAAAGCATTAATCTCTTTATCCACATCTTCAATATTTTTAAGGGAAGCTTTTATAAGTTCTTCTGCACTCAATTCTCTTGAATTAACTTTTTTTGCAAGTTCAACCAATGAATAATCTCTGTAATCTAATTCCATTTTTCCTCAATCCTCTAGAATCATTTTTACTCCACCCAACATAATTTCATCTTCAGTGAGAAGATTCATTTCGTCAGCTCTCTTTAATACTTCATCTTTATTAGAAGTTTTGATAACAAAAGCGTTTACTCCTTCGCCTCTACCATCAGTACTTTTTAAAAAAGATATTTTAGAACTATTAAGTTCGATGGCTACTTCATTTGAAGATTTTGTTTTGCCCAGTGCTTTTTCCCATTTAGAACATAGATTATCAGGATCATCTGATTGAAGGATAACGCCGGTGAGGCAGTCGACTAGGGATTTACTAATATCTTTCCTCCAATTTGTTCCTGCCCATAACCATGCATCTTCTGGGATCATTTTATCTAAGGATAAAATAGCGCCACCAGTCTCTTTGGGGTGAAGATGAATTGCTCTAGCATGAATATTCTCTTCTTTTCTATCGGCATTCCACACAATAGATATATTTTCATCCTCAACTCTTTTCTTCTCGGCCTCAAAATCATCTACATCCAAAATAACCATATAGCCTCCATCCCCTCCTCTTTTATCAAGAAATCTTTCTGCGGTTGTATTTTCTTGAACTGGAGTAACGATTTCTATAAAAGTGTCATTTAAAGGAATGAGAACATTTTCTAACCCAAAATGAATAATTCCAGGATCATTGAACGTTTCTTTTAATTCAAATAGATCGCAAATTTGTTGGGCTAATTCATCTCTTTCCTTTGCTACAAAAACTAACTGTCTTATCCTCATAATATTTGTAGAATAACAAATAAAAATGGAGTGAGGAATAAATGACAACAATTGATACTGGAACAGAAGATTTATTAGCAAGAAAAGAAAATGGAGTTGGATATCTTGTGATGAATCGTCCCGAGGCAAGAAATGCAATGTCTCAAGAAATGAACAAAGCCATGCAAGATACTATTGCCGCTTTTGAACTGGATAACGAAGTCAGATGCATTGTTTTGACAGGTGCAGGTAAAGGCTTTTGCGCAGGAGGAGATGTTAAAGGAATGGCTTCCAGAGGCGATGGAACTGTCGGTGATAACACCATAGATGCTGCAATCCATAAACAACGAGATCATCAGAGAGGTACATCTGGAAAGCTATTTAAGATGCCTAAGCCGACTATTGCATCCTTATCTGGAGCTGCAGCCGGAGCAGGACTATCATATGCTCTCTCTTGCGACCTAAGAATAATGTCCTCTGAAGCTTTTATGACAACAGCTTTTGCGAAAGTTGGTTTTTCAGGCGATTACGGGGGAAGCTATTTCATGACTCAACTTATTGGATCTGCAAAAGCAAGGGAATTATATTTTCTATCAGATAGAATTTCTGCTGATCAAGCTCTTGAGCTAGGCTTAACTAATTGGGTAGTTGAGCCTGAGAATCTTGAACAAAAAACAAAAGAAATTGCAGAAAAACTTGCCTGTGGGCCTGCTGTTGCATACAGATACATGAAAGAAAATCTCAATAGAGCTATGCACGGTGATGTAGATGATTGTCTAGATTTAGAGGCAACTCATCATATTCATTGCGGTCAAACTCATGATCACAAAAATGCTGTCAAAGCATTCGTTGAAAAAAAAGAACCTATTTTTGAAGGAAAGTAATTAACCTTTCTTTTCTAGCCTCTCGATTATTTCAATAATCTGGTGAGCATAGTTACCTAAAATAGGAATAAATTCTATTTGAGCAAGGATTTGTATGAAAATAGTTACTAATAAAGTTGCTCCCACAACAGATCCTAGCCCGATGGCCAAACCCCTTAGCAAGTTGTAATACAAAAATTTCCAAGCTGACTCATGTATTTTCATGAAATTATGTTCTTTTAACTCTTCAAGAGCATCCGCCAGTCTTTTTTGATCATCGTTTAGTTCACTCATTTAAATATGCCCCGCTTGTCCACCATCCACTTCAATTGCTGATCCGTTTATATAAGAGGCTGCATTTGAGCACAAAAAAACTACCAAGGCAGCCACTTCCTCAGATGTTCCGTACCTGCCTATCGGCACAGAAAAACCATTTTTCTTGATGACTTCCTCAGCACTACTTCCAGTTGACTCAGCAATCTCACCAGCTGCTCTTTCCCACATTGCAGTATGAATAAGACCAGGTAAAACTGAATTAACTAAAACTCCATCTCTTCCATATTTTTTTGCTAAAGATTTACTAATAGAAATCATTGCTGATTTAGTAGCTCCATAATCTATTAATGCAGCACTTGGATATTTTCCAGCTGAGCTTGATATCATTATCACCCTTCCCCATTTCTGCTCTCTCATGTGAGGGAGAAATGACCTTGTGCACCTTACAGCAGATAGCAAGTTAAGCTCATGTAAATCCCGCCAATCTTCATCCGACATATATAAAAAATTCCTGGATGGAGATGCACCTACATTGTTTACAAGGATATCAATAGGCCCATCCTTAAGAGTTTCTTCTATAAAATTCTCGGTAGATTCCCCATTCGACATATCGGCAATAAGCCCTTTAAGTGAAGAGCTTGTATTTTCAGGTTTGTATTTTGATAAAGAATCAATAGCATCTTCATTTCTAGCACAAAATGTAACAGAAGCTCCATGATCGCTTAGCATTTTCACAACAGCTTCTCCGATACCAAGACTAGCACCTGTCACGACAGCTCTTTTTCCTTCTAAATTTAGATCCAACAAAATTCCTCCCTTCTAAAACAAATAAATATCCAAAAGATATTCTAACTGTAATCTTCCCATTTCATCCATGTTTAGCTGTGTAGTAGATGATCCCAGACCATTGAGTATCAAATTCTTTCTACCAAACTTTAAGTTACTTCTTTTAATCGTATCAGTTTCCTCGTAATCAAGCTGAAAATGAATTTTACTCCCAAGATTATCTTCGAATGAATATTTGAAATAAGCACCCAAGCCACAATCATTGCCTGAACCATTAAGTTTATTATCGCAATAGAATCTTGGAGCAATTTCAAATCTTTGATTATTATTTGAAAAGCCTGATAAGTTAGCAATGTTGCCAAAATCAAAAGCAAACTCTGAATACCACCTATAGCCATCATGAAAAGGTAAATCTAATTTTCCATTTTCAATAGTTGAGAATTGTTTTGCCTTAATAGATGCATCGCTTGCTGTTGCAATGGCCATATCTAGACCAATGCTCGGTCTTAAGTTAAATGTCTCTCTCTCAACTTTTCCAGATAAAGAGGAACCAAAAAAAGAAGCAAAATAATGATAAGCACCTTCAGTTTTGATTGTTTCTAGAGGGTCCTCGACAAAAATTTCATATTGATGATAACCAGCAGATCCGGAAACATAATAGTTCAAATATAACTGATCAAATTTTCTTGCTTGGTAAAAACCAATATTTCCACCGAAGCCATTAATATGACCTTTCCCACTCGATGCAGTATTTGTTCTTTGTAGATAACCACCGTAAGAGACTCCCGAGAGAAAATCTTCGGCTACAAATAAATCTCTTTGAGAAGATCCTCCCAAAAACAATTGAGTGCCAAGATCTTTGTCATAAGTAATAGAATAGTTGCCTTCGATAATATCCATGGATGAATTTTTACAATTAAATATTTCGTTGGAGTAATTTCCTGAAAAGGAATTGCTGTTTACTGCATCAATCACTCCTATAACAATATCTTCCATATTTAATAATGAGGCACCGCTCTGTCTTTGAGGGCCGCAATCTAGATCCTTTTTCTGAGTTCCCAATCTATAAATAGAATCTCTGGATTGTCTTGAAAATTGCGCCATCTGAGTTTCAATGGTTCTCGAAAAATCGTTTTTTAAAATAGAATTCAATTCTTCCTCTACTTTTGAAATCAGATCATCAATAATATCCTCAACTATTATTTTCAAAGATATGGATGCTTGATTTCCAAAATTATCAGAAGCCGTGATTGTCACAAGATATTCATTATTTAGGTCAGTATCATTGGGATTTTCAAAGTCCGTAACATTCTGAAAAACTAAGTCTCCTGATTCAGTATCAAGATTCAGCAAGTTCTTATCCTCTCCGCTTAAAATCCATGACACTGATTCATTCGAGGAAAATTTTCCTACTAGTGTATCCCCCTCGTTTATTTTTATTGTTCCATCCTCTAAACCAGGACCTGAAATGAGAGGAGGTATGCTTTCATCTAAAGGAATATGATTATTGATAATTCCATTTGAGGTTGAAGAACTTTCATTAGTGATAGAAAAATTAATATCTAAGTAATAAGTAGTCTGATCTGAGCCTTTTGGTGCTTCATCTTGAGGCTGAATCTCTTCAATTCCACCGCCTAAACTTGGGGTGTAAGCATCTAATTCAGCAGGAATTGATAAACTTGGGAATTTATATCCATCTATTGGAATAACATTTATTGAATACACCCCACTTTCTGCATTCGAATTGAGAATAAAGTTATATTGTCCATCTGAATCAGTGATTTGCGAATTAGGACCACCAAGGTTTAAGTCTAGCCATGAGCTATCAACTAAATTGCCATTAAAATTAAGCTCCACAGTTGCTCCCTTGATAGGTTGTCTAGAGATGGAATCATAAATAACGCCCGCTGGATCAATTAAGACCGCGTCAATCCCATAGATTTGCTCTCCTTCGGAAACCTCTATGGAAGTTACAAATTTCCCTTCTACGGTTCCAGAATCAGCCTGTCCTTTGAGTTTTGAATCAGAATTCCCAACAAATTCAACCTTATATGTATCTTCCGAAAGATCATCGAAGAAATAACTTCCAGTATCGTCAGTAATAGAAGTTTTTATGATTACGTCTTGGCTATTGTATAAATTAACCATAACTCCAGCTGCAGTCTGTCCATCAGAAAATTGGGCGATCCCAGAAATGCTTGCTGTTCCGGAAGTTCCTTCTTCTCCTACTTCATATTGATGTAATAAAACCGAGGGAGTTGAAAAATTGAATTGATTTTCTCTGCTTATTCCAGAGTAACTATTTCCAGCGCCATCAACAAATACGTCCGGATCAATTAGCAAGTAATATTGATTAGAAAGCTCTAAATACCCCGATAAGTGTATTTCGGCAGTATTTTCAAAAACTTTAATTTCTGTAGGAATTCCTGATGACGGGCTTGCCTCAAAAGTTTTGATCAGTTCGTTGCTGCGATCATTCCCTTTATAGAGTTTTATAGCGCCTGACGAAAGATTAATATTCTCAGAGAAGGTCAAATTTAGTATTGATTGAGTTGAGACATTAAGCATGTCATCAGACGGCTTAGTATCAATTAACTCTGGCGGTGTGATGTCAATTGTTGATTTGTTATCAACTTGTTTAATTTTGAAGGAAGCAAGTTTATTGTCTGATAAATCCTTAATTGATGAATTATCTGTAGGAGCTGAATAAGTTAAAACCACATTTTTATCAGCTTCAATTACTTCCCTAGTTATTGGTTTTGATACTGACAAAGTGATTTCAATACCCTGAATGATTGTTTTTGTAACTTCATAAGAAAGGTTATCAATAACAACGTTAAAGTTTGAAGTTGGAGGTATTGACTGCTCATTAAGCAACTCACTTACCTCAATAATAATTTGAGAACCGTCTTCTGATACCTCAAGATTTTTTATTTCGGGAGGCACAATATCGGGTCCAGCCTCACGAGTAACGGAAATTATATATTCAGTTGAAAGAGAGGTATCTTCGGAGGTTATTTTAATTTTAAATTCATTTATTCCAACATTTAGACTATCAGAATATTGATTGTTCAAAACCTGCTGATCATTGACCGTTAGAGTGGCTCCTGGATGTTTTTTAGAAAAAGTAAAAGTCACTTCCTCTTGGCTATTATTGTAGTCAATGGAATAACTAAGCTCATCTTTATCAAATTCTGGCGAAAGAATTCCTGTTAATACTGTTAAGTTATCTAGAGTTGTATTTTTTGAACAAGGATCATCGCCCCAATATGGTCTGTTTTCAGGACTAAGTTTAGAAGCGCCCCAAAAAGCAACGGGTTCAGATGAAATATTTTTAACATTCCAACAAGTTAAATCTTGATTGAAAGTTGAGGCATGCTTGAACATTCTTGCAAGTAAAGTAGCAGATGAAACATCCCAATTCCCTATGTCTTGATTAAATTTGCTTGCCCCTTGGAAAGCTCTTCTAAAATCTCTTACTTTTGAAACATCCCAATTACCTATGTCTTGATTAAATTCTTTAGCTCTTAGAAATGTCCTGCCAAAGTAAGTAACTTTTGAGGTATCCCAGATTGAAATATCAGAATTAAAGGCTTCTGCTTCAGCAAATGCATATCCAAGATTCCAGACATTTGATGTGTTCCAAGAGGATATATTTCCATTAAATACTTTTGCAGATTGAAAAATACTTCTTAAATTATCAACTTTTGATACATCCCAAGAATTTAAATCTTGATTAAAAGAAGTAGCAAAATGAAACATTCCTTGCATGTTTCTTACTTTGCTTACATTCCAACTATTTATGTTTTGATTAAAGGATGATGCTCTTTGAAACATGAAACGGGTAGTGAGAGCATTTCTTAAATCCCAATAACCAATATCGGCATTAAAGTTAGCTTTATCTTTAAAAATATAATTGAAATCTGTTATTTGTCCTGTAAAAACATTGTTAGCCGAATTACCAAAAGTATAGTCTGTGCCATCAAAAGAAATTGAAAAGTCAGATCCATTGCCTACCTCTTCTGCTTCCAACAACATAGCTTTACTAACAATCAACATTTCAGCGCAGACTGTGCCGGCAGGGCCTACTGTGTTTATGTTGCTGGAATTAAAACATTCCGAATCGGCTAAGGCATTCGATGAAAAAAAAGAATAAAAAAAGGTAAAAAAAAGAAAATGAGGTCTTATTATCCTATTTATTTTTATCACTTGAGCAATTTGGTGGTAAATTGATGGTTGGGTTCTCGTCAAAAAAACCAACCGGAATCAAATGAAAACCGCAGTATTCAACAGGCATCACAGGCCAGTCCTCAGGTCTTGGTACGTGTGTTACTCCAAATGTATACCAAGTAACTAAATCACAATTGCTTATATCTCTATCCCCAGAAGTAATATCCTCCAGACCACCTTCTCCAGAGTGCATCACTGAGTTTGCTCCTCCCGCAGCGTACTCACCATCGTTAAATGGCGTCCCCCAAAGGTTATGTTTTCCAAAAGAGGCTCTCTTTGCCGGCGGAGAATCATCCCGAGCAAGCATTTTAGGTGTATTTCCAGGCAGTAATTTATATGCTACCGGCAGACCCATGCCGTTTTTTTTCTGCGGATTAACTACTTTCCATACTCTGCTTGTTGCAGGAGAAATGTCTCTTTTAGCTTCATGCTCTGTTTTTAAATGTGTAGAAACGGATTGAAATTGCATTCCATAAGAGTTGTTATCATCATCAGGCATCAACTCAATTTCGCTCTCAAATAATTGATTATTGCCTCCGTCTAAATTCCAATCTAATCGCATACAGAAAAGATGTTGATGAACTGGGGAAACCAATTCCTTTGAAATTCTTAAATCTTGATTGGGATTATGTTTCTCTTCGTTGTAAGCGCTGATACCAACAATACCAGTCAGTTTAACTTCGGTTTCAATGGTGCCGTCTAAATATAAGTACCAGAATAAACCGTAATCATAGTTGCCAATTGTTGAAATCGAACTGATCACAAGCCTTCTAGATCTTCGCACCTCGTTAGGCGCTCCCATTCCATCACTGTGCTTCCATTGAATCCCATAATCCTCTTCGTGCAGGCAAATCGCATTTTCTATGACTTCTACAGAACCATCAAAAGATATACCACTAGCATTGAAATAATGAATCTCTCCAAGACAATCACAACCTAATGTAAGAGAATTTGAAAGCCTACCAAAACCATATTCAGTTCCGTCATGGACTGCTTTCCATGAGTGCATGGGATCAGCTGACCCATAAGGTACAACCATGTCTGACATCGCAGCCCTAAATAAGATAGGTCTATCATTAAGAGAAAGCTCGTGAAGAACTACCCCTTCATCAGGAGTTAAAGAAACTCGTACATCCCAGCCTTCCCAAGATATTTTATTTCTATCAACACTGAAACCAACCCCATCGGGTTGAGTGATTTTTATTTCTTTTGGTTCATCTCTCAAGATTGTTTGTGATGTTGCGTCGTAATTTGATTTAGCTTCTGGAATAGGATCTACTCCGTGATCTTCAACGCAGACAACTTCTCCTAGTGTTAAATCAACGTGACCGATTACTCCGTTAATTGGTTTTGCATATGGATTATCTCCAGCATCTTCCTTAAAAAAGGATATGCCTTTAAGGGCCCGATGTCCTTGTTTGATTTTTTCATGAACAATACCGCCAGCCGGCCAAGGATCGATTTGCACCTTTTCCATATCGGTAATACCTCTTTTTTTCATAGCAGCCTGATAATCTGGATGTTCTTTTAAAAGAGTCATGGCTGTAAAAATATCTTGCACGGTATATTGAACTTGTGCTGAATTTGACACTCTCTCGACATTAAGAGTTTTATTTGACAGATTGATGGTTGCTACAAAACCCCCATCGAGAGCTGAGTCTCTTCCAATAAGTTTTACTTCCCTTTCAAAAGGATCGCCTGGTTTAAAATCTTTTAAAAGCTCTTTTGTAGGCTCCACTAAAGAAATCTGACTAAAATGAGTTGCTTCATCATAACCCTCTGATGTTTTATATATTTCATATGCCAGAGAAATTTCCTCTGTTGATAACATTTCTAAAGGATGTTCTAGTTTTGAAATCATATGATGTATGGGATTACTTTGAATTTTACCTTTTTTAAATAATCTTGATAGCCGTCCAATTCATTTATTAATGTTTTTTCCTCTATGCGAATTCTGAAATGAAGACCTACAGTCAGAGCTATCACCGAGATACCAAAGGAAAGGTAAGTTCCTAACCAAAGATTTGTTCCTAAAATAAAAAAAATAAATCCTGTATACATTGGATGTCGCACATAAGCATAAACTCCAGTATCAATGACTTTTTGTCCCCTATCGTCTTGGATATTTACTGTCATTTCTGCAAATTCATTAGCAAGCATCGAAGCTAGTATGAAGAGATAACCTATTACATAAATTCCTAAGCCTGATATTTTTAAAATGCCCTCGAAGGAAGGTGTAACTTGAAAATGAAACGCATCTAAAGGAGAGAAAATTAGTCCAATCGCCATAGCAGAAACCATTAAAGAAGTCGCAATTTTATCTTCTCTTGGCTGACTGCTGGGTTGCATATTTAATCTTGCCTCTAAGCTTTCGGGCTTATAGATCAGCAAATAGATGCATGAAAAAAACGTCATGAAATAAAAAATGCTGAACCAAGTTATTGCGTCTTCCCAATACCAAGTCCATGCAGGTAAGTAAATAAAAAGTCCAAGAAATAAAGCTTGAACGGTGATTCCTAATAATGTTTTAACCCAAAGCATAAATGATCTCTCCCCTATCTTTATGTATTGTCAATTAATGTAGTATAAAGAAAAAAAAGGAGTAAATGATGGAGAATACGGTACCAAATTTTTCAATTGACCTATCAGGCCAGGTAGCTCTTGTGACAGGAGCTTCTTCAGGTTTGGGATATAGGTTTGCAAAAGTATTAGCAAAATGCGGAGCCAGAGTAGCAATTTCTGCTAGAAGGGTCGAAAAGTTGGAAGCTTTAGCTGAGGAAATAAAACATGATGGAGGGGAATGTGCGGTTGTTCCCATTGATATGGTTGATAGAGAAAGCATCAGGGCTGCAGTTCAATCGGTTGAATCTGAGTTGGGAACCATCGATACCTTGATAAACAATGCTGGGGTTCCTGATGCTCAATGGGCCATAAAACAATCAGATGAACTAATCGATAATGTCATAGGCACTAATTTAACTGGGCCTTATCTGCTCTCTATTGAAGTAGCAAAAAGATTAATTGAAAAAAACATGCCAGGAAGGATGGTGAACATTGCATCAATAGCTGCCTACAACACAACGCCACAGTCTGCAGCATCTTTATATTCCATAACTAAAAGAGCTATTGTTAGGATGTCAGAAGCTTTGGCAGTTGAATGGTCCGCAAAAAATATCAATGTCAATGCAATTGCGCCTGGAGCTTTTTCATCCGAAATGATGGATGGCATGATAGAAAGGGTTGGAGATATTAGTCAGGCTTTTCCTCGAAAGAGGATTGGACTTCCTGAGCAAATGGATTCGACCCTACTTTTCTTGGTATCTCCATCATCAGAATGTGTAACAGGCACATGTATCAAAATAGATGATGGTCAAGGTTCTAGGTAACTAGATAAGTTTTTTTAACTCTGCATCAAGATCATAGCTATGAATATCTCGAACCATAAAATTTGCTAGAGGAAGATAACTCAAAAGTTTGTTTCTTAAAAAAGTTAGTAGTGGATTAGATATGTGATTTAGCTTGGCTTGTCTAAGGGATCTTTTATAGATATTTCTGCATCTCGATAGCCTCAAATCATCAAATAATTTTTTTGCGTCATCTATAAATTCTTTTTTATCTAAAATTTCTGCAAGACCATAACTATCTTCTATTGCCAAGCAGGAACCTTGACCTAAAAACGGAACCATTGCATGAGCACTGTCCCCTAAAAGGAATATATTATTAGTCGAAAAGCTTTCTAAAGGTGATCTTTGGAAGATTCCCCATTTGTAAAGCTTAGAATCTGCAAGATAAGTTAATAACTCAGTATTCCAGTCTTTAAAGTCAGATTGAAACTGATCTTTAGTTCCCTCTAATACCCATGATTCCTCTATCCAATCACTAGACTTAATGATGCACGTTGCGCTGTAGGTATTTTCTCCAATTGGATATGTAACGATGTGTGAGTTTGGACCTAAATAAAAATTTATATCTTCCCCGTTATTTTTTTCAAATGGAGATGATAATTCCTTAATGCTTCTCCATGCTGTAAATCCAGAAAATAAAGGAGGAACAGATACAAATTTTTTTGTTCGTATTGAAGAATTAATTCCATCGCAACCAAGAATCAACTCTGCGTCTAAAGATTTATCTTTAAATGTAATATCCTTATTTTTAAAATCCTCAATCTTGTTATTGAAAATAACTTCGCCACCATGCTCTAGATATTTGTCATAAAGTACGCCAACAAGTCTTTTTCGATTAAGAGTTAAATACTTTTCATCGCCCCTATTGACTTTATAAGAGCTGATCTTTTTACCTTTGTGATCTCTAAAAACCACTTTAGATGGCTGATGACCTAGGGAAATTAAATCATCAAGGACTCCAATTTTTTGTAATAGATTTGTTGCGTTTGGAGACAAATTTATCCCAGCAGAGACCTCTGATATCGCTGAGTCTCTTTCATAAATAACTGAGGGAATATTTTTTTTTGATAGGCAAATCCCCGCAGTTAGGCCAGAAATACCCGCTCCGACGATTGAGACTATTGGTGACAAATTAGTTATGCAGTTTTCATCTGTTCAAGCATGTTTTGCATTTGCTCATGAAGCTTATTAACTGCTTGAAGAGGTCTAACGATTACTTTGAATTCAGTAATTTTTCCCTCATCATTCCAAGAAACTAAGTCAATTCCATTTATGTAAATTCCATCAATTGTTGACTCGAATTCTAAGACTGCTGAATTTTTATCAATAACTTCTTTAATGTATTTAAAAGGCTTAGATTTGCTTTCTTCTCCTTTGGTGGGACCTTCTCCAAAAACACCACCGGCAGCCATTAAATACATTTTTGTCATCTCTCTGCCTTTAATTGGAGTGAAAACAACAGGGGAGTAAAAAGTACAATTTTCATCCAATAATTCGTCAAATTTATTAGGATCATTTGATTTAATCAGTTTGTGCCATTTTTCTATCGGGTGCATATATCCTCTTATTTGTTTGATTAGTTTATAGGGTTAATTAGATAAATGAATCTTTTTTCCATGGCAATGAAAAGACTATATAGATTATGTTTTAACAATTTTTTCTTTTAAAAAAGTTTGGATTTCATTCTTTTTGTAGCCTGCTTTGAATAAAATGTCTTCTGTGTGCTCACCAAGTCTTGGTGCAGGCCTAACTATCTCGCTGGGCGTTTTTGTAAATTGAGCTGCAGGTCTCGCTTGTCTTACTTCTCCTAAAGCTTCATATTCTGTTCTTAAAATTGAATCGTTAGCTAGTATTTGTTCATTTTCAAGAAGTTCCATTCGATCCAGCAAAGGAGCACAGGGCACGCCTTCTTTTTGAAATAAGGCTAGGATTTCTTCACTTTCCCATTTTGCAATTTCTTCCCCAGTAATTTCTTTTCTTATTTGTGAATTGATAACTCTTCCTGCAGGAGTCGAAAATCTTTCGTCTTCAATTAGATCTTCCCTGTTTAAGGCTGTGCACATTCCCTTCCATTCAGCATCAGAGACAGCTCCTGCTGTTATGTATCTGTCTTTTGCTTTATAAATTAAATCTTGAGAGCCCTGTAATTTCCTAACATCAGTTTCTTTCTCAGCAAAAACTATTCCTGCCATTCCTTCAGGCCAGAAGAAAGAAAGCATACAATCCAACATCGAGAGCTCGATGTGTTGAGCAATTCCTTTTTTTTCTCTTACATACAGAGCAGATGATACTGCCTGTGCTGAAGTCAATGAGGTAACCTTGTCAGCAATGATAATTCTGAACATCTTGGGTCTACCGGTGTCTCTATCGGCTTGTATATCTGTTGCGCCGGAAAGAGCTTGAATAACTGGATCATAAACTCTTGAAGCAGAGTAAGGACCGTTTTTACCAAATCCACTTATCGAGACATAAATAATACCTTTATTAATTTTTCTTAGTTCTTTCTCGCCAAAACCCATTCTTTCAATAGCGCCTGGACGAAAATTTTGCATAAAAACATCTGCTTCAGAAGCAAGTTTAAACAGTATCTCTTTGCCATGTTTTGTTTTCAGATCTATAGCAATTGACTTTTTACCTCTATTACACGAATAAAAAACTGGATTGAGTCCATTATGATCAGCAGCCATGTGTCGAACCAATTCTCCATTTAGTGGCTCAACTTTGATTACCTCTGCACCTTGATCAGCTAGAATCATTGCTCCCATAGGTCCTGAAACCATACTGGTAAGATCGAGAACTTTTACTCCTTGTAGTGGTCCCATTTCTTTTATCTAGAATAGTTTATATCCATAGCTTTTTTATAAGCTGGTCTATTAATAATGTCTTCTCTGTATTCAGTCATATTTTTAGTCAATTCAAACTCATAAAATATAGCCCAATCTAAACAAGAAATTAAGAAAATATCACAAATTCCAAAGCCTTCTTTCATAATGTAATTTTTATCTTCCAAATATTCTTCAATGACCTCAAATTGTCTTTGTAAATAGTCTCTGCATGCATTTGTAACCGTCTTTGATTCACCATAAATTTCTTTTAAATCATAATGTCGTCTCATGACATAAAGTGATGTCTCATCAATCTCTCCTAAAATAAAACAACACCATTCGTCTTCTTTAGCTAGTTCTACATCTGAAGTTGGAATAAATAATCTTTTTGATGGGAATGCTCTTTGCAAATATTTACAAATTGCAAGGCTCTCCGATAAGTAAAAATCTCCTTTTTGCATTAGGGGAATTTTTTGTTTTCTATTTAAGTTGGTGAATTCTTTTGTTTGAGTTTCACCCGTTCTTGGTCCAATAGGATTTAACTTATAACTTAATCCTAACTCTTCTGCCATCCATATAGGACGAAGAGTTCTAGCTGTTCCAGATCCCCATAAAATTATATTCTGATCTCTATCCACTCCAATTTCTGAAATGCTCACGGGATATTTAAAGATTCATAATTTCTTTAGACAACTTTTTCGCAGGCTTATGAAATCCCCCTTTTAAGTACCTAAAATCTGTTGTGTAACCCTCTAGAGACTTTTTCAAGTCTTCGGATGCTTCTCCTAAAACAGCAAAATTTTCGATAGAAAATAACTCTCCAAATTTACTTTCCCACTTGCTGCCTCTAAAATTTTTCACATGCTCAATAGCAGCTTCGTTACTTTTATAAACTTCGTATAAAAAGACTTTTTCTTCTGAATCAAAATAGTATTGATAAATGACCGTATCAGGCTCCATTTTGATAACATTTTTTGTAATATCGTATGTAAATTTTTCTGCTTTTTTTATTTTTCCGTCATTAACTGACAAATCTAGCATGAATATGATTGGATCAAGCTTTTTATGATCATCTGAAAAAATGTGAATTGAAAAGACTAATAGTATTGATAAAAAGATTTTCATTTCTCTCTCCTGTTTGAATAAATAAAGATTAACAGGTATTTTTTCTTACCCCAACTAGTAAGAAACAAGAGTCTGAATATTGTATCCCTCTTTAACAATTAGATCGCTACCGCCTAGTTTAGGCAAATCTATTACGCCTAAAATAAGAATATTTGATTTCTTAATTTTAAAGTTTTCAGTTAATAGTTCTGCGCAAGCAATTGCTGTTCCACCAGTTGCAACTAAATCATCAACAATAACGACTCTATCCGAGCTCTTAAAGGTTGTATTTTTTTGAATCTCAATAGAAGTACTCCCGTATTCTAAATCAAAGTCTTTTTTAAATGTTTCGTTAGGAAGTTTTCCTGGTTTTCTTGCTAGAACAAAAGGAAGTCCGAGTTCAAAAGAAATTGAACCAGCAAAAATAAAACCTCTACTCTCAATGCTTGCGATGAGCGAAGCATTAAAATTTTTAGAAACTTCTATTAATTCCTTGCAGGTAGTTTGAAAAGCTTCAGGATTTTCTATGAGGCTTGTTATATCTCTAAAATTTATCCCTTCAATTGGGAAATCTTTAACTTCTCTAATGTGTTTTTTCAAATTTAATGGATCACTCATCTCCTTCTCCTATATTTCCTTAGGGCGAGATATTAAAGCATCTTGAGAAAGTTTGTATCTAATTTGTATTGTTTTTATGTATGATGTTTTAACAGTAAATCTTTTAAAAAAACATTGTGATAAAACTAGAGAAAAAAGAATCAATCTATTTTTTAACCCTGGCTGCTAATGAAAATCGTTGGAATACAACTTTTGTAAGAGAAATAGCCAAAGCCCTTGGCGAAATAGAAAATGATGATGGTCCAGGAGCACTAATCACCTCATCTGAAAATCCTAAGTTCTTTTCAAATGGTTTAGATCTTGATTGGATGCACGATCCAAAAAGTAATCCTGACGGAGGCGACAGAGATGTTTTCGGAAAAGAATTTATGCACCTGATGGGCCGTTTTATAACTTTACCAATACCCACAGTATGTGCGATTAACGGCCATGCTTTTGGAGCCGGATTTATGCTTGCTCTAACTCATGATGTAAGGATTATGAGAGAAGATAGGGGATTTTTATGCGCAAATGAAATGCAACTAGGCTTATCTATTCCAAGACCTGAGCTATCTTTATTCAAGCATAAAATTCCTGCAAATGCCTTCTATGAAACAGTTCAATTATCAAAAAGATGGACTGGAACTGATGCGCTTGATGCTGGGATTGTCCAAGCAACAAGTTCGTTTGAAGGATTGCCAGAATTGGCGATAAAGAAAGCTGAAGAATTGGCGCCGCTAGCAACCGATAGAAAAAACTTTGGCTACCAGAAAGAAATGTTATTCGGTAAAAATGCGGCCATTAATCTCAATCATGGTCCTGCTCACATGCTCAAAAATTCAGAAGATTTTAAAAGTTAATTCTACTTCTTTATTCACCCACAAAACCAGGCCAAGCTCCCATATATTCTATGAATTTATCGCTTAGTCCCTCTTTAATTAAATGAGATCTAGGAGCAGGAAGCTCTATCGGTTCAAAATCGGAATTTTCTATAACTTTTAGAGGAAAATCATGATGGAGAATAGCCGCTCTCCCAACAGTTACGAAATCTACTTTATTATTAAGTATTGCATGAACGTTCTCGCCAGTCCTTATGTTTCCCGCCACCGTTAACTGAACATCTTTAAAATCAAGTTCCGTAAAATGTTCTAACAGGTTCTTTCCTTTGTGTTCTTCCTCTACCGGCTCTTTAAAAGAGTCCCAAAGTGACATATCTAAAAAATCTATTTTTTCGGTATCAATAAGTTTTTTACAAACCTCTTTTGTTTCTCCTAGTTTGATTCCAAATCTTTCTGCAGATAATCTAACTCCCAATAGAAACTCAGAACCGCATTCATTTCTAATGCCATCAACTATCTCAAAAATGATTCTAGATCTGTTTTCTAAAGTTCCTCCATATTCGTCATCTCTCTTATTGATATCAGAACTTAAAAATTGACACAAAATATAGCCGTGAGCTCCGTGAATTTCAGCCCCTTCATAACCTGCCTTTTTAGCTCTGACTCCAGCTTCAATAAAGTTATCTCTTAATCTTTTGACCTCATCAAGAGTCAATGCTCTTGAGTTAGTCTCCTCATCATCTGAAGGACAGACAGGCTGTTCTCTAATAATATCTTCAGGCGATCTCATTCCAGCATGGTGTAATTGAGCAACGGCTAAACTTTCGTGAGATTTAATTTCATCGGTTAATTTTTTTAATCCATCTATGTGTTCATCGCTAAAAATTCCTAATTGTCCGGGAAAACCCTTGCCAATTGCCTGAACATGCGAAGCACAAGACATAGTGAGTCCAAAACCACCTCTCGCTCTCATAGTTAACCAATTAAACTCATCATCTGAAAGAACTCCATCTTCATGACTCTGAGTATTAGTTAATGGAGCAAGCATAAATCTATTTTTCATAGATAGGCCGCATGGAAACTTAATTTCATCTTTTAAATTTTTCATAATTTCATTTTTACTAATTAAGATTTTTTGATTCTTTGATTCAGATTAACCATTTTAAAAAATTAATAAGTATGAAGCTCTTAGTATAAAAATGGCTCCTACAGAGAGAATAATGATCTGCGTCCATCTGAAGAAAAATCTATCATCTATTATATCTAAAACTCGCTTTCCTAAAGAAGTTCCAGTCACTGAAAATAAAATTGCTATGAAAAGAAAGTAAAGATTAGGCCAGTTTTCAAAATTTTCAGAAACAAATATTCCAAAAAAAAGTATTTTAGAGATATGTCCTAATGTTTGAGCTACTGCCTTAGTAGCAACGACCTCATGCCTTGTCATATCAACCTTCTGAAAGAATATATCCAAAATTGGTCCGCCTGTCCCAGATAAAAGATTACTGCCTACTACTACTCCTCCTGCCAAAACTCCAGTAGTTGGTTTAGTTATATCAAATGAAAGTTCTTTTGGTACTGCCCAAGCTAGGAATGGCAGAAAACCTAAAGCAAATAGAACTAAAATTTTACTTGGCTCAAATGCAATAAAATAAAAAATGACCAAAGAAAAAATACTTCCCATGAGAATGGTTAAAATAATTTTCCAGTTGATATCTTTTCTATTTATCCATGCCCTGTATCCATTTGATGTTGCTTGAATAAGGCCATGAAGGACCATCGCAGGACCAACCGGCAGGAGACTTATTAATACTCCCATCAAGATAAGACCGCCAAGCATTCCAAATATTGAGGATAAAAATGCAGTAGCAAAAGTTGAAATCAAAATTAAGAATGAAATAAAAACTATCTGCAATTTCTATCTAAAAAGGAAACAATTTCAAAATTCAAAATACTCTCTCTTCAGTAAGTATTAGAGATCTAGTATTCTTTAGGCCATCCAAGAGGTACCTGTTGTTGAGGGTTAAACACTTTTGGCCCATACAATGGTTGAGCTTTAGAGGCTTTAAATATCTCTTTTTCAGATAGATACTGACTCGGAGATAACTTAAATACATCTAGACCTCTAGATATTTCAGTACCATAAATATAACCGTCATAGTAATAAACAGACCAATAACCACCCATTACAAGTAATTCATCGTCAACAGGACCTCTATCAAAAAAAGCAATTTCTTTTGGATCTGCAGAATCAGTAAAATCCATTACGGATATTCCACCCTGGTACCATGCTTGAACAAAGATATCTCTTTCAGGAATTGGAATTAAAGAACCATTATGTGCAACACAGTTTTCTGTTTCAAGCTGTGGCGCTGGCATTTTGTAATGACTCCTAAATTCCAATTTATTATCTACAATGTCATATATTGCATTAGCGCCCCAATCAAGTGGATCCCAAGCCCTGCAGCGGGCCCTTCCGCCACCGCCCCATTCATCTGTGAAAATTACCTTAGTTCCTTCGTTATTAAAGGTAGCAGAATGCCAATAGGCAAAACCCACATCCGTGACTACATCTATTCTTTGTGGGTTATAGGGATCTGTAATATCAAAGAGAATCCCATTTCCTGAACAAGCTCCAGCAGCTAAACTTTTCGATGGAAATACCGTTATGTCATGACATTGATCGGTTCGACTTGTCTCTTGGGTATCATCTCCATGATCCCCACCAGTCCAGAGACCGCCTAAGGCTCCTGTTTCAGGATCGGCAAATACAGTTGGACTACTTACTATTTTTGACTGAGAAGGATTTGCTACGGGAATTTCAATAACATCTATTCTGAAAAGTGCTGTCCTATTATCGCCTGGTATATTACCTATGCATTCCTCCATTTCCTCTTCATCTCTTACTCCTTGAGTGCCTGAGTTGTAGACAATAATCTTTCCATTTTGATCTGGACCTGAAACTACTGAGTGAGTGTGAGAACCTCTGCAAGTTTGCACAGCTCCAACTTGTTTAGGTTCATATAAATTTGAAATATCAAATATTCTTATTCCTCTAAATCGATCAAGGCTTGCTTCTTTAGAAACACCTTGTAATCCACAGTCTATCCGACTTCTAGTTTGTTCGACTGACATAATTAATAAATTATCCACAATCGACACATCGCCTTGCCCGCCAGGACAAACTATAGATGAAAGAAGCTTTGGAACTCCTAATTGATCAATCTCATAAATATTAAAACCATGATAGTTGCCAGCTACAAGAACATTATCTCTGAAAGCCATATCAGTATTTGCAAAACTCAAAATAGGTGACCGAAGTGATCGTGATTTGTCCTCAATTGTTTTATCCGTATTGTTATTTTTATCCTCTTCCTCTGGATTTTTTATACCTTTTGATTTGGGATTATTTGGATTGTAAAATCCAATAGGCTTTTTAAGGGATGCAACTTTCTCCAAATTTAATATAGCTTCTTCTGCGTCATGGTGACCTGCACTTAATTTGGATCTTGGATCGTCGGACAAGTTCACAGCAATAATATTCATTCTCTCAATTTCAATGCTTTGATCATTTACGAGATCAGAGATAAATTCATTCAAGATGGGATCGTAAGCTGCGCCTGGATATTCTTTTAAATCCTTGACCATCTTTAAAGCGCCATCATGATGGGAGATCATCAGTTGTAAGAACAACTTATCAAAATCTGTACTTTCAGAATTTTCAAGTTTCTTTAATTCAGCTTCGCTAGCCATTCCAGCCATACTAATGTGCATATTATGACCATCATGATTAACTGATATATCTTCATCTCTAGTATTAAGCCAGTTTTCCATGAAACTAATTTCATCTTCTTGAGAAGCATCGATTCTATTTGCCAGATCAACTATCGTTTTATTGTTAGTTCTTTTATCTGCCATATTGGACATAACTATGGCTTGTTGATGATGTATTATCATTCCCTGAAGGAAATTTACATCCGCATCCACATAGGTGGAAATTGCAATATTAGTAGCTGCTTCTGAATCAATTAACTTTGAATCTTCTCCCGGGGCGCCAGGAAGGATGATAGGATGCTTCAAAGACTTTTCCTCAACGCTAAGCTCATAAGATAATAGAATGTCTTCAGTTTCAGATATTTCTGATGACTCAGGTTTATTATCATTAGAGCATCCAAGGAAAAAAAGGATAATTGAAACTAATGATAAAAATTTTATATTTTTTATTTTAGTATTTTTTTTCATACCATTACTCCCACTCAATGAGTAATAGCCTCTGAAACCCTTTATTTAAATGGGTTTCAAAAAAGTTTGTATCAACTTTGTATAAGAGATTTCTCATTTTGCACCATCAATCGTTTCCATTATCTCTCTAAAGCTACCTAGACCAGACTCTATATTTTCGATAATTTCATTCGCTAAAATATCGGGATCAGGTAGATTATCTAAGTCGGTCAGACCTTTATCCTTAATCCAAAAGATATCTAGACTTGTTCTATCTCTGAAAATGATGTCTTCATAAGCGTATTTACGCCATCTACCTTCTTCATTTTCTTCACTCCACGTTTCCTTTCGTTTGTTTAGATTTTCAGGATTGTAAAGTTTGATGAACTCATCCAAGTGTTGCATGGTCATCACACGCTTTTTAGGTGTGTGGTGAATGTTAGTTCTGTAATCGTAAAACCAAACTTCTTTTGTCCAAGCATCTTTACTTGCTGGTTTGTTGTTGAAGAACAATACATTCGCTTTAACGCCAGGTGCGTAGAATATCCCTGTTGGTAGACGAAGTATGGTGTGTAATTCTGTGGTCTTTAGTAATTGTTTTCTAACTTCCTCACCAGCACCACCTTCAAACAATACGTTATCAGGCAATACCACCGCTGCTTCACCGGTGATTTTCAGCATGGTTTTTATATGCTGCAAAAAATTCAGCTGTTTATTGGATGTTGTTTCCCAAAAATCTTGACGGTTGTAGCTCATGTCTTGCTTTTCGGCCTCACCTTCTTCATTGGTGATGGCCATGCTGCTTTTTTTGCCGAAAGGTGGGTTAGCCAAAACATAATCTGCCCGAGTGCCATCATCTGAGATTAAGGCATCGGTTGATTTAATCGGCGTGTCGCCGTCTATCTCACCAATGTTATGGAGATACATGTTCATCAAACACATTCTACGGGTGTTAGCGACAATCTCATTACCGTAAAAAGTGTCATTTTTAAGGTAAGCTTTTTCTTCAGGATCTAATTTATTGTTGTCAACAATCCAATCGTAAGCGGCTAAAAAGAAACCACCTGTTCCACAAGCAGGGTCTGCTATGGTTTTTAGTGGCTGGGGTTGTACACATGCTACAATGGTTTTGATTAAAGCTCTTGGTGTAAAGTATTGACCAGCACCAGAACTACCACTGCTATCCATTGCGTTCTTTTCTAATAAGCCCTCATAGATTTTCCCTTTGATGTCAGCACCCATCAAGTTCCAATTCTCTTTATCAATGAGATCGATCACTTTTAAGAGTTTTGATGGGTCTTGAATTTTGTTTTGGCTTTTGGTAAAAATCTGCCCTAACATTCCTTTTTCTGTAGATAAGCTACGCAGCAATTGGCTGTAAAAAGATTCTAATTCTGCACCTCTTTTGCTTGAAAGTGTTTCCCAATCACAGATTTCTCCATCAGCTATTTCATTTCCTTCCACATCTTTGAGTTTAGGAAATTTTAACCCCTTACTATATGGAGGTTTGTTGAGCTCATCCGCCATTTTTAAAAACAGCAAATAAGTGATTTGTTCAAGATAATCACCATAGCTGACGCCATCATCACGTAATACGCCTGCGAGGTTCCATATTTTTGAAACTATACTTGAGTCTGTCATTTTATTTCTTCTTTTTCTCTGCTTTAATTTTCTCTAACAAAACTGAAGCAGATTCATAATCTGGTGCTGACTTGCAGGCAGTTATTTCTTCTTCTGAAAGTAAAGTGCCTTCAAAGGCTTTTTTGAGAACGCTTTGGCGCAATGCCTTGGCTTTTTCTAAACTCTCTATAATGCTTTCTTCTACCTTATCAGAAACGGATAAACGGGATTCGATTTCTTGAACGATTTGGTGTTGGACTTCCTCTGAAGGGAAAGGAAGTATGGTATTTTTAATTAACGTTAGATTTAAATTTGGTTGAACTCCACCACTAGAAAGAAGCCTTATTTCTTCATAATTCTTAACAAAAAACCATTTCACAAACTCTTTAGAGTATTGAGTTTCTTCTTTTAATGTTATCGCAGCTAAAGCTTGGTTTGTAGCAGCATCAATATTTAATTCACAGCATTTACCCCTAGTTTTTCCCTCACCATACATTGCAACTAGTAAAGAGCCTTTTTCAATGATTTTGCAATTCGTTTCTTTAATAGCTGTATCAGTTATGTACTCACTTGGTTCATTCACAAATGGTTTATTCACCACACCACTTGTAACCCAAGGAATATTTCCATTTTCCCAGTATTTTACATTGCCTCTTTTTGGGGTAGCACCAGTGTTAACATCCGCAATTTCAATGACTTTGACTTGATTAAACTCTCCCTCAAACGCTTTTTTCAATACCGCTTGGCGATAGACTTTTAATTGATCTTTTGCTTTGTTGAGGTCGGCTATGCCTTTGTCTAAATCTGAAAAGAGTTCTTCTATTTTGGAAACTATCTGCCGTTGTACTGGAATTGGGGCTATTGAAACAAATAAATTCTTTGCTGATTTATCATTAAGCGCTGATTGTGTTGAACCAGAACAATTAGAATCCTTTTGATTAAGAAATACAATTGACTTGAAATAATGAAATAGGTACTTTGGAAGTATTGTTCTTGAATCAGTTCTGATTTGAAAAAAACCTGTTGAAAAAAGTTGATCGTTTAATTCATTAGTAATGAAAACAGCTTTATCTGTATCCTTCATTCGAGCTTGAAGTATGTCACCAATTCGACCAACCCTATTAGCTCTTGAAGGTCGTCCATTATAAGTGTAAGCCCCTTCAGAGATAATAGAATCATCTTTTATACTACCAGTAGAGTAGTAATCCTTATTACCTTCATATTCTTCTACACCTGTTTTGAGGTAGTTTAAGTCATCAACTAATGAAGCAGTAACCCAATCATTTTTATAATCTTCTCTCATTATGCCGCTAATACTTCATTGAGTTCGTTAATTATTTCTTTCATCTCGTTGCCAAACAATTGGATCATTTTTCCTCTTCCTCCTTGGCTATCAAAAGGGGTGTAGTCTAAATCATCTAATTCTATGTGATAACTGCTTACTACATGGTCTTTAATCATGCGGAGCCAGTCCATTTGTTCGTTGGTAAATCGGTTGTGTTGCCCTGCGTTTTGTTTGAAAATCCAGTTTTTGAAGTTCTCATCAATGGTTTTATCAAAGGCTTTCAGTTTGCTATCAATACCACAAGCCCTGCGAATTAAAGACACCAAAGCCGTGAGTTCATCTTTAGGTTGCTGGCTTTTTAACTCTTCTAGTGTGGCGTATGCGTTCCAAACGGTTTCAGGTGCAAGCATGGGCTTTTCTAAGGTAAGTTTATCAAATACCTCTTTAATCATTTTGAAGGTGATCTCTCTACGATTATGAGGTTGGTTGTAGAAAATGCTTAAGGCTTTTATTTCGTCTTTGTGCGATTCCAGATATTCAGAAAAGTCTTTTACAATAGCCTTTGCTTTATCTACCGAAGTGGTGTCCCATTCTGATTTAGTAACGGTGTCAATGTTTACACTGTCAATAATCTGTTCGTGTTCTCTGCGTACATTATCCAAGTAATCGTTTAACTCGCCATTGAAGGTAGAAGCTGCTTGTCTCACCAATTCTTCTTGTGCTGTTTTCTTGGCTTCATCAATCAATGCTGGTGTTCTGTTTGATATAGGAATCTTATCAATTTCTTGCTGTGCTTTATTGTCGATGTCATCTTGATCGTAAGCGGTCAACAATTCTCTGGTGATTTGTTTTAGGTTTTTACCGTCAGAGAGCTCCAGTAATCTCTCTTTTTCTTGTTCTGTGATCTGTTTATCTAAACGAATTAAACGGTTCGCCAATGATAGGAATAAATCCTCTTCTGCTACTCCCATTGATACTGCTACTAATAAATCCTTCATTGGCACAGTGCGTTGTCTTTCTAGGGGGCGGCTGTCTGTTTTTTTAGACTTTGTCACACCCACCGCATCGACAATGACGAAGTGGGTTTTACTATTAGCCGTTTGTGATACCTTCTGCAAGGTGTCGTTATTGATGGTTCGCGTTCCTCGGCCTTTCATTTGCTCAAAGTAGTTGACGCTTTTAACATCACGCATAAACAGCAATACTTCCAATGGTTTTACATCGGTGCCCGTGGCAATCATATCGACGGTAACGGCAATACGAGGATAATAGGCGTTTCTAAAACGGTTCAACACCGATTTTGGATCTTCCTCAATTTTATAGGTTACCTTTTTGCAGAAATCGTTGCCTTCGTCAAATTCCTCCCGGATGATTTTTATGATGTCATCGGCATGACTATCTGTTTTAGCAAAGACCAATGTTTTAGGAACTTCGTAGTCGCCAGCCTTATCGAATCGATTCGGATAGATATCTGTTTTCAGCGCATGTTTATACTCTCGAATAATATTTCTGATTTGGCTAGGATTAACTACTTTTTTATCCAAGTCATTACGCTTGTATTGCGTGTCTTCGTCTTCTTGCTGCCATCTTTTCTTACGAGTAAGCTTGTCTCGCCTGTCAATAAACCAACCGGCTTTTATGGTACCGCCTTGTTGTGAAATCTCGGTTTCAATGGTGTACACCTCATAGGGTACGTTGACGCCATCGGTGACTGATTCTTCATAAGTGTATTCACTCACCACATTTTCATTAAAGAAGCCAAAGGTTCTTATGTCGGGTGTAGCCGTTAAGCCAATCAAATAGGCATCGAAGTAATCCAATACCTGTTTCCACAAGTTGTAAATGGAACGATGGCACTCGTCTATCACAATAAAGTCGAATTGTTCTATCGGAACTTTAGGGGTGTATTCCACAGGAACCCCCTGCTTTTTACTCATTTGTTGTTTGAGCCATGAGTTTTCCTCTGGATTATCTAACTCAGCACTATCGTCCAGCTCTTCTTCTTTTAAGATGGAGTAGAGACGTTGAATTGTTGAAATACACACTTGGCTATCTGGCGCGATGTAGCTGGAGGTTAAGCGTTGAACGTTATATAGCTCGGTAAATTTTCTATTATCATCGTTTGGCTGAAAGGTCATGAACTCTTGTTCGGCCTGTTCACCCAAGTTCTTAGTATCTACTAAAAATAGTATGCGTTTCGCATCAGCATGTTTTAAAAGGCGGTAAACAAAGGTGGCTGCCGTAAATGTTTTCCCCGCCCCTGTTGCCATTTGAATCAAGGCTTTAGGACGATTCTTTTTAAAAGAGTGTTCTAAGTTTTCTATCGCTACTATCTGAGCAGGCCTTAGTCCAGTTTTATCCAATGCTGGCATAGAGAGAAGGCGTGCTCTAAGCGAATCGCTTTTTTTAATCCATTCGGCTATTGTTTCAGGTTTATGAAACCAAAAAACAGTCCGTCCTCTTGGTTTCGGGTCTCTATAGTCTGTGAAACGCGTTACAGTTCCGGTGCTCTCGTATACAAAAGGCTTTTCGTCCTCTAATGTATATTTACCAATCTTAATAGCATCTGTGGAATATCTAACAGACTGATCTTCAACTTGTAATAATTTGTAGCCTAAGTCTTCCGCTTTTGCTTCGATAACGCCAACGGCTTTTGAATGGACAAACAAGATGTAATCCGCAGAACCTGATTCTGTATTTGTTTCCCTTAGTGCGACGCCGATACCGGCCGATAAATTCACTTCATCTTTGGACTGAACAAGCCATCCAGCTTCGCATAACATATCATCTATTTTATCGCGCGCAATTTGTTCAGGGTTTTGGTTCATGTTTCAACTCATTTGCCAATGTCATCCATTATAAGCTTCATGAGACTAAATATAAGATGTTTTAATAATCTAACACAGAAAGTTGTGTCTCCCTGTGTCAGTATTTTAGAACATCAAAAAATGGTTTTGAGATGGCTCTAATTTACTTGCGCTTATGTTTTGCAGTAAGTGGTCAAACATTGCACTAAAGTTTGTTTCTACAGAACACTAATCTAATAAGAATAAGGGTATTGTCAAAAGTTTGTATTAAGTTTGTATCTGAAGAATCCTTATTTTATAGGGGTTTCAGACGATATTTTTACTCCCACTCAATAGTTGCGGGAGGTTTGCTCGAAATATCATAAACAACTCGAGAAACTTTATCTATTTCATTCATTATTCTTGTTGAAACATGATTAAGAAATTCTGGTTTGAAAGGAAATACATTAGCCGTCATGAAATCAAGCGTTACTACCGCTCTTAGGGCAATTACATATTCATATCTTCTTGCATCTCCAACAACACCAACTGATTTAACAGGCAGAAAAGCTGCATATGCTTGACTGATTTTGTTATAAAGCTTTTGCTTGATTAATTCTTCCATGAAAATTGCATCTGCTTCTCTTAATATCTCTAACTTACTTTTGTCTATCGCACCCAACAATCGAACACCTAACCCTGGACCTGGAAAAGGATGCCTTTCGATTAGATAAGCTGGCAATCCTAATTTTCTACCTATCTTTCTAACCTCATCTTTAAAAAGAAATTTTAGCGGTTCAACAAGGGGAAACTTTAATTTTTCAGGTAATCCTCCAACGTTATGATGCGATTTAATGACATGCGCTTTACCGCCCTTTTTTCCTGCTGATTCAATATAATCTGGATAGATAGTTCCTTGAGCTAAAAAATCTATATTTTTTATTTTTTTTGCCTCTTTTGAAAATACATCTATGAAAGTTCTGCCTATTATTTTTCTTTTTTCTTCTGGATCTGTCCTTCCTTTAAGTTTTTTTAGGAATATATCTTCGGCATTTACCGTCGTAATCTTCAAGCCAAGACCTTTTTTTAAATCGCGATTAACTTGAATGGATTCGTCTTTCCTTAAAAGTCCGTTATCGACAAAAATACAATGCAACCTTTTACCGATAGCTTTTGAAATGAGAGCGGCTACGACACTGGAATCCACACCGCCCGAAATTCCTAAGAGAACATGTTTATTTCCAACTTGATCTTTTATATTTCGAACCAAATCATCAATAATATTTTTTGAAGTCCAATTTTTCTTACAATCACAAATATCCAAAGCAAAGTTACTTAATATTTTTTGCCCTTGATCGGTGTGAGACACCTCGGGATGAAATTGCACACCGAAGCGTTGTTTGTCATTCGAGGCAAACGCTGCAATTTTAGAATTTGTCGACGAGGCAATCCTTTTAAATTGTTTCGGAAGCTTTACAACTTTATCGCCGTGACTCATCCATACATCAATTTTTGTTTTTTTCCCATTTACTCCTTTGAAAAGAATATTTTTGTTAAATGCTAATTCTGAGTGACCGAACTCTCTTTTCGCTGACAAATCTACTTTTCCTTTATATTGGTTGGCTAATAATTGCATTCCATAGCAAATCCCTAAAATAGGTTGGTTTATTTCAAGAATCTTAGAATTAAATTTAGGCTTAAACTTGGAATTAACCGATTCTGGGCCGCCAGAAAAAATAATGCCTCTAGGATTTAATTTTAAAAGTTCTTTTGGGGTTATTTCGCATGAGACAATTTCAGATAAAACTCCTATTTCTCTTATCCTTCTGGCAATCAGCTGAGTATATTGCGAACCAAAATCAAGGATAACTATCTTATCTTGATCAATTTTCTGCATTTAAATTAAGTAATTCGGTAATTTGGCGCTTCTTTAGTGACGCTGACATCATGTACATGACTCTCGCTCATTCCAGAAGTAGTGATTTGAACAAACTTTGGTTTAGTTTTCATCGTATCAATATCTTTGCATCCGGTGTAACCCATGCTCTGTCTTAAGCCGCCCAACATTTGATGAATGGTAGTTTCTACCCAACCTTTATAAGGAACTCTTCCTTCTATACCTTCGGGTACCAGTTTGTCGGTTTGTTGATTGTCCTGAAAATATCTATCCCCTGAGGAGGATTCACCTGACATTGCTCCAACAGATCCCATGCCTCTATATGCTTTATAGCTTCTGCCTTGAAAGAGTTCGACTTGACCAGGAGCTTCTTCTGTTCCAGCCAAGATGCTACCGAGCATGACACTATCTGCTCCTGCAGCAATTGCTTTGGCAAAATCACCAGAGAATCTAATTCCGCCATCTGCAATAACTGGAATTCCTTTTTTCTTCATGCTTGAAACCACATCTGCAATAGCTGTTATTTGGGGAACACCAACCCCTGTCACAATTCTCGTAGTACAGATGGAACCTGGTCCAATACCAACTTTCACTCCATCAGCTCCTGCCTTCATTAATGCTGTAGCTCCTTCCGCAGTAGCAACATTTCCACCAATGGCCTCTATATCTGGATAATCTTTTTTTACTTTTTTTACTCTCTCTAAAATGCCTTGAGAGTGTCCGTGGGCGCTATCGACAACCAGAACATCGACACCGGCTTGAACAAGTTTTTCGGTTCTTTCCTCTGTATCAGAGGCGTTACCGATTGCTGCACCAACTAGAAGTCTTCCCTCTGAGTCCTTGGTTGCAGATGGATAATCTTTTGATTTATTTATATCTTTCAGAGTAATTAGACCTTTCAGACCAAAAGTATCATCAACGAGCAATATTTTTTCTATTCTATTCCGATAGAGCAAGGTTTTAATGTTATCAATGCTTTCGTTCTCTTTAGCCGTAATAAGTTTTTCTTTCGGCGTCATGATTGAACTCACGGTAGCGGTCAAGTTGGATTCATTACGAAAATCTCTTGAGGTTACAATTCCAACCAGATTGTCATCGTCTACCACGGGCATGCCAGAAATATTTAATTCCTTAGTTAGCTGAACAAGATCGCCAACTGTACTGCTTGATGAGATAGTTGTTGGGTCTCTTACAATGCCGCTCTCAAATTTTTTCACTGCCCGAACTTCGTTAGCTTGATCTGCAATGCTTAAGTTCCTGTGGATGATTCCGATACCTCCAAGCTCTGCCAAAGCAATAGCCATTCTGGATTCAGTGACGGTATCCATAGCAGAAGAAATTATTGGAATGTTTATGCTTAGGTTTTTTGTCAGACGTGTGGTTAAATCAACGTTATTGGGCAAGACTTCTGAATAGTCAGGGAGCAATAAGACGTCGTCAAAGGTTAGAGCTGTTTCTTTAAGCCGCAACATTTATAGATTATACAGGATTGCAAGAATTTTAATAAATTTCTAAAAAATACAGAAAAATGAAGTTTTTTGGTTGGAGAATGGTTTTTACGGGTCTTACAGTTGAATTCACTGTTATAGGATTCCTTTTTTATAGCTTCCCAGTGATTTGGCCATACCTTATATCTGAGCTTGGCATGACTGAAAGTCAGCTAGGAATGGTTTCCGCTTTTTACTTTATGCCTGTAGCAATTTTAGCAATAGTTATCGGTCGAGCTCTTGATAAGTATTCAGTTAAAAATTTTATGATGATTGGAGCTGTCATTTATGCCATAGGACTTTTCTCTCTAAGCTTCATAAATTCTTATTGGTCGCTTCTGACAATTTATCTTACTATTCTTGCGTTGGGGTCAATCATGATGGGAAATTTAGCTGTAGCTAAATTAATTTCGAATTGGTTTGATAAAAATGCTGGCAGAGCTCTAGGAATTGCTGCAGTTGGTATTTCTTTCTCAGGCGTTGTGCTTCCTTTGGTTGTTGATCCACTTCTTGACTTGGTAGGCTGGAGAAATGTTTATGTAATCTTTGCCTCAGTAATTCTATTCATTATTTTACCTCTTATCTTTTTTACCGTGATTGATGATCCAAAGAGTGTCAACCAAGCTAAAGATGGAATTAAGAGAGAAAATGAAGAAGAATCATTACCTGAAGAGATGACTGCAAAAGATCTATTGTCCAAAAAAGTTTTTTGGATAATTTCTTTAGCTTTTGCTTTTCAATTTCTCTCCATGATGGGTGTGCTTTCTTTTTTGCCTATACACGCAAGCAAGATGGGATTAGACGAAACCTGGAATCTTTTAGGTCTGCCAGTTAAACAATATGTTTTTGCATACGCTCTATCTGCTTTTGGCGGAGTGTTGGGGAAAATTATATTTGGATATCTCATGGACGTAATGAAGGCAGCTTATCCTTCGATGATGGCAATGTTTCTCCAAGCGCTTGGAATCTTTGGAATTACTTATTTCAATGAACCAAACATATTTCTTTTAAGTGCGTTCATCTTTGGTTTGGGTTTTGGAGCAGCAATGCCTCTTATGACTGCATGTTACTTAAGAACTTTTGGAGCTCATAATCTTGGTAAAGCCAGAGGCATTTCATCTCCTATAGTTTCTCCGCTTCAACCAATTGGAATCTTGATAACAAGCATCTTAATAGGTTTCCAAGATACCTACTTCGTGGCTTTCAATATTATGGGTTGTGTTGCTCTAGTTGCGGTCGTTTTGGCAAGTCAAATTCAAGAACCTGAAAAAATCTGATCTGTCTTTGCGGCAGCTATAAAATCATTTTTGTGAAGACCTTTGATTTTATGTGACCACCAAGTCACGGTGACTTTTCCCCACTCAATTAGAATTTCTGGATGATGATCTTCTTTTTCAGCTAGATCAGCGATTTTATTTGCAAAATTAACGCATTCTTCATAGTTAGAAAATGCAAAAGAGCAAACCAGTTTTTTCAATCTATTTACTTCAATAATTTCCCAAGAAGGTATTAAAGGCTTAAGTTCTTTTAATTCATCTTTGGTAACTTTGGGAGCATCTGTCCTACAAGCTTCGCAATTTGAATCTAAAAGGTGGTCAACTTTCATTGAATTCCGCCCTTTGCCAGCTTCGCAGGATCTAATAATTTCTTTAATCTTGCCACGGAAAGATTTGTTTCTTCAGCGGCAACATCAATGATTGGCCGATTCTCTTTGTAAGCTTTTTTAGCAATTGCTGCAGCTTTCTTGTAGCCAATAATTGGATTGAGGGCTGTTACAAGTATTGGATTTTTTGCCAAAGACGATTCCAAATTCTTTTTATTTACCTTGAAGGTTTTAATTGCTTTGTTAGCAAGCACATCGCAAGCTCCTGAGAGGAGATTAATACTTTTAAGTAAGTTATAGGCTACGACGGGAAGCATTACGTTTAACTGATAGTTTCCCGCTTGTGCTGCAACAGTAACACTTACATCATTTCCTATAACATCGGCAGAGACCATGGTTACAGCTTCTGGAATTACTGGATTTACTTTACCTGGCATAATGCTGCTTCCTGGTTGTAAAGCCTGTAACTCTATCTCTGATAGTCCAGCTAACGGTCCGCTGTTCATCCATCGCAAATCATTTGAAATCTTCATCAAAGCAACTGCTAAGTTTTTTAGTTCACCAGATAATTGCACGGCTGTATCTTGAGAACTTAACTCATGAAAGAAGTTGTTACTTGCAACACTTTTATATTTGTTCCCACATAACTTTGTGATTTCTTGAGCAAAGACTTTGGCAAATCTTTTGTGAGCATTAATTCCTGTTCCAACGGCAGTTCCGCCTTGAGGTAGCTCTAAAAGCCTAGCCTCAATAAATTTAAGATTTTTTAGAGAGTTCTTTAATTGACTAGACCATGCAGATAATTCATCAGCTAAATCTATAGGCATTGCATCCATAAGATGAGTTCTTCCTGTTTTTATTATCCCTTTGAGAGAAACTGCTTTTTTATCAATTGTATTAATAAGATTTTCTAAGTTGGGATATAACTTTTTAGATAAATCCATATGTGCACTGATTTTTATCGCGGTTGGTATTACATCATTGCTGCTTTGAGACATATTCACATCATCATTCGGGCTAACCTCTTCACCAGAAAATTTGGATGCTAAATTTGCTATCACCTCGTTTGCATTCATATTTGAACTGGTTCCAGATCCTGTTTGAAATACATCGATAGGAAACTCTTTGTGATGTTTTTCCTGCCATACCTCTTTAGAAGCCTTGGATATTGCTCTGGCCTTCTTATTAGAAAGAAGCTTCAATTTATTATTAGCTTTAGCCGCAGCATCTTTAATTAATCCTAGAGAGCTAACAAAAGATTTGGTAAATGGAAAATCCATTTTAATTCCACTTATAGGAAAGTTGTCTATGGCTCTCTGTGTTTGTGCGCCGTATAAAGCATTTCGTGGAACGTAAACTGTTCCAATGCTATCTGACTCCTCTCTGTAACCTTTTTTTGCCATAGAACTTATGTATATTTTGTTGATTAGTTTAAAATAGTAAAATTGTAATACGGAAATTAAGTAGGTAGGAGAAATTTATGACAAATAACCTAAATATCGATGTCTCAAAAGGAAAATTGGATCAAAAAGAAAAGGGTTCTTTACTTCCAATAGAATGCAAATCTGTTGAGGAAACAAGAAGATATAACCTAGAAAGATTAGCCTCAGGATTCAGAATGTTTGCTCATTTTGGTTTTGATGAAGGTATTGCTGGTCACATCACATACAGAGATCCTGAACACGAAGATCATTTTTGGGTAAACCCTTTTGGAATGCATTTCAATCAAATTTGTGTCTCTGATTTAATACTAGTAAACAAAGACGGTGAAGTTGTTTTAGGTGATAAGCCAGTAAATACAGCTGCATTTGCAATTCATTCATCTCTTCATGATGCAAGGCCAGACGTAAATGCTGCAGCCCATTCTCATTCTATGTATGGTAAAACTTTTTCAACTTTCGGTAGGCTTCTTGAGCCAATAACTCAAGATTCCTGTGCTTTTTTTGATAATCATGTTCTATTTGATGATTACACAGGTGTAGTTTTAGAAGGAGATGAAGGTAAAAGAATTGCCGCAGCTCTAGGTGATAAGAAGGCTGCCATTCTTAAAAATCATGGCCTCTTGACTACCGGCGGGACAGTGGATGAAGCACTTTGGGCCTTTCTGTCTATGGATAGATGTTGTCAATCCCAGATTTTGGCGGAATCAGTTGGGCAGATGGAAAGAATTCCAGACGATGTAGCTCAATTAACAAAGTCTCAGGTTGGTTCGGACATGGCAATGTGGGCAAGTTATCAGCCTTTATACGATTTGATGCTTGAAAAGGATCCTAGCTTTTTAAATTAATTAATGTTTCTAATTTATCTTCTGGGGATAGTTCTTTTCTTTTCCTTTCTCGTGAATTTTGCGTTCAGGAAAATCTTTAAATCATTAAGTTGGGTAGATAAACCTGACGGAGTAAAAAAACTTCACAAAAACGATATACCTCTTTCAGGTGGAATATCCTTTATCACTTCACTAATTTTTGCAGTCCTGATCTTTGATTTCTTTGCCGGTGTTAATTTCAATTTGTCTTGGAATGGCTTTTTTGTTGGTGATTCTTTAAAGAAAGATTCTTCTCTAAATCAAAATGTTGCTAACAGAATTGACCTCATTGGTAATGACTCTTTTGAGATTAAAATTGTTGACATTAACGAAAATTCTCAAGCAGTTGTAGTCATCAACAAGAAAACTCTCGAAACGGAGTTGATGGAAGTTAACAAGGATGAACTTGGTTCTTACCAAATAAAAGGTAATGGTTTTGAGGCCAACTCAAGTTACATCCAAGACACATTATTACCACCAAAAGTTACTGTAAATATCAATGGCGATGAATCCACTTACTATCAAAAAATTAATGTTGAAGTTCCGCCCTTTTTTATATGGATGCTTATAACAGGCATTTTTCTTGCTTTGGTAGCTCTAATTGATGATTTATGGGGATTAAGTGTTCCAACAAGATTTTTATCTCAGGCTCTAGCTTGTTTAATTCTTATCACTCAGTCAGGTTTATATATAGATAATCTCGGAAATTTATTCGGTTTAGGTTTCATTGAACTCAATCAAGCTTTAGGAGTTTTATTCACAATTTTTTGTGTAATTGGCATTCTGAATGCTTTTAACTGGATTGATGGCTTTAATGGAGGTTTAACGAGCCAATTTCTAGTAGGTATCACTGCTCCTTTAATTCTTCTATCAGTGAATAATTCCCTTTTCATTGAACAAATATATTTATTTCTTGTTGTTTGCTTTCTTCCCTATGCGCTTATGAATTTAAAAGTTATTGGCAAAAGATTTGTAATATTTATGGGCGATCATGGCTCAATGTTTTGTGGATATATTGTTGCATGGTGTTTGATTTATTTTGCAATGGAAAGGACTGATTACATGAATCCTATAACAGCAGTTTGGATTGTTGGATTCGTATTATTTAACGCGATATCTACAATTATTATTAGAATAGTGAATAAAAGATCTCCACTAATATCTGATAGAAGTCATATTCATCATGCGCTGGATAGACTTGGCCTGAAAGGGCTAAGAGTTTCCTTTGCTGTTTTGGTAATATCTTCTATGCTCGCACTAACAGGTGTAACTCTGGAATTAATTGGTATATCAGAGTTAGTCTCTTTGCTTCTATTAGTTTTTGTAAGCGTGGTATTTTTGAGATTTAGATTTAATCTCGAGAATTCCTAGAGATTTTTAAATATATATACCCTCCCAACACTCCAAGAATAGCTCCATAAAGTGCACCAACAAGTACTTGATAAGGAAAGTGTTTTCCAAGATAAATTCTAGATATTGCGACAAGGCATGAAATTAATAGAAACATTACAGAATATCTATTAATTTTAAAAATTGTTATTAAAAATAAAGAACCAGCAAAAAAATTAGCTGAATGATTTGAAGGCATTCCAGTCAGAGTTGCAGAACATTGATTCAAAAGTTGACCTTTGCTATCTAAAAGATACGAATAGTCAGAAAAACAAGGCCTAAAGTCTAAAAAAAAACTTTTTAAAAGATTTGCACTAAAGTCTGTTATTCCAATTATCAAAATCCAAGCTAAAAAAACCCAGAGCAATTTCTCTTGAGATTTGTAAAAAAAATACGGGACAACAAAAAAAGCTAAAAACAATCCAAACAAATTATTGCTCAGGATTTGCATTAAGCCTTCTAAAAGATTGCTTTGACCTCTCAGAGAGTTAAGTAATTCTAAAAGGTCAAAGTCCACAAAATTTACTTTAAGATTTCTTCCTCGACTTGTCCTAGCCTATCTTTTCCAAAAAACATTTCGTCACCAACAAAGAAAGTTGGAATCCCAAAAACTCCCCTTTCTACAGCCTCAGAAGTTTTATCCATTAAAGAGGATTTAATATCAGGATCATTCATACCGTCCATAAGCAGTGAAGAATCAAAACCCCAATGGTCGTATTCTGCCTTGATAACCTCAGGATCATCCATTTTCTTTTCTCTTTCCCACATGGATCTTGTAATTTTTTGAACATAGTCCATGAGGAAGCCTTCTTTTTCGGCAACAACAGCTGCTCTCATAATTTGAAGTGTAATCACAGGAAAATTTGGATTCATTTTAAAGTCTGAAAGATTATGCTTATTGATGAATCTCTGCATTTCTACGCCATCATAATCAAGTTTATTTTTGATACCTGCAAAAGCTACCATAGGAGGTTGATTATTAGTCAATTTGAATATTCCTCCTAGCAAAGCTAATTTAATATTGAATTTAAAACCTAACTTATCTTCGAGCTCCTTGCCGGCCATCAACGAAAGATAAGCATTTGGGCTTGCAAAATCAAAGTAAAAATCTACTTCCTTCATAAAAACTCCTTTTTACTTATTATTCTTTCAATTCTTGCAGCTTGCAAGGGCAATGATAAAATCATTAAGCGGAGATGAATTATGGATATAAAACCAATACCTACACTTTCAGAAGAAGTTAATGACATAAGAACTAGAACAGCAAATATTGTTGCTGATCATATTATTCCCAATGAAAAAGACATTTATTCAGGTGGAGATAAATCTAAGTCTCTTAGAGAAGATATTAGACAAGAAGTTAAAAAGGAAAAACTATGGGCACCTCATTTGCCAGAAGAATATGGAGGAATGGGAATAGGCTTCATAGCTCATGCTTATATGAATGAAATTTTAGCTTGGTCTCCTCTTTCCAACAGACTTTTTGGAGTAATAGCTCCTAATTCAGGCAACCAAAAAGTTCTCCTTAAATACGGTTCTGAAGAGCAAAAGAAAAAATGGCTGCTACCATTAATAGAGGGAGAAATGGAATCATGCTTTTCTATGACCGAGCCTGATAATGCTGGATCAGATCCAAGATCAATAAAAACTACAGCAAAAAAAGATGGAGATCACTGGGTCATAAACGGTCATAAAGTCATGACATCTAACGGTATAAGGGCTGATTTCGCAATTGTCATGTGCAGAACAGAAGAAGAAGATGGATCTGGAGGAGTGAATTCAAGAATGTCTCAAATTATTGTCCCCACAGATACAGAAGGATTCAATATAGTTAGATCAGTACCGATATGGGGACATACCGGAGGAGATCACGTAGAAATTAAATACGAAAATGTCAGGGTACCCTTAGAGAATACTCTAGGAGCGAGAGGATCAGGTCATCAAGCTGCTCAGGATAGATTGGGAGCAGGCAGAGTTTTTCATTGTATGAATTCTATAGGACAAATGTGGCGAGCTTTTGATCTAATGCTTAAGAGAACTATCGAGAGAGAAGTTCATGGTGGAAAATTAGAAACTAAACAACTTATTCAGGGTTTTATTGCTGACTCATATATAGATATTCAAACAGCTAGACTAATGACTATTCATTGTGCCGAAGTTATGGAGGCTGAAGGTAACCCTAGAGTTGATATCTCTGCTCTGAAAGTATATGTCCCAAATGCTATGCACAAGGTCGTAGACAGAGCTATTCAAGTATATGGTTGGAAAGGAGTTTCATCTGACCTTCCACTAGCGGGTATGTATCAGGGAGCAAGGACATTGAGACTAGCTGATGGACCTGATGAAGTTCACAGAGTATTAATAGCTAAGGAAATTTTGAAAAAATATCACGAAGGTCTTTCTTGGGACTTTGGTTTTTAAACTATTTTCTTATAGTATCTTTCATCTGCTTCAGGTATTTTTTATTAATATCTGCCATTTTTGCTGTGCAAGTAGCTGAGGCAATTAATTTATCGTCTTGAAATAATTCTGAAGAAAGAAACCCAATTGATTTTCCAATCTTAGTAACTTTTGCCCTAGCTAAATATTTGCCAGGAGCGCCTGATGATAAATAATTGATATTCATGTCAATCGTCATTGGAGATTTTTCATAGTCCGTTAACTCAAATGCAAGAAAAGCCATTGAACAATCAAGCATAGTGGCAACGAAACCACCTTGAAGGATTCTTCCTCCAGTGTGGCAAAAGTCTGATGAAGCTTCAAAGCTCATTAAGAGAGTTTCTTTAGTCTTGTCAACTTTCTCAACTTTGGCATTGAATATATCTAGATAGACAGGTCTATTATCTGAGTTATTTGATTGATTTGAATGCATCTATTGCTCTAAGTCTTGAAGACTTCAAGTCTACAATCATTTCTGGATAGTTTAAAGATGATCTAATTTCTTTAGAAGGATCATGTATCTCTTTAGATGGACAGTCAATTAATTCAGGGACAAATTCTTTAATAAATTTACCATCAGGATCAAATTTTTCGGACTGTGTAATTGGATTAAAAATTCTAAAATAAGGTGATGCGTCAACTCCAGTAGATGCACTCCATTGCCAGCCACCATTATTCGAACAAAAATCACCATCTATTAAGTTTTCCATGAAGTACCTTTCACCTTTTCTCCAATCGACTAATAAGTTTTTGCTAAGAAACATGGCCGTTATCATCCTTAAACGATTGTGCATCCATTTAGTTCGATTCAGCTGTCTCATAGCTGCATCAATAATTGGTACTCCAGTTTTTCCTTCACACCATTTAAGGAAGGATTCCTCATCTTCTCTCCACAAAATATGATCATATTTTGGATTAAAACATTTCCCCTTTGACACATGAGAGAAGTGATAAGTAATGTACTTATAAAACTCTCTCCATATTATTTCGGTAATCCATGCAAATTGACCAGTCCCAATTTCATCCGGAAGCCTCTCAAGCACTAGGTTTATAGCTTGTTTTGAGGAAATCAAACCTATTGCAAATGAAGATGATAATTTACTAGTTGCAGATAAACTTGGAATATCCCTGAATTCTTTATAATTTTGAATTGAAGAATCTATGAAATCATCTAGCTTTTGAATTGCAGAACCTTCTGTTAAGGGGAAATCATCGAACGAAAAGTTAAGCTCCTGATCATAAGCATACTTGAATTGGGGAATCTCATCTTGAGCAAGTATTCTATTTTCTTGCTTCAGAGGAACAGGAGTCTCGCTGAGAATATCTTGCGTCATCAAAAATCTTATTTTTTTTGAATAAGGAGTAAAAACTTTAAAAGGAAGCCCAGAATTATTTCTAACGTCGTCCGGGTTAATTAATTGAGAATCAAATTCTCTGTAGGATATTTGGTGTTGATGACAGATTTTCTTTAAATTTTTATTTCTCTGTTTTTCATTGTATGGATATTCAGAATTTAAAAAAATTTTTTTGATCCCATGCGACTTACAGAAATCTAAAATATCTCCAGGCTCATCTGAAATTTTTTGAGAATATAAAATTTTTAATGAAATATTTAAAGAACTCAAAGGTTCAGTGATTTTTTCTAGTCCTAAAAGTTTTAGTTTTAACTTAGCTAAGCTATCTCCATGAGCTTTGTTTTTTGTTTTATCAATAATAAATAAGGCAACCAAACCATCTTGATCTAGAGAAGCTTCATAAAGCGCCCTGTTGTCTTTTATTCTTAGATCGTCTGAAAAAATGAAAAGGTTCATAAAAATGGTGGTAGATCAGCGAGAATATTTCGCCCAACCTATTAAAATTAATACCCACTAACCTACCATAAATTGGCGGGTCTATTAAACCCGCCATGTTCAGGTAATAGGAGAGATTATGGGGGAGAAAGATTGCCTGAACAAATGCATTCTATATAAAAAAAAGGTAGGATGAAGTTATAAAGTGCTAATCTTTAGTTATAAATGACTTCTTCAAATTTTATACCAGAATTTATTAACCTGTCTAAAAGTGGATTGCCAAGCCCATAGGCTGAAGTTAAAACTCCTCCTACAACGAGTTCATCAGAAATTGCTAGTGTTATAGCAGACTCACAAACCATTTGGGCAGTCGCTTTATAACCTGGATCTCCATCTCCATAGATTTGAAAATATTTGATTTCGCCATCTTCAGCTTCAACTTTAAACAATCCTTTGAACCAACCATTTTCTCTAGTTTCCTTATCTGGACCATCGCCAGGCTTGGGTAAGAATCTCCTAATCAAATGCCTAAGAGGAGTGGAGATCACTAAAAAAGCTAATATCAATCCAAGGCTTGCTATTCTAGCTGACTTTTTTGAGGGGTAGCTTCCAAGCTCCTTGAAAATAAAGTCAGAACCATAGCTGTTTTGATCGGCATCATATAAAGCTGAACTTCGCCTTACTACTCTTGTGTTTGCAAAAGACATTAAACCAATTCCTGAATAAGAATCTGTATTTTCAATCTTTTGAATTTCAAAACCATCTTTACTCAAATTCCTTTGGCTTTCTGAAACGCTATTTTGTGGATTTAATAGAAAAGGATCTCTTTTTTCCTTTGGTAATGGGCCTATAGTAAACATAGTTTCTGTCGTACCTCCGCTTACTCCTCCTTGCCCTGAATGATAAACTGTTATTTTTTTAACTGGCTTTCCCATTTGATGGACAGAATAAAAAACTCCCATGTCAGATGGTATAGAATCGTAACCGCACGAAGGTATGATTCTCGTTCCTTCTTCTGAAGCTTTTTCATGATATTCGTCTATCAAATCCTTTACCCAGTGGTTCTCTCCAGTTATGTCAGTATAATGCGTTCGATTTTCAACGCACGATTTAACAACTAGATTGCTATATCTTGCAAAAGGACCTGCTGTAGAAAGTACTACTTTAGTTTTAGATACAAATTTATCAATTGATTCTTTATCTTCTCCTGAAGCTAAGAAAATTTCACATTTTAAATCTAGCGAATTTTTGAGTGCTTCTAATTTTTGTCTATCTCGACCAGCTATAGCCCATTTAATTTCAGGATAATTATTCTTTAGGTACTCAGCACAAAGCCTGCCGGTAAATCCGGTGGCCCCGTACAAAATTATTTGATATTCCCTATTCATATGTATTGGTCGGGACGGCTGGATTTGAACCAGCGACCACTTGACCCCCAGTCAAGTGCGCTACCAGGCTGCGCCACGCCCCGATAAAATTCTATTGACTAGTGGCACAAGCAGAAAGTATCTCACCGTGATCAACGCATGCGTTACCTTCATTCAACAATAAGGAGTTTTCTGGGACTGGTCCTATAAAGGATGTTTCATAGACTTCGGGTTGTTGACCTTCCAATGCATCAACATTTGTAGTGTACAAATTAGTTCCAACTGCTGAAGGTAAAGGTTTGAGATAATACTCTCCTCTTAAAAATTTAGATTTGAGTTCAGTAATTCCATCTTCGCCCATTATTATGGTTCCATCAGGAATCACATATGTTGGAAAACCTCTTACATAGTTTCTATCCTCTTCTGAAAGAGTATCCCAATCTAAGTATTCGCCCAAATCAGTCCATGTTTTTATATTGAAGTTCGTCCACTCAAAGCCCCAAAGTCTCCCAAATCCTCCATACTCTAGAGTCTTTTTTCTACCCGCATCATCACCAAATTTTTCTTCATTTGGCAATGTTAAGGTAACTGCCTCGGGTCTAGAAATCTCAACTAATGAGGCTAGTTGATCGCTTCCATCGAAAACTTGATAATTTACATAAGGATCCCAATTAACTTCGTAAAACTCAGTCATTTTCCAAAGTTTATCAGCGCAATGTCTGAATTCTTCAGAAGATTGAACTGTGGAATCAGAATGATATTCATAGGCATCATATACGTCGTCATTATTTGTATCTCTTGTAAGATCACAGCGGACCTCAGCAACCTTTGCCATATCGAATAAAGTCATATGATTTTTCATGCCCCAACAATCACGACCCTGTTCATTTGAAGCTTGATTGGGCTCTCTTATACAAATTTTTTGTTCAAATTTACTCCAAGGATCATTCAGTTCATACATCTCTGCCGGCAGCTGCAAAGGAGTTTGAGATGCATCTAATGCTGCCACCACAGCAATAGTCTCTCCAGAGGGTTCGTATTGCATAATCTCACTAGTCAACACTCCTTGTTGTGTCCACTGGCCTTTATCAGCCCCTGCTCTTACATAAGGCCCTGTTGGCACAGCAGAGGCATCGCCCCCTAAGATCGCAGGACTGCTATAAGGACTTGTTACAGTTCCTGAGGCGGGGTTTTCTGCAGTTCCGGTTGCAATGAGTGTAAGAGCCTCACCGAAATAAGCTTGCATTCCTGACCCAGAAAGACACCTTTCAATACATCCAAGGGTTTTTCCTGCTAATTCTGAAACGGATATATCCTTCTCTGTTCTCCTGTTAACTAAATCAGAAGCTGGCGCTTCTAGGGCATCAGCCTTAATCTCATATCCTTGTCCTCGACCATGCGCCCAGAGATTTCTCCAAACTTCATAACCGTTGTCATTATTTAAATCATAGACTCTATCATCATCCCAAACTACCAAATATTCTTCAGGTGTAAACGTGAAAGGAGTTATATCTACTTCAGCTACCCAACGATTGTTGACTTCCTTAACTGCTTTATCGAATACAAAAGTTCCTACTGGTGTACTCCCTCCGGTAGCATAAGCTGCGTCCCAATAACCAAGAAAAATATTGAAAGGGTTACCTTCATCATCAACAGAATCCACCGGAACACCAAGATCTCTCCATCTTTCAATGTTACACCTATCGTCTTCTCCGTTAGAATTGTTGTCCATATCATCATCTATAAAATTAGTTCCACCCCATTTTTTCTTGTCATTCCACCAACAATTCACTCCTACCTCGTTTCTATCCCACTCAATATGGAGGTTTAATTCCACGCCAGATAGACTATTCAAAGAGACTTTATCGACGGTCATCTTTCTTAAGCTTATTTTCTTTTGTTTAAGATAATAAGAGTTTGTGTCATCTGAATTAACTTTTTTGAAAACAGTTGTATCTGTTACATTTGATCTTCTGTTTTCATCTACGTGAGTTCCCCAATAATCAGCCCATGCATAAATAGACTCAGTCCTATCTTCGTCATATGGACTTTGGAACTCTTCCTCAGATTTGAGCTCAAAACCGGGATTTTTCATATCATATCTCAGATCATCAGAAGTTGTATAAAGCCCATACTCCCAAACTGCTAGCTTCGCATCAGAGGCACTCGTAGATTCACAGGTTTCGTTAATCATCTGTGCAGGACCATTTTCAGCCATCCAAGGTTTAGATTCTAAATTCCAGTCAATTGCTTTCCACTCATCTGTAATGTCAGTAACAGTTGGTCCCGAGTCAGTACCTTGTCTCCTATTTGCTCTAATTAGTTTTTTACAAGAAGCCTTTGATGTTTCATCGTAAGAAAAACCATATAAAGCCTCGACAGCATACCAATTTGGATTTAGATCAGTATGTTCTCCACAACCAGCCGATTCTTGATCTTGATAGTCAACGTGTTTTCCATCGATAATACATTCCCACCATTCAGTTTTCCAAATTCCATCTCTTCCACTATCGTTTTCACTAAGGATAATACTTCTACCGTTAGGACCGAGGAATAAGACCTTATTATCTGTAGTATCTAATCTTCCGGATCCTCTCTGTGTACCAACAGGAGGACATCTCCAGAATTTATCTGTCTCTCTCCAAAAATTTTCAGTTCCTTCTGTATATCCTAAATCTAAGGCAGCTTGTTGAGCTTCTTCATAACTTTGGTAAGGAGCATTTTGACAATTGGATTCAACAACAAAGTCTAATACCAATTCTCCGTTAGGATCCTCTTCAGTAGCTCCAGACCAAACTTTTGTGAGTGCGTATATAAGCTGATCTGGTTCAGCATCCCACATTCCCTCATAATCTGGTTGTGCCTCAGAATAATCACCTTTTTGATAAAACCAAGATTTCACTTCAAGGTAATCTTGATTTCTAATTTCGCTGAAAGCAGATTTGACATCAACGATCATGTCGCTTGCAAGCTCAACTTCATTGTTGTTTTGGTTATTGTTATTCTGATTACCTCCTTGAGCTGAGGCTTGCGCGTCGGCTCTAGCTCCAGCTACATCACACCTTGTATCGAATACTTGTGCTTTGTAGGGACCCTTATCTATAAATTCTTCAGCTTTGATTTTAGAGATAATACAAAGAATGTTGTTTGCTGTATTAAGCAGTTCCTCAACTTCGTTATTAGCAGTATAGATTTCTGATTTATCCTGTGAATAAGATTGAGAATAAATGATCGCAGGTAATCCTAAGATCAATAGTAGTAAAAAATTTTTCATGATTTCTCCCTGAGCTTCGATTTTATTCGACTTTAATTGCTTCTACTTTATTTGGTAATACGAATTGAGATGGATCAATTGAACTTGAATTGCCCCCAGTCGAGTTGCCTGTGTCTGTATTAGAGCTTGAGCCTGATCCTGATCCTGTGCCTGCATTAGAGCTTGACCCAGCACTTGAAGAGTTCAAGGATGAAGAAGAACTGCTACCCCCTCCGCCTCCACAAGAAACAAGAATTAAAAATAAACTAATAAAAAAAATTGCCCCAAATTTACTCATATCATCTCCTATCTACTCTTGATAATACTACTAAATTTAGAGTTTGCTAGCTTTTTTAATATTATTCCTAATTTTGATAAGTTCTTCTTTAATTCCTAGATTTAAATTGTGAGATACTTTTTTGGCTTTCAGATGTAGGCTTATTTTTGATGGTTTTACTCCCTGTTCGTATATAAGTTCTCTTATATCCAAAAGAAGTTTTATTTTTCTTAAGTTGTATTTTCTTGTAGTGCTTTTGGATTTTAATTTGGGTTCAAACTTTTCCCAATATCTTATTTCAGTTTGCTTGATTTTAAGTAAACTTGAGACTTCTGAGATGGAATGATATTTTTTTTGAGGTAATTTAGATAAATCTAATTTAGACAATTTTATTTCTTAATTTTCGACCAGGTTTGAAAGAGACTGATGTTCTTGCAGAAATTGTGTATTCTTTTCCAGTTTTAGGATTTCTCCCTGGGCGTGCATTCTTTTTTAACAGAGAAAAATTACCGAAACCGCTTAATTTAACTTCTTCACCTTTTTCTAAACTTTTGGAAATTTCAGCAAAAAAAGAATTAACAAAATCTAAGCAGTCTTTTTTTGGCAACCCCATTTTTTTATGCAAGTGATCAGCTAGTTCTAGTTTAGTAATTGCCATAATTACGATCTTAATTCTGCGTTGAATATTTTAGCAGCATGGTTAATTTGATTCTCTACAAATTGATCTACTTGTTTGTCCTCCAACGTGGTTCCGGTCGCTTGCCAAAAAAGTCGAAACGTCATGCTTTTTAAAGATTCATCAATTCCTTTGCCATCATAAACGTCGATAACTGAAACTGATCTTAAATTTGTGCCTCCAGCCTTTTTTAGCTCTTTAATAAAATCATTAGCAGGTATTTCTTTAGAGACAAGAAAGGACAAATCTCTTTCGCTTCCGGGAAATTTTGGCGGTTGAGCTATCGAATTAATATTAGGTGATTTTATGAGATCTAGGTTTATCTCAAACAAGACTATTTCGGGTAACTTGAGTTTTTTTTGAATCGCTGGATGCAAGACACCAATATTGCCAATGATTTTAGTTTTCATTTTAATTTCCGCTGATACTCCTGGATGCAAATGATCAAAAGAAGCTCTGTTATAAGCAGGCTCAATATTTAATCTTGAAAAAAACATATCTAGACTTTTTCTTAGATCGTAAAAGCTACTTTGAAAAGAACCGGACCAATCAGATGAAGATTTATCAAAAAAGAGTAATCCAGCTAGACTTTTCCAACTCTCATCTTTAGTAAAGACATTCCCTACCTCAAAGATTCTTAATTTATGAGCACCTCTATTAAAATTATATTCAAAGTTATTTAATAGGCCTGGGATGAGAGAGGGTCGCATTACGTCCTGATTGCTGGACATAGGATTAGCAAGTCCAATTGAATCATTATTTAAGCCTAATGTTTTAATAAAAGATGAATCAATAAAAGCGTAATTAATAACCTCATTGAATCCAGCATTAACAAAAATATCTTTACTTAATAACTCCTTTTTAATGGAAGTATCTACAGAAGAGGAAGCTAGTAATTTCAATCTTTTGCTAGGTAAATTATCGTATCCAATTATTCTCGCTATCTCTTCGATGACGTCTTCTTTAATTTCTATATCGTACCGATGAGAAGGACAGGTTAACTCTATAAAATTCTTTTTTAATTCAACTTCAAATTCAAGAGCCTTTAAAAGTTTAATGACCCTAGGAACAGCAATGGCAGTCCCAAGTCTTGAATCAATGAATTCCTTAGTTATCGATATTTTCTTTGTTTTATACTTTTTAGATTGTTTAAAAAAATTTGAAAAATCTCCTCCAAGAATTTCAGCATAAAGTTTTCCCGCAAAATTAATTGCATACTCTTGAATATTTCTATCGACACCTCTTTCAAACCTTAAAGATGCCTCAGACTGAAAACCTAACTTTCTTGCATTCCCTCTAATGCTTGCAGGATCAAAACAAGCTGATTCTAGGAAAATTTCTTGAGTTCTTTCGTCTACTTCGGAATTTGCACAACCCATAATTCCAGCGAGAGCTATCACTTTCTTTTCATCGGTTATTGTCAGGTAATCTTTTGTTATCTCGTGAGATACACCATCAAGAAGTTTTAATTTTGTTTTTTTAACAGGAAATTTGACATAAATTTTTTCACCAATCTTTTCATTATCAAAAGCATGTAAAGGTTGTCCGGTATGGAGCATTACATAGTTTGTAATATCAACAATTGGATTAACTAGACCAATATCAGCAGCCTTTAAGGTTTTTTTGATGTACTGCGGAGTTTTACTTTTGTTCTTTAGTTTGATGATTTGACCTAGATAGCTTGAGCAGGCACTTTTATCTAGTGAAACAGATTTTTTAAAATCTAGCGTTTGTTTTTGTTTTTTTAATTTGGGAAGTTTTAATTTTAAATTATTAACTGCACAAACATCTCTGGCTATACCTATCAGGCTAAAACAATCCCCTCTGTTGGGAGTTAAGTCTAATTTGATTAGTAAATCATTTTTTTCTTTTTTTGATTGGTCAACTTCTAGCCCCAACTCTGTGAGCTGTTCTAAAAGGTCAGAGTCAGAAATCGATCCTGATATGTATTGAAGTAGGTCGGATTTATAGAATTGCATCATCCCTTTGTGATAAACCTTAAGTCATTCTCAAATAACATTCTGATATCAGATATCTGATATTTGAGCATGGTCATTCTTTCTATACCCATACCAAAAGCAAAACCTGAATATTTTTCTGGGTTTAGACCAACGTTTTTCAATACATTTGGATGTACCATGCCGCATCCCATTATTTCTAACCAACCATTCTTTCCTTGTATGTCTACTTCTACTGAAGGTTCTGTGAACGGGAAGTATGAAGGTCGAAACCTTACCTTTGGATTATCTTTAAAAAAAGATTCGACAAACTCTAGTATTTCATTTTTCAGATGAGCAAAATTTATTTCTTTATCGACAACAAGACCTTCTATCTGATGAAACATCGGGGTATGAGTCTGATCTGAATCGCATCTGAATACTTTCCCCGGACATAATATTTTTAAAGGAGGAGATTCTAATTCCATAGACCTGATTTGAACGGGTGAGGTATGAGTTCTTAAAAGGTTGCCATCATCAAAATAAAAGGTGTCATGCATATCTCTAGCAGGATGATTGTCAGGAATGTTCAATGCAGAAAAATTAAAATACTCTGATTCAATTTCAGGCCCTTCTCGAAGAACATAACCTTTGTTTTCAAAATAATTTGAGATTTCTTGAGCAATCAAAGATATTGGATGGTAACTTCCAACGTCCGGTTGCAAAGGCAAAGTAACATCAATTGCTTCTTTAGATAATTGATCATCCAGAGCAGATTGTTCAATTTTTTCCAACAACGCACTAATTGATTCTTCAATTAGAGATTTAAATTCATTAATAGATTTACCTAACTCAGGTTTCTTTTCAGAAGGAGCATTCGATAGTTGAGACATCAAAGAGGAAACAATACCTCTTTTGCCAAGGTATTGAATTTTTAGAGAATTAAGAGATTCTTGAGAATCTGCTTCTTTAAATTTACTTAAGAAAGATTTTTTCTCTTGGGCTAAATCCATAGCCCATTATGCAGCAATATCTTTAACCTTTGAAACTAGAGATGCAAAACCCTCTTTGTCTTCTACAGCCATGTTGGCTAAAACTCTTCTATCCAAATCAATGTTAGCTTTTTTAAGACCATTCATAAAAACACTGTAGCTGAGACCGTGCTCTCTTACCGCAGCATTTATTCTAATTATCCAAAGCGATCTGAAAGTTCTTTTCTTAACTTTTCTATCTCTATATGCATATTGACCAGCTTTTAGCACAGCTTGATTTGCAACTTTGAAAGTCCTACTGCGCGCTCCTCTGTAACCTTTAGCAAGTTTAAGAATTTTCTTGTGCCTTTTTTTGGCTTGGACTCCACGTTTTACTCTGCTCATGATTTTTCTCTAAACATTCTTTTTACCAATTTTTCATCCCCAGCAGCAAGTTGGGTTGTACCTCTGAGTTGCCTTTTTGATTTTGTCGACATCTTAGTAAGAATATGTCTTTTATTAGCTTGTTTTCTTTTAAGTCCAGAGCCTGTTTTTTTGAAACGCTTAGCTGCTCCCTTATGTACTTTAACTTTTGGCATTTTTAATTTTTCCTTTTAGCTGGTGACATAACCATTACTAATTGTCTTCCCTCTGACTGTGGCTCTTGTTCAACTACGGCCTGATCAGAAAGATCCGTTTCAATTCTTTTTAGAAGCTCAAGACCTAAATCCTGATGCATCATTTCTCTGCCTCTAAATCTCATTGTAATCTTTGCCTTATCTCCATCTTGAATAAATCTAATAATGCTTTTTAACTTTATTTGATAATCGTTTTCTTCTGTCCCAGGTCTAAATTTTATTTCTTTAATCTGTGTTCTTTTTTGTTTTTTCTTTGAAGCGGATTTTTGTTTTTTCTTGTCAAAAAGATGTTTACCGTAATCCATGAGTTTGCAAACGGGATGTTCGGAATCGTTTGCTAACTGAACTAAATCAAGGCTTGCGGCAGTAGCTTTTTTCATGGCTTCTTCTATCGCAACTATTCCCAACTGTTCCCCTGATTCAGATATAAGCCTTACTTTTGAAGCGGATATTTGTTGGTTTACAGGTTGTCTTTTTTTAAAAGACGTCTGCCTAGGTTTAGGAGAAGCTATTTTAAACCTCTAACGAAAAATTTTAACAATCAGACCTCCTTGGATCTTATTTTTCTCAAAACCATTTTTGAGAAGTCACTCTCTGTCATTGAAGATTGAATTTTAGATTCTCTATCTCTAACACTAATAGAGCCCTCTTCAACCTCCTTGTCACCTATCACAATTTGATATGGTATCTTTTGAATAGAGTGGTCGCGGATTTTATAAGTGATTTTCTCATTCCTCAAGTCTGAAATGACTTTTATTTCATTTTTTTTCAATATCTCAGTGATTTCAACAACCCTATCAGTATGTTTTTCTGACACATTCATCACTACTGCGTGAATAGGAGATAACCACAAAGGAAAGGATCCATCATACTGTTCAATTAAAATTCCTATAAATCTCTCAAATGATCCCAGAATTGCTCTGTGCATCATTACTGGTCTGTGCTTTTTGCCATCCTCTCCAACATAAGAGGCATCAAGCCTTTCAGGCAAATTAAAATCAGCCTGAAAAGTTCCGCACTGCCATTCTCTTTTTAATGCATCGGTAAGAACAAAATCAATTTTTGGACCATAAAAAGCTCCGTCTCCATCTGCAATCTCATAATCAATGTTTAGTGCTTCTATAGCATTTTTAAGAGCTTTTTCAGCCTTGTCCCAAATCTTATCAGAACCAACTCTTACTTCTGGTCTTGTTGAAAGCTTAATATCAATTTTTTCAAAACCAAAATCTTCATAAACATCATAAAGAAGGGAAATAAATGAAGCAGTCTCTTCCTGAATTTGATCCTCAGTGCAAAATATATGTCCATCATCTTGTGTAAAGCCTCTAACCCGCATAAGTCCATGCATAGTTCCTGAGGGTTCGTATCTATGACAACTCCCAAATTCTGCAAATCTAATCGGAAGATCTCTATAAGACTTTAGAGATTGATTATAAATTTGAACGTGGCCTGGACAATTCATGGGCTTTAGAGCGTTGGTTCTTTTTTCATTTGCATGTTCTTCATCAATTTCCGTGATAAACATATTTTCTCTGTATTTTTCCCAGTGGCCAGATTTCTCCCATAATTTTCTATCGATGACTTGTGGAGTTTTTATCTCAGAGTAATTTGCGTTGGCTTGCTTTTCTCTCATATATTTTTCAACCGCAGTATAAATGCTCCATCCTTTAGGATGCCAAAAAACCATGCCGGGTGCTTCTTCTTGAAGATGGAATAAATCATATTTTTTTCCTAGAAGTCTATGGTCTCTTTTAGATGCTTCTTCTTTTATATGCAAATGATCATCAAGTTCTTTTTTTGAATTCCATGCCGTTCCATAGACTCTTTGGAGCATTTTATTGTCTGATTTTCCTCTCCAGTAGGCTCCGGCAACATGCGTCAGTTTAAAAGCTTTGATAAAACTCATATTTGGAATGTGCGGCCCCCTGCACATATCTATATATTCTTCATGATGATAAAGGGCGACTTTCTCTGATTCATCGATATCTTTAAGTATTTCAAGCTTGTAATCCTCTTTTCTACTTTTAAAAACTTTCACAGCCTCTTTATGCGTAACTACTTTTTTTTCAACTAAGTAAGATGTACTAGCTAACTGTTTCATACGTTTTTCAATCTTTGCAAGATCTTGCTGGGTAAGTTTATGGTCTAAATCGATATCATAATAAAACCCATCATCAATGGTTGGGCCAATTGCCATTTTAGTTTTAGGAAAAATTTGTTTTATGGCATGACCAAATAGGTGCGCACAACTATGTCGAATAATTTCTATACCCTGTTGATCTTTGTTGGTTAAGATTGATACTTCTGAGTTTTTTTCTATTAGATCACAAGCATCATGCTCTTCCCCATTGATAACACCTGCCAAAGTTGCTTTAGCTAAACCAGGACCGATAACTTGAGCCAATTCAAATATGGTAGGAGGCTCATCAAAATTTCTTTTGGATTTATCAGGAAGTGTTATTTTTATCATTTTTTGACCTATACGAGGGGCCTAGTTGTTATTTTACTTGATTATCACTATTTTTTAAGGAGAAAGATAAGATTTAACCCACTTTTTACCTTCTGATTTGAAAAGTGTTCTTTCATGTCTGCGGAATTCTCCTTCTTTCCAAATTTCAATCTCCACAGGCATAATTTTGTACATACCGCAATGATCTGGAAGTTTAATATCTTTCTCATCCAAATTATTGATAGCTTCTTCAACTGTTTTTTGGAAGCTTTCAAAAGATTCAATTTCTTCACTCTGTTTTGAGACAATAGCCGAAATTCTTGAACCTTTTGGTCTCGAATTAAAATATTCTTCCGATTCTGATCTGGAAGCTTTAGATATTGATCCACTGATTCTGATTTGAACTTGTAACTCTCTCCACCAAAAATTTACTGAAACATTGTTATTTTTTGAAATATCTTGACCCTTTTTACTTTTGTAGTTCGTATAAAAAAATAAACCATCATCAGTAAATTTCTTTAGTAATACAACTCTGGAAGAAGGCCTTTGATCTTCATCAACGGTTGAAACGGTCATACCATTCCAGTCTCTCAAATCTAAATCTCTAGCTTGTTCAAGGAAATATTTGATTTCAAGAAAAGGTTCTTGAGTAATGGAATCAAAATTCATTTATTTTCTTTGAACCCAAAAATCTAGCGATAAATATTTGCCTGGACCAAATAATAAAATGATTGACGTCATTAAAAAATAAGTAACTGACATTTCATAACCTCCAGCGTCTGCATTCCATCCATTTGGAGAATGATAATAAGTAGCCACAATCATACAGACTAAAATAGGTACGGACGCCCATCTCGAGAAAAGCCCTATCAATAAGAGTACTGCTCCTCCAGCTTCAGCAATAACTGTTAGCCACGCAAAAAGGTCGGGTAGAATTAAATTAAGGTTATCTTTTCCTCCTGGTCCCAAAAACTCTGAAAATCTATCAACATTTGGTATGCCATCTTCCCACGCTATTTTTCTGACCCCAGCATTCCAGAATATGAAGAATAAGTAGACTCTCAAAAAGAATAGACCAATGAAATCAAAGGTTTTTAAGTTACCTAAAAAATTATCTATTTTTAAAATAAATCTAATCATTTTTTTCCTTCTCTATTATCTCAAAAGCTGCTTGTATTTCTATAAATTTTTCTTTAGCCTTTTCAATTAATTCCTCCGGAAGACCTTTAGAAATCAATGCATCTGGATGAAATTCTTTTCTTTTAACCCTGTAGACTTTTTTTATTTCTTCTAAAGTCATGCTTTTAGTAACACCCAGAATTTCATAAGCATTTGAAATGTTTCCAACATATTTGTTGTATAAATCTTTATACACATTTTTATCAAACCCAAAGATGTTAGGGATTTTCCTTAATAACCTCTCCTCATTTTCATGCATTTCTCCATCAGCCATGGCTAACTCAAATAAAAGTTCATAGAAAACCAAAAGTGAATTTGGACTAGAGCCCAAAAGTTGATAAAGCTGTTTTGCATATGCTTCAAAAGGAACGCTATCTGATTTAGCTTTTTGAAAAATATTTATAGCAAAATTTCTTTCATCTTCGCTAAAGTTGAATTTATTAGAAATAAAACTTTCAATTTTCGAGACTTCTTCTTCGCTTACTCTTCCATCAGCTTTAGCAATCTTTGCTAAACATGCAAATAGAGCAGTAAAAAAAGCTACTTGATGATCTAAATTATTTGGGTTCCTTCTTGATTTTGCTTGCCTTGTCATTCTTGAGCCCATGACGCTTCCAACAAGAGCACCAATAGGTCCAAGCAAAGTGAATCCAATCATTCCGCCAACAATTCCGCCAATTAAACTCATTTTTTCTTAATTTTTATGCATTGCTATGGTTTAATAATTGTACATGGATAAGTTTTATCGGGGGAAACATGTCTGAATCAAAACCTTTGCCAGTAGTAGATTTCCTTAAAATTCCAGAGGATGGAAATCCTTATCTTGAAGGATATAGATGCAAAAAATGCGGATCTATTTATTTAGGAGAGAGAAATGTTTGTTCAAAATGTTTTGCAAGAGATGAAATGGAAGTTATCAAACTATCTGAAACCGGGATTTTGCATAGTTATGCAATAGTTTTTAGATCTTTTCCTGGAATCGACGTCCCTTATATTTCTGCAATAGTAGATCTTGATGGAGGAGGAACAATCAAAGGAAATTTGATTAATATTGATCCAGATCCTGATAAAATAGAATTTAATATGCCAGTGAAAATAACTTACGGCGATGCCTTAGGCAGAAAAGATAAAGAGGGAAATTCTTATCTTAGTTATTTTTTTGAACCAGCTTAATAGAGGTGAAATTATGAGTGATGTTTACGTAGTGGGTGTTGATATGATTAAGTTTGGAAGATTTCCAGACAGAACTGTTCCTAACATAGGAGCAGAAGCAGCTTTAATGGCTCTCGATGATGCCGGTTTAGGTATTCAAGATATGCAAGCCCTTTATTGTGGAAACTTGGGACAGGCCAATGCGATGGTTGGTCAAAGGATACTACAAGAAATTGGTCAAACTGGAATGCCTGTTGTGAATGTTGCCAATGCTTGTGCTACAGGAGCAACTGCTTTCAGAGAAGCTTGGATGTCTATAAAAGCTGGTATGTACGACGTTGTTCTGGCTGTTGGTGTTGAACAAATGGGTAAAGGACTTCTTGGTGGAGCGGGAGGTGGAGATGGTATCCCCAAAGAAGGTCTTTTAGGTTCTGGAACTATGCCTTGTGTCTTTGCGGAGGCCGGAATGGAACATGCTAAGGAATATGGAACCACATTTGAACAGTTCGCTAAAATATCTGTAAAAAATCATCATCATTCAACAATGAATCCAAAAGCTATGTATCAAATTGAAACGCCACTAGATGATGTAATGAACGCTGAAATGATTTCTTATCCTAATACAAAGTTAATGTGTTCGGTGAATGTTGATGGTTCTGCTGCTGCAGTTTTAGTTTCAGAAAAAAAAGCAAAAGAACTTGGGATGGCAAGAGCTGTAAAAGTTAGAGCGTCGGCAATGGCAAGTGATCCTTATACTGATAGAGATCTTGTAATGCCTGATGTCAATGCTTGTACAAGGCTTGCTGCTAAAGATGCATATGAACAGGCAGGTATTGGCCCCGAAGATGTGAATCTTGTGGAACTGCATGATTGTTTTGCTACTGCTGAAATGTTGCATTATGAAAACCTAGGTCTTTGTGAAGATGGTGAAGCAGGAAGAATGATTGACGAAGGTCATGTTGAACTTGGTGGAAAAGTTCCAGTGAATGTTTCTGGTGGTTTGCTCTCGAAGGGTCATCCGCTTGGAGCGACAGGCATAGCAAATATTTATGAAGTTTGCACTCACCTAAGAGGTGAAGCTGGAGCAAGGCAAGTTGAAGGTGCCAAAATTGGAATGACTCATGTCATTGGTCTTGGAACTGCTTGCGGTATACATATTCTCGAAAAGACAAATTAATATTTAATTTTAAAATTGAGAATTGGCCTTACAGGTGACACCCACAATAATATAAATAATATCGCCAAAATCTGCTCTATCTTCAACCAAGAGAAAGTAGATTTTGTGGTTCATACTGGAGATATTACTCTTCCTAAGTCTTTAGAAGCATTTAGTATGTTAGATATGCCTTTGAAAGGTGTGTTCGGTAATAACGATCAAGGCGAATTAAAAGGTTTAAATGAAGTATGCAAGAATTATAAGTTTGATTTTTCTAATTCATTTAGACAAGATTTTGCATTAGATAGAAAAATATATACAGTGCATGACCCATTAGATATTACAGAAAACTTTTATGGCCAAGGAAATATAATTCTTCATGGGCATACTCATAGATACAGAAATGAGGTTTTCAAAGAGACACATATTTTTAATCCCGGTGAATGTGCTGGATTAATAAAAGGAAAAAATTCGATTGGTGTAATTAGTGTAATGGATCCAGAAATGGAAATTATTAAGTTTTAGCTTGTTTTTTTCTCAAGCTAAAAACAAGATCTGTAATAAAAATAATTAAAAAAATAAGTCCAAAAGGCCTTAGAAGCCTAATTAAGTTAGATTCACTATCTTGGATCATATCAAAAATCATGATCGAAAATATTGGCGCTAAATCTGAACTGCCAGATTGGGAAAACCAAATAGATATTAGGAAACTAAATGTAAGAGAAAAACTTAATGATTTTAGAAATCTAGAATGAAAAAATTTTCTAATTAATATTGAAATAAATATTGTAAGAAAAAAATACAAGAGCCAGAAAAAATAAATCATAAAAACTTACTCAAAAAATCTTCTCTAATTTCTTTCTTTGGGATAAGCCAATTATATTCATTTCTTTTCCCTGGTAATTTGAGGTTTTTTACAATCAATTTGAGATTTTTATCATTAAAAATTTTATTAGGGGTGGTGTTTATGAGCTTCGCCTTATTTTCTCGCCATTTGAATATTTCAATCTCTTCTCCTGAAATATTTCTGTATTTTTTTTTATGTCTTTCAAGTCTAGCTTCTAAAAAATTTTTTTCTCCTAATAATTTTTCCTTGTTTGCGCATGAGTGAAGTTCTTCTTTCAATTTAAGTTTATTAATTTTTGATTCCTGATTTTTTTTAATCCTCAGTAAATGTCTTACATCATCTGCTGCATAATTAATTTGACTTTCTGATAAAGGCCTTTTCCCCCAATTTGAGTTAGTCTCTTTCTTACCTAGATCAAATAAGAGATATTTTTTGACTAAGTTTTTATAACTTATTTGTAAGGATCTTTCATTAGAAATTAAAGATTCTGCTATTTGAGTATCAAAAACATTAAATAATGTCAGACCTTGATTAAAAAATAAGACCGTTACATCTCCTCTAAGAGAATGCAAGACTTTTACTATCTTGTCACTCGAAAAAATTTGAGATAAATCTTTCAAATCTTTCAACTTTATACAGTCGATTAAATAAATTTTTTTTTCTGTAGCTACTTGTATTAAATTTAAAATTGGATAATAAGTATCTCTCCAAGTGAATTCGGTATCTATAGCAATCTCTTTTTCAATAATTATTTCTTGAATAAATAATTGAAAATCCTCCTCACAATCAACAAAAATAATTTTCTTACTGTCAGAAAATGCAAATAAAAAATCTAAAATTTTCATTTTTTTGTAGGAAGTTTTATAAGTCTTTCTATGTCTGTTTCTTCAAGAATATTCCCATACTGTATCTCGATGATTTTACAAGCATCATCGTAAGGATTGATCAATTGATGCCATTGTTGCTTTTTGACGTGGAAAGTATCCTCCTTGCTCAAAGTTAAAGTTTCATATCCAGTCTCTTCATTATCGGTGAACCTAACCTTACATTTTCCTTCACTGATAAACCAAACTTCACTTCTATGAAAATGCCTTTGAAAACTCATTTCCTTTTTTGGCTTTATCACAAGCTCTTTTACCTTGATGTCTTTAGCCCTAAATATCTCAGAAAATTCTCCCCATATTCTTTCTTCCTTTTCAAACTGCCAATTATGTAAAATCTTACTTGAAGAATTCTTTTTAAGATTTCCTCCTATATTGAATTTGAAATCTATGTCTTTAACTACTTGTTCTGGAATATTTTGCTTATTTCTATCTCCTCCGTTACAAAATATTAATTCATCTTTTGGATATTTTTCTCTAATTAGCTTTAATCCTAAAGTACAACTACCCAATTTATCATCGGGAAAACTTAGCACCTCATCAACAAATTTTATCGATTCTAAAATTAGAGCCCTTTCTTTAAATGGTAGAAAATTTTTTCCTTTTTTCTTGATTAACCATTCATCACTATTCAGAAGAACAATAAGTTTATCACCGAGCTTTTTTGCCTCATGTATATAAGAAATATGTCCGCTGTGAAGAGGATCAAACCCACCGCTTATGATTGAAATTTTCATTTATTCTTCTTAATCAAAGAATTCAAAAATGAAGAAAAATTTTTACCAATTGACTTGTTATTTTTTGCGAACTCGACAATAGCCATTAGATAACCCAATTTATCTCCGCAGTCAAAAACTTTTCCTTCAAGATCAAGTCCTAAAACATCTTTTTTATCATTTATGTAAAGAGATATTGCATCAGTGAGTTGTATTTCGCCATATTTATCTTTCTTAGTTTTTGGCAAATAGGACAGGAAAGAATTGTCAAAAATATATCTGCCTATAGCATATTTGTTCGAGGGCGCTTTCTCAGGTGATGGTTTTTCAACTATTGCGCTAATCAGATACATCGGCAAGTTTTTAATCTTGCTTAGTTTAACAATTCCATAATTAGATAAATTCTTTCTATTAGACTTCCCCAAAAGTATGAGAGGTTTATTTTCCTTTTCAAATAATTCCTTCATTAGAGATAGGTTATTAGATTTGTTATTACCCATGATCATCATATCTGGAAGCATAATTCCAAAAGGCTCATCACCTATTATGGATTTGGCACAGTGAATGGCATGTCCTAATCCTTTTGCTTCTCCCTGCCGAACACTATGAATTGTTACTTTGAGGTTAGAAATGGACTTTATTGATTTAAGGAGAGATCTTTTTACTCTTTTTTCCAAAGTAGCTTCAAGTTCGAAACTTGTATCAAAATGATTCTCGACAGAATACTTGCTGGAATGAGTTACAAAAATAATCTCCTTGAAGCCCGCAAACTCTGCCTCTTCCACTATGTATTGAATGATTGGTTTATCGACGACTGGAAGCATCTCTTTAGGAATAGCTTTTGTTGCAGGAAGCATTCTAGTTCCTAATCCTGCTATGGGAATAACAACTTTTCTTAATTTTTTCATCAACGTATTTTCTTTTTTGTTCCTACTATAGCAACTTAGTTAATTCATCCGGCATTTTTGGCCTATCCTTGAAAAAATTGTTTAATATTTTTGTGCGTGGAAACAAAACAATCCATATAGTGAGGAATATAAGCAAAAAATAATTGGTTATATTATTTTTTTTGCTCATCCACACTTCTATTTCAGCTTTGAAAGGCGTTAAAATTTTCTTGTGGAACTCCACAGGGTCTTTTACTACCGATAATATTTCCTCCTCATTCCTCAATAATATTGATGCCAAACCAGATAGACCGGGTTTAATTTTTGACATTTCAATCTCTAATTCTCTAGGATAATTATCAACTCCTTCCTGCACTAAAGGTCTCGGTCCAATCAAAGATATATCGCCAAATAGAACGTTGAATATCTGAGGCAACTCATTTATCTTTGTTTTTCTTAGAAAGTGTCCCATAGGAAGTATTCTAGGATCTCCTTTAACTGTTATGCTCTTAGTTCCAATGTTAGGACTATTCTTCAACATGGTGGCAAATTTAATCAATTTAAAAACTTTTTTATTTTTTCCAATTCTTTCTTGAAAATATAAGATTTCACCCTCACCAGAAAACTTAAGAAATATTGAAATAATTGTAAAAATTGGTGAAAGAAAAATAATTGCTAATAAGGAAAAGAAAATATCAAATATTCTGATCATTACATCTTCTCATCTAAATTTTTTCCTTTTTCTATGTGAGAGAAGTTAGGCAAAATATTTTTAAAAATATCAATCAACTCCTTTTTTCCCCATCTTCCTTCATCAAGTAATTTATTAATTTTTAAATAAAAATGATCAAGATTTTCACTGTAATTTTTTAGATCATTTTTTATTATGCCTATTGACTTGAATTTAGTTAGATCAAGTTTTGACTCTTCTGTGAAAAACTCTTCAAAGTCTTTCTCTCCAGTCGTATCTGACTTGAAAAAGTAACACGGCCATTTATTTTGTTTGATCAGTGCCTCTAACTTATCAATTGCTTCCTCTTCGCTCTGACATTCGTATGGTTCATAGCCTTGTGTTGCAAGATAATCAACAGCAATATCGGAAAATTTTGTAAGAGATAATTCTTCACTTAATTTTGGGAAAAAAATATCTCTGTTTTCTCCCATCAAACCTGAGATCATACAAAGCTCTCCTGACTCTTTTTGAGTTATGAAATATCTTTCAACATCATTTGGAGCAGATAATGGTTGTTTTTTTTGAATTCTTTGATTAAAACCATGCAATAAAGATCCATCAGAGAATGCCACATTTGCAAACCTAGCCATTGAAATGTTAAATTTTTCACTTTCTCTAAAAAGAAATTTTTCCATAATCCTTTTGCTTGCTCCCATCATATTTACTGGATTCGTAGCTTTATCAGTTGAAACAACAAAGTATTTTTTTAAGTGCGTTGGCGACAAAAGTTTCAAAATTTCCACTGTATTAAAAATATTGACTCTAATTAATCTCATGAGAGTGAATTCATCTTTTTCGCTTCTAACATGCTTTAGTGCCGATAAATTAAAGACATAATCAAAATTATCAGTACTTTCAATTAAAAATTTAAATTCATTTGAGCCGTAATCAATGGCATATGTTTTTAGTTCAGGGCTCTGATCTAAAGGAGAACTTCTTATTGTTCTTACTAACTCAACAAGATTATTCTCACTTATATCGACAGCATGAATAGATTTAGGCTTTCGAGAAAATAACTCATAAAAAACTGATTGACCTATTGTTCCTGCTGCGCCAATTACAAGTATTCTGCTTCCACCGATAAGGTGACTTAAATCATCTTTAACTCTTTCTAAATCATCTTTAAATATTGATGAGTTACGATTTAAAAAGTTATTTTTAATCATAATTCTTAATGGGATACTCCATCTTTATTAAACACCTTTGTAAAAGTCATCATTAATATTTTGGCATCAAAAAATATAGATTTTTTATTTAAATATTCCTTCTCTAATTTCACCTTTTCTTTATCGGTTAAATGATCTCTTCCATTGACTTGAGCCCATCCTGTAATTCCAGGCTTCAAAGATATTATATTTTCTTTTTTTCTCATATTAAGGAGATTACTCTGGGAAAGCAAAGCAGGTCTTGGTCCAATTAAACTCATGTCCCCTTTTAAAATACTATATAACTGCGGTAGTTCATCTAAACTATACATTCTCAAAAACATGCCAATAGGAATCAGATAAGAATGAGGATTTTTAAGTTTATCTGACGAAATTATTGGGGCATCTCCTCGCATTGTTCTAAATTTTGGCATTTTAAAAGGTTGATTATTTATTCCCGCTCTTTCAGACCAAAAAATAGTTGAATCTTTTGAATAATATTTCACAGATAAAAAGATAAGGATTAGGATCGGCAGGAGTAATATTATTACCGAGATACTTGTCAATATATCAAAAAATCGTCTCATTTAAATTTTCTAAATTAAATTTACTTTTAAAACCAAGCTTTTTTAATTTCTCAGAGGAATATGGTTCATTATTCTGTAGTTTATTAATTTGATCTTTTAATTTTGGAATAAATGATAACGTTCTTACTAAAAGACTCGGTAGATAAGGTGAAACATTATTTAGATTAAATGCTTTTTTAATTGAATCATGGATGACTTTAGATGAATAGAAATTCCCATCGCTTACAATGAATATCTCGTCTTTTATTTCTTCATTAAAATGTATAAACAAAATTGACCTTGCTAAATCATCAACATGTACGAGCGATTTCTTATTTTGTTTGTCAGGAAGTTTTGGAAACCATCCAGCCTTTATAGCATCTATCATCTTTCTTAAGTTCCCTTTCACATCCTTCCCGTAAGTTAACGTAGGTCTCAATATATTTACTCTTGCATTGAAATTTTTGCTTAAATCCAATAATTTTAATTCTGCTCTTCTTTTGCTCTCCCCATATGGATCAAAAATTCCAGATGAAAATGTCTCATCGATAATCTCTTTTCGATCATTCTGTAAAATTCCACCAGCTTTTACACTGCTTATAAAAGTAAAATCTTTTATACCCTTCTGAAATGCAGCCCTAGCTAGGGCGATAGACGCTTCATAATTCAGTTTTTGGAATTTATTAAGTTTAGAAGAACTATTTTTTAAATCATGCGCATAACCTGCTAGATGAATCACAGAGGTAACTCCTTTAAAAATTTCATCCTTTATTTCATCTTTTTCCAAATCAATAACATATGTATCTTCAAAAGCATCATTAGACTTCCTTAACAAGACCCTAACTTCATAATGATTTAATGTAAGCAATCTATGAACTCTTCTGCCAATAAAACCAGACGCACCAGTTAAAAGAATTTTACCTTTCACTACTTTTGTAATTTCTAATTACTTCGTCAAAGAGTGACATAACTTTTTGATTGAATATTTTAGAAGAGAAATTAGTTTGAAAAAAATCTTTAGCATTTTTTCCTAATTCTTCTAACTTCTCTTTTTTAAATGAGGCCATCTCAATAACATTCTTTGTCAGCAAATGAGAGTCTTCGGCATTGGAAACTAATCCAGATTTAGATATTTTAATTATTTTTGCGCCTTCGCCATTTAAGCTACCAATTATAGGTTTTTGAGAAGCCATATAGGATTGTAATTTATTTGGAATTGTAAGATTGAATATTTCTTCATCTTTGAGCGAAATTAGAAGAGCATCTGCAAAATTTATAAAGTTTGGCATTTCTTCTAAAGGGTGTTGACCTAGAAAAAAAATGTTATCTAATCCTTCTGTCTGTGCAAACTGTTTGCAATAATCTAATTTGCTGCCAGATCCAACAATGATGTAGTTAATATTTTTGAAAGATTTTTCCTTCAGCTCTTTCGCTGACCTAAGAATGGTATCCATAGATTGTGCTTCGCCTACATTACCTGTAAATAAAATCTTAAAGTTATTCTTGATTTTGTTGAGTATGTCGAAGTCAATGTTATTTTTAGTAGAGTTTAAAAAAAGATCATCGATAGTATTTGGAAGATAAGAAATCTTTTCTCTTGGAATATTGAAATCATTCATTATCTTTTCTTTGAATGCGGAACTCTGGCAGGCTATATGATCAACATTTCCATATATGATCGATATAATTTTTGAAAGTGCTGTGAGTAATATTTTAGGAAATCTAAAACCTGATGCTTCCAAACTCTGTGGCCATAAATCCTGAACCCATAGCACTACCGGGATTTTCTTTATCTTACCTAATGTTATTGCGGGAATTGTTTTAGTTATCGGAGAGTTTGCGTAGACAAAAATAACATCATACTTTTCTTTTCTGAGTATAAAAGGTGCGATTATTGAGGCAATAAAAGCAAATGAAAGGTAATTAAAAGCTAATCCGAAAGTTCTAAATCTTGAACCTCTTGGTGTTATTGGGATTCTAAAAACTTTAATTGAAAATTCTTCACCCAAAATTTTTGAGAAAAAACTATGACCGGCAAAATACTTTCCTTTTGGATAGTTTGGCTTGCCAGTTAAAACGTTAATTTCTTGGCCATGTTCTTTTAGCAACTTAGCTATAAAGTTAATAGGTAAATTTTCTGGATGAAAATATTGAGAAACAATCAAAATTTTCATAAAGTTTTTAACTATTTAATTTTTTATTCCAAATAGTCCTATTCACATAGTCGGTATAGCTGTGGATAATGTTCACGACTTTTTTTGAAACTTTCCCTCCAAGATAATCTTGTACAGGTTTAGCTTTAATACCTTCCTTATAAGATGAGGTAACAATTTTAACTGCCTGACTAAGTTTTTCCGGGTCTAGATCGCTCATAATTAGTAATCCTTCATCCATTCCTTCAGGCCTTTCATGAGCCTGGCGAATTGTTACTGCTGGTAATTTGAGTAAAGACGCCTCTTCAGAAATAGTTCCGCTATCGGAAATAATACAAAAAGCCTCAATTTGTAGCTTTATATAATCAACAAACCCCATTGCTTTCATGAATTTTATTTTAGGGTTTAAATTTTTGATCTTAAGATCTTCTAATCTTTTCATGGTCCTTGGGTGAACTGAGAAGATAATATCTTTGTCATAATCTTCAATAAGTTTTTCTAAGCAGAGTATGAGTTTTTTTAGTCTATCTGGCGAATCAACATTTTCTTCTCTATGAGAACTTAATACGAAAAAAGAGTTTTTTTCTAATCCTAGTTTTGAGCAGATATCAGAAACGTCAATCTTATCTGAATAAAAATCTAAAACTTCTTCCATGCAAGATCCTGTTTTTATAATTGTTTCCGGATTAATCCCCTCTCTGAGCAGGTATCTTCTTGCATGTTCAGTCAGAGGCATATTTATATCGCTTATGTGATCAACAATTCTTCTATTAATTTCTTCAGGAATCCTTTCATCAAAAGATCTATTTCCAGCTTCCATATGAAAAACTGGTATTTTGTGCCTTTTTGCTGCGATTGCTGATAAACAACTATTTGTATCTCCGTATATAAGTACTGCATCGGGACTCTCTTTTTCAAGAACTGGATCTATTTTTGAAATAACCTGAGAGATTGTTTGAAGAGAATTCTCTTCAGCTGCATCAAGATAATAATCAGGAGCCCTTATTTCTAACTCATTAAAAAATATTTTGTTTAATTCATCTGCATAGTTTTGGCCTGTATGAACCAATAAATGATCAGAGTTTTTATCTAATTCGCTAATTATTCTGGATAATTTGATTAATTCTGGTCTAGTTCCAACAATAGTCATTATCTTCATTTTTTTCATGCTAGAAACTCTCCATCAACTTCTGGTGTAACCATACCTGGCAGAAGATTATTCTTTTTAAGTAATTTGTATGTTCCATCTAAATCTAAAACATTATTGCCGGAACTAAATTCACCCTTCAGCGCACTTTTAATTCTTTTGTTCTTATTTATCTCAGGAAGCATGGACTTGATAGCGAAAAAATTTCCTTTTTTTACTGTGTAGTTTGACTCTTCATCTGAGATCATTATTTCGTGTATCTTTTCTGCAGGCCTTATACCGGTTTCTTTAATTTTAACTTTTGTACCTCTAACCATTGCTCTTGCTAAATTAGAAATTGTCACCGAAGGGGCATTGGGTACAAAAATATCTCCAGATTCAGCTTCACTGAGAGCAGCAAAAACTGTGTCAACAGCTTGGTTAAGTGTAAGTAAAAATCTTGTCATGTTGGAGACTGTTACGGTCAAAGGACCTCCCTGAGAAATTTGGTGATGAAATAAAGGAATTACAGACCCTCTGGATGCCAAAACATTTCCATAACGAACACAAATAAATCTTGTTTTTGGATTCAAAACATTTGCAGAAAGAAGGACTCTTTCCTGCAAAGCTTTTGTCATTCCCATTACGTTGATAGGTTTAGCTGCTTTATCAGTACTGATTCCTAAGACTGTATCAATATTAAACTCATTTTCTGCAATAGATCTCACAATATTTGTCGCACCAATACAATTAGTAAGAATAGCCTGTTCTGGAAAATATTCACTTGTAGGAACTTGCTTCATTGCTGCAGCATTAATCACTATATCTGCCCCCTTCATGGATGATGTAACATCTGCAAAACTTCTAACATCGCCAATTCTAAATTCTAAAGCCTGCTGAAAATTCTTATAAATGACTTCATCGGTGCTAGCCTTTTTGTCTAAATAAGAAAGCCGCATATCGTGTTGCTTTCCTTCGTCACGGGACATAACAATAATTTTTTTGGGTAGATTGCCCTTCGGTAAAGATAATAATCTGCCTACAAGTACTTTTCCCAAGGACCCAGTTCCTCCTGTTACAAGAATTGTTTTATTTTTTAGTTTCATCTCTTTCTAATATTTTTTTTGATAGCTCCATAAGCATTCGTTCCCATGAGGGCGGATTGTAACCGGTTTTCTCAATAAATCTCGAAGAATTTAAACTTCTATCACAGAAAAAATCTTCGAAAGGATTAATTTTTATTTCTCTTCTTAAAAGTAAGCTTAAATTCCTTAACAGGTCATACTTATTTATTGGGTTGGAAGATACGTTATAAAGTCCATGAAGCTGGGGAAAATCTATCATTATTTTCTCAATAACTCTTGCTAATTCGTAAGATGTTAAACCTGAAAAAATAGCATTTTTATAGCCGTCAATTTCCTTTTGATCCAGAAACCATTCAATTAAACCATGCTTATCTTTGATTTCTAGCCCAATGGTAGATTTTCTCAAAGTTAAGCAACTATCAGAATCTTTTATTTCGCCTTTTATTTTTGAAACTCCATAGATATCATCAGCATCGCAAATATCTTCTTCGGTGTAATTACCTTTTTTCCCGGAAAAAACGCAATCCGTGCTCAATTGAATTAATTTAGTTTTTTTTTGTTTGCATAATTTCTCAATAATCTTTGGGTATTCACCGTTTATAAAGTTTATTGATTCCTTGTTTGATTGATTTGCAATCTGTTTAGTTATTCCAATGCAATTGACAATAAAATGTGGATTGCAATCATCAATTATTTTTTCTGATAAATTCTCTTCTAGAACATCAAAATTATCAAAGTAATTAATTTTAGTGCTACTTAAATTCCTGTAAGTTTTGAGTGAGTTTTTAAGAGTCCCATGGAGCTGAAATTTATTCTTAAAATAATCACTAAATACATGGCCTAACATTCCGCTAGATCCTAAAACAAGAACATTTAACATTTTCTTTCAGAGTATCTTAATTTTTTTTTCAAAACATATGCCGCAGATAACCAAAATAATATGCTTACTGATGGTTGGAAGACTGCACCCGCTGTTGGGATTGCAATTATAAGAAATATTAAATTTGATACAAAAAAAGTTGCATCTAATGAACTATTTAAATCTTTGTAAAGACTCTTTTGTATAAAAAAATAAATATAGAGAAAAATAATTAGGTAAATGGGTCCTCCCATAACTAATAAATCCGCTAAACCATTGTGCGATGATATTCCTTCAAGGCCCATTACGCCTGCCCCCCCTTTTACTCCAATTCCGATAAACCAAATGAAATTGCCATAATATTCATATACAACTGAAGCAAATCCTATAAGTCTCATCCATATTTCATAAGTACTAATTGTTGATTCTGATACATTTCTTACTTCTACTAAAGAAGATGAAAAAGTTGATATATCCAATCCAGTGCTCGCAGTTAACAAAGTACTGACGTAATTTTGAAAAGTGGGATCAATTACAATTAAAACTGGCAAAAGAGATAAGATGGTTATTCCCATTAGAAAATGATTCAACTTGATTCTAGGTCCATTGATCCATAAGTTAAAAATCATCAGAATGAAAAAAGAAATAAATAATATGAATACAGAAGTTTTTTGAAGAGATAAAGCCACCCCTAAAAGCAGAATCAAAAATAAAATGGAGCGAAGAACAAAACTTTTTATAATTTCTGAAGGAGAGAAAATAAGCAAAAACTGAAAACCAACTATAGTTCCAAACACAGTTAAAGATCCAAGAATTGATGAATATCTGACGAGTGACCCTCTAGTCGCAGAGCTTGCAAACCAAGATACCTCACCGAAAAAAAATTGGAAGGCTATGCTTGCAGAACCTAAAGTAAAACAAAACAGAATTACCTTAAGCATCAAAATGTAATCTGTCTTATCTTTTAAAAAATAAAGAAAAACAAATGCAATCATAGGCATTAAAAGTAATCTTGGCAGAGCAGCTAAAGGCTCCAGAGACATCAAATAAAAAAAGGACCAAACAGCTACAAATAAAGTGTAATAAATGAAAATATATAAAGGCAGGAACTCCTTATTAAATTTAAAAAATTTCTCATTTTTAAGAATTGGAATCATATAAAAAGCAATTCCAGCTCCTAGTAATAAATAATATGCCGGACTTAAGTTCCTGAAAGCAGTCAGTAACGTCAAAGCTGTTAAGGCCATTAGTGGAAAAATCTTTGGTATTTTAATAGAAAGCATTTATGTCAGTAAAATCCGTCTTTGGTATCCTCAATTGTTTTAAACCTTTCATTTCTGTGATTGATACCTTCTCGATACTCATACGCCAAGATGTACCTAAAAAGTAAGTTAGAATAAAGAAAGGAAATAGAATTTGTTTTCCTCAAGAAATATGCCAACAAATTTGCAATGTTTTTATTCAAAAGAAGGCTTAAGAGGAAACCAATAAATTTATGAATGTTTTTTCTGTTGGGGTAATCGGGTTCTAAAAGCTTTGAATAATAAAATTCCCAAACAGCTTCAGGAGATTTTTCAAGAAAATGTGCAGTACCGTTTTTAGCAGTACTGTAGATTTTCTTTCTATATGTATTAAGGTCATGCCAGTCATGATGAATTATCTCTGCTTTTGTCATAAGTAACCTAAATCCTTGTTTTTGTGCCCTGAAAGCAAACTCATTATCTTCCATTCCATACCCCATAAAAGACTCATCAAAAAATAATGATTCTTTGAAAAGATCATCTTTCTTCAGTGACATATTCATCGTAACTATTTCTTTAAAATCTAACTCATCATTTTCTGTGTAGGAATCAAAAAATCTATGTCTTGAATCCCTATATCTTATGTAATTATTTGAAATAACCTGATCTATTGGGAATTTTACAGTGCCTGAAAAAATACTTTTTACCGAACCATCGAGACTCAATAAATGCTTTTCAACACAGTCTTTTTTGGGTTCGCAGTCATCGTCAAAAAAAATTAAATTATTAGTACTGGCGTTATTAATTCCCAAATTTCTTTTTTTTGAAATATTGTTTTCTGTTTGTAAATGGAGGATTTTCGTTGGGTTAAATTCTTTTTTAAAATTTTCAAGAATTATTGAAGTCTCATCTTGACTATTGCTATCGCAAATAATGACCTCCTCTATCTGTTCGAGTACTGTCTGTAATAAAAGGTTTTGCAATAGTTTCTTCAATTCCTCGGCTCTATTGAAAGTTGGAATAATAATTGAACAATTACTCTTCATTTTTAAACCTTTTTTTTAGTAAAATTCTTGCTATGTAAAATAGAGATTTTAGTTTTGACTTTAAAGGACTTTGAGAAAATATGACCTTAAAAAAATATTTCAAAGAATCTTTGTTCTGGCCTAGATTAAAAAAAGCTATTCCACTTGTATAAGAGGGCCACCAAGGAAGGCCTCCATATAAATTGATGAATTCTGAGATTACAGTTTTTTTCATGTTATCGATATTAAGTAAAATTCTTTTAGGATCGTCAAAATTATCATCACCAACCCAATAAAATCCTAGTCTTTCCTCTATAAAATGAAACTTACCTTTATTTTTTGAAACTTTTATCCAGAGATCGTAATCTTCCCAACCTACTTTATCTTCATCAGTTGAGAAACAACCTGCATTTTTAAATATCTTTTTTCTAATCAAAACACTTGATGTAACAATTGTATTACCGTTTATCAGTAAATCATTATAAATGGGGTCTTTTAATTTTCTTGATCTAGTCTTTCCATTTTTTTTATTACCCTCTATAAAACAATTATGATAACTAATATCACTTTCAGTAGAAGTTAAAGCTTGATGCGATTTTTTTAATTTATCTTTTTCCCACCAATCATCAGAGTCTAAGAAAGCTAGAAAATTACCTTTTGAAACCTCAGCGCCTATATTGCGTGAAGAGGCAATAATTCCATTATTTTTGTGCTTTATATATTTTATCTTTTCGCTTGAGAGAGACTCGATGAACAATTGAGTATCATCTTCTGAGTGATTGTCTACAACAATAATTTCCCAATTTTCATAGCTCTGCCTTTGAACGGATTGAATGGCTCTTCTTAAAAGTTTTTCTCTATTGTATGTAGGAATTATGACTGATATTAGTTCTTCAGACATTTCCAAACCATTTTGAACAGTTGATCAAAAGCTTATCAATCTCTTCTGTAATTTCCATTTTTGCTTTCAAATTAAGGTCTAAGAGTCTTAAATTTGAGTATGAAAATTTTTCTTCATTTTCTTGGGATGCATTTTTTTTAGAAATAAGGTCTATTTCCTCATTGAATATTTTTTTAAACCTTTGCTTTATCAATAAAGCGATTTCTAAAAGAGCTGATTTTTGATTGCTGCATACATTAATTTTATTAAAGCTTGAATCAAATTTACTAACAGAAGTAAAAAAATTGATGACCTCCAATAGTAAGGAGATTGGAATAAAATCTCTCGTTACTGATGGGGGAGACTGTATTTCAATTCTCTTAGTTTCTATAGCTGCTTTGCATAAATCATTAGCAAAAAGATGCCAACAATTTGAATATTGATTTATTGGGGTGCCAATACTGTTAGAAATTCTTAAATTAACTATTTCGAAGAAATTTGTAAATTCAAGAGTTGCATTTTCTGCTTGGAGATGGGTATGAGCATATGTATTTTCTGGATTAGGAGGAGAGTCCTCGCTAATTAATCCCAATTTATTATTTCCATAAATCTGACAAGTTGAAAAATTTATAAATCTTTTAATTTTTTTATTTTTTGAGACTTCAAGCAATTTTTTTGTCCCTTCAACGTTTGTTTGATAGGCAAGTTTTTTATTATTTTCACAAGAAGCTTGATTGAGTGAAGCAAGATGTATAACTGTATCTACACTATCTGGAAAAATTTTATTTATATTTGATATATCGGAGTTTAAATCTAATTCTATCGAATCAAACTCCTCCGAAAAACCAGGACTCTTATTAGGTTTATCTGATCTTAAAAGAATTAATTCTCTTCCTTCTGAAGATAATTCTTCAACTATCCTGCCTCCTAGATAACCGCTCGATCCAGTGATTAAAATCATAAACCATTACCAAGTTTTCCATGGGGCTTTATCTGAATCCCATAATTCATTTAAATATGTCTTATCTCTTAATGAATCCATGCAACCCCAAAAACCCTCATGTTTCTTTGCTATTAGCTGATTATCTTTAGCTAATTTCTCTAATGGGCTTTGCTCAAATACTGTTGAATCAGAATCGATATAGTTAAGAATATCCGGCTCACAAACGAAAAATCCTCCATTTATCCAAGAACCATCACCTTTTGGTTTTTCTAAAAAATTTGTTACTAGGTCTTTGTCATTTATGGAAAGAGAGCCATATCTTCCAGCGGGCTGGACAGCTGACATCGTTAGTAGCTTTTTACTTTTTTTATGAAATTCAATTAATTTATTAAAATTGATATCTGATAGTCCGTCGCCATAAGTCAACATAAATGACTCATCTTTTATATAATCTTTAGCTCTTTTAATTCTTCCGCCTGTCATAGTGTTAAGTCCAGTATCCAATAAAGTAACTTTCCATGGTTCGCTTTTATTTTCATGAACCTGCATTGAGTTCTGAGATAAATCTATTGTCACGTCACTTTGGTGAAGAAAATAATTAGAAAAATATTCTTTTATAAAATACCCTTTATATCCTAAAAGAATCACAAATTCATTTATTCCATAATTCGAGTAATTTTTCATGATATGCCATAAAATTGGCTTACCTCCAATTTGGATCATTGGTTTAGGTCTAATATCGGTTTCCTCGCTTATTCTAGTTCCAAATCCTCCTGCCAAAATTAATGCTTTCAATTTAAATCTCCCAATTAAATAAAATTTCATCTAGGGAAGCTCTTTGAACCTCATCAGGATCATGCTTCATATCTGATACATTTAATATAATTGAATTTTCCTCATCAACGCCTTTAAATCCAAACCAAACTTTAGGAGGGATAGTTAACCTCTTATAATTTTCCTTTGAAAGACATATCTTAGCAAAACAATGATTCTCAGCATTAGCATTTCTATCGTCAAAAATTACAAATTCAACTTTTCCATGGGGTACTAGTAGATTACATGTCATTTTTGTATGTTTCTTCCACGCTTTCACAAAATTATGCTCTATGATAGAAAAATAAGCTTCGCCAAAAGATTTAAATGATTCCTCATCATTTTTAATTGCATGAAGAATATCTCCACCCTCGACATTTATGATCTGTTGTGTAGAAACACAAACCCCATCAATTTGCTGAATTTCTTTTAAATCCAATATGCCCCTCTTGTTTTTCCCTTTCTTGAATATTCTTCAATTTGAGACAAAGTGAAGTCATAAATATCATTCCCAGAATAGTATTTTTTATACCAATTTACAGTCAATTCAATTGTCTCTTCAAAGTTTAAAATTGGTTCCCACTTTAGATGATTCATTGCTTTTTCACAGTTTAATCTCAGAAGTTTAGCTTCATAAAGTTTTTCTTTTCCTTTAGATGAATCAATCCATTCCACCGATGACCAATTTTTTTTCATTTCTTCTATTAAGTCTCTTACAGAAAAATTATTATCTTTAGCAGGTCCAAAATTATATGCCTCTCCATTAAAATTATTATTTTCTGAAAGCAAAGCTCCGAGCAGTAAGTATCCTCCCAAAGGTTCTAAAACATGCTGCCAAGGTCTGGTGGCATCAGGATTTCTAATTTCAGGTTTCTTCTTTTCAGCCCAAGCTCTGACGCAATCAGGCACGATTCTATCCCTTGCCCAATCTCCTCCTCCTATGACATTGCCTGCTCTCGTTACAGCAAGCCTTATAAAATTATTATCTTTTAAAAATGAATGAAAATATGATTTGATGACTAGCTCTGCCATTCCCTTAGAGGCACTATAAGGATCCTTACCCCCTAAAACATCTGTTTCTTCATAACCTCTCTCTAGTTCAATATTATCGTAAGATTTGTCACTCGTGATTAAAACAATATTAACTTTTTTAGAAAATGATCTGACAGATTCTAATATATGTGCTGTTCCGAGAGAGTTAACCTTAAATGTAGTTAAAGGATCTTCATATGAGGGCCTGACTAAAGATTGAGCTGCAAGGTGAAAAATATAATCTGGTTGAATTTCTTGAATCAAAGGTTTTACCTCTTCAAGTGATAAAAGATCATTTCTATGGTCAAATACTTTTGAGCCTAATCCAAGAACTGAAAAATTTGATGGATTAGAAGGAGGATCTAAAGATATCCCGTGAACTTCTGCTCCCAAGCTCAATAGCCATGTAGCAAGCCAACTGCCTTTAAATCCAGTATGTCCCGTAATTAAAACTTTCTTGGAATTATATCTACTCAACATAGTTTTATTATAAAAGCTCTGAGAAATCGGTTATAACATTAAAATTTTCATTTTTTTGAAGAGATTTCCACTCTTTGTACTCAGACCAACATTGCATGAAGATAAAATCTAACTTAAATTTTTTTGCTACTTCAAAATCATATTTGCTATCTCCAACAAAAAGGATTGGCTCCTTTATATCTTTCTCACTTAATTTTAAAAAATTTTCTTCTTTGTTTTTAGGACTTCCGTAAATACCTAATTCAAATAAACGATTAATATTTCTCTGCTTAAAAATGCAATTTAATTCTTTCTCATCACTGCCAGAAATTACTGCCCATAGACTATTTGAATAAGTTTCTTTTAAATTCTTTAGATAAGGATTAACTTCACATTGAAGTAATCCATCTTGCACTTTCCTTGAAAAAGTTTCTAATAAAGACCTCATCTCGTCATCTTTATATTTTTTATTTAAAATTTTGGTAAAAAAGTAACTAAATTTTTCATATCTTGATATCCCGCCATTCTTTATGTGGTAGGAAAGAAGATCATTAGCATTTTTGAGTCCATATTTTTTTGTGGACTCAAAGAAAGCATTTGATTTTATTGGATTAGAGTTCAGAAGAACTCCATCACAATCAAATATAATTGTTTTATAAGATGAAAGATTTAACTTCATAAGTTCCTTTCTTTAATTGCAACTTCTACCCTTAATATATCCTCGGGATGGTCAACGGGAACAGAGTCGCTAGACATTTCTATCATTTTTATTTCCTCACCTATCTCTAAAAATCTTAAAATCTCAATGTCCTCCTGTTTTTCCAAAACTGTCTTCTGACTATGCTTTGCAAATTTTAATAGCGCTTTCTTAGGAAAAGAATATATGCAAACTTGTCGCCATCCAAAATTAAACTTTCCTTCTTTGCTTGATGGAACTTTTGCCCTGGTCATATATAAAAGTCTATTATCCTCCCTCATTACCACTTTTGGAGTAGATAAGGATTCATACTCTTCTTGAGAATTTATTTTACAAAATCCATTCAAAATAAAATCTGGAAAAATTTGAGATGATTCGATTATTTTTATAAGGTCGTCTGGATTAAAAACAGGCTCATCCCCCTGAACATTTATATAAATATCAAAATCTAATAGTTCTGAACATTCGGCGAGTCTATCTGTTCCAGTAAGACAGTCTTTGGAAGTCATTAGAACTTGAATATCGTTTTTTCGCAAGTTCTTTTAATTCTCTCATCGTCTGTAGCAACCCAGATCAAGTCATTATCACAAACCTTCGCACACTGATTATAGGTTCTAACTATCATTGGAATTCCTTTAATATCTGCCAATGGTTTTCCATTGAATCTGGAAGACTTATACCTAGCTGGTATGATGACACAAAATGTTTTATCCACTTGAAATTAAAGTAAAGGTAAATTAAAAATCGATTCTGAAACGGATTTTAAAGGGATACTTTCATCTGAGTTTAAATAGATAGTAAAAATATTTCTTATTTCCTCATTCCTTGGATCGCCTGACTCATATCCATCAAATCCTGCCAAGTAACATTCTGCTGAACCTCCACTTGTTATGACTCCTAAAGCATATGCAACAACTAATGGTGATGGAACAGAACAACTTGTTTCATGGAATTCATAAAGACCTGATTTAATTTTCATCCCAAAATTCAAAACCTCTTTTTCTTCCAAAGATAATTTAATATCTTCGTTAAGTCTTGCTTCTGGTACTACCAATGGAACTTTGAGGCTTTGATATTTCTGCTTATCCATCATAAGGCTAAATGGATGGCAAGCAATTCTAAGATTAATTAATTCTTCAGTAACTGAACTTTTTAAATTCAAAGCTATCACGAACAAATCCTTTTCCTTTATAAGACTCTCTAATTCTTTTTTGATATCTTGTACACTTGAGCCTGAGCCAATTAATAATATTTTTTTACCTTTTAATAAATCCATTGGCTTCCAAGATCCGCTTGCATCCTCTTGGTTTAGTTGCAAACCGATTTGCATTGCGTCTTTACTAAACTTTCTTCCACCAATGCCTTTTAAATGCTCAATAACTGAAATTATCTCGGACTCTACATATTTCTCATCATTTAGAAGTTCTTGTATGTATGTGGGGTGTATCTTCTCTTGTCCAGCTATGTAGTAGAAAGGATTCTTTCCCCATCCGTATTTATCCTGTAGTGGAGTAAAAAACTCTCTAATTAGCTTTAAAAGTGGGATTATAGATTCTGATTGAGCATTTCTTTTTGAAAGCTCACTTATCTTCGACATTTCCATCAAAAGATATTCTGTTTGAGTATTTCCTGGACCTCTACCCATTCCAGTAACAGTAGAGTCTATCCAAGTAACTAAATTTGAATTTATGCTAACAAGGCTATTTGATAATGCCATCCCCATATTGTCATGTGCATGAATACCAAGAGGAATATCACAGTTGGATTGAAAACTAGTTGCTATTTTTAAGACTGATTCGTTATCAAGACATCCGAAGGTATCTGCAAAATATAGAACATCTATCTTGTGATTTTTGATAATTTTTGTTGCTTCTTTTATTTCCTTATCGTTATAACTATCAATTTGCATCAAGTTTAATCCAACCTCATATCCCTTTGAAGATAACCAGTCACAGATTGATAAAACCTTTTCATATTCTTCCTTGTGACAAGCTATTCTCACTAAATCAACTTTAGAATTCTTAGAGTCTTCAAATAAAATTTTTATACTTTCATCAGGCCCTAATTCGTGAGATATAAGATCAGAGGCATTTACCATAACAGCAATTTTAAGACTGCTTGGAATATTTAATCTATTTAAAAAGGATTCATCACTGTATGCACATTGCCCCTTTGAAGAGGGGCCTCTAAATGATCTGAAACCTATCTCAACAATATCGATGAGTGAATTTGACATCACATCTAGATATTTATTTATAAGATTTTCAGAAAAATCCCAATTGTTATAGTATCCTCCATCTCTCAATGTGCAATCAAGAAACTTTAACTTTGAATAATCAGTGTTTCCCTTCATTCTTACTAATATCTTTAAGCGCAATCATACATTAAATGGCGATTTCATTATTAAAGAAAAAAAGAGTTCTCACAGCTGATTTTTCAACCTTCTGAAAAAAATTATTATTCAATTTTTTTTCTTGCTTGTTTGCCTTATTGATTAACGTTGATAGATCTGACTCATTGTAGATTATTGTCCACAAATCATTTTCTGTGGGAACAGGAAGTGGATTTCTAGTCAGGCCAGAACTATTCGAAATAATTGCTACTGGTATACCCACGGAGGCAGCTTCAATGCATACTGTTGAGGCAGAAGATACGACTAAAGATGCCTTAGTGAGTAATTTCTCTATGCTCTCCTCAGAGAAAAAAAATTTATCATTCATTGAGGCAGGTACTAAAGCCTTGAATTCTTTGATTGAAAATTTTGGATGACATTTGAGCACAATTTCTACTTCTTTATCAAAAAATCTATCTATTTGATCAGCAAAATTAATTAATTGAATTGATTGGTTTATATCTATTGGTAAAGGAAAAAGAATAAGGTCATTTAAAGGTTCTTTATATTGAATATTTTCTAAATATGAGTATCTAAGAGCTGGAGCGAGAATAAAATTAATTTTTCTGGAAAATTTCTTTCTTTTTTCAATCTCTCTTTCAGATATGAGGGCAAGAAAGTTAGGAATGGTATTTAGTTCAATCTCTAGATCAATTGGATTTTTGTGGAGTTCGTATTTAGGAAAGATATATCCCTGATAACCAATTGTTGTAACATCAGGATAAAACTTCTTTGCAGATAGATTGAAAGCTCTATCTATTGTTTGATTTTCAAACCAATTTAAAAAACCATTGATTTTGATGCCTCTTTTTTTGATCCTTCTAAAATATTGATATTTGTTCATTGCTTTTGCAAATCCAGGAGAAAATATATCTCTTTTCAAATTTTCTTCGATCAATGGAGAGAGATCCAAGCCTTCATAATCAGGAATTTTCTTTATTTTTTGTGAAGATTTTAAGGAAGAGAATAGTGAGTTTTTTAAATCAGATATGGTCAGCCATGATTCTTCAAATATAAAGTTGAATTTCGATTTTTTAGACCTAATTAAAATCTTAATGAAATCAAGTGGATTTTTTATATCTATGAGAGTTGGTGAGAACCAAACTTGATTTTGCTCCTCAATAGATAAAAATTTTTCAAAGCCGCTATAATATCTGTCATAAAAGTATCCATCTTTTGCAAAACTATCTTTAAAAATAAAATTATCAACAAGAGTTATTTTTGAAGAAGGAATATTATTTTTTCTTGGTAGCTTAAATATTATCCAACAAACTATAAAAAGGTAAAAAGTAACAAAAAAATTTTTAATTATCCTAAAAAATAAATTTTGTTTTTTTTCGTATATCACTTCTGGTAACTCACCAAATCCAAGTTGCTCATAATTGATTTCTATCAGTCTTGCAAATACCTCATCGGTAACTTTTATTAATTTTGGTGTATGGCCTTGTTGATTTTTAAGCTTAATCAAATTAAGTTTTGAACAAATATCAAAAGTTTTTGATGTGGATGTATCTCGGGAAGATACATTTAAAAAAAGATCTTTCCCAGAAAGTTTATTCGCTTTTATAAGTCGACTGACGAACAGGTTGAATTTATCAATACTATAATCAATTTGAGAATCTAGAACCTTAGAATCTTCTTCAGATAATTTTGAATCATCTGATAAATCCAAAACCTTATTCTCAATTTTCATATCTAGATCGAAAATTTAGCCATGAAAAATGTCATAAGAATTTTTGTATACTTTTTTAATGATAGGCCTGCAAAAAATTAAGTTTGATTCAATTTTAATAAAATGAGTTTGGCTGTTATCAAAGTTAAATATCTTAGTTTCAAATCTTTTTAGTTTTGAAAACTCACTGCCAACTATATTTTTATTTTTATCTAATAATTTAACCCGAGCAAAAATAGAAGAGCTAGATGGATTATTAAAGATCAAAGAGAAGTTATCAGTATCTTGAAATAAAACTTGGGGAACGTAGTAACTCTTAAATAAAGATTTACTTGCAAGCGATTGGATTTTATTTTTATCATCGAGATAACATGCTGTTGTGTTTCCATGCATATAATTCCAAATCCCATTTTCTTCTTTGTAAGCCACATAACCTCTTTCAGAGCCATAAGAGCCACTTTCAATTAATTCTTTATAATCGTTTAATCTATGAAAAACAAAAAAAGATCCCTTCTTTTCAGGTAAGTCTAAATGGGAGAAATCAATTTTTAATAACTCATTTTTTTTTAAAGAAAAATCCTTTTGTAATATTTTTTTACCTTCTAGGTTAAAAACAATAAGAGATATCGAATCTTTAATATCTTGATCAAAAAAGAGTTGGGAAGCTAAATTTGTAACAAAAAATTGTGTATTTTTCTCACCGGAGCAATCAAAAAAAAAGAAATCACTTACACAAGCTTCTTTTGTATTAGGAGATCTAAATGGAATTGGCCTAATCAAAAGAAGGTTTCTTATACCCACGATGGGATGAGAGGTTTTGAACTTTCTTAGAATATTCTTTAATTTATCCACTAAACCAAAAACTTTTTTTCTTTTTTTGAAATAGATGCCTTTTTCCCATAAAAACGTGCTCAACAGGAGGATGAGTATGTTCCATAGATAAAGATCTAGCATCCTTGCTCTTTGAAAAATAAATTGGAATACCTCCATAATGCTCAGAAGTGAAAATCATTAAATCTGATTTTTCAGTGACAATATCATCAAGATTAGTCAAATTATGAGAATTTGTTTGACAACTTATCTCTCCAATTTGATCTTTGTTTTGATTCAGTATTTTTACTTTAAAAGTCTCTTTTTTTGGATTCCTATTTATATTTATTAAGTAAAAATAGTTTTGAACATTTCCATTGTTTTGAAACATTGGCGAGCAACTTACTAAGGAAAGCTTAAGATCTAAGAATGCTTCAGGGATTTCTCCTTGATAGGAAGCAGCTGTATGCTCGTTGAATAATTTTATATTTGATCTCCATGGTGGATAAGGCTCGTATTTTGTTTTATCTTCTGAAATCTCTGATAGATTAAAATCTTTTTCTTCAGATAGAGACACAAATATGCTCTCTCGCTTAAAAGAAGGATCTAATTCTTCTCTTCTTAATTCTTTAAAGTTATTTTTATTTAGTTTTCCAAGGTTTTGATGATTCCAAACTTCTCCATTTGAGTAAAAAGCATGAATAAATAAATCCTCTCCCTTATAACCGCTCACTAATTGAGTAGATGGAAGATTGAAGAGATCAATCGAAGAATCAAGATTCTCATCAGGATGATCAAGCAGGAAAGTTAAAAGATGCATTGTAAGAAAATTTAATGCTCATTATACATTTTTAAATAAGTATCATCTTTAGAAAGGATTACGCCAAAAAAACCTTCAAAGTCTAACTTTTTCCATATGTACTTAGTTAGCCAGAGAGGATGCTTTTGTGGATATTGATAGTAAATTAGGTCCTTTTCGACTTTCCATCCCGAGAATTTAAATAGTTTCTTCCAATCTTCAGGATTAAGTTCAAATATGTGCGTAACTTCTGGGTTAAAAGCAACTTCGTTATCTGGATTATCTATCTTCCATAAATTTACTCTGCTTTTAGAAACATAAGGCACTGTTATTACAAATTTGTCACAATCAACATTTCTAGACATGGATTTTAAAAAACCAATTGGGTCTTGAAGGTGTTCTAACATTTCAAAAGAAGTTAGGACATCGATATCATCTTTAAATTCCTTTATATCTCTCAAATCCTCTGCCCTGGCTTGCAAGGCTTCTAATCCTTTTTCTTTAATTTTTTGGACAGCAATTGGATCAGAATTTACTGAAATTGCCTGAATATTTTCTTTTAAAGCGCTTAAATATCTAATGTGATTTCCAGAAGAATCTCCTATATCTATGAGAGTATTTCTTCCTTTACCTTCTAGACTATTAAGAGCCAAAAGAACCAGATCAATCTGAAAACTATGTTGGGAATAAACTTTTGTATTAAGGTAATCGCCATCAATTACAAAAGATGAATATTGATCTTTTAAATTAGGAACAATGTCTCTTAATTTCTCAAATAATACGTCGTAGTTTTGCTCTCCCCTAGCTTTATCTAAAGATTGTTTAAGAAGATAAAAAATTATTTTTTTTAAAATTGATTTCATCTTGTTATCTTTTTCATCTGTAGATCACTGAGAGAGATTCTTTCCCAACCACTTTAGAATGAGTTGAGTACTTTTGACAAAACAAGTTTTTTGCATCTTGAACTTCCTTACTATTCCACCAATTATCTATAGAGTTAATATTTTGTATCAAAAAACTTTCCAAATCATCAATGTTAGATTGAAATATATTCAAATCTTTTAATTTGTCAAAATCCTTTTTAGATTCTTCTCTGAAAGGATTAATTTCAATATTCCAAAAACATATGGTTGGTATATTAGCTAGAAATGATTGTAAAAAAGTTGTTGAATTTTGAGTGACTAGTATTAATTTAGAGCTTCCTATTGAATTAGAAATATTCTTAAAATAATCAAAATTTATATTTTTTTCCTCAGATAAAATATCTCTCAAGTCTAATCCATGACGATGTTGAGATGGATGGACTCTAAATACAATTTCATGATTATTTATATTAAATCTAGAAATTTTTTTTAAAGAATTAACGTAATCAATATTCCATCTATCTGAATCCCAAGGATCTCCCTTTGAGTATCTTTTAACTCTGGTGGAAACAACAAGGATTCTATTGTTTCCCTCGCTTTTTTCTTTTTGAGATATAAAATTTTTTAAATGAAAAAAAGCAAAGAAAGGTAAGATCTTACTACTTTTACTATTCCATCCCCAAGTTAAAAAGTAATCATAAATTTTCGTCTCTAAAGACTCTTGATGAGTTAAATATTTAGTCGTCCCATAAGTACCTCCGTGTTGCCAGATGACTGTTTTCAAGTGCTCATTTTTTATTTTTTGTAACAACAACCAGCTTTTAAAAAAATCATTATTCCATTGGTCTGTGGAAGAATAGACAATATCGAATTTTCTTTTTGGTGTTTTTGAAACTAAATAATCTTGCACAAAAGTAAAATCCTCCAAATAGGTCCTTGGAATAGAAGCACACAAGAAGGCTTCTAATATTTGACTCATTAAAGAAGTCTCATTTACCTTTTCATTATCATATTTTCCAAGACTTTTTATTTTGATGACATTTCTTAATCTGAAACCGTAGCTAATTTTTTTTGTTGATCTTTTTTTAGATTCTTTTAAGTCCAAAATATGTGGAAATCCTTTTCGATTAACGAGAAGAAACATAGAAAATTTTAAATAATCTGGTATTCCGGAAATAAGAACTCTTTTGTATTTTTTTGAAAAAAGATAATTCAGGCTATGAAAAAAGTGGAAAATATTTAAAATTTTAATTGAAGTATTCCTTAAATTAATTTTTTTTGAGGAGGATCTATTCGGCAAACTTGCTGAAGGCGAGGTACTTTCCCTTAATTTACTTTTGTACGAAGGTAGCACTGACACATTAATTGAAAAAAATTCAGCTATGAAGGAGTAAATAAGAGAGTTACATTCATCATCATAAAATAGTTCATGAAAGTCATTGAAATCCTTCGGAATAGATTTTTCAAAACTTTTTTTATGCATTACTATTTCAATGTCATCTTTCAAGATATGTATTTTCTTAACAGTCTCCCACCGATCAAAAAAACCAAATATAGATATTCTTAACCAAGGGCCTATAAGGATTTCCCATGTTTCTGGAGGAAAAGATTTATGATGGAACTTATTTAATTTAAGAGAAATTTTGTAAAGCAGTTCTTCATAGATTGTTTCTAATTTTTTTCTTGCTTTCTCTGAAAAAAAGTCCTCTTTTGACAAATTTAAAAGATCAAAGGATCTTCCTTTTGGATTATCCTCATTAAAATTCCACTTATGAAATTCGTAGACCTTGTCATATTTATTCAAATTAAATGGATCTATCTCTGAAAAGATAATTGCTTTCATTAGTTTAAAAATTCTTAAAAATTACTCTGATTAAAGATGAGGAATTAAAATAAATTTTTATAAGAAAGTTCAGAAATTTTTCTAAGACTAGACTGTTTGTATAATTCCACTCTCCTATGGAGCTATAAAGACTATTTTTGTATCCTAATTGGTATTTGAATCTATAGGGTCCAGGAAACCTTTCTTTGTTGGTTGAGCCAAGATTAAAATATTCAATTTCATGTTTCCTAAGTTCATCTAACATAAATATTAGGAGTCTATACCCTGGTAGTAAATCTCTTCCTTTTTTAGAAACAGCATTGTAGAGATGAAAAGCTTTTTTTCCAGAGAGAACAGCAACTCTTATGCCTACCAAATCCCCATCTTCATTTTTTGCTGTACAGGTGATTAATTTATCCTTCATGCGATCAATCAGAGGAATAACTTCCCTTTTAGTAAATGTATTTCTAATATTCCAGTCTTTTGTAAGTTCTTCATTTATTTTTATTAAATGCTCTGCCTTTGTTTCCACTTCAAGCTTTAAACCTTTATCAAGTGATCTCTTGTGATGATATCTCCACTTTTGCTTTGCTTCTGTCAAAATTAATTCGTTGGATTTTCTTAAATCAATCTCGCAGTATTCAAGAGTATTAAGTTTGTAACTTGGCCTTTTAAAACCAAAGTTCTGGAGATGCTCAACATCTTTATTATTTTCTCTTTTTGGAGAATCTAATCGAATATATAAAAAACTTACTTCCAGATATTCCTTAAGAAAATCTATAAAATCAAGATTGAGGTTTTCAATTTTCCCGCAAAAATCTCCTGGAATATAAATACTTCCAATAAATAAAATTTTCTTTGAAAAAATTTGAACTAAATTTTCTGTTGCATTATTTTCATTAATACATGCAAGTCTTAAAACATCCCAGCCAAGTTTACCTTTATACTCACCCCAATCATAAAGTTGCCTGAATTCAGAGGAGTTCTGTTCTATAAAGCTATCCCAGGTCTGTTTACCTTCTTCAAAGATTTGCCAGGTGGATTTCATTTTAAATTTTTTTACGAGGTAAATTGAACAATCAGTATATCTTCTAAATATTTCATATTAAATATATCCAAAGCTATTGAAAAAAGTGATATTTATTTTCTATAAAGATTCAATAAAACTTCTTTTGTTTGCATCAATATTTCTTTATCAAAAATTGATAAAAAAATTATAAAAACAAAACTACTATAGATTGCTCCAGCAAATAGGGTAACCACTACATTATCATAGGATAGTATTAAGAGTTCAGATATTTCTTTACAGCTAAAGAAAATTAAAATTGATAATGCAAGGTATTTCAGTGCTGGTGAGAGATTCAAATTATCATAAGAAAAAAAGTTCTTTTTCTTATGCTCTGATAGAAGCAAGAAAAATAAAGCATAAGAAGAAACTGACAATGCAATTGGAATTCCAAGAAAACCAATATATTTATAAAGGATGAGCATCAGAATTAGGTTGATGAGGTTTGAATAAGTTGTGACCCGTAAATAAATACGTGGAGTTTCTATTGCAAAAAAATATGGTGTAAGTATCTTCACAAGAGTAGCAGCTGGGAGGCCAAGCAAAAAAGCTGTTAAAACCATAGAAGTATTCTTGGTTGATTCAGCTGTGAATTCACCTCTTTCAAATAAGAAGGAAACAATCTCCGGACTTAAACCAAGAAGAAAACCAGTCAAAGGTAATATTGTAATCAAAGCATATTTATTCGCTCTATTCATATATTCCCTCGCCGAATCATTTTCATTCTGCCGAATATAATTTGATAAATTTGGAACAAGAACCACGCCTATCGCGATGCCAATTAAAGTCAGCGGAAAATAAAAAAGTCTTTCTGAATAATAAATATATGATACTGCCCCTTCTTCAAGTGAACATAAAAAAATACCTATAATCAAGTTAATCTGAAAAAATGATGAGTAGACTAAAGTAGGCCAATACATACTGTAGAATTCTTTTAAGCTTGTTCGATATCTTTTCAGAGATATCAATACTGCCCAAAAATTCCTGTCCACAACAGTAAATAAAACTAAAGCCTGAAAGAAACCTCCAATAATTACTGTATATGAAAGATATAGAAGTTTATTTACTTCATAAAAGTTTGTTAAAACAATAGCTCCGACAATTGTTAAATTAAGGACGGAAGCTATTGCGCCAGTAACACCGAACTTATTATTG
>CABZYK010000003.1:0-156545 GCA_902529935.1 uncultured SAR86 cluster bacterium | reverse complement strand
TAATTTCCTCAGTCATTGAGCAATTAAGAAAGGTCTTTAACTTCTCCTCTTAAAGAATTCGTATAAGCATCAAGAATTTTCAAATTTACAAAATCTCCAATTTTGTGATCTTTTGGTCTGAAATTAACAACTCTGTCATTGATGGTTCTAGCTTGAAATTCGCCCGGATCTTTCTTTGATCTTGCAGTGATTAAGCAATTTTGAATAGATCCGACCATTTTTCTACTATACCCATATGATAGCTGATTCAGTCTATTTTGTAAGATATCTAACCTTAATTTTTTTTCTTCTCGAGGCACGCTATCAGGCATCTCAGAAGCCGGTGTATTTGGTCTGGGAGAGTAAATGAAACTATAAGACTCATCAAAACCTACTTCATTTACGATATCCATGGTGGCTTGAAAATCTTCTTCTGATTCGTCTGGAAAACCAACTATAAAGTCTGAAGAAAAACTCATGTCTGGTCTTACGGATTTGATTCTATCTATCAGATCTAAATATTTCTCTACGGTGTATCGTCTTCTCATTAGTTTTAAAATTCTGTCAGACCCGCTTTGAACTGGAAGATGAACATGACTAACAAGTTCAGGCACGCTCCCATAAACTTCCACTAAGTCATCCTTAAATTCATGAGGATGACTGGTTGTAAATCTAATTCTTTCAATATTTTCTATTTTTGCCACTTCCACAATTAACTTCGCTAAGGATGATTTGTCACCATTCTGAAGACCTTTAAAATTGTTTACGTTTTGACCTAGGAGGTGAATTTCTCTAGTTCCGTTATCTGCTAAAGCTGAAACTTCATTAAGGATATCATCAAAGTTTCTTGATACTTCATGACCTCTGGTGTGTGGAACTACACAAAAAGAACAATATTTATTACATCCCTCCATAACAGAAACAAATGAGGAAGGCTCTCCATAGTCTGGAGTTGGTATGTGATCGAATTTTTCTATTTTAGGAAATGTAATATCTATCTGAGATTTATCATTTATCTCATTGTTTTTAATCAAATCAGGAAGTTTATGAAGAGTCTGAGGACCAAAAACTATATCGACTGATGGCGCCCTCTTGATGATTTTTTCACCCTCTTGAGATGCAACGCACCCTCCAATCGCTATTTTTAAATCAGGATTAGAATCTTTAATCTTTTTCCATCTGCCAATTTGATGAAATACTTTTTCTTGAGCTTTTTCTCTTATCGAACAAGTGTTCAAAATTAGGAGATCTGCTTGTTGCTCAGTCTCAGCAAGCTCATAGTCTTCTTCACCTTTAAGAAGATCAAGCATTTTGGCTGAATCGTACTCATTCATCTGACAACCGTGCGTTTTAATAAAAACTTTCTTCATTTCAAATATAAGATTCGCAACTATATAGGCTTGAGAAAAAAAGAAAAGGTCTGATTATTGAGCAAAAATATGATCTCTATAAAATCGTAATTCCTCAATTGATTCGAAAACATCCGGACGAGCGCGATGAGCAATTTCTTTAGATTTTGGCTTGGTTGCATCAGGCCTCCATCTTTTTGTAAGTTCCTTAACTGAACTTACATCAATGACGCGGTAATGAAAATAGTCTTCTAGTTGAGGCATGTAGAGCGTTAAAAATTTTCTATCGTGCCAAACGGTATTGCCGCAAAGAGGTGAAACATTTTTACCAACGTGTTGCGATAAAAAATCAAGGGTCATCGCTTCGGCATCCTCTTGAGTTATTACGCTTCTTTTAACTTCATCAATCAAGCCTGATTTTTTATGATGTTCCTGATTCCATTCATCCATTTGATCAAGAATCTCATTTGGTTGCTTTATAACAAGGTCAGGTCCTTCAATAATTTCAGTTAAATTTTCATCCGTTACAGCAGTAAAGATCTCAATGATTCTTTCTGAGTTTGGATCCAAACCAGTCATTTCTAGATCTAGCCATATTAATTTGTTTTCCATAGAACTAATTTACAATACAGGATGAGTGAAGGTTGGTTACTATAGCAAATATGGATAAAAACAAAAAAGAATATACTGACTTTGGCTATAAAGAAGTACCAAAGAAAGATAAATCCAAGCTTGTCGGTGAGGTTTTTAGCAGCGTTGCATCAAAATACGACCTTATGAATGATGTTATGTCTTTAGGCATCCACAGGCTTTGGAAAAAAGCTGCTATTGAATCCAGCCAGGTTATGCCTGGGAATTCCGTACTTGATGTGGCAGGAGGAACGGGAGACCTTGCGATAGAATTTTCAAAAATTGTAGGCTCATCAGGGAGTGTCGTTTTATCAGATATCAATGAAGACATGCTTGCGGAAGGAAAAAAGAGAGTTCTTGATTCAGGAAGGCTAAATGTTGACTTCAAGATTGCTAACGCTGAAGAGTTACCGTTTGAAAAAAATTCTTTTGATTGCATCTCAATTGCATTTGGAATAAGAAACGTTACTGATAAAGAAAAGGCTCTGAAAAGCATGTTTCATTGTTTAAAACCCGGAGGGCGTCTTATAGTTTTAGAATTTTCAAAACCTACCTCGAATTTATTTTCACAAATCTATGATATTTACTCCTTTAATTTGCTTCCATTAATGGGGAAGTTAATTGCAGATGATGCCGATAGTTATCAGTATCTAGCAGAGTCAATCAGAAAACATCCAGATCAAGAAACTTTTAAGAAAATGATGCAGTCTGCTGGCTTTTTGGATGCTAGCTATGAAAACCTTACCGGAGGAATTGTAGCTTTGCACAAAGGAACTAAAACCTAAAATGATTTTTATACAGTTCTTTAAGATTATTTTCATTTTTTGGAAATATAGACTCGATCTCTTATTACCTGAACTTAATTTAAATCTATTTTTTAAGATTTTGTATGTCATTAATCCATTACGTTTAATTCCTGCTAGAGGAAGCAAGGGAGAGCGATTATTCTCTGCGCTCTTAGCCGCTGGTCCTGTTTATGTAAAATTAGGTCAGATTTTATCAACTCGGTCGGACTTCTTTGATGATGAAATCATTCATGAGCTCACAAATTTTCAATCCAATTTACCTACTTTTGACTCAAGGATAGCCGTTAAGATTATTGAAGATGACTTAGGCAAACCAATTGAAGAACTGTTTGAAAGCTTTCAGAGAAAACCTTTAGCAGCGGCCTCAATTGCCCAAGTCCATGAAGCAGTTCTTTTTTCTGGAGAAGAAGTTGTAGTCAAAGTGATCCGCCCAAATATTCAAAAGGAAATCACTAAAAACCTTGGACTAATAAAATTAATTTCAAAATTATTGGATTTTCTTCTTGTTGATGCTCAAAGATTGCAACTAAAAGAATTAGTTCAAGAATATGAAATTGTAATTCAAGGAGAAGTAGATTTAAAAAAGGAGTCTGCGAACACACGTTTGACTGCAGAATATTTTGAAAATTCTAACCTGCTATACGTTCCAAAAGTTTTTTCAGAGCTTTCTGGTAGCCAAGCTTTAACGATTGAAAAAATTAAGGGTGTTCCGATAACAGATTTCGAAGCGTTAGATAGATTAGGAGTAGATCGTAAGCTTTTGTCCGAACGAGGTGTTAGCATTTTTTTTAAACAAGTGTTCGAAGATAATTTCTTTCATGCTGATATGCATCCAGGAAATATTTTTGTTGATGTAAGTAATCCTAAGTCACCAACATATATAAACGTAGATTACGCTATATGTGGAAGCTTAAGCGATCAAGAACAATTTTTTATTGGAAAAATGTTATCTGAAATGTTCTCTCAAAATTTTAAGGCGGTTGCTGAGACCATGATAAGAGCAGGATGGGTTGATAATAAAACCTCACCATTGGAACTAGAGATAACCGTAAGAACTTTTTTAGAGCCAATAATTGAGAAGCCTTTTGATGACATCAATTTTGGTGAAATGCTGTTTCAGTTTTTTGATTCAACAAGAAAATATAATCTTTCTCTTCCGCCCTCTCTATTATTGCTTGAAAAGACACTCATAAACATTGAAGGCTTAGGTAAACAGATCTATCCTGAGCTTGATTTGTGGGTTACTGCTAAACCTTTTATCCAAGAGTGGATTAAGGCTAAATATAATCCGGCTAGAATTTTTAAAAAAATCCATGATGATGCTGGATTCTTGATAGAAAAAGCTGTCAATCTTCCTTCTCAAATCGCTAATTTTTTTGATGCTGTGGATAAAATGGAAAATTACACCGCTGAGTTACAAGACTTAAGAAAAGAAGTTAAAAAATCTGAAAGAAGAAGGTCTTGGCAATTATTTGCATTAGCTTTTCTATTGATTCTGATAATATTTGCTGTCATATGAAGAAATATTTGGATGATCTTGAAGCGACAATTCAGGATAGGAAAAACAAGGATCCTAAAGAATCTTATGTTGCTTCCTTGTTTGAGGAAAAAGAGAAAATCATCTCAAAAATTAAAGAGGAGTCAGAGGAATTAGCAGAAGCTTTCCGCGAAAATGACCCCAGTAGCATAAAACATGAATCTGCAGACCTCTTGTTTCACTTAATGGTATTATTATCGGAGAAAAATATACCTTTCGATGAAATTTTATTAGAACTTAAAAAACGAGAAGGAGTATCTGGTCATGAAGAAAAGAAATCGAGGAAATAATTAATGGGTTTTGGTGGTATAAGCATTTGGCAAATCTTAATCATTCTTGCGATCATAATATTGATTTTCGGCACTTCCAGATTAAAAAATATTGGTTCAGACCTCGGATCAGCATTTAAAGGATTCAAAAAAGCTGTAAACGAGGAGCCAACTAAAGAAGAAGATAAAGATAACCAATAATGTTCTCAATTGGTTTTTTTGAGCTCTTCATAATCTCAATAATAGCTCTGGTTATATTAGGACCAGAAAGACTTCCGCAGTTCATAAGATGGGTTGAAGAAACCATCAAATCCATTCGTGCAAGTTTTAATAAAACCTCGAAGGAGATAAAAGATAGCATCTACGTCGAAGATCATAATAAAAAAAATGATTGATCAAGATAAAGATACAAACTATCTCGAACACCTTTCTGTTTTAAGAAAAAGTATCATCAAGTTTCTTATATTTTTAGGAATAACTTTTGTTGTTGCAGCTTTCTTTTCTAAAGATATTTTTAATTTTATTTCAGATCCGCTGATCAACTCTTTGCCAATAGGATCCAGCCTTATAGCTACCGAGGTTGCTTCGCCTTTTCTTACTCCTCTAAAATTTGCTTTTTATCTAGCCTTATTAGTTTCAATACCCTTTCTTATTTATCAGCTCATTAAATTTGCTTCGCCAGGATTGTATTTTGAGGAAAAGATTTATTTCTTTCCTTTGGTTTTAGGTTCTATCCTACTGTTTTATCTCGGAATTACTTTTGCTTACTTTATTATTCTTCCGATTGTTTTCTCTTTCTTTTCAGCCTCAACTCCAGAAAACGTAATAATGATGACGGACATCAATTTACTTTTGTCATTCGTAATCAAAATGTTTTTTGCTTTCGGTTTAGCTTTTGAAATGCCGATAATAATTATTCTGCTTCTTGTATCGAATGCAGTTACGGTGAGTAAACTTATATCTGCAAGACCTTATGTTTTTTTAGGATGTTTTGTAGTTGGAATGTTACTAACTCCTCCAGATGTAATTTCACAGAGTCTGCTTGCAATTCCTGCTTGGCTTCTCTATGAATTAGGAATCATTGTCGGTAGAATGCTCACCCGAAATAAGCTATGAACGCACTCAAATCAGTTTTTAATTTTTTAGGCAGATTTTTAACTTCCACAAGGATTGTTGTAACAAACTTGATTACTTTTATTTTTTTAGCTCTTGTTTTTATTGGACTAATCTCGGTTTTTATCCCCAACGATAGGAGTATTGATAAAGAAGGAAAAGTAGTCATTTTGAATCCTGAAGGTGTCCTAGTGGATCAAGAGGTGCAGTATTCAGACTTCCAATTTTCTTTTGGTCAGGTTGAACAAATTCAAACCAGAGATCTTATAAAACTTATTCAGTCAATCTCTAAAGACGAAGATATTCCTGCCGTCCTAGTGGATTTTAGTGGTTTATCTTATTCTGGACCGACAAATTTAATTGAAATTTCTGAGGAAATTCAAAAGCTCAGTGAATTAAAAAGAGTTATTGCATTTTCGGATAGATATACAACTTCGTCCTACTTAATCGCAGCGCATGCAGATGAAATTTATGTACATCAGGCCGGTGGTTTTGATATCCAGGGAATCGGAGGCTACAGAAGTTATAGCAAATCTCTGTATGAAAATTTAAAAATGAAAGTCTATAACTACTCTCAAGGTGATTATAAATCTGCTGTAGAAGGACTTACTAGAGATTCAATGTCAGACTTTGATAAAAAACAAAGGAAGGCTCTTTATGATCCTATATGGAGTAAGTACAAAGAAATCATAGCCACAGCAAGAGGTATTTCGAAAGAAAAGGTCCAAAAATTTGCAGATTCATATTTCGATGCCATTGGTGAAGCCGCTTTCGACAACATAGAAGCAGGAATAGAGCAAAACTATTTAACAGGCGTAAAAAGTTTTCCTGAATTTAGAAGCTATATGATTGATGAATTTGGTAAAGACGAATCATCCGATAGAGAAACATACAACTACATTACGTATCAAGAATATTCATCTTCGATGAAAGAAGACAAAGAAAAATCAGAAAATATAATTTCTGTTATCACTGCTGAAGGCGCAATTGTTGAAGGAGAAATTTCGCAAGGCTTTGCAGGATCTGCCGGTATTGCTAGACAGATCAGAAAAGCTCATGAAGACGAGAAAACTAAAGCTATTGTCTTTAGGGTCAACAGTCCTGGTGGATCAATAATTGCCAGTGAAATCATCAGAGATGAATTACTTCAGGCTAAAAACAAAGGAAAAAAAGTTGTAGTTTCAATGGGTGACTATGCTGCCTCAGGTGGAGTTTATATTTCCACGCCTGCAGATTATATTTTTGCACATCCGACTACAATTACTGGCTCCATAGGAGTTGCTATAGCTTTTCTTACTACTGAGGATTCCCTAGAGTATATCGGTATCAGCAAAGATGGAGTTCAAACTTCTAAGTTTGCTGGTTGGACTCCTGAATTACCAGTAACGGAAGAATTGGATAATATTTTCAATAATTTAGCTGAAAGAAGCTACCAAAGATTTCTTGAGGTTGTCTCGGAATCAAGAAAAAAAGATGTTTCTGAAATAAATAAAATTGCTGGTGGCAGAGTTTGGATAGGCACTGATGCGCTTCAAATAGACATTATTGATGAACTTGGCGATATAGACGATGCTATAGGGAAAGCAGCTGCACTTGCAGAGATTTCTGAATATCAATTGAAATACAGCTCAAGTGATGTTTCTTTCGTTGAAACAGTTCTTTCCGAAATTTTTGGAAAACTATCCCTTCCATTAGAAAAAATTAAATTTGTTAAAGCTTCTGAATCGATTTATAAATTTTTAACAGAACTTGCTCCTTTTAATGAGCCCTCAGCTAGTATGATCTGCAAGGTTTGCATCATTGAAACTTCATAAACTTCATTTTCTTTTTTTAACAGCTTTACTTTCCGCAACTGCTTATTCGGAAGTCCTAAATAACTTACAAGTTGTTTGGGTGGTTGACGGCGACACCGTGCATGCAACCAAGAACGGTCAACTATACAAAATAAGATTAACCGAAATAGATGCTCCTGAGAGAGATCAGCCTTTTGGAAAACAATCTACAGATAATTTGAAAGTCTTTCTTAGAAAAGGATTTATCGATGTTGATCTAAAGGGCCAAGATATCTACAAAAGACACTTAGGAAGGATTTATGTTGATGGTATAGACATCAATAAAAAAATGATCTCGACTGGAAGTGCTTGGGTTTACGATAAATACGTTACTGACGAAAGCTTTTATAATGAACAGAGGAAAGCTCAAAAAAATAAGCTAGGAATTTGGGCTGATGAGGAAGCCATGCCTCCTTGGGAGTGGCGCCAACGGAATAATTAATTTTCCAAAGAACTTTCCCATTCTCCTAAAGCAGCTAATTTATTCATTTTAGCTCTGTGAGAAAATGCTTCTTGCGCAGCAGTCTCATTTTCAACATTACCGCTCCAAGCTTTAAGAGCAGCTTGTTGAAGTGCTCTTCCATAAGAAAAGCTTAACTTCCAGTAATTAGATGATATTTTATTCATCTTGTCTAAATGCGCAGTTGAATCAATATCAGACTGCCCACCTGACAAAAAAGTTACTGCAGGCAAATCATCAGGAAGACTGTTTTGTAGGCACTGCACAGTTTTTTCTGCTACTAAAGAAATATTTGCTTGCTCACTTGCAGTTGAACCGCTGGTAACCATGTTGGGCTTTAGAATTGTTCCTTTGATATTAACTTCATGATCAGTCAGAGAATTGAACAACGTTTCAAGTGCTCTAGATGTCGCTGAGTAACAATCTTCAATTGAATGGGGCCCATCCATGAGAACCTCAGGTTCAACAATTGGAACCATATTGTTGTTTTGGACTGTCTTTGCATACTCTGCTAAAGCCTCCATATTTGCCTTAAGACAATCATCTGAAGGAAATGAACCGTCTTGTTTTATTACTGCTCTCCACTTAGTAAATTTAGCTCCTAATGAAAAATACTCTGCACATCTTTCATCAAGGCCATCTAAGCCTTGAGTTAAATTTTCATCTGGCGAAGAGTCAAGCGGTTTAATTCCTTTATCTACTTTTATTCCTGGAAGAGCTCCCTGAGCATAAATAATATCCGAAAGCATCGTTCCGTCTTTCGCTTCTTGTCTTAAAGTTTCATCAAAAAGTATCACGCCTCCAATGTTATTTTTCATGCCGTCCGCTCTGAATAATAATTCTCGATAGTCTCTTCTATTTTCTTCGGTTGATTCTGTATCAATCGTGTCAAATCTCTTGGTAATTGTGGGCGTGCTTTCATCAGCAGCTAAAATTCCCTTACCGTCTGAAACTATATGATTGGCAATATCTTCTAAACTTTCAAAATTCATATTTTCTCCTTTAATACATCTAGAGAGGGTAATGATCCTTTCTCAATATATTCCAAAAAGGCGCCTCCAGCAGTTGAGGCATATCCTACTTTATCTAATAAGTTTGATTGATTAAAGGCAGTTAAAGTCTCTCCTCCGCCAATAACAGAATATGCGTCTGATTCAGAAATAACCTTGGCAAGATGCAATGTACCTTTTGAAAATTCTTCTCTCTCAAAAAAACCTAAAGGACCATTCCATAATATAGTTTTACAACTTGAGATAATATTATTTAAGCTTTTTATTGAGTTAATACTAACGTCATAAATAATGTCGTCTGGCAATATTCCTTCAAAAGTTTTCTCAACAATAGACTTATCTTTTTGTTCTACTACAAAGGTCTCGGGCAATATTATTTTGTTATTTTTACTAAGATCTTTTGCTTCATCCAAAAAATCATTTTCTACAATCGATTGACCGATTTCATATCCTTTTGATTTATGAAATGTATTAGCTATCCCTCCTCCAACGAAAAGCCAATCAACTTTTTCAAGAAGAGATTCCAGAATATTTATTTTTGTTGATATTTTTGAGCCGCCGATGATTCCCAACATTGGTTTTGATGGATTGTTTAAAATTCCTTCTAAAGAATTTAACTCTTCCTCAACCAACCTTCCAACACACGAATCTATGAAATGACTAACTCCCTCAGTGGAACAATGACTTCTATGAGCCGATCCAAAAGCATCCATGACAAAAACATCAGCTAATTGTGCAAGTTTTTTTGAAAAAAACTCATTGTTATCAGTTTCACCTTCAAAAAATCTTACATTTTCCAACATCGAAATCTTTTTTTGATTATCTGAGAAATGATCAAGGTTTAAATCATCATGAAAATAAATCTCTTCGGACAATAAAGTGCTCAAGTACTCTGCAACTTTTTTCAGAGAAAAGTCTTTATCAATCTCTCCTATTTTTTTAGGTCTACCAAGATGACTAAGAATTATTACTGAACTAGCTTTAGAGAGAACATAGGTTAAAGTTGGCAGAGTTCTTAAGATTCTCTCGTCATCACTGACTTTTCCATTTAAATACTTTACGTTGTAATCAAATCTGATCAACACTCTTTTTCCTTGAAGATCAAGATCATCAAGCGTAGGGATCCCGTTGATCATTTCTTGAGAAAACTGATTATTTTTTTGGAAACCTTATCTACGGTAAATCCGAAGTGATCCATTAATACTGATCCTGGAGCTGATTCACCAAAAGATTCCATTCCAATGACTAAGTCTCCTTGATTGAGATACTTATGCCAGAAGTCTGGGTAACCGCATTCAATTGCTATTCGCGGTCCGTCTCCGAGAATATTAGTTTTATATTCAGCATCTTGTTGATCAAAAATTTCAGTACAAGGCATAGATACAACATTTGCTTTTAAGCCATTTTCCTTTAAGTGTGCTTTCGCATGCATAGCTAACTGAACCTCTGATCCAGTGGCTATAATAGTTAGATCACTCTGCTCTTCCTTGCTAAGTAAGTAACCTCCTTTTGAAATCTGTGAGTGATCATCTCTTTCCTGAGGTTCTAAGTTTTGTCTAGATAGGATTAAAGCAGTCGGTTTATCTTGTGAAGTTAACGCCGCTTTCCAAGAGTAAGCTGTTTCAACACCATCGCAAGGCCGCCAAGTATTTAAATTCGGCGTAGATCTCAATATCGTCAGATGCTCGACGGGCTGATGGGTAGGCCCATCCTCTCCTACACCTATAGAATCGTGTGTGTAGACGTATATTATTGGCAACTTCATCAATGCGCTCATTCGAACTGCATTTCTTGCATAATCTAAAAAGGTTAAAAAAGTCCCTCCATAAGGTCTAAAACCACCATGCAAATAAAGCCCATTCATAATGGCAGACATGCCAAATTCTCTTACGCCGTAACTTAAATAATTCCCCGTTCCATTTTCTAATAATTCAGAACCCTTCCATTGTGTATTATTAGATGGAGTTAAATCAGCAGAACCCCCAAACAATTCTGGAATTCTGGGACCTAATGAATCAAGGCACATGCCAGATGCCTTTCTTGAAGCATGGTGAGTCTCATCGTTTGAAAAATTCTCTATTAAGCCTTCAAAAATTTTATCTAGTTCCTCAGGTAAAGAGTTTGAAAATATTCTTTCAATTTCCGAATGCTCTTTTGAATAATTTTTTGAGTAATCGTCAAACATTGAGTTCCAATCATTTTCTAAAGATTGACCATCTTTTTCATTATTCCAAGCTTCGTAAACATGCTCGGGAATTTCGAATGGAGGGTACTCCCATCCAATCTCTTCTCTAGTAAGTTGTATTTCTTCGTCGCCCAAAGCTGCCCCATGCACCTCAGAAGTTCCAGATTTATTTGGAGAACCCTTTCCAATGACGGTTTTGCAACAAATCAATGTAGGCTTTGCAGATTTTTTTGCCTTTTCTATGCAAGAATTTATTTTGTTGACATCGTGGCCGTCCACATTATCAAAAACTTCCCAGCCATAAGACTCAAATCTTTTCTTTGTATCATCAGTGAACCAACTATCCACCCTTCCATCAATGCTAATTTCATTATCATCGTAAAATACGATCAAATTGCCTAATTCTAATGTTCCAGCTAAGGAACAAGCTTCATGAGAAATACCTTCCATTAAATCTCCATCTCCAACAAAGGCATAGGTTTTGTGATTAAAAATTTGGAAATTCTCTTTGTTATATTTTCTAGCCAATATTTGCTCTGCTAGGGCCATTCCAACAGCGTTAGCAATGCCTTGACCTAATGGTCCGGTAGTAGTCTCAACTCCTGGTGCATAACCTATTTCAGGATGGCCAGGCGTCTTTGAATGCAGTTGCCTAAAGTTTTTAAGGTCACTAATTGAAAGTTCGTAACCGGTGAGATGCAGGAGAGAATAAAGCAGCATAGAACCATGCCCATTTGAAAGAACAAACCTATCTCTATTTAACCAGTTGGGATTTTTGGGATTATGGGAAAGGTGATTCATCCAGAGCGCTTGAGCAATTTCTGCCATACCCATTGGCATTCCTGGGTGACCGCACCCGGCTGCTTGTACTGCATCCATAGATAAAGCTCTAATGGAGTTGGCAAAATCTGAATTGGTAGATTGTTTAGGCAATTTTCAAAACCTATATTTTCTACTATTTTAATCGAGCTTCATAGTAGAATGTCCGACCTCAGTGAGATATAAATGAGCGAATATACTACTTTTACGTCCGAATCCGTGTCAGAGGGTCATCCAGACAAGCTATCTGATCAAATTTCTGATGCGATCCTTGATGCTTTCCTTGCTGAGGATCCTAAAGCTAGAGTTGCATGTGAAACTCTAGTCAAAACTGATCTCGTTGTTGTAGCCGGCGAAATAACATCAAGTGCAAACCCGGATCTGGAAAAAGTCGTTAGAAATGTAATCAATGAAATTGGTTACGATAACGATACTGTTGGTTTCAATGGAGACAAAGTAGAATTTTTAAATGCCATTGGAAAACAATCTCTTGATATTGCTCAAGGCGTTGATGAAGGGACAGGCGAAGATCTTGATCAGGGAGCGGGCGATCAAGGTTTAATGTTTGGTTACGCAACTAATGAAACTGAACAACTGATGCCAGCACCTATTCATTACTCACATTTGTTAGTTAAAAAACAATCGGAAGCGAGAAAAAATGGAAAATTAAATTGGCTTAGACCCGATGCAAAAAGTCAATTATCTTTTGATTATGATAGCAATGGGAATCCTTCTGCCATTACAGCAGTAGTTCTATCTACTCAACATGATGATGAAGTCTCACAAAACGATTTAAAAGAAGGTGTGATGGAAGAAATTATAAAGCCAGTTTTACCTAGCAACCTAGTCAATAAAGAGACAAAATATTTTATAAATCCTACCGGAAGATTTGTTGTTGGAGGGCCTGTCGGAGATTGTGGCTTAACAGGTAGGAAAATCATTGTTGATACTTATGGCGGTATGGCTAGGCATGGTGGAGGAGCTTTCTCTGGAAAAGATCCTTCAAAAGTTGATAGGTCAGCTGCATATGCAGGAAGATATGTTGCAAAGAATATTGTAGCCGCTGGATTGGCAGATAAATGTGAAGTGCAAGTATCCTATGCTATTGGAATTGCTGAACCAACCTCGATCAGTGTCAATACATTTGGAACAGGGAAAATTTCTGAAAAGCAAATATTGCTCTTAGTTAGAGAAAAGTTTGATTTAAGACCTAAAGGGCTAATAGCTATGCTTGATTTATTAAAACCTATTTATCAAGAAACAGCAGCTTATGGACATTTTGGAAGAGAACAATTCCCCTGGGAAAAAATCAATAAGATTGAAGAGTTAAAATCCTAAAACGGAGCAATGAATGGAATTTAAAGATTATAAAGTGGCCGACATAAATTTAGCTGATTGGGGAAGAAAAGAAATAATTCTCGCTCAAGCTGAGATGCCAGCCCTTATGAAATTAAGAGAAAGGTATGGAAAAGAAAAACCTCTTAAGGGAGCAAAAATAATGGGTTGTATCCATATGACAATTCAAACAGCTGTTTTAATTGAGACTCTTGTTGAGCTTGGAGCTGAAGTCAGATGGTCTTCTTGTAATGTTTTTTCTACTCAAGATCATGCTGCAGCTGCCATTGCAGCGGCTGGAATTCCCGTATTTGCCTGGAAAGGAATGAATGACGAAGAATTTGACTGGTGCATAGAACAAACAATATTAGAAGGTGAGAAGCCATGGGATGCAAATATGATTCTTGATGACGGCGGAGATCTGACTGCAATGGTTCACGATAAATTTCCAGAAATGCTAGAAAGTATTCATGGAATCTCTGAAGAAACCACAACAGGCGTTCATCGATTAAACGAAATGGTAGAGAAAGGAGAACTCAAAGTTCCAGCCATCAACGTAAATGATTCAGTTACTAAATCGAAAAATGATAATAAATATGGCTGTAGACACAGTCTTAATGATGCTATTAAAAGAGGAACTGACATGCTCCTTTCAGGAAGGAAAGCTTTGGTGATAGGTTATGGCGATGTAGGTAAAGGATCTGCAATGAGCTTGAGGCAAGAAGGCATGGTTACTCGAGTAACCGAAATAGATCCAATTTGCGCAATGCAAGCATGTATGGATGGTTACGAAGTAGTATCGCCATATGTAAATGGTCAAAATAACAATGACGACGAATCAATCAATAAATCTTTACTACAAGATACGGACTTAATTGTGACAACTACAGGTAATGTAAACGTTTGTGATAAACACATTCTTAATAATCTCAAAAGCGGAAGCATAGTTTGCAACATCGGACACTTTGATAACGAGATTGATACTGCCTACATGAGAGATAAATGGACTTGGGAGGAGATAAAACCTCAGGTTCATAAAATTTATCGAGACTCTAAAGATTCTTCTAATTATTTAATCCTTCTATCAGAGGGAAGATTGGTTAATCTTGGAAATGCGACTGGTCATCCTTCAAGAATTATGGATGGTTCTTTTGCTAATCAGGTGCTTGCTCAAAAGTTTTTGTATGAGCAAGCATTTGCATCAATAAACGACGAAAGCGTAAAAGAAGATATGATCACTGTGCAAGTTCTGCCAAAAGAATTAGATGAAGAAGTAGCGAGTTACATGGTTGAAGGTTTTGGCGGCGTGATGACAAAGCTAACTAAAGATCAAGCTGAATACATCAACGTCGATGAAGCAGGACCTTACAAACCTGAATATTACAAATACTAATGACCAAAAAGAATATCAGTTGGGGAGGAAGATTTACTCAATCGGTATCAGCAATAGCTAGTAAATTTTCCAACTCTATTGATGTTGATTCTGTTCTTGCAGAAAAAGATATTATTGGATCTATAGCGTATGCAGAATCTTTACAGGAAGCAGGAGTTATTAATAAATTAGAACTTAACAAGATTAAACGCGGTCTTAATCAAATAAAAAAAGAAATAGAAACTGGAAAATTTAAATGGAATCCTTCGCTTGAAGATGTTCATATGAATATCGAGTCAGCCCTAGAAAAGAAAATTGGAGATTCTGCAAAAAAATTACACACTGGCAGATCAAGAAATGATCAGGTCGTTACAGATCTAAAGCTTTTTCTTAAAGATGAAACAAAAGCTATTAAGAAAAAAATTAAAAACCTACAAAAAAATATCTTAAATAAAGCTCAAAAACATTATGCAGATCTCATGCCAGGCTTTACTCATCTGCAAATAGCACAGCCAGTAACCTTAGGCCATCATTTGCTTGCTTACTTTGAAATGTTGCAGAGAGACTCTATTAGATTTGAAAACAATGAAAAAACCCTAAATCAAATGCCTTTAGGAGTTGGTGCATTAGCAGGAAATAGATTTGGCATAAATAGACCAAAGCTTGCAAAGAAACTTGGTTTCACCGATATTACAAAGAATTCAATAGATACAGTAAGCGACAGAGATTTTGTTACCGACGTTTCCTACAGTTGTTCAATGCTTGCTGTTCATTTATCGAGAATGTCAGAAGAAATAATTTTATGGTCATCCTCGCAATTTGATTATGTTCAGCTACCTGAGGAGTTATGTACCGGCTCATCAATCATGCCTCAAAAGAAAAATCCAGACATGGCAGAGCTTATTCGAGGAGGCAGTTCACAAACTTTAGGCAACCTCGTTACAACTTTATCTTTAATGAAAAACCAAAGCCTTTCATATAATAGAGATAATCAGGAAGACAAAGAACCTCTTTTTAAATCAATTAATTTCATCAAGGATGCCTTAGAGATTATGTCTGAAATGATCAAAGGTATGAGTTTTAACATTAAAAAAATGCAACAGGACTTAGATCTATCTGAGGTTGGAGCAACAGATTTTGCCGAGTATTTGGTTTTAAAGGGCGTCCCCTTCAGAGAAGCCCACGAAATAACAGGTAAAACAGTCAAAGAAGCTGAAAGAAAAAATATATTTATCAGAGAATTTAGTTTGAGTGAATTAAAAAAAATACACCCAAAGATAAAGAAAGATATTTATAAATTTATTGATCCCAAAAAGGCCATACACGCTAAGAACAGTCTCGGCGGTACATCGCCCAAAAAAGTCAAAGCGGCTATTATCGCTGCTAAAAAGACTGTTTCTTCATGAAAATATTTAGCGAAATATTACTCATTTTTAGTCTTATCTTAGGTTCCTGTGGAATCAAAGGTCCGTTATACTTGCCCACCGAAGAACCTTCGCGGCAAGATACAGATAAGACTTATGAGACCAAATAGCATCAAAAGTTTAGATAGTAGCCTCTTTTTGGAGGATGTTTCCTTATTGGATATTGCAAAAAAATATCCAACTCCTTTTTATATTTACTCAAAAGAAATGATCCTTGCTGCTATCAATTCCTATCTAACAAATATTCGAGAAAGAGACCTGGTCTGTTATTCAGTAAAAGCAAATTCAAACCTGGCTATATTGAAAATAATGGCAGAAAAGGGAATGGGATTTGATGTCGTTTCCGGTGGAGAACTGTTTAAAGTTTTGAAGATTGGAGCTGATCCACAAAAAATTATTTATTCTGGGGTTGGTAAAACAAAACCTGAATTAGAGTATGCCGTTGATAACGATATAAAAAGTATAAATATCGAATCTCTTTTTGAATTAGAGTTGTTAAACCAAATTGGTAAAGAAAAAAATAAAGTTATCAATACAGGTATCAGAGTCAATCCAGATATTGATGCTAAATCTCATCCCTATATTGAAACTGGCAAAGCCGACTGCAAGTTTGGATTGTCCATAGATGATGCTAAGAGAATTGCAGATGCAAGTCATGATTGTGTTTCAATATCCGGCATCTCTGCTCACATAGGATCACAAATAACAGACGATGAACTCTTTGGAACTTTATTTAATGATTTAAAAGCTCTTTCTGAATTTTTTATATCTAAAGGACATCCAATAAATCATATTGATGTTGGTGGAGGCCTTGCCATTGACTATGACTTTCAAGAAAGTTTTTCTCCTGAATTAATGACTAAAAAAGTTATAGATATGGCTGGTGATACAGCTATTTTTTTTGAGCCTGGAAGATCTCTAATCGGACAAGCTGGTTCATTGGTTACAGAAGTTTTGGGTATAAAAATTAACGGTAAAAATAAATTTTTAATTGTTGATGCAGGTATGAATGATTTAATTAGGCCAGCCTTGTATCAAGCAAATCATAAGATAGAGGCTATTTCAGCCTCTGGTAAAACTCCAGAAAAGTATTTTGTTGTCGGTCCGGTATGCGAAACAGCAGATAGCTTTGGTGAATTTTCAATTTCTGCTCAAGAACAAGATCACTTGGTTATTTATTCTGTAGGTGCCTACGGTTACTCAATGGCTTCAAACTATAATTCTCGTCTTCGAGCTGCAGAATATTTGGTAGATGGCATCAAGATAACTGAAATACGAAAAGCTGAATCCTATGAGGATTTAATTAAGCTTGAGCAATATTAATGCCTGAAAATTTAACTCACATGTCCGCTCTAGGTAATGACTTCATTGTGATAGATGCAATTTCTAATCAGTGCGATATATCAAAAATGATAAGAAATGAGCTAGAGATTCTGAAACAAGACATGCCTTTTGATCAAATTCTTTGTCTGTTGCCTCCTGGGGATATTAACTGTGATGTTTACCTTGAAATATACAACGAGGATGGATCACAATCGGAGAATTGTGTTAATGGACTTAGATGCATAGGTAGATACATGCACGATCACAATCTTGCATTTAATGAAGAGATTTGTGTGCAGTTAGTTAATCAAATTACAAAAGTCAAAAAGATAGATGAAGAGAATTATGAAGTGATTTTAGAGCAGTTTAGTTTAGATCCAGAGGATATTGGTCTTGAGAAAGTCAAAAGTGATTCATACTCCTTCATGCATGATCAAGAACAGATTAACTTCTATTCTGTATCCGTTGGAAACCCGCATGCAATTATCTTTGCTGAAGAGATTTCTTCAATAGAACTGGATGCTTTAGCTCAGTCCTTGATAGAGGAAAACTGTTTTAAAAATGGTTTCAACCTAAATCTTGCGGAAATAACCTCAAATAATTCCATAAAACTTAGAGTTCATGAAAGAGGCGTTGGGGAAACCGAGGCTTGTGGAAGCGGCGCTTGTGCAACGGCTCTTGCAGCGACCCTTTTCAAAGAAATGCAGCATGACATTGAAATAATATTTGAAAAAGGCACATTAAATCTGAAAATAGACCTAGATAGTAATAAAATATATTTAAGAGGAACTACCAGCTATCTAAACTAATTTACATGTCAAACTCGTCAAAGATTTCTTCTGAAGATGTTGTCGAATATCTAATAGAAAATCCTGATTTCTTTAATTTAAATCCTGAGTCCTTGAACCAGATAAATCTTAAACATGAATCTGGTGATGCAATTTCCTTAATAGAAAAGCAAATTATTGAATTAAGAAAGTCCTCGGATCAAGCAAATAAACATTTAATCCAGATTCTCGAAAATGCAAAAAGGAACGAAAAATTATTTCTGCTATCGAGAGAAATAATTCTTGGTTTGTTAGCTAGCTCAACAATAGACGATACGGTAAATGAGCTGGAATCGTATTTTATAAACTCATTTAACACCGATGCCTGTAAGGTGATATTTTTTAGCGAAGATGAAAAAAGATTCGGGAAGGAAAGAGTTACTAGCCCTGATCTTGCAACTGACCTGTTTCGCGATAAATTTAAAGATAAAGATATTATTCAAGGCGGTATAAGTCCTGAGATAAGCAATTTTGTTTTTGGCGCTAAAGCTCAAATACAGGAAGCTGCGATATGCAAATTGGAATGCTCTACGGTAACAGGGATATTTGCGATCGGCAGTAAATCTTTAGGAAGATACTCAAGCGAAAAGGATAATTTATTTCTCCTTTTCATCGTTTCAGCTTTGAGTAAATTTATCGATAGAATTATTCTCACCAAGTCATATGCAAAAGGAAATAAATAAGTTTCTTGATTACCTATCAACAGTCAGAAATTTTTCTGTCCATACGGTGAAAAATTACAAGAAAGACCTTGAGAAGTTCAGTGCTTTCTACGAAGCAAAAAAATTCACAGATCTGGCTGCTGTGAGCCAATCTGACATTAGAGATTTCGTTGGTATCGAGAGAAGACGCGGGCTTAGTCCAAGAAGCATTGCTAGGTTAATTTCTTGCTTAAAAAGTTTTTACCGCTACCTCAACTTAGAAAGAATAGTAATGAAAAATCCCATTTTGGGGATAAGCGCGCCAAAGTCTGCCACCCTATTACCCAAAGCCATCGATGTTGATTTAATCAATCAACTGCTGGATTTTCATCCGAAAGAATGGATAGATTATCGAGATAAAGCTATGGCGGAATTAATCTATTCTTCCGGATTAAGACTTTCTGAATTATGCAGCTTAAATATTTCTAATTTGTCTTTAAAAGATCAAAGTTGCAGAGTTGTTGGCAAAGGAAACAAAATGAGAGATCTGCCCATTGGAGGCATGGCATTGAAAGCATTAGAGTCTTGGATGTTGAAGAGAACTGAAGTAGAGATAAATGAACCTGATGCTTTATTCATCAATAAAATGGGAAACAGATTGGGAGCGAGAACGGTGCAAGAAAGATTAAAAAAATTGAGCGTTAAACAAGGCGTTCCTTACTTGCACCCACATATGTTAAGACATTCTTTTGCTTCCCATGTATTAGAATCTAGCGGCGATTTAAGGGCAGTTCAGGAGTTGCTTGGTCATGCTAATTTATCGACCACGCAAATATATACAAAATTAGATTTCCAACATCTAGCTAAGGTTTATGATAAAGCTCATCCGCATGCGAAAAAACGAACATGACCATTAAAGTAGTAACATTTGATTTGGATGATACTCTCTGGCCTTTGAGAGAAACGATATTGGCTGCGCACAAAAGCGCTAATGATTTTCTAGCCAGTCAAGTTTCTAGCGTTAAGGAAATATTGTCTACCGATAAGGAAAGAGAAGTTTGGGGACAACTAATCGAGAAAGATCCAACAATGCGTCACAGACTAAGTGAACTGCGTTTCAATGTCTTTAAAAACATTCTGCAAAGCTTAGGCCAAACCGAGCAACAGGCGGAGAAACTCTCATCTGAAGCATTACAAATATTCATGAATGGTAGACATCAACTTACTTTGTTTGATGGTGTCGAAGAAGTTCTAGCCCAACTAAAAGAAAAATATACTTTGGGTGTTCTTACTAACGGCAATGCAGACATCAAGAGGCTTGGTATTGATCACTATTTTAATTTTAGCTTCAGTGCGGAAGAATTAAACGATAGTAAGCCCTCAGCAACCCACTTTAAGAAAGCTATGGAACATACTTCAGAAAAAGCTGCCTCAATTTGTCATATTGGCGATCATACAGAATGCGATGTTGAAGGCGCCTTAAACGCTGGATGCAAGGCAATTTGGTATAACGAACTAAATAACGATTGGCCGGATTCTAAGGGTTGTCCCGTTCAGGAAATTAAAAGTTGGTACGATATGGAAGAAGCCATATCAAAATGCTAGTCCAAGGAATCAAGCATATATTGGACAACTGCTCTTAACTCTTCATCGGTGCAATCTCCGCATAACCCCATTGCTGGCATTGCGTTCAAACCGTATTTAACGTTGTAAGTTAATGTATCAATTCCTTTGTCAACTCTTTGGCCCCATGAGTATGTGTTAGCATAAATTGGAGCACCAGCCATCCCTCTATCGTGGCAAAACGCACACGCTTGAGTATAAATTTCTTCAGTTGTTCTTGATTCACTTATTGTTGAAACAGGAGGTTTATTTTCTTCTGAACAAGAAACAAAAAGTAAAAACGATATTATTCCTAGAAATTTATAAATCTTATAGTCTTGAAAGATAACCATCTAATCGATCGTTGTTCATGATGAAGGTTGATTTCAAGTCGCTTGCAGCTGACTTGATTTCATTAATATTATTTGCTTCTCCAACTTGAATTACCCCGACCATAGCCATCATTGCATGCGGAGTGCAGTTGTAGACATAAACACCCTCTTTATCTAACGTGATGCTTATCTCTTGATTGATTTCCCCAGTCCATGCTTCGGCTCCGGCAGGAATCATGCCTGGGAGACTGGCTGAGTTATGAAGTTGGTCTGTCAATACAAAATTTATGGTGTCGCCAACAGAGACTTTTATCACGCCCGGTTCAAACACCATGGTGCCGTCTGCCCCTTCGTTTTTCATTTCAATGGTATGCACATTACCTTCAGAAAGTTGAACCTTATTAGCTTCGTCTTCATTTGATGCAGAAGACATAGATCCAGAATTGATGGCTACTTTGTAACCTGGGCCCGCTGTTCTTATTCCGCAACCGTCACCTTCCATGCATACCTGACCTAAAGGCATGATCCTTTTTTCTATGGATTCTGGCCTCATATCTTGAGCAAAAGTTGCATGAGATAGAACAAATACTAATAATATAAAAATTTTCATGGGGCGATTATAGATCATTGAATCCCTAATATCTTTGAGGGTTGAAAAAATTTTATATCTAGAACCTGATGTTATGAAAAAAAGGGCTAGTAGTTCAGCGGATAGAACGTCTGCCTCCGGAGCAGAAGGTCGCAGGTTTGAATCCTGCCTAGCCCACCAAATTGTTAGCTAGCTCTTCTTGGTTTGTTTGAGGAACTAAATCTACACCATCCTGCTCGAGCAATTGATTCAATTCAAAATTACCGATAACCACATCAAACAACCAACTATCATCAATAACTGACTCATGTTTTATGTAACCTTGTTGATATAAAGATGCTCGAATACCACCTAGCTTCTGTTTAACGGAGAGCCTTCCCGTATAGATTCCCTTGCTCAAGTGATTGGTAATCTTTTCTTTTAAACGATTCAGGCCAATTCCTTCTGAAGCGGATATCGAAACTTGATTTACATCTTCTGAAATTCCAATCGCATCTGCTTCATCTGCCTGGTCAATTTTATTGTTTACTATGATTTGAGGAATGTTGTCGGCGTTTATTTCTCGCAAGATTTTATTTACTTCTCTGAATTTGAAATCACAATCAATGTCGCTCACATCAGATACGTGAAGTAAAAGATCTGCTTCTCGAAGATCCTCTAGAGTTGCCTTAAATGATTCAATCAAAGCAGTAGGTAAGTTGGAAATAAAACCGACAGTATCGATAAAGAGAATCGATCCTGTACCAGGGCTTAAATTTTTTCTTGTAACAGTATCTAAAGTAGCAAACAACTGATCTGCTTCGTATTGATCAGATCCAGTTAATTTATTGAATAAAGTTGTTTTTCCTGCATTGGTATATCCAACCAAAGCTAACACGTGATTGTTGCCTTTTTTCCTAGCATATCGGTTTAATTTTTTTTGGCGGTGACTCTTCTCTAGTCTTTTTTTAATGGATTTAATTCGGTTTGCGATAAGCCTTCTATCGGTTTCCAATTGAGTTTCTCCTGGACCTCTCAAACCAATTCCTCCTTTTTGCCTTTCTAGGTGACTCCATCCTCTCACAAGCCTAGTTGATAAGTGATTCAATTGGGCAAGCTCAACTTGCATCTTACCGATGTGACTGGTCGCTCTTGAGGCAAATATATCTAAAATCAATCCTGTTCTATCTAAGACCCTTGTTCGAAGTTCTTTTTCTAAATTCCTTTCTTGAGAGGGCGATAAATCATGATTAAAGATGACAAGATCAGCTTTGTATTTTTTTGTAGCTTCACTAATTTCATCAACTTTTCCTTTACCTAAAAAGTACTTTGCAGAAAGACTATTTTGCTGGCCATGATATTCCTTGAGAATATTAGCTCCTGTTGATCTTACAAGGTCTTTGAATTCGTTAAAAGGATCAATAGGATTTGATAAGTCGGTAACTTTTTTTAAATCCGATTGAACGATTATGACATTAGAATGAAATGTATTTTTCATAAAAAAAATAATTTTATCAGTCTTTTGTGCTTTAAAATAAATCACTGTTATATTCATTAGAAATTAACAGAACCTAAAAAAGGAGTTTGAATGAGGTTGCTTTTCATTATTTTAATTAGTTTTACATTTTTTTCTTGTGCCAATAACTTGGCTACTTTGGCTAACATCGACAAAGATTTAAAAAATTCATTAAATGATCAAGAAGTAAAATGCGTTTACGAAAGAATGACAGGAAGTTACATTAAAAAAAGAGTCTGTTACGACAATCAACTTGAGATTTCTCGCTATTTAGAAACTCAGTCAGCCATCAGACAAATGGATATTTTTCCTATGCACTTAGAGCCCTTTTACCGATGAAATATTTTCTAATAACAATCCTTTCTTTAATTTTTCTAAGCTGTGCCAGTGCAGATAAATCAATGCAAGTATCGGAAGAAAAAGACGGAGATTCAAAAGATGGTTTAATCTGTAAATTTGAAGAAATGACTGGCAGTCATGTAAGAAAGAGAGTGTGCTATACACAAAAACAAATTGACAGGCAAAGGGAAATCGCACAGGAAGCATTAAGAAGAAGCTCCGGAGGAGTTCCTTCTAATCCCAATCCTTAAGGAATTGAGATTTGATCCTGGCCCTCTAAGCTTTTTGCAGTATCCACTAAAGTTTCTTCTACAGGTCTAGGTTGCCAATTCAATATAGTTTTTACTTTTTCATTTGAGAGAAACTGGGGATCGCCAAGCATCCTGACACTCTCTTTAGCTGTCGCACTAAAAAGTGCAGCAAATCTTAAGACGAAATTGGGTAATCTTAATTTAGGCGCTTTTGTAAAACCTGCCTTAATCAATATTTGAGAAATTTCGTGCAACCAGAAACTTGAGGTACAAAGAATAAAACGCTCATTGTTAGAACCTTGATTTGAGATAGCGTCTACATGAGCTTGTGCGACGTCCCTTACATCAACAATACCAAGATGAATGTTTGGAGTTGCTGGTAATTTTCCAGACGTTAACATCTGGACTACGACGTTTGTCCCTCCTAAATCAGGCGAAAGCGCAGGTCCTAAAACCATGTAAGGACAGAAGACAGTTAATGGAAATTTTTCGTCTTCGCCTAAGTTATCAATGAATTCCCAAGCAGACTTCTCCGCCATAGTTTTACTCTTTGCATACGGAGTAATTTTATTTGAATCAATATCTGACCAATCATTTTCATCGTAATTTTTTTTATCGGAATCATCATAAAAAATTGAAGCGACTGATGAAGTTAAAATCACTTTCTTTGCTTTATTTGCTTTTGCAGCATTGAGAGCACGAAGAGTACCGTCAACAGCAGGTCTGATAAGAACTTCTTCGTCCACAGAATCACTTGATGATATTGGAGAAGCAACGTGCATAACATAATCACAATCTCTCCCAGCTTCTTCCCAGCCTTCATCATTCAATAAATCTAATTCAATAATTTCTAAATTTTCTACTGAAGTGTTTGATTCTTTCATGGCAGTGATGACTTCTTCTTTTCTAATCTTGTCTCGAAGGGTGCCTCTGACAGCATAACCCTGATCAAGAAGTTGTTTGCAACAATGCAGTCCAATGAATCCCGTTACACCTGTCAATAATACTTTTTCCATAATTCTCTTTTATTCTTGATCAGACTCCAATCTATTGAGCCATCTTTTAACTATCTCATCAGTGTGCTCACCTAATTTTGGTGCACGAACAAAGCTTTCATCGTGATTAGAAATCTTAACCGGATTGCCTGGAACTTTGACCGTTTCTCCGCTGTCTTGCAAGAGATCTACGATCATATTTCTTTTTAAGAGATCTTCATCTTGAAAAGTTTCCGAAAAATTATTAATGGGCCCACACGGCACCCTATGTTTCTGTAATAAATCTATCCAATACTCTGTTGTTTTGGTGGAAAATTTTTCCTGCAGGGCTGCATCGATTGTTTCTCTGTTTTCTAACCTGCCCTTTCTGTTTTTATTCTGTTGAGTATCTAGATGCTGTAATTCCAATGCCTCAATCAAGTTTGGCCAAAAGTTTTCTGCCACCACTGCAACTTGAATAAAATTATCCTGAGTTCTATATAGGTTAAATGGCGCATGATTCATATGTTGATTTCCAATAGGATCAGGATCTTCTCCCGACAAAAAATGCATGGTTGCCATATAAGTCAGCAGGCTTACTTGAGTATCTAACATGGAAATATCGACATGCTCTCCGTAATCGTAGATTTCTCTGGAGCGAATAGCGCTTAGGATTCCGATAATGGCGTAAAGACCTGCGCCAAGATCCGCTATAGGGATTCCCGATTTGACTGGATTATTTTTGTCAGTGCCAGTAATAGACATGGCACCCGAATAACCTTGCACAATATTGTCATAAGCTGGACGATTAATCTCAGTATCGCCAAAACCACTTATAGAACATGTAATTATTTTAGAATTTACTTTCGCTAAGCTATCGTGATCAATGCCTAATCTTTCGGTTACTCCTTGACTAAAATTATCAACAACCACATCGGCTACTTCTACCAATTTCAAAAAAAGTTTCTTTCCTTCATCGCTTTTTAGATCTAACTCAACGCTTTTCTTGTTTCTAGCAAGAGTCAGATGATAGGCACCGATACCATCGTGCGAATACTTTGGATCATCTTTGAGAAGGTTTCTGGTGATGTCTCCTGTTTTGGGCTGTTCAATTTTAACAACCTCAGCTCCCAAATCAGCCAACACCATCGTCGCGTAAGGTCCCGCAAGCATGTGGGTTAAATCTAAGACTTTTATGCCTTTTAGAGATTGCTTCAATTTAGTAATTTGTTTTGTCATCGACAGCATGACCTGTAGTTGGGATCAATGCTGAGCGTTTGTATGAAGCTACAACCACGCCTTCTTGATTGGTGCCAGTCGTTTTAACAGTGACTATGCCGCAGTTTTCTCTAGATTCTGACAACCTTTTCTCTAGAACTTCTGATTCAGCATACAAAGTATCGCCCACAAAAAGAGGATGAGGTAAAACAATGTCAGTCCAACCTAGATTTGCAATAGCTTTTTGACTGACGTCGCTAACGCTCATTCCAACCATAACAGCCACAGTAAAGGTGCTATTAACTAGTGTCTTACCAAATTCTGTTGCCTTACCGTATTCTTCATCGAAATGAAGCGGATGAGTGTTCATGGTCAGCAAGGTAAACCAAGTGTTATCCGATTGAGTTATTGTGCGACCTGGTCGATGCTCGTAAATATGGCCAATTTCAAAATCTTCGAAATACCTTCCGAAAGTTTCTCGATATCTGTTATTGCCAATATCTTTAGTGCCTTTAACCATTAATCGTCATCTTCTCCCAGCTCTAATCTCAATCTCATTGCTTCAGCAATTGGTTCATCAACCATTCTACCATCGACTTTGATAACGCCTGATCCACCAATCTTTTCGTATTCTTTTAAGACCTTCATTGCTTCCTCTTTTTCTTCTTTGGTTGGTTCGAAGGCTTTGTTAATGATATCTACTTGAGAAGGATGAATACAGGCTTTCCCAGTAAAACCCATGTTTTTTACCGCAATGGCTTCTTGTTCGCATCCCTCAGGATCATCAAGAAAGAAGAACGGAGCATCAATCGTAAATAAATCGTACATTGCTGCTGCGATAGCGACTTTAGATCTTGCATAAAGAAGTGGCTCCCAAGCTAATTTAGCTTTAAGACCTGCTGAAAAATCTGCTGCACCAAAAAACAATCCTCTGACTCCTTTAAAAGATGCTATCTCATCCACAGTAGCAACTGCTCGAGGAGTTTCAATCAGCGGAATTAGATCGTCTTCAAACGCAATCTTGGTAGCAAGCGTTGCCAACGAATCAAAACTTTGAATCTTGGGCAATATGATGGCTTCTATTTGTTCTTGATAATCTGAGATCAAATCTATGTCTTCTCTTCCTAAATCTGTAATCGGATCGTTCACTCTGACAAAAACCGGTTTAGAAAATTTATTTCCGTCTTTGAAGTTATTGATTAATTCTTCACGAGCTTCTTTTTTCAGGTCATCCGGACAACCGTCTTCCAAGTCAATAATCAGTGCATTTACGTCGGTCTTTTGAATATCTTCTAGGTTGTGCATTTTATGACCTGGCACAAACAGGTTGGACTTAAATCTGTATAACATTACTGACTCCTTTCGATGTCTACTAGATGATCAACAACATCCAAGAGTTCCTCGGTAGGGATATCTCTTGATGCTTTTACTTTGTACTTTCCATTAACAATAAATGCCGGCACGCCCATGATTTCATATTTTCTTCCGTACACATCAGCAGCATTGATATTAGACTTTATTCGAAATGAATTACTGATAGCTTGATACTTGTCAGGTTCGACTCCAAAAGCACTGAAAAGTTCCGTTATTTCTCTTTCGCTGGTGAGAAATTTTCTATCTAAATGAATGGATGTGAACGCTGAACCAATTATCTCTTCCATGCCTAATGCTTCAGCAGCGTAAAATAATTTTGCATGTTCTTTAGCAGGCGGATTCCAAGTCACTGGAACTCGCCAAAAGTCGATGTCCTTATTGAGGTTTTTCTTCCAATCTCTTATTAGCCCCTCTAGCGTGAAACAATGTCCGCAACCTAACCAAAAAAATTCAATTACTTCGATTTTTTCTGGATTACGAGTTTGGACCTCTTCGTCGAGAAATTGATAATCAACGCCAGGTCGATAATCTTTAGCATTTATTACAAAAGAAAAAAGACTTAAGAAAAGGATTAGAAAAGATTTAATAGAGACCTGATACATAATTAGCCACTGCTTGAATTTCTTCTATGGTCAGCATGCTAGCAACGTTCTGCATCACCAAACCTTCCTCTTCACCGTTTCCACGAGTTTTATTTTTGTAAGCCACTAAACTGGTAACAACGTATTCTGCTTTTTGACCACCAAGAGCAGGATAGCCTGCTGAATTAACTCCTTTTCCTTGGGGACCGTGACACCCTGTGCATGCCGGCAATCCAGATGCAGCATTTCCAGCTCGATAAATTGTTTGTCCAAGCAATACGTTTTCATCGCTCGCTTGGCCTACTTTAATTTTTTGTGAAGCATAGTATGCAGCCATATCTCTTAAGTCATCGTCGTTATAGCCATCGAGCAGTCCCATCATGGATTCAATGACCCTTTCACCTTCTTGGATATGATGAAGTTGATCGAAAAGATAAAGTTCTCTTTGGCCGGCTAATGTTGGCCACATGCCCACTAAGCTGTTTCCATCAGCGCCATGACAAGCAGCACAAGAACCGACTAGTTTTTCTCCTCTTACTGGATCGCCTTTCGGTAATGGCTTCACTTCACCAGCTTTTTCAGATGCGGCGAAAATAGCTCCAGATAAAAAGAGAATTGAGATGAATATAACTTTTTTAATCATTAAGAAATATTTCAGGGTCGAGCGAGCGAAAATTATATACCATACTCCTTTAATAATCTTTGTTTAGTGTGAAAAACAATGAAATCAATATTACCTATTAACCTAGCGTTTGATCGCGTTGTCGGCAACCTTGCGCAGCTACCTTTTGATGAAGGAATTGAGATAGCTGTGTGCGGTCGTTCCAACTCGGGGAAATCAAGCATCATCAATGCTTTGGGTAATAGCAAAAAGCTTGCTAAGACCTCAAAAACGCCTGGTCGAACCCAAACGGTAAATTTCTTCACTATTAACGATGATCCACAAACTAAATTAGTGGACTTGCCCGGTTACGGTTACGCCAAAGCGTCTAAACAAGATCAAAATAATTGGGCAAAACTGGTAGAGAGCTATTTGCTCAGCAGACAGTGCCTCAAGAAGGTTGTGGTCATCATGGATATCAGGCACCCGTTTAAAGAAGCCGATCTTGTTTTTCTTGATTGGTGTAAGGGGTTGCCTATAAATATTTTTATCTGTCTCAATAAAGCCGATAAATTGTCTAACAATCAAGCTGGGCAGTCTTTGGCAGCAGCGCAGCGCGCAGCGCAAGAATACCCAGAGATAGAACACCTGCAAATTTGCTCTGCCGAAAAGGGTAACGGTCTGGAGGCGCTCGGCTTTTTTATCACTTCATAAAAAAACCCCGGACATTGGGGTGGCCCGGGGTTAATAGGAGAGTAAACATGAAAAAATCTACCTATACCTATGACCAATCAAAGGTATAAAAGTTCAATGAATCTGAAAAAAAAATTAGTGGGCTTTGCCCCAGTTGTTTGCAACGCCGCTTTCAACCACTAACGGAACGGATAATTCGGTGACGTCGGTCATGATTTGCTCTAGAGCTTTTAAGGTTGGTTTAGTATCTTTTTCTGGGCATTCAACTATAACTTCATCATGTACCTGTAAAATTAAATGAATATCTTTACCTGTACCTTTTATGTAGTCATGCATGTTGATCATTGCTAATTTCATAATGTCTGCAGCAGTCCCCTGCATCGGTGCATTGATAGCTGCTCGCTCTGCTGCCATGCGCGTTCTGCCAGAATGAATGCCAGGTAGATAAAGCCTTCTGCCAAAAGCCGTTTCCACATAACCCTGATCTTTAGCTTTAGCCTTCATCTCATCCATGTATATTTTTACTCCAGGGTACTTACCAAAATAAGAAGCAATGTAATCAGCTGCCTCCGGGCGAGTCACTCCCAGAGCCTTACCTAGCCCAAATGCTGACATTCCGTAAATGAGTCCAAAATTTATGGCTTTTGCACTGCGCCTGGCTTGATCATCGGCTGAACCAAACACTTCCTTGGCAGTGGCGGAGTGAATGTCTTCCCCGTTTTCAAAAGCTGTGATTAAACCTTCGTCCTTGGAAAGGTGCGCCATGATGCGAAGTTCAATTTGTGAATAATCAATAGAGATTAAATCAAATCCTTTTGGAGCCACAAAAGCCTCTCGAATCATCCTGCCTTCCTCAGTTTTAATGGGAATATTTTGTAAATTAGGATCTGATGAGGATAGTCTTCCTGTAGTAGTCACCGCTTGGTGAAAAGTTGAGTGCACCCTGCCGGTTTTCTCTGAAATTTGTTCAGGCAATCTATCGGTGTAAGTTGATTTAAGTTTGGAAAGCGTTCTGTGTTCAAGAATAACCTGCGGGAGTTCGTACTGTTTAGCGAGTTCTTGCAAAACAGATTCCGCAGTCGAAGGCTGACCGCCTGGAGTCTTTTCGATCACCGGAATGTTCATCTCATCAAATAGAATCTCTTGAAGCTGTTTGGGTGAGGATAAATTAAATTCTTTGCCAGCCATTGAGAAGGCTTGTTCTTCAAGGCCGTTGATGCGTTGGCCTAAATTTTTAGACTGAAGATTCAAAATATCAGAATCGATAACTGTACCTTTTTGCTCCATGTCCGATAAAACCGGAATGAGAGGCAGTTCAATATCTTTAAGCACTTTTTGGAGTGTCTTTTGTTTCTTTAAGTGCTCACCAATCGTGTCGTACATTTGCAACGTGATGTCTGCATCCTCGGCAGCGTAATCGCTTGCGACATCTAGGCTCACTTTATTAAAGGTAAGCTGCTTAACACCTTTTCCTGCGACTTCCTCAAAAGTTGTGGTTTTTAAATTGAGATAATGATTAGCCATATCGTCAAGGTTATGACGAGTGGCTGTCGAATCCAGAACATAGGACATCATCATGGTGTCGTTTTCGATACTATTTATATGAATGTCGTAATTGACCAAAACGTTTCGATCGAATTTTATGTGTTGCCCAATGATCGGTTTCTCCTCCAAGATAGGTTTGAGTTTTTTTAAACAAGCATCTCGATCTAATTGGGACGGAGCGTTAACGTAATCATGGGTAAAAGGGAGATATGCTGCTTCCCCCGCATCAACTGCAAAAGAAAGACCCACCAGATCCGCTGTGGTGAAATCCAATCTATCGGTTTCGCAATCCAAGACAATTTGTTTTGCTTTGTTAAGTTTTTTCAGCCAACCATCAAAGGTTTTGTCATCCAAAATACAAGTGTACTTACTAGTGCTTTTTGGCTTAGAGGCTTTAGGCGCCTCTTTTAATAAAGTTTTGAATTCAAGTTCCGTGAAAAGCTCATGCAATCTTTTTTCATCGCGTTCCCCAACCGCTAAATCCTCAATCCCAAAGTCCAATTTCACATCTTTCTTAATTTCGGTGAGCTGACGAGAGAGTTTTAATTGCTCAATGCCGGAACGTAGATATTCTCCAACCTTTCCTTTGAATTCATCTGCTTTTTCAATGATGGTATCGATATCATTATGTTCGGATAACCAATTGACGGCGGTCTTAGGACCCACTTTTTCCACGCCTGGAATGTTATCCGAGGTATCGCCAACCAAAGCCAAATAATCAACGATTTGTTCCGGCTTCACGCCGAATTTTTTCTCCACTCCATTTATATCAAGGACCTCATTCTTCATCGTATTGACCAACTTAATATTTTTGGTGACCAATTGAGCTAAATCCTTATCGCCAGTAGAGATAATTGTCGAGATGCCTTTTTGTTCTGCTTCAGCAGCTAGCGTGCCGATCACATCATCCGCCTCAACGCCTTCGACCACAAAGATTTTAATGCCTAACGCTTTGATCACTTCGTGAATCGGTTCAATTTGCGGTATCAAATCATCTGGCATCGCAGCTCTGTTGGCTTTGTAGTCCTCATACATTTCATGACGAAACGTATCGCCTTTGGCATCAAAGACCATGCCAACCGGAGCGTTAGGATGATCTTGCAAGATACGCATCACCATCGTGACCACCCCACGCACGGCGCCTGTAGGCTGGCCGGTGGATGTCGATAACGGCGGTAACGCATGATAAGCACGGTACACATAAGACGATCCGTCGACCAATATGACAGAATTGTTATCGTCTAAATTTTCAGGTTTGGCCATGCATTCAATATTGTTTTGATGGTTTATACTTCGATACTCAAGTTTAGATTAGCAATGAAAAAAGTTCTATTACTGATTTTTGGTTTTTGTGTGGTGCTCATCGCAGTGGCTTACTTCATGGAGTACCAAATGGGATTGGAGCCTTGCCCCATGTGTATCATTCAAAGAATCGCCATTGCTTTGACCGGTTTAGCAGCCCTAATTGGTTACTTTCACGATCGCTGGTTTAAATTTTATTTTTCCTTAACGACTGTGTTTAGCATTGCCGGAGCAGCATCCGCGATTCGTCATTTGTACTTGCAGTCTTTACCCGAAGACCAAGTGCCCTTTTGCGGACCCGATTTAGGCTACCTACTTGATAACGCTTATTTTTCTGATGCTTTGCGCATGCTTTTTATCGGTGACGGTAATTGCGCCGAAGTTGTCTGGAGTTTGTTTGGCATATCCATTCCAGGTTGGGTGCTTATTTGGTGCATCATCAATATTTGCTTATCGGTATCACAAATGAATCCCAAGACTGCTCTTCTGCAGAATAATTAATTTCAATGCTATTAAAATTAATTACTCTGCGGTAAATACCGTATAACCTCTTTTTTCCAGGCATTGTTTCATAATATTATTTCTAAATTTCTTTTCACTATCGCTTGCCGATTTACCCCACAAGCTCCCACCAGCTGCGCCTCCAGCAATTATAAATGGAATGGCAGGAGGAAATACCGCGCCGAATGCTAAAGCAGCAGCGCCCGCAACGCCTGCCCCACCCAATAGGGCTCCCCCGACTGCTTTCCCTGCTACTTCACCATCCATTTCAATAGTTGCAGCAATTTCATAACATTGTTCTCTATCAATTACTAACTTATCTTCGTCTTCAACTGAATTTGGATCTACAGCAAACATCGAAGTACCTGATGCACAAGAAAATAAAAATAAAGATAAAGATAAATAGTTAAAATATTTCATAAAATAAGATATTGCCATATAACTTTTCTGATATAAACCTTAAAAAAGAGTCTGTTTTCGAACATTAAAAATTATGGTGATTTTCAAGTATCCTTTGGTTTCTAGCAGCAACAAAAGAAATCAAATTAAACTTATATGATAAATATTCTTCCTTATCTTTTGGCAGAGGTGCTGTTTCAAAGTTATCAAAATTACTCCAAAATTTAATTGTCTCATAATCATTTTCCATCAAATCTTGTAAAAGGAAAAAATCCACGTAGCCTTTAAAATCAGAGAAGAGTTCAAAGAAATTAGCATTCCTCTCCAGAGCATCAGTTAATGGACTTTTTTGATTTAGATAAAATCTTCTTATGCACTCAAGAGTTAAATCAAATCTATCTTGTATCTTATGATTGACTCCTCTGGCGCCATTAATTGTCATTTTATTCTCTATTCTTTTTGCTGGAAAAATTATGTAAGCACCAATTGTGCTGCAAATCGAAAAAAAACTTTTGATCTCTGTTTGACTAACTTCATCAATAATATGTGACATCTTTTTTACTCTGCTATAGGTATGTCCGATTGAGTCACTTGATAGAAAAAACTCACCTAAAGCAGATTTATGATGCAATAGTTTTGGTTTATCTAAATTTAATAAAAATTCTTCATTATTGGGGAGCGGTTTGCTCCAAAGGATTTGGTGATATTGTCTTAGCGTAGGACTGAATGAATCTGGATCTTTACCTTCAGGAGTATCAGAGTAAACATCGAAGTTAATATCGATATTATTTATTTCAGACCTCGCCACTAAATCGATTCTTTACAACTAAAGATTAAAAAAAAATTTAATTGAGATGCTTCTTTCACTTTTCTTCGTTTGGAATTAAGTAATTAAGCACATCATTCCAATTCTTAAATTCATCACTCAAAAAATGAATATGTTCACCTTTAAACTCTCCTGCACCATTTGCCGTTCTATCGTCTATTAAATAATCTCCGATATTTAGATTCTTGTTGTGACTAAGTATTAATCTTTTATGAGCTAAGTCACCCAAATACTTCTTTACCCATAAGAGTTTATCTGTCCATGCGGAAGGATTGTTCCAAGGGGCTGCAGATAAAATATAAACATCAAAGTGCTTTGAAAGTCTTTCATAGGCTTCGATCGCACCATCGACAGGTTTCATCTTTGAAAATATTCCAGGCACATCATCTGGATCATCTTTGAATGCCGTTCTTTCTTCTTCCGTTAAAGCATTTATTCCGCTTTGAAAATTTACCAAAACTTTATCCATGTCTACATAAACAATTTTCATAATAATTTCCTCAAAATTTATCCGCTTCGGTGGTTTTACCTATGAATAAAGATGAATTACAACTTTTTCCACTTTTTATCTTTATAAACTAAAGGTATTTCGAGATTTTTACCATCTACCCCAAGCTGGTTTAGCACTTTAATATACTTACTCCTAAGCTTCTGCTGGAGCTGTTTGTTTTCAATTAAATGTGCTTTCGAGAGATTGTGTGATGAATCTGCTATTTTGACCTTAAGAGCGATCTTGTTTCTCTTTAACCTCGGTAGATATTCACAAAAATAATCTTCATCCTTTTGCTTAGACACTGCAAATATCGCCTCAAGTATTTCTTCAGAAAACTCTTTCTTTATTTCCGCTACTATTTCTTTTTTAAGGCTTTCAGGTTCAGCATCCTCTATTGCATCATGCAATAAACCAACTATTTCGTAACTTTCTCCAAGATGAGAAACTCGCGATGCAACATCTAATATATGAGCCATATACGGATAGTTTTTTTTATCCTCTTGTTCTCCATGGACCTTAAAGGCTATCTCTTTTGCCCTAGCTAAAGATTTATTATTCATAATTCCTCTTCTCAACTTTTTGTTTAATATTCTTAAAGCGTCAATATATTCCGTAATGAAATCCCAAAACTTTAGGGGTTTCTTATTTAATCACCTTCTGTATTCTTCAATAATCTAGCGAACTAAAAACCTTATCTAAAATAAGACTTTCATCATAAGTCAATTGTCCTAAATCTTTGTTGGATATAATTTTATTCATCAAATCCTCTTTGATAATATCAGAGCGAGGTAAATTTTCTGTAAAAACAGCATCTAACTTATTTTTTATGGCCGTTAAGTCTTGTAGTTCGATATTTTTGCTTAGATTTTTGAGGGAAAGTATTTTCGGAAGTCTATTTTTCCTCTTCTTTTCCAACCCCCATTCTATAAAGGATAATTTATCGATATAAGTAAAAGAGGTTTTGTTTCCGAATTCAGCCCATTTGAGAATAGTATTTTCATTAGCTATTGCATTTAAAATTGTTTTTGGATTTCTTAGCTCAAGTAAGATACATGCGCTTTCAGGAGTGACACTATTTCCATCAATTAGGGAAGAAAGAGATGCGAGTAACTTCTTTGCGTAACTAAAAAATACCAGAAACACTTTTTCTACTAAGTCTGAGATATTTAGAAAAGGTTCATCCATTTCATCAATTTCAAGATCTTCATAGTCAACAAATATGCCAACACTCATCAAATTTTGTTCGAAATTACTCCACTCAGAAGTATAGTTTGTAACCATTTCTTGAATGAATATCTCAGTAAAACTCTCCTTTCGATACATTATGTTATCGCCGACTTTTACACTATTCATCATACTGATGAAAAGATTTTCAAATGCATTAAACTTATCGCTAAGTAACAGTAACTCTTCACGGTGAGTGAATTCACACTGGACGTATCTTTCTTCATTATCCTCGTTTGATGAAGACAATTTTTTTAGGAAAATCTCATGGTTTTCCCCATAATTCATATATAGATGATATTGCTTTGAGGATTCTTTAGAAGACTTTTTAGCTAAGCCCTTTTTTTCTAAGAATATCAATTTTTGTTTATCCTTAATTGCAGGGAAAAAATCTTCTTTTAAAGAGTGTCCTATATGTGGATTAATGCCCAGAGAAAACAAAAAAATATCTGAAAGAATATTCTTGTGTTCACTTATAAAGTTTGTAAAAAAATCTAGCTCAAAAACAAGATCAAGCAGAGAAGACTGACCTGCTTCCTCTGCTATTGAAGTATATTCAAGATGTCTCTTTGAAGACGATCTTAAAAGACCATTTGTTGCTATAAAGTCCCTAAAGTTTTGGTACAGATCTTTTGAACCATTTTTTTCTAAAAGCATCAGAATAGAAATTAATTCTTCGGCATCAATAGAATTGTATGTTGTATCTTGCTGAGAAAAGCATTTTGCTAGCGAATGCCAAAAAACCTTGCCTATCTTTGAATCTTCATTCAGCAATAATTTAAAAAGCTCTTTATTTATAGGTGATAGATCAGCTTTAACAAAATTGGAATCAAGGATTTCAGCTAATTTAAATAAAATTGCAAACTCATCTATTGATGAATCATTAATCAATAAGCTTGCTTTAGCCAACTGTTCTTCAGCGTGCTTAAAATTCTTATCAAATAGAAGATTAAATGCTGATTTGCCTTTTGGAATATCAACCATAATTTATTATATGTTTTATTATAGCATATAACAAATATTATATTTGACATAAATTGTCATATGACATATATTGTCATATATGAAAGATACTATATTTACTAATCACGCGAAGCATCGCTGCCAAAATAGGGGAATTCCTCCTAAGGTTGTGAAATTCATTATTGATAATGGAAAATCTTTGAACACTCATGGAAATAAAAAATACTTTATCCCAAAAAAGATATTGCGCTCACTTAAATACGAACATAAAGATTTCTTAAAATCCTATGACAAATTCATCAAAAATACTGCTGTCGTTTGCAATGGTGATGTAGTTATCACAGCTATGAAAATTACAAAAAGGATCTACTTAAAATGACAGACATCAGAAATGCCCAATCAAGCGAATTAGAAAAAGAAATTAATCAACTTTTAATACTTCAAGGAGAAGAAATTAGTGAAACTCTTACCCTCTTCCCTATTACTAAAAAGCTAAATGAATTCTCCTCAAGCAATTTATTATCTCTTGAAGAAGCCATAAATCTTGATGATTTTGAAGTTATGGAAACAGGAGACGTTAGTAAGGTAAAAATTAAAAATAAATCTGGTCAAGATGTTCTTTTGCTCAATGGAGAAATAATTGAAGGAGCTAAGCAAAATAGAACTCTCAATGATTCCACTTTACTTTCTGGCCATGGTGAATTCATGATGGACGTAAGTTGTGTTGAACAGAACAGATGGTCATCGACTTACGGCAAATTTAACTATTCAGACGATTTACATAATTTTAGAGCAAAAGGAAACAAGATGTTTTATGTAAATGAATCGAAAATAAATACGGGCAGAAAACATTCAAATCAGTCTGAAGTATGGAAAGATATTCAAGAAAAGCAAAGAAATATGAACGTAAGATCCCTTACATCCTCCATAAATGATACTTACAGAAATGCAAACTCTTCACTTAAACAGCTATCTTTAAAAGTTAAAGAATTAAAAGATCAGGTTGGGTTCATTTTTTATTTAAAAAATACTTGTCTAGGAATTGAATTCTTTAATTCACCTGCTTTATATTCTAAATATTCAAAAAAACTAACAAGAAGCATTCTAATCGATGCTATAGAACTTGAAAATTCAAAAGATCCTTATTTAATATATCGAACGCCTTTTAGTAAAAGTGAGATCAAAGATAAATTTGTTACCTTAATCAAAAGTCTGAAAGAAAAGGTATTACCAGGGCCTTATGAGGGCAGCGAGGTTGTTTTAAATTATCCTCAGCTAGATATTTCCTTAGGAGCTATATCCAAACAAAGTAGCATTATTCATTTGAGCGGGTATCAGAGGCTGAGAAAATGACTCTTGGATTAATTGCTTTCGTAATCTTAGTGGCAATCTTCTATCTGATTGATAATATGTGAAAAAATTATTTTAACGACATAATCTGTCGTTAGCATAAACTATAAAATTATGACATGAGCGATAGCGTCTTAAGAATGATCAAAATGACTGAGTTAATAAAAAGATACCCGGTCAAAGTTACTGCAACAGAAATAAAACAAGGTCTCGATAACTTTGGTTATGAAACAAGCCTTAGAACTGTGCAAAGGGATTTAAATGAACTTTCCAGAATTTTTCCCATTGAATGCGATGACAGAAGCACCCCTTTTGGGTGGAGTTGGAAGAAAGATTCACCAGGATATGAATTTCCTGCTATGGACCCAATACAAGCTCTTACCTTTTCACTGGCGGCCCAATATTTAGAGCCTCTTATGCCTAAAGCAAGCTTTAAAAGAGTAGAAAAATTTTTTAAAAGAGCTGAAAAAGTTCTTACCGGTAATGAAAAATCAAATGTTTTGAGATGGCGGAAAAGGGTCCGTGTGATTCCTGAGACAATCCGCTTTAAGGAAGCGCCAGTAAAATCAGAAATCAGACAAAAAATATATCAAGCAGTATTCGAAGGTATTCAACTGAAAGCTTTGTATCGAAAGAGAGGAGAAAAAGAAGCTGATTTAAGGCATATGCATCCAATGGCAATCGTTGTGAAAGGGAGCATGACTTATCTTATATGCATGATGGATGAAGATCCTATAACGCCGAGATATCTACCAATTCATAGGTTTAAAGAGGTTGAGTTATTAACAGATCAAAAAATAAAGCAACCTGAGAATTTTAGTTTGGATGATTTTATTCATACCAATAACCTCGGATTTACAAACAGCGATAAACTTTATACTTTTAAAGCAATATTTAATAAAACCATGGCGGCGCACTTAACGGAAACAAAACTCAATGGTACTCAGACTGAAAAAGAATTATCAGATGGAAGATTATTAGTTACAGCAAGAGTTCCAGATACTTTACAATTTGAACAATGGCTTATGAGTTTTGGTGCCGATGTAGAAGTGCTCGCACCTAAAGCCTTGAGAGCAAAATTTAAAGAATTAGCATTGAAATTAAAGGATATTTATTAAATGATCTTAAATGTAGTTGCCATTCTTTTATCTTCAATTACTTTAGGTCTTTTAGGGTTCCTTGTTATAAAAATTAGAGACAAAGATATAAAAGAAACTTCATCTTCAGAATATCTTGAAAATAAATTGGACGTAGTCACTAAAGACATCAATGAAATTGAAAATCAATTGCAGTCTGTTACAGCCCCAATAAATGAATTAAATAGATTTTTAGGAGGCAACGTTTCTACCGGCAGATTAGGTGAGTGGAGTCTCGAATCTATTGTCAGCGAGATCATGCCTGAGGGTAGCTTTAACTTTCAACATATCATTAACCCTAGGACTCAAGATCAAGTAGATTGTGCAGTCTCGACTGCTGATGGCCTGCTAATTCCGATTGATTCGAAGTTTTATGCTGGACTTTATGGCAATTATCACGAAGCAAAAACTCAAACAGAGAAATCTAGGGTATTAAGACAACTTAAAACAGCGATCCTAAACGACGCAGATGATATTGCTAATAAATACATTTTGCAAAATACCACCACAGATTATGGAATCCTTTATTTAGCCTCCGAAAAACTTAATGATTTAATAGGTCAAATTGAAAACCTTAGACAAGACTGCCTCTCTCAAAAACGAATATTAATACAAGGTCCAAATACTTTGGCAGCATTTTTAGATACAGTAAGGATGGGGCATCACTATTTAAGGCTGAATGAAACGGCCGGCTTGGTGGCAGAAGTTGTCAGAAAAATTAAAGATCAATTCAAACAGTTTGATGCCAGTACCGAAAAGGTGTTGACGAAATTAGACGCTTCTGTAAAAGAAGTTTCAAATATGCAAACTAGAATTAATGTCTTGGGAAGAGAGTTGAATAAGGGAGCAGAGCAACTTGAAGAAACTCAAAATAGAGAAGAATAAACTAACATTCATTGATTTGTTTGCGGGATGTGGTGGTTTATCTTTAGGCCTTGAACAAGCTGGTTTTTTTCCTTTATACGTCAACGAATTGAATGTAGATGCTCTTGAAACATATCTTTCTAATAGAGATAAAAATTATCCCCACTTAAGAGAGAAATTTCATTCTCATGATTTAAGGGATGAGATTTATAAAAGAAATTTTTTTAAGAATTTATTCAATGAATTGGAACTTTCCTTTCAAAGAGACTTCTCAAAAGATACTGTTGATTTAGTGGTTGGTGGGCCTCCTTGTCAGGGATTTTCTCGATTAGGCATCAGAAGATCTTATCCTGTTAAGAGAGATCAGCTTCCATCCAATCACTTGTTCCAAGATATGGCGTTTTTCATAAGAAGAGTTGAACCAAAGATTTTTTTATTCGAAAACGTTCAAGGCCTACTTAGATCAAAATGGAATCCTGAAGGAAGAAAAGGTGAAGTTTTTTATGAAGTTTTAAATGCCTTTAAAAAAATTACAAACTATAACGTTAAATTTAAGCTAATTTTTTCAAAAGACTATGGGGTTCCACAAAATAGACCTAGGGTTCTGATAATTGGAATTAATAAAAAAATTCCTGTGAATTTAGTTAATGATCATGACGCTTTACTAAATGGTTTTCTTCCCGCACCTAAATACGATTATCCAAATCTGGATGAAGTTTTTTCTGACATAATTGATAGAAAGTTTATTAATGGTGGTCAAACTAATGTCTATCCGAGTAATCCGAAAAATAAATGGCAAAGAAATATAAGAAAAGGTTTTCGGTCAAATAAAATTTCCATGAAAGGAGATACTTTAACTGATCATAAATATAGCAATCACTCTCAAAAGGTTGAAGAAAAATTCGCTTACATGCTAAAAAACAATGGTCAAATTCCAGAGAACCTCAAAACTAAAAAATTTGCCCAAAGACTTTTACCAAAAAGATGGGGTAATAAAGGACCGACTATTACTGCAACCTCATTGCCTGATGATTTTGTGCATTATGCTCAACCTAGGTCTCTAACTGTAAGAGAATGGGCAAGATTACAAACTTTTCCAGATTGGTATAAGTTCTGCGGAAAAAGAACCACAGGTGGTATCAGAAGAGCAGGAAATCCTAAGGAGTTAAATTTTGAAAGAGAGGTTCCTAAATATACTCAGATAGGAAATGCTGTTCCAGTAAAGCTTGCTTATGAGATTGGAAAGCACTTCAAAAATATATTGCTCACCCATAAAAGATTTTAATTATTATTAAGTATGAAAAACTTACCTAATCCCAATCTTGAAGAATTTCTTCAAGCTAGAAAAGCAGTCATAGGTGACTTTAAAAAAACAATTTATGGAGGTAATTGGGAAGATGAACTTGAGGAAGAAATTACTGTTAATCCCAAATATCAATTTATATCAGGAATTTTATACCCTCAAATAACTGACATTTCTTCATCATCTGATCATGAAAATGAATCCATTGAAATTGAAGTTGAAGAAGAAGAAATAGAAAATGACACCGGTTTAGGCTATCAACCTGAGGCTGATGACGATGAAGACAATTCTGAGTCTTCAAATATAATCGATCTGTCCACCCAAAATAATCCTTCTGCGTTCGGATTGAATTTCTTGCTAGCAACAGATGATAGATTAAAAATTTTATACGGCTTTTCAAAATATAAAAAAGAAAATGATACTTGGAAAAGAAATAAGACGATTGATGAAATCGAAGTTGATATTGCGTTGGGATCTCAGCTTCTCGAGATTAATGAAAGCCTATCTATTTCGGTAAAAGTATTTAGAAAAAGAGACAAAATTATTTGTTCCATCTCCATGTTTAATAAAAGCAAAAATGAAGAGGATATTTATTATCAAGTAGGTATGAAAATAGAAAATCTAGATTCAGGTTTTTTACCTATAAAAAATCCATTCCAATCAGGATATGGAGAGAATGCAGAGACTCTAGATTTACTTTTCAGAAACAAGAGGTCTTATGCAATTGGAAAGGGTTGCGCCTCAGATTGGGAGGAAAATCATAATTCTAATGATTGTAAAATTATTTCGTCTTCTTTTGTGCCAACCTTTGAAACAAAAAGCATACAAGCACTAGATTCAGATAATTTAAGCATGAGTAAATTTGCCGATCTCAATGATGAAGATACTAGCGGTAGATATCAACCTTTAGAAGATCTTATTCAGAATTATTCAAATTGGCTAGACGATCAAGAAAACAAAAAAAATACTTTGGATGATGCTTTCGTGCAAATAGCTGAGAAAAATCTGTCAAATGCTCGGGAATGTTTAAGCAGAATGAAAGTTGGATTAAATATGATTAAGAAAAACGATGAGGCTGATAAATGCTTCAGACTTATGAATCATGCAATGCTGCTTCAGATGAATCGTTTAAATAAGTTAGAAAAAAAAGATAAGGATGAAGAACTAATTATTAAAAAAGACCAGGATCAAAATTTTGAATTAGAGCTTGAATTTATTGAATCACTCAAGAACTTAAAGCATACAGGGCTAAAGGGAAGTTGGCGACCATTTCAAATAGCATTCATCCTTACTATATTGCCCGAAATAGTAGAGCCAGAAGAATATTCTGAATTAAGAGAACAAGTAGATCTGATTTGGTTTCCAACTGGCGGTGGAAAAACTGAGGCTTATTTAGGTTTGATTGCTTTCAACATTTTATTAAGAAGACTCAGAAATCCAAATAATGCTGGGGTAACTTCATTAATGAGATATACCTTGAGATTACTTACTTCTGATCAATTTAGGAGATCTTCAGCTTTAATTTGTGCTCTGGAATTTATCAGAAGACATGGAATTCTAAATCTAAATCTAGGAGATAAAATGATATCTTTGGGACTTTGGATAGGCTCAAAAGGTAATCCAAATACTCATGCAAATGCAATTAGAATATTAAATGGTCAAGATCGATCTGGTAAAGATGATCAAGGAAATTATAAGTTCGTTCTTCATCAATGCCCTTGGTGTAAATCAAAAATTTCTCATCCAGATGACAGAGGCTATGTTCGCAGACAGGGGAAGGCAATAATAAAGTGTTCTGATAAAAAATGTATTTTCTATGAAGAATTGCCCGTGTTCTTATGGGAAGAATCAATTTTTCAAGAAAAGCCAACTTTGCTTCTGGGGACTGTAGATAACTTTGCTAAATTATGTTGGCGAAAAGAGGCCATAGAGTTAATTAAAAATGACCAATACGATCCTCCAGAGATGATAATTCAGGATGAACTTCATTTAATTTCTGGACCTCTAGGAACTATGGTTGGTTTATTTGAAAATGTTGTCATGAAACTAATGTCAACTGAAAATCAGATACCGAAAATAGTTGGTGCTTCAGCTACTCTTACTTTTTCGGGTGATCAGGCTAAATCTCTTTACCGCGGTAGGAGATCCAATATTTTCCCCCCGCAAGTAATTGATTGGGAAGATTCTTTTTTTGCTACTGAGAGAGATACCAAGGATGTACCAGGTAGGATTTATATGGGTTATTTTGGCTCTTCGAAAGGTTCTATGATTGAGTCTTCCGTTTCAGCAGCAATTCCATTACTTCAGAGCCCAAATGACATACTTCCAATGACTAAATCAAAAGTCAAGAAAGGAGTTGATCATCTTTACGTCTCTCCACTATCATCGTTGAAAGAAGATAGTAGCTTTACTTTTTACGATGGAAAGGAAGTCGCTAAATACGATATAAGCTATATAGAAAAAGCTGATGAACTAGGATTTAAATTAGGTTTAAAAGAAAAATTTAATCATAACTTAGCGGAAGGAGACACTATATATCCTTTGCCAACTTCAAAAGAGATGTCTTTTGATCCCTTTGGAACTGCCGTATGGTATTTCAACAGTAAAAGAGAGCTAGCCTACATGAGCAATCAGAAACAAAATCTCAATGCTTCCTTAAGAAGAAATGCAAAAAATTTTAACAGAGGGAAATTTGGATCTGTTGATGATAAGCTCACAAGGTTCTCGAGACAAATTAAAAAGATAAGAGAATTGACCGGCAGAAGAAGTCAAGATGAAATAGAAAGCATCTTAGAAGAAATCAATATTCCTTGGACTCAAACTTTTAGAAGCGCCGAAGATACAGTTAAAGGAATAGATATTTTATTAGCAACAAATATGATTTCAGTGGGGGTAGATATCCCAAGACTAGGCCTTATGTTAGTTCATGGTCAGCCTAAAACTACTGCGGAATACATTCAAGCTTCTTCACGAGTAGGGCGAAGAAATCCCGGTTTAGTTGTAACTATTTTTAATCATGCAAAATCCAAAGATAGATCTATTTATGAAATGTTTAAAAATTATCATCAGTCTATCTATAGATATGTTGAGACTGTGAGTGTTACACCCTTCTCTTCGGGAGCCAGAAAACGAGGTTTGCCTGCAATTTTTGCTTCACTTGTTTTAAGTTTTGGGAAAGATATAAATAATCCCACTTATAGTGAAAAAGAAGACAAGGAAAGATTTAAATTAGCTGAAGATTGGATTCTAGATTCAGTAAAAAAATCAGATCCGGAAGAGCTTGATATGGTAAAAAATGAATTAAAGAGAATTAAGGATCGTTGGAAAAAATCTGGCAATATTGATGAATGGGGTAAAATGGGAGGAAGACCATCTGACACGAGACTTTTTGACCCTGGATTTCCTGTTGGTGAGGGTGCTGTTTTTTCTGCTCCAACAAGTATGCGAAATTCTGATTTACAAGTAGAAATAGTTAAAAACGAACAAACTCAAGATGCCATTCAATAGCAATAATGATTTAAGAAGAAGTCAAATAGTTACTACCTTTGGTGTTGGTGCGACCTATGACTACGTTGACTTTCCTGGAATGACAATGTCTGTTGATAAATGGGATCTCACTCCCGATAAGATAAATAACTTAAAAATTAACAATCAAAGGTTCGTTGACTACCTAAATATAGTTCTTAAAAATTTTGAAAACTCTCCTCGGCACTATATTAATATACGAAAACTTGTTGAACCGCCAGTTGAATACGATCAATATCAGCCTTCTTTTCATCCTATAGCTGGAAAAATACCAGTATCGATATTTCCTGAGTGGTCGATTTGTATGAGCTGTAATGCTTTGATGAAACATAGTCCAATTGCAACCTCTAGACGTTGTTCTAACCCAAGACTGCCTAAATGGAAAAAAGGTTCACCTTGTAACGATTCACGATGGGGATCTAAAACTGAGCCTGTTAGATTCATATCTTTTTGTCAGAAAGGTCACATCCAAGATATTAACTGGGACAGGCTGATGTCAACAAGTTGCGATGATGGATGTAAAATGCTCACAAAAAATCATAGTCACAATAGCCCATCTCTTTATTTAGATGATAATGGAACTGGAGCAGGTTTTTCTAGCTTAAGAATAACTTGCGCTGAATGTGGAAAGTCAAAACCTTTAACTGGCATTAATAAAATTGACAATAGAAAGGAAATTCTTGATAGAGACGGCAGAAAAATATTTTCATGTGATGGGAAAAGACCTTGGCTAGGCGACAGTGAAAAATGTGATGAGATTGTTGATGTTCAACCAAGAGGAGCTTCGAAAATTTATCTGCCAATTCATAAAAGTGCAATTTTTGTTCCAGATCCAGAGAGTATACGATCTCCCCTTCTGGATGATGACTTAATAACAAGGTTTATAAATAAGGCTTTAGATAATCCTGATGTAATGGATTCGTTAAGGGATACTCTGGATAATACTGGGATACATGAACAATATAGTTTAGATCTTGATCAAGCTACCCAAATCATAACTACTCATTTCAGCAAGATATATGAGCAACCAATCGAACGTCTTAATTCTGAGGAACTTGATAAGGATTTTCTTTATAAAGAGTATCAAACTCTTATTCAAGATAAGGTTGATGACGATGATTTTATTGCATCTAAAATATCTTTAGACAGTTATAAGAATGAGAATATTTCTAATTTTTTCTCAAGCCTTCATCAGGTAAAGAAAGTCAAAACGGCAACTGCTTTGTTGGGATTTGAACGTCAAGCAGAATCGCTTAGTAGTGTCTCCCCAGAGGAAAAATTCAATGCTGCAAGAGAATTAGTAGATTTTCTTCCTTGTATCGAGGTTACAGGAGAAGGAATTTTTATAGACTTTGGATATGAAAAAATTTCCTCTTGGCTCGATGAAAATCCATATTTTCTTGAAAGAGCTAATTTAATAAAAAGTAACGCAAAAAATACTTTTTTATTTGAAAAGTTAAGCAGATCAGAATCATTTGATCCGGGTTATGTGATGATCCATTCATTTTCTCATTCTTTGATGAATCAACTAGCAGCAGAATGTGGTTACGGAATCACAGAATTGCTAGAAAGAATTTATTACAGTAAGGAAAAAAAAATGGCAGGATTATTAATTTACACGGCATCTGCAGACTCGTCTGGATCATTAGGGGGGTTGGTTAGAATGATTAAACCAGAATTATTTGAAAATCTTTTACATAATGCTATCGAAAATTCTAGGTTTTGTTCCAATGACCCAATTTGTAGCGATTCAAAAGGTCAGGCTTTAAATGGCATGAATTTGGCGGGTTGCCACGCTTGTCTTATGGTCCCAGATTTAGCGTGCTGTTCGTTTCCAAAAAATATCCTATTAGATAGAAATTTGCTTACAGAAGATTCAGAAAATGCAAAAGGGTATTTTCTCAACATCTAGGCATTTAATATTAAGCTTAAGTTAATACTAAATATGCTTTTCCCAATGTTCTGGATAATCCAGTATAGTATCGATAAGAGAACTCTTCTCTTTTCTCTTCGAGTTCTTCTTTATCAATCACGAGAATAATCACTTCACTTTCTAGTCCCTTAAAGGTATGAATGTTTGTTGCTTCTATGGGTTTAGCTTTTCTTGTATCGTAATTTCTTAAAACTGTTTGGCTTATTTTTTCATTTCCGAGAGATTGTAGAAAATATTTTTCATTGCTTAACTCAAAAAATTTCTTATTATCAAACTTATCTCCAAAAAATTTAATTTCCGCTACTGTAGATAGAACAACTGGTTTGTCCTCTTTTTTTACTATATTCAAAAGGGTTTTTTCCAAAGATTCTTGTACTTTTTTTTCTATAATCTCTCCTTCAAATTCTCTTTTAGCTTCAGGTGGTTCTTTTCCCAAATATTCATATAAATTTTTTACAATTTTTCTAGGATTTCTATAGTTCTCAATAAGTGATTCTTCAAAATCAGATTTTTGCTTGCAATGCTGCAAAGCATCGCGATCTAGGCGGTTGAATACATGTGCTTGCGATTCAGAGTCTAAGAAAATTGCCCATGATGATTCATCAAATCCTCCCTTTATTAATTCGTCCATCCCCCAAAAAAAATCACCACTGAGGATATCTTGTGCTTCATCCATAATAATGAAGTCATAATCTAAAGAGTCTTTATCCATACTTGCAGCTTCAAGAAATTTTTTATCAAAATCATTGTCTTCAACACCGGTCGTGACTATTTGTCCAGTATTTTGTTTAATTATGTTCATTTTAAATTTTGTAGCTGAAATAATTTCAATTTTGCCAATATCGCCAAAATATTCTTTTATATGCTCAGTAAACAACTTATTGAAGGAAATCCATAAAACTTTTTTGTTATCATTAATTAAGCTGTGTGCAAAATACTTTGCTAAAACTGTTTTTCCAGTTCCTGCCCCGCCTTCAATTAAAAATCTTGAGTGAGATTTAGATAAAAAATAGCTTGCCAGAGTTTGTTGATTGCTTTCTAGCATCATAATTTCATTATGTTCAGATTGAGAAAGATAAAATTTACTGACGCATTTCATTTCAATTTGAAGATGGTTTCTAATTACGTTTAACTCAGAGTCCGAAAATTGCTCTCTTTCTCCTTGCAGTTTTGCCTTGCTATGCTTTATTAAAAAATCAAGAAAATCTGAGATGCTTGTTGATTGAGACCCATAAATTTGTCCACTGTTAAATTGAATTCCTGAATCAATATTAGTGGTATCGATAAATGGAAGAACAGCTCCAAATCCAATAACTCGTTTCTTAATATTGACCTTAGTTGTGGGTATTTTGTTTCTTATATAATTCTCGATAGAACGCATATTTCCTTCTGCCTGAGTTAAGGCGGATTCATTTTGCGCATAATCAGAATTCATTCCTTGGGATTTGTAAAAATAATAATGTTTATTTCCTTTTACAACGTAACTATCTCCACCTTTAGCCTCGACAACGAACAGCCCTTTTTTCCCAAGAAAAATAAAATCAACTTGACCATCTTGCTTTGAAAGATGCTCATCAATATGAATATTCCAAAAAACCATCCACTCATTTAATTGATCCTTTTGTTTTTTTATTGTTTCAAAAAAGCTCACTTCTGCTTTAGGAATCATTTTTCCTTTGTTATCTTTTTTAGGTTGATATTGAGGAATGAGCGTTAACATTAGAACTGATCTAGATTTTGTATTTTGTGTAAATGAGATGATTCCACAACTATATCTTTAGTAGCATTAATCTCATAAACACCAAAGGAAATCTGCTTTTCATTAATAATCAATGAGATTTCATCTTGATCAACATCAAACCGAACATCTTGAAGCTTTTCTAAAAGCCTTTTTTTACATTCATTTCTCAGTCTATAAACTTCTTTTCCTTTATTTTTACAATCATAAAAAACTTTAGAATCTTTTTCCCCAACTAGTTTAAAAATTTGTTGAAGATCAAAAAAAGACCTAGGCGAAATTGTTTCTGGGTCACTTAGCCAATTTCTTACCGTAGCGAAATGTCTATCAACTCCATTGTCCTTTAAAGCTGCAGTTAATTGATATATGTCCATATGATTTTCATTTTTATACTCTTTTAACTTATCCTGCCAAATTTGAGCTTGCCCTTCTAATTCAGGATATTTCAATTTTTCTTCTTTATTCATTAAAAGATGTAAAATTTCATTGCCACTGAATTCTTCCGAGATCACAATTTTATCTCCCGATAGTAAATCTTCAGTTTTGCCATATTCTATCGAATCCCCCCTTCTTCTGGATATGAAAAGGACATCTCTTCTATTTCTGGAAAAATAAATCTGTTCGTCATCCAAAAGCAGCATTTTTGCTTCCACACTTGAATCAGCTTCTCCTGAGAACTTTGATTTAGCAGCGGTATAGGTAAAGTCGATTGATTCTTCAGTGAAACTTGAACTGAAATCCTCAACTTCCTCTATTATTTCTTCTTTAACCTCAGATGAAGGAAAATAATTATTAAAATATTTTTCAAGCCTTTTGAGCGTATTAAGGTGACTCTTTCGCTCTTCATCATTTAAAAGAAAACAAATCTCCTGAGCATAACGATACATCTTTAGTTTTTGTGAAATTTCCCTTTTTTGAGCTATTGCAACTAAGATTTTTCCTACAATTTCTATCTTCTCAAGATTCGTAAAGGTCTCAGCCGTGGCATTTAATCCTTCCTCAGAAATTAAAAAATTTAGCCTTTCTTTTTGTCTTTTGTGACAAAGGATTACTGTCTTAAGTTCATTGTTTTTAATGCAAAAATCTTTAATTTCTTCAAATTTATGAAAATCTTCTGCATCTTGCTTTAAGTCAGCCAAAAGATTTATTGCTCTTTTGACTTTTGAATTATTAGCACTTATTTCGTGAAGTTCATTTAATAGAATTTCAAAATTCTCTTGGAAATTTACTTTTTCTTCTTCATTTAGTGGCAGTATTCTATTTTGTAGATTTTCAATAATCCTATAAAGACAACGCTTGATAAATTTGTGCCTCTCTTCCAACAATAAATCTTTTAGAAGATTTCTAATAGAATAAAAGTTTTCAATAAAATTATTTTTTGTATTCTCAATAGAGATTTTAAAATCTTTTGATCTACTAAAAAACCTACTTACAGGATCAATTCCACTAATATTCAAGTCTGATAGGTAATCATTTGGCTTAACTGGTATCTGATCAAAACCATTAGCAGCTGTCTTATTTATTTCATAGTTATTAATAAATGATGATAGAACCAATACATCAGCCTCACATCTTTTTAAAGTATCTAAAAGATATTCGTCTCTTAAATAATTGTCTTCACATGTAATTATTAATTCTGGTTCTGATCTTTCAGTTTCACTGCAAGTTTCATGCCATTGATTTTCAAGAGCATCGGTAAATGCTCCAGAGTCAGCAAAAAGATATATATAGGGGTCAGGAAATAATTGATTTGCTTGTTGTTCATGATTTATACATTTCCCATCTTTAGTAAATTCTCTTAGCCCTAACCATGATTTGATTGATTTGTTGAATAAATTTAAATCAAGGAAATCTAAAATTTTATTTTTTTGGCCAAGGATAAATAATTTTTTCTCATGTCTAATTGATGTAATGCCTTCAGGAAAGTTATACCTTGCCCAATGATTGAGAGGTTTTTCCTCAAGAGAATTAAAGAATTTATATATATTTTTTTTTGTTGAAATACGTCTAGAAGTAGGCTTTGCAGTTTTTATGAAGGCTTCTGTTACATACTGTATGGAGCTTTTTTCCTTATCAACCCATAATGCATACATATCGTTTAAAACCTCATCATCTTTGTTATCTGATAATAAATTTTGATCAAAATCCTGGCCACGCTTACCCGCATAAGTTGCTACGATTCTTGTATCATTCTTTTCATTAAAGAAGACCAAATTTTCACCAGAATCAAATTTCACGTCATCTTGACCAAAGTGAGAGTGCTTTTGTCTCTCAATTATTGCTTTTCCCAAAGCAATGAAGATAGGTAGAGGTCCGATGTCTGAGAGAACAAGGAGCCGCTTAAAATAATCTTCATTTTCCTTTGCCAGCGCGGCTTTTACTATATCTTCAACATTAACTAAAGATATAGGTTTATTCTCATCCTGAAGATTGGGAATATAAAAATTTTCATGTTCATGATTAAAGCTTTGTACGAGTCGACCTAGATCATTCCTATTTCTTAATTTGTAATAACTCTCTGATATCGCATAAACATCATCAACTAAACCAAATATTCCATAATCATCTGAAATTACATCATTTTCTTCTAGTAAGTAGTTTAGAGGAGCTTCAGCAATAGTTGATTCATCTCCTGAGCCGGTCGCAATGTCCATTAAAAAGTCAAGTTGATACGATACTTTCTCAAAATGTGAACTTTTCGAGAATTTTTCTAAAATTTTCATCTGCTTAGTCTTATCTAAGTATCCTGCTTTTTCGTTCAGAAAAGATATTTCTTCAAAATCTGTAATTTTTTTATTTATCCTATCTTTTTCTTCAGCCGAGAGGCAGGAAGCTATAGAGGGAGTGTCCAATCGATTTTGCTGGAATTCTAAAGTAAAGATGTTAATAAGCGTATTGGTGTATGCTAAAAAATCTCCACTACCTGAAGAAGGCGCTTCAGTTTCAATTGCCTTTTGTAACTCAACTGCCTTTTGAAAATTCTCAATGAATGATTCTAAAATGTTTGAATACGATTGATCTAATCTACATCTATGAAAAAACCATATTACATTTATTAAAAAATTTTCGTGAATATACCCTTGATCCATAAATTCAGTGAGGATATTTACATGATCTTTATAAGTGATATTCCTATTCACTTCCTGTTTTTTTCTATCTATAGACGATTTAACTTCCTTTTCAAGAAAATCGGCTCTATCTCTTTCTAAAAACCAACTCATATGATTATTTTTTATCAAATTCTTTCATTATTTCCAATTTATTTAAATTATAGAGAAATATAGGTATCTAATTCCTATGTGATATTTTTATGAAGTGTTCTATTTTCTGAGGGCCCTAGATTGAACCTCATTAGATTTTCTTGACTCCGTCTAAAAAGATCAGGTACTCACAGGGCTGATCGCCCTTCGGACCAAAGCCGTTCATAGAGTGATCAGGACATTCTGAGCTTTTTAAACACTTCGATATTTCTTTTATAGTATCTTCTACCCAAGAATCATCTCCGTTGTATTCTAGTAACTGGACGTCAAATTTCATGGTCGCTTTCATAGGATCATCATCTAACATGCCGTCTTCAAAATGTTGATCTCCGTTGACATAAAGAAAATAGCCTTTATTACTTACTTTGAAACCGTTTTTTCGCATGATCCATTGATAAACATCCATCTGTCTTTTATAACTTTCTTTATAGGCACCGTTTAAACTGATTGGTTCCAATGCGGTTTTATCTGCATTTCTTCGTCCTGCAGTACTCTTATAATCAACAATAAATATTTCGTCTTTGAATCTATCATGCCAGACATCGTCTAAACCTCCCCCAATCAATAGATTCTCTTCTTTGAAATATGTTCTCAAGCCCAATTGAAGTGATTTTGTCCAAGTTTCAAAATCTTCGTGAGCAAAAGGAACTAGATGCCCCAAACCGTATGATTCCATCAGTGGATGCGGTTTTTTTAAGGCTCTATATTTATCAAAATCCTTTTTTAAGAGGGTATCGGTAGCAGTATTGAGCAAGAAACCAGGCATTCCTGGAAACTTTATGCCTTTAACCCTATCCATCCAAAAGCAAGCAGGACAATTAATGAAAGCTTCTATACGTGAACGACTCAATTCATAAGGTTCAGGATTATTTGGATCGTATACTCCTCTATGCCTCGCCATCTATTACTCCACAACTAATATTATCAAAAAAACCCTTTAAGATTTATTTAAAAAATAAATGCGACATATTTTGTCGTTCATAAGTCCTATTATTTGAGCATGAATAAATTGGAAATTGACTTATACGATGCTTTAGAGAAAGTCTTTATGGAATTTTCTAAAAGAGAAGATTTTGATGAGGGTCACTACTGCTCAGCACTAACGCATCATTGTATTGAATTAAACTACGATCTAGCTGAGAACCCCATAAATGCTGCCAGATATATATTAACTTGCTGGGCTGCTGAGATGGAAATACTCAACGATAAGGCGGCTAAGAAACATTTGGCTAGGAGCAAATCACTACATTAAAAATATGAGAATAAATAAACCTGCATTAAGAGAATCCCTAGCTGACACTGCTCTTGCACTGCCTATCGCCTGGGGCTTATCTTATATCTCTCTTTTAGTGCTGATGAGCATGGGAGTTGAAAATGCTTTCACTTTATCGATCTTTCAAACCATGATTTTGACGGTCGCTTCAGTGACGCGTAAATACTGCATCCGTAATCATTTCTCTAAAAGAAAAGAATTAAAAATATTAAAAAGCTTATGACAGATCACGAATTTTACGGCATTCAAATCATTATCCTCGGCGTTATGTACCTTTTTTATGTGCATAGATACGATATCCGAAGTTTTTTTCGTTACAACTTTCCAAGAATGTATTCTCGGTCAATGATAAAGATGACTGAAGAGCTCGATATTATCGGTCTTCTCTTTGAATCTGCATCCTTGGAGAGTTCAAAAGAACTTCCGGAAGGTTTTTTTGAAGTAACTTGGAATTTGGAGGGCATTGAAACCGACCTCGTCTTCGTAAAAATAAACGACGAGGTTTATTTTGATTTTGATATGCACCTAGAAGAAGGCGGTAAAAATTCCGATTTGGCAAAGCTGCTTGAAATTAAGGAAGATCTAGCTAGCTATCGCTGGAACTGATATCAGACAAGAACGCTTTGATTGACATCAACGTACCATTTTTTGGGCTCTTTAACTTCATCGATAAAAGATTGATCTAAATCAAAAAAATCTATTTTTGGATAAGGTTCTTGATTAACAAGTTCAAGAGCTTTTTGTGCAGACACAATCCCTACAGCCTGCCATCTTCGGAGTAATTTCTCTAAACCGTTAAATCGCTCCATAAATTCTTCGAATGATATTTTGGTGTAATCTTTTTCTAAGTAAGAAAAAAAATCTTTGATGGAGCGCAAGTGATCAGTTGTGGAGTTGAATTCAAACTCTAGGTAGTTTTTGGTTTTCTGAGACTTGAGATCAAAACCATCTTTAGCTAGTTGATCGCCAAGGTATTTAAAGTAACTGAGCTCTTTTAGTTGGTCATCGATTAAATCTTGAATGAGATGGCCAGCAACGACTATTTCACTGAACGCAGACCATAATTGACTTTGGGGAGCTTCGTCCATAAAGGTCAGCAAATTGATGTGTTTTTTATACCAACTGTTTATTCTCGTATTAAACATATTTTCGATATATCTCGGACTTTGCTCAGAAATGAAGGGCTTAACTCGATCCAACCATTTTTCTTCTTCAAGGATGATATCGTTTTCATAACATTCTTTAATTTGTGCGATTTCTAAATGCTTGATATCTATGTTTGCTAATTGATCGGCTTTTTTTATGGTAATAGCCGTATCTTCATCGAGCAGATTTGAGTAGAGAAGTGATTCAAAATTAAGTTGTCTCAATTTTTTAAGTGTCTTTGCTAGAGACTGAATTTCTTCGAGACGGTTCCTGAATTGCTGTTCAGATTTTTTTTAATTCCTCAGGGAAATCCTCTCTTTCAATAAATGACCAGATGTCGTTGATCAGCCAACCTAGAATACAGTTAAAGGCTAGCTGCTTGTATTTGTTCATTCTCTCAGCAATCATCTGTACATCCTAAATTCTGTTAACGACATAATCAGTCGCACATAAGAAAGATCACGAGAACTTAATCGTATACATGTAGTCAAAACTACATGAAAAAAATAAAGATCAATGAAAATGCAAAAGTGCTTTATGAGTCAGGAAATTATTTTGAACTGATCATTAAAGAGGATTCACTATCGACCTGGGTGTTCTGTTTTCAAGATGGCGAATTGGTCAAAAAATACAGGAGCAGTAAAGTCGGTTCAACGTTGGAAAAGATTAACGGCGTGCCGGTAGTGGATGAAATTGTCTATCGAGTATCGATTAAAAAATAACTGTGGAGAAACCCATGAAATATCTAGCAATCATTCCGTTAATCATCATGAGTTCCTTTATGGTGTTGCATCATTTTTATATCGTGCCGATCATGAATGCCAGTGAAGAAGCAGAAGAAGCGGAGGTTAGAGAGTTCCTTAGAGGGCCCTTTTCAGAAACAACTGAAAAAATTATGCGCCAACGTTTTTTTCAGCGCAGTGATGTTGAAATTTATATTGATGAGGATCGCAGTGATATCTTATTTATTGATCCGTATAAGAATACGTTAGCTTTGGAATCTTGGTTGAGTTCAGCTGATAAAGAGTTAGCAGAACCTGTGCATGAGTACCTAGTCGATATCTTAGAGCAAAAAAACTGTCCGATTGTATTTTTGAGTGATGAGTACGTATCGTTTGATCGCTATTACGATTTAATGAGTCAATTTGATCCTAACAAAAGCAATAACAAAATTTTTGAATACATGATTCCATTGGAGTCTTGTTCTTCCTATAAGACTGATCTCAATACCTATCATCTAAAAATTGTTTCAAATAAATTAGTCGAGAGGCTCAGCCAAGCACCTGATGAACTTAACCTCACTCTACTTGGTGAAGATAGTTGGTACGGTGTTACCGTCAGCAAGCCCACTCGTAATTATCTGATAGATTACATGTCAGAAAACCAGGATGACTTCTGTATGTTTTGGGAAATGATCAAAAGATATCCAAATTCCAGACAAATCCAACAAATCATGTATCCCCTTAGATCTCAAGGTTTAACCCTTTGTGATCAGTTTGATATTGAAACCATAGCTTCTCTTGAATCTATTGATGGCGAGCTTGCCTTGAGCAAAGAAAAATTAGTTCAACATTACGATAATCGTTATGCAGTTCCTGAAGAGTGTTTGCATTTCATTCCGAATCAGGAAGAAAACTTTTTACAGGTTTTTCTGCGTGATATTGAGGACTGTCAAGTTTTTGGTAACAAGATTTATTATTTGGACGATTATCTTCTTAAAGGTGGTTATTTATTTAACTATTCTGAAGGTGAAAATATACTACCTATTTCCCCAGAAGATCTTAAATGGGAGATAAAAAAAGCCAAAAAATCGGTTGGCATGCAAACTAAAGGATTTGGCGCAGCCGGACACATTTTACAATTCGCTGTCGCAAAAGAGGATTGTGAAGAAGTTGCTTCCTTTTTCCATTTATCAACTTTAGATTTCATGGACATAAGAGAGATTCACGGCGAAACCATGCTGAATAATTTAGTTGATAAACTCTCACAAGGAGAGGCTAAATTTATCTCGTCATCGCCCTTTACTCAGTTAGCAAATCCGTTCACAGCCCATAACTTAACTTTTTATAATTTATTTGGCAGAGAGCTAGGTACCGGAGGACCTGATGTCATTCGTTTTTTTGTGCCGTGGATTAATCCTGATTTTGCCAAAGATTACGGCGAAGTGATTTCGTTTAAATTAGCGATCGACGATCCTTTGTACCCGTTCATGGATATGCCCTACGAGTCTTTTTCAATTGATGGCTTCTACGAAAAATTAGAAGAGATTAAATCTATATGCCGAAAACTCTGAGAATTCTTTTATGTTGGTAGAAGATAGGTTACAAAGAAAAAATCATAGGTGGGTGTTTAATTAATTGTCCACAATCATAATTGAAAAAAGTTAATAGCTATCTCTAGTGAATATATTTTTCTTAGGGTTTTTTATTTTTTTGTAAGAATGAAACAAAACCATCAAAGATAAAATAAAATTCATCAATGGTATAACTAGAACTATTATTAACGCTATAACAAAGGAAACCCCATTAACTTCTCCCCTTGTAAAATCGCCTTCTGTCACAAGATTCCATCCTCCAAAGATAGACCATTCTCCAAAAATATATTGATACAAACTTATAAGAGAAGCTGGCAAGATTAAACAGTTTATTAATCTTATAAATTCCCAATAGATACGTTGTCTTTCTAAAAATTTTTTATATCCAAATAATTCCAATAGCCATTGTGATGGGTAATAAAGCCAGACTGCGACAACGCACAAAAAAAGAAAAAAACTAAAATCCATTGATTAATTATAATTAATCTTCTGGAGGGTAAGTATCTGAACCTTCTTGTGCCTTTTCCCACGCCCAATACACATCTGGATCACCGCCGGCTTCAGTATGAATAGGATAGCTGGTATGTAATTTATTCCCCACTACCTTGAAATAGATTCCTGTTCCTTGGTCTTTAATGGTTCTGCCCTCTTGCAGAATGCCATCCATTATTTCCTTAACATCCATCTCTTCTTCTTTAGATTTAATAAGGTATTTTGCTAGAAAAATAGTTATGAAGTGGGAAACCACATCAAGAGCTATCGAAGAAACAATAGTAAATCCTATTAAGTAGCTCCAACTCATAAGATAGAAATTATCAAACTGAATCCATATCAGAATACTCATCAAGGGTATGAATACGCAGAGAAGTAAAATTTCGTTTTCCTTTTGAGTTGGAAGATACTTACCCTTAGTAATAACATCTAAAAAGAAACTGAAGGCGAAAATCCCAACTACGAAAAAGATTATTGAAATTGTAGTATCCATAAACTTAAATGTTACCGAATATCTTTTTTTTAGCCAGTGACGCAGCGTAACAATTTTTTGGGCTTAAACACTGAGAGTACTTTAAGGTGATTTAGTCCTGCTCTAGGTATGCCAATGTCTGACTATTGAACGTTTTTTAAGGCAAAAATTAACAAGGGATTTCTTGTCATAAAATAACTTATATTGCTTTTTGGGACAGCTTATTTAAAGATATTGCTGTGAGAAGGATTTTTATAGGATTTATTTTATTTCTATCCTCAGGATGGACTTATTCGAATTCCGATCCGATGATTTGGAGCGGGCTTGGTTTTTTAGTTGATGCCAATAAGACCCAAGAAGTCTATCCGTACTCAGACCTAATAAATCAAAGGTTTGGAGTCACTAAGAAGCTTAGAGATGCGTTATCAAATGATGAAAATTTCATTATTGGAAGCTCGGGCAACGTAACTGCATCGGAAGGCTACAATAACGTAATACTAGCGATAACAGATGAAACCGTTTCCTCTACAAAGAGAGGAAGAGGAATATGTTCTAGATATTACTACTTATCCACACAGGTTATCCTTTATTCTGCAATTGATAAAACCATTCTAAAAGTTGTTCCTCTAACAAAGGTCAGGCCTTATGCTGACGAAACAATTAACGGTAAATGTTCGAATAGTTCCATAAGTAGGAACGTTCACCTGAAAAGGTTTGCAGAAATGCTTTGGGGCGTGGAACTCAAAGAAGTTGCAGCTAGCGAATTGAATAATGAATTTTTTCTTAAGAACTTTGTCAATGCTGACATTACTGAAACCGGAGTTTTAGGGGAACAAATCAATAATCTGCAAACCCTAAAGAATACCTTTGCTTCGGGTTCTGATTTTATTGGGGTAAGACACGTAAAAGTTACCGATTACTCCATCAATCAAATGATCGGGGACGGAGATTTCGCAGAACACACTCGGTTTAGCAAAAATAAAAGGTTTGACTCAAAAAAATACAAGGAATGGGTCGGCTCGGAATTTTCTCGTTGGCTTTCGACTCAACTTAATATTCCGATCATCCCCTTTTACGAAGGTCAAGGACTCACCCTTAACGTAGCAACTACTTTCAGTGACTCTCAAACCATCTTAAATCTTCAGAAGCCAGAACTTAGTTATGGGTTTGATTTTACAGTTAGGGGGTTTAATAAAGTGTTGCTTGGTGAGACAGGCAAGCGTGAAGCATTCGCATGGGGAGGTTTTTCGAGAGTCTACTTTGGTGTTGTTTTAGGAGATCAGGTTGATGACATCAAGGTACTAGCTGATGTATCGCTCACTCAAGGAAACGTCAAAGAAATCAATAAGAATGATGTTGTCAGTGATTGGAACTTTTTTGATGATGCTATTCAGCTTACCTTCAGTAATTACAGTAAAAATTTAATGAAACCAGACAAGAAATGGGTAACAGAGGCTACTGAGTTAAAAGTGAGAGATTTTAAAAAAGTTGCTAAAGTTATATTGGAGAAAGTAAATGAATAACATGAAATATAAAATATTAGGCTTGTTGCTACTGTTTGTAATGAGTTTTGTCTCAACTTACCTTCAAGCAGCAGTCACTCAGAAAGGGGTTGGCTTCAGTAACTTAAAATCGGGTTGCAATAATCAGAATAGGCCTCGAGAAAAAGGAGTCCACGAGGAAACTTTTGAGAAAGCTAAGCTTCAAGCTTGGAAAAAATTTATAAGCACCTTAGAAGATGATGCAAGAGATACTTATGAAGATAATAAGTCTACTTTTATCAATAATTTAGACGAATATTTTTTAGACCTAAGAATTTTAAGTCAAGAATGCTCAAAACAAAGTAGAAGTTACGAATTAATCGTAAGAGTGTCAATTGACGATGGCGCTTTTAGGGGAGCCATGTCTAGAGCATCAGGGCAAGTTTCAGCCGGCGGTTCTTTAGCAGGACAAACGACCATAATCATGATCTATCCCAGAAAAGTCGATAAAGCGACTTCATTTGACGATAGAAAAACCACAGTTGTAGATAAAAAAAATAGCTTTGTGGCCGATGAAGTCTCAGAAGTATCAGATTCATCTGCTTCGATAACCGAAAATTCAAGATCTATTTCTGCAACGACGACCGGCGGTTCGACCGTTAGAGGATCTGAAAAAAGAGTTTATCGTTTAGGGGATCGAACTACTGCACAAAGTATATCAAGCAGAGCTCTGAGAAGAATGAAAATGCGAGCAGCATTTCCTGCACAACTTAAAGCTAGGGCAGGCAGAATGGGATACGATGCATCCTTTGTCGATAGGCTTGAAGCAGAATTCCTTGGACCTGATGGTAACTATTCTTTCGATACGTTAGCTGAGCTTGAACTTTTTTCAATGGATGTCGGTATTTATCAATACTTAATCATCGGTTCAGTTGATTTGAGTAATCCGAGAATAGACCAACAATCCGGCTTACCGAGAGTAACGGCCATCGTTAATTTTGAACTTTATGAATGTACAATGGATGGAAACTTTCTGTTGTCTAGTTCAAATGAATCTTTCATAGCTACTGCTGAAACTGAGCAACAGGCTGAAGCAGAAGCATTAAAAAAAGCTGTTAGTGAAGCAGTTCCAGGTTTATTTTATAATTTGTAATTAGTTAAGTTAATTTATAGGAGGGTCAAATGAGATTAACAATAACACTTATAACTCTTTTATTCTTTTCTGCTTTCGGGCACGTTCAGGGTATTGGAGGTTTGAAAAATGCTTTTGGCGGTGGAGACGATAGCTCAGGAGGAGATACTCTTGCAATGCAAGCTGCTCTCATCTTGGGAATGAGTAAATCCACTAAGTTTTTACTTGAATCAAGCGTGATGATCAATGAAGCAATTGGAAGTACAGACAATGCAAAAGAATTGAAAAATCTTGCTTCGCAAGAACCTTCTGAAACCGACAAAAATTTGCAAAGAAAATTCGAGTTGATCACTGATACAAGAGAAAGACTTGCAAAGTTCTCAGCTGATGGAAAAACTCTCGATGAAGCAGGGAAAAAAAGATTTGAACAAGCGTTGGGTCCTTATGCAAGGGGAACAGTTTTAATGTTAGCTGTGGTTGCTACTTCGATTGAATTTGTCCAGGCTGCAACGAAGGAAATAACCAATATAAAAAATCCAATGCAAATAATGAAAATTAAGAAGCAGTTTGAAATTGGCATTAAGTCAGGTAAACAAGTTCCTGCTTTCTTTAAAGCCATGGATGAATCCACCAAAATGGTTTGGGGTTTTGCAAAAGCAAACGACATTCCAACTAAAAATTTCTCTGCGCAATTGAAAGAAGGTGGGTTAAGCATTCCATCCAGTTAGTCTCTCTTGAAACTTCCTGTAGGTATTTTAGTTCTCTTTTTGAGCGCACAAGTTGGCGCTCAACTAGAGGCGGTATCAGTTGAAGCGGAAGGCTATGGTGAAAATCCAGAATCCGCTCTCAATTCCGCTCTTACTCAAGCCATTGGCATGGTCAACGGTAAGTCCATTGAGTCAGATACACTATTGAATACTAAGGAAACAACAACAACAAAAAATAATAATACTGATTATTTGTCTTCAAGAGATTTTCAGGAATCTATCAAGTCTAAAACGAAAGGAGTTGTTGAAACCTATCAAATTCTATCTACAACTAAAGATGAAAGCATTGGCTCATGGGTAGTAAAAGTTAAAGCGGCAATCATAAGGTACAAACCATCGAAGTCTGCTAATCGAAAAAGAATAGCTGTCATAGATTTAGTTAGCAGAGACGGATGCTGTTTGACGCCGGAAGGAACGATTAATCCGGCAGTAGCCGCACAAGAAATTTCTAGCTCGATATCCAATTACCTTGTGCAAACTAGAAAATTCACTGTTCTCGATAGATCCTTTAAGGGATTTGTAGACGCAGAGAGGGATAGTTTAAAAAATGCTGAAAATATGCCCATTCGTGAACTAGCAAAACTGGGTCAAGAACTTTTTGCAGACTTAATTTTAGTTGGTAATTTAAATGCAATTAGAATGCAGATTGCAAAGAGGAAACTAAATACCTCCGATAGAATTGTTGAATACTTATCTGGAAACATAGCCTCAAACATAAGAATAATTGACACTGCAACAGGTCAAATTAAATTTTCTTCAGTTCTTCGGGCTAATCCATCTGATCTCGGTTTAAGCAAGAACAGCGATATTTTTGAGGTTACGAAAAAGGTAGGAGAAACCATTGGGTTCACAGTTTTAAACGCCATTTACCCTATTCAAGTTACGGGAGTCACAGATAAAAATGTTTTAGACCTTAACGTCGGAGGAGATACTGTTTCAGTAGGACAGAAGTTTGACTTATTCTTGCTTGGAGAAAAGCTGAAAGATGCTTACACAAAAGAATCTCTTGGTGCGAGAGAAACAAAGATTGGAGTTGTTGAGATCACTCAGGTTTCACCCAAACAATCTAGAGCCATCGCTGATTTGCAAAACAAAAATTTAGATCTTGGTTTAGATTTTAAACCTAGAAAATATATACTAAGGTTAAACCCAAATTCTACGAAACAAAGTTTATCTAAAAAGAAAAAAGAATTACGAAAGGAAATTGAGGAGCAATATGAAGATTTATACTAATAAAATCCTAGTCTTAATCATAACTGTTTTATCTCTCTCGCTATCCGCGATTGAGGATATGAGCATGGAGTTAGAGTTAGTGCCTGTTGATGAGCCAGCCGGTGAATGTGACGCATGGTTGCTGAGCAAAGGTTGGTTTCAAGGCGATAATGTAATCGGTAATACGGATGTTTTTATGGCGGTTGGTTCATCAGGCATAAAGGCACCGAGAGGAACTCCTTTGTATGTTGATAGTATTCAGAATTCTTATACTGAGGCTGCTCTTCTAGCGAGGAGAGATTTAGCAGAATTTGTTGGAAAAAAAATGTCCAACGACGTGAAAAGTCAAATAATAGAAGGTCTGTCCTCTGGTGTTAAGCCTAAAGATTTACTAGCAGAACAAAAAATAGCAGATGATACTGGAGATATTTCCATTTTTGAAAAAACAAAGTTACTGATTCATCAAAAACTTGATTCAATGATGAGCGATGAAACAAAAGATAAATTAGCTCAAGAAGAAATGTCCAAAGAAGCGCTCCAAAAAGAGTTAGATGAGATAACAGATCAAGCTTCTTTTGAGCAGGGAACAGAAACTTTAGCTCAAGCACAAATTCGAGGCATGAAAACCATTAACACTATCCTAGGAAAATCAGGAGTGTGCACAGTCTTAGCATGGTCGGAGAATACGTCAAAACAAGCTGATGCTCTTGCCTCGGGTAATCTTGAACTGTTAAGAGACCTTAAACCTGGTAAGCCTCTTACGAGATTAGTGCCCAATAAATCTGCTGACGGAGGTTTAAAAAAACTATTACTTTCCTTTGGTGCTCACATGGAGAGGCTTGAAAACGGAGAATTAGCTATCATTAGTTATGGTCAAGCAGCTGCTTCGAGAGCAGAACCGCAAGCTTTAAGAGCCGCTTACGGAGTGGCTACAGAAAAAGCACAAGCTCAAATTGTTCAACTGAGTGGCGAAAACGTCGATCTATACAGAAAAATGGATACCGCTGAAGTTGCCACCGGTTTTGATCAAAGCGATATAAAAGATTATTACGGTGATAGAGAATTTCAAGAAAGAGTTTCTGGATCTTCGAAACTTCAGTTATCAGGTCTTCAAACAGTTCAACGATGGAGTATTAAAAATCATCCCACTGCCGAAACGCCTGTTGCAGGTGTGGTCATGGTTTGGAAACCTTCTTCTTCAGATTTTGCAGGCAGAGTAAAAAACGTAAATGAAAGTACCGGTTTTGGTTCTAAGTCGTCATCTTCATCGTCTGGTTCATGGTACGAAGAAAATGAAATGACCGGAGGGAGTGAAGCCAGTGTTGATGAAGACGATTTTTAAAACTTTTATACTTTGCGCCTTTTTCTTTCCTAACCTAAACGGAAAAGAGTTTAGTTTTAATTTTTATACAGATACGAATTCAGCTTTTCCCGATAGATTAGCGAGGGCTTTAGCTGACAAAATTATTATCAATAACGCTTACTTGAAATTCACAGATAAGGAATCAAAATCTCTTTATGAATGCTGGAACTCTTTTAGAAAAGGAAATCCTATCTCATTGAATATTTCAAAATCTTCTATAACCAGAAAAACGGAAGCGCTTTTTAACGTTACCTTTGATACAGATCACATTGAATTCAATGAACCAATCAATTTCTCAATTTCCCAATGTTAGGTATATATCAATCTTCACTAATCGGTTTATGGTTCATCTTGGTTACGATCGTAGTTCAAGCAACAGTATTAATAAGAGTTCATCGCAGGCAGCCTGGGTATAAGGTTGGGGTCATCGATCCCTCGCTAGGACAAGAGTCTTTGTTCTTCAGAGCGTATCGAACGTTTTGGAATTCAATGGAAAACATTGTGCCGCTTTTCGGCATGGCAATCCTTGCGTTGGTCTCCGGTTACAGTGCGACCAAGCTCTCTATTGTGGTTTGGACGTATGCGATTGCTAGAGTCTTTCATATGATTTTGTACTACATGATCGCTACCGATAAAAATCCGAGCGTGCGCAGTATCTTTTTCGGCATTGGCTTTTTGGCTAGCTTTTATTTAATAATTGATTTAGGTCTGTATTTAATTTTTTAACCTCTTTCTTTTTTTATTTTTTAGAGGTTTAATAATGCCCATGAAATTTAAGCTGTTTGCAATTCTTTTTGCGCTCGTCTTTTCAGCGGGAATTATCTCGCACGAGACATCGCATTTTGAATTGGATCACGGTGAGCACGTTCACAATGAGCATGCAGTTGAACTAACTGAAGATTGTTCAACTTGTTTAGCTGAACAAATTGAGTACGTGCAAGACGATACCGTTGTTAATCCAACAGCCATTTCCTTTGATTTCCTTGATGCTTATCAGACAAGTGAAATCACCCTTTCTTATAATCAACTTTCTATTCGCGCACCACCAAGAAATTAAATTTTAATTTTTTTTAATTTTTAATTTTTTTGGAGGTTTTTGTGAAACATTTTATTTATTTATTTTTATTTTTATTTACTGCACCATTTCTGCTTGCTCAAGATGAAGAAGAGGTGACAGTTACCGCTTCATTAATAGATCAGAATTTAAGTGACTTAGGTGATCCAGTTCATGTTTTATCTGGAGTTGATTTAGACGATCAAGGAAGAGCAAGTCTAGGTGAATCTATCGATGACCTGCTTGGAGTAGCCAATTCAGACTATGGCTTTGCCACTGGGCAACCTGTTATCAGAGGATTGTCGGGTCCCAGAATTAAAATTCTCAAAAACGGAATGGTTAATCGAGATGTTGCTGGTATCGGAGTTGATCACCCTGTTGAGATCGATATGAACAACGTGCAACAAATTGAGGTTGTTCGTGGTCCTTCATCACTTTTATACGCCAACGGTGGTGTAGGTGGAATCATTAATATTGTTGATAACACCATAGCGAGACAAGATTTTGATGGGTTAAACGCCAACGTTGATTTTGAAAAACAATCCGTAAATAGGGGAACAGCAGAAGCTTTTGGAATTACCAACATTGTTAATGGAATCAATTTTAGCTACTCCTATGAAAACACCGATTTTGAAAATTACGATGTGCCCGATGGAGCAGTTATGCATTCTGAAGAAGAACATGACGAGCACGAAGGCGAAGAAGAACATGACGAGCACGAAGAAGAAGAACATCACGATGAAGAGCTTGGATACTTAGAAAATTCTGATTACGAGCGTGAGTCTCATAAATTTGGTTTTTCGGTTGTCGAGGATTGGGGATACATCGGTGCATCTGCAAATATTTTAGAGACTCATTACGGTATTCCTTACCATGGTGAAGGTCACGGTGGTCATGGCGAGGAAGAAGGCCATGATGAGCACGAAGGTGAAGAGGATCATGATGAGCACGAAGAGGAAGGCCATGATGAGCACGAAGGTGAAAGAATATTTTCTGTGACTGATTCCAACGAAGTAAACGTTCAAGGGGCTTATAACTTTGATACAGGAGCAGTTAAGTCGATTAATTACTTCATAAGAGGAACTGATTACTCTCTTACTGAAGGGCATGCAGAAGAAGAAGGTCATGATGAGCACGAAGGTGAAGAGGATCATGATGAGCACGAAGGGGAAGAAGATCACGATGAGCATGAGGATGAGCATGGACACGGTGAAGAGGGACCAACCACTTTCTCGAATGACTCTTACGAAATAGGAACGATTCTTGATCTTTCAACATCAAACTTAGGTCAAAAAATTTCTTTTAATCTTGCCAAAGAAGATCAAGCCATTGTTGGTCATGAAGCTTTCATGAATCCTACTAAATCGGATGAATATACGGTTGGTTACTTTATGTCTAAAGACTTTTCCGATCATCACCTTGATTTTGGTGTTCGTTACGACTCTGTGAGCAGAAATGGATCCATTACTGAAACAGAAGAGCATGATGAGCACGAAGGTGAAGAAGACCACGATGAGCACGAAGAAGAAGAACATCACGATGAACATGAAGAAGAGCACGGAGAACAGACTTTCTACAATGTTGATATGTCTAGTGCGAGTCTTGCATTAACTTACACGTACGATATTGATGAAAACGTTAAGTTTCTTATTGGTGCAGCTTCTGTAGAAAGAGCGCCTTCAGCATTAGAACTTTTCATGAACGGTCCGCATTTAGCTACCGGCAGGCTTGAAACCGGTAACGTCAACCTTAATGCTGAGAGATCAAATAACATTGATCTAACTCTAGAATTTGACATTGACAACTGGTTTGGAAACGTCTCGGTGTATGCGAACAACATCACTGATTACATCTACCTACAAGATGAGACGGAGGATGATCATGAAGAAGAAGGTCACGATGATCACGGCGGATTAATAAAGTCTGATTACTTACAGAAGGACGCTGAATTTACTGGTTATGAACTTCAGTTCGGTACCGTTATTTATGTGGACAATGGTGAAGTTGAAGTTTCCTTCGGTAGAGATTCAGTGGAGGGTAAATTTGCATCAGGCGGTTACATTCCTAGAATGACGCCTGCTAGAAATTTCTTTGATGTTTCTTACAGTAATGATGACTTGAAAACTACTTTGTCTCTTAAAGACGTCGAAGAGCAAACAAAACTTGCTTTAAATGAAACAGCAACAGAGGGATATCAAATGGTGGACTTTACTATCTCAGGTACGGTGCCTTTAGATCCAAATGTTGATTTGAAATTATCGTTCTTTGCTTCAAACCTGCTGGATGAAGCAGCTAGGAATCATAATTCGTTTGTGAAAGATCAGGTCCCCCTACCTGGCAGAAACGTAGGTTTGCGCTTCAGCTTACGCTTCTAAAAATGTGATGCTATCGCCCAATTAATTTTGGGCGATACGTCATAAAAGTTAATTCTAATCACTTTGGTAGGTGTGAAAGATGGAAAATGTTTTAAATTCAAAACTCCCTGTAACGGTTTTATCAGGGTTTCTTGGTGCGGGAAAAACAACCGTACTAAGTAATATTTTAAATAATAGAGAAAATAAAAAAGTTGCCGTTATCGTTAACGATATGAGCGAAATAAATATTGATTCTGCAATTGTTCAAAACGAAGTTTCTCTAAATCGCAGCGAGGAGAAACTCGTTGAAATGAGTAATGGATGCATTTGTTGCACTCTCCGAGAAGATTTATTAGAAGAAGTAACAAAACTAGCCCAGGAAAAGAGATTCGACTATTTAGTTATTGAGTCAACAGGTATTTCAGAGCCCTTACCTGTAGCTGAAACTTTTACTTTTGCAGATGAAGATGGGATTTCATTATCCGATGTTGCCAAATTAGATACGATGGTAACGGTTGTAGATGCTGTAAATTTTGTTAAAGATTACGATCAAGCCAAAAGCCTTCAGGAAGCAGGCGAGTCAATGGGTGAAGATGATGAGCGAAGCGTGGCTGATTTGCTGGTTGATCAAGTTGAGTTTGCAGATATTATTCTTATCAGCAAAATTGATCTTGTCACAACAAAAGAGGTAGAGCGTTTAACGGCAATCATAAAAACACTCAATACAGATGCAAAAATCATTCCAATTGAAAACGGAAATGTCGATATCGATGAGGTTCTAAATACGAATTCTTTTGATTTTATGCGTGCGCAACAATCTCCTGGTTGGCTTAAAGAAATGAGAGGTGAACATGTACCTGAAACAGAAGAGTACGGAATTTCGAGCTTTTGTTATGAAGCACGCAGGCCTTTCCATCCTGAAAAATTTCATAATTTTCTTCATGGAACAGAAAGGTATGGAAAATTAATTCGTTCAAAAGGATATTTCTGGTTGGCCACTCGTCCAGAATTTGCCGGACAATGGAGTCAAGCTGGGGGAATTGCTCGTTACGGTTTTGCGGGGATGTTTTGGAAAGCAGTGCCAGAAAAAGATTGGCCACAAGATGAAGAATATCTTGAGTCTATTAAGAAACAATGGGTTGAGCCGTTTGGAGATATGCGTCAAGAGTTAGTCTTTATCGGTCAAAGACTTCAAAAAGAAGAAATGATTGCTGCTTTGGATGCCTGTCTATTAAGTGAGGAAGATGTTCTTAAAGGAAGAGAGTACTGGTCTAGTTTCAATGATCCTTTTCCAGCGTGGAAGTAAATTGGGGATAAAAATATCATGAGATCAATTTTTAGCAACAAGTTAGAAAGTTTTGCAGATATTTATTCAAAAGATGTCGAACTAGTGTGCATGGCTCATCCTCAATCAAGTTATTTAGATACTTTGGGAAAAAAAATTCTCAACACAAGGGAAGACCTCGAACTTCAATGGATTCAATCTCTAAATGATTTGAGAGTGGTAGATGAACTGCTATCAACATCAATTGATTCTGAGGCAAAAAAAATGCTTGCTGACCAAATAAAAGAGAGCTGTGGCATGCTGCATGAAACTTTAGATTGCAAATACGTTGGGGTTAGGCTCTTAACCCTCAATAAACCCATGTGTCCTAGGTTTCATGTTGATCAAATTCCATGCAGATTGCTAATTACACTTTCTGGTGGAGGGACCGAATGGATCGCAAATAAAGATGTTGATTGGAAACTTTTTGACGACAGAACAAATCTTGATGCCCCATTAAAAGAAAAAAAGAAAGTAAAGCAATTTAAAGCGGGGGAATGGTCGTTGTTAAAAGGCGGAACTTGGCAAAGTCAGTTCAATGGAGTTGTTCACCGATCTCCAAACATATATGAAAACAGATTAATGTTGTCTCTAGATCCGATTTTTGATGAAGATCAGTTCAAAATGTATGTTTGACAAAAATATCAAATCATAAGATTTCAATCACTAACCCTGGAAAATGTGATGCAACCACCTGATTAATTTTGGGTGGTTCGTCACATCCATTATGTATTCTTGGCCACGACCTTTGCAATGCGTAATGCATTCATTCTTATCTATCCACTTGAGTCTGTTTAAAAAAGGATCTGAATTTGCAAAGTATTTTTTTGGTAATTGCCAAACAGAACGGGTTGCCTGATCTTTTGTTAGCACTAAATCATTATGTGTTTTTTTGAAATGCCCAAAACCTTTATGAGGAGTTTTTTTATTTCCTAAAATTAAATTTTTTGATCCAACGTAAAGGCAATTATTGCTAAATCTATAAAAAGCATGCGGATGCATCTTTTTTTTATTTTTAAAGTACTGTTGAATCGCTTCATTACCATCGATTATTTTATCTATTTGAAGCCAGCCAAAAATGTGATGCAAGTCTCTTCCACCTTCCGAATAATTTTTAAACCATCCAAAAAATAAAAAAAGATCGCCCGGTCCAACTTGATTGTTACGTAACTCGGATTGTGAACTGCTAGCCTGTCCAAAAAGTCCTGTTTCGAGATTTGGATCGTAATGGCAATTGTCGCTTGGTTTACTTTTTGCCTTGGATTCTTTGAGGGCATCGATACATCGAATACCGTTCACACTGACGTTTTTAAACTTATCCGGTGCCGGTCCTGAGAAAGGAATCGGCAGAGAACATAAGCTTCCATCTGCAAAAATGGGAGAAGCCACCCCACCAGAAGACGAATCAAAGCCTTTTCTACTTAAAATTATTCTTCTCATAGACCAATGATATGATTTTAAAGTGGATTTTTTTATCTACAATATTAAAAGCAATTATGGAGAATTTATGAGAATAATTTTAGTTTTATCAATGTTTTTGCTTGTGGCATGCAATATGGAAGTTGATGTTCAAATTAACGGTGAGAAAAATGAAGAGTTAGCTCAGTCCTGGATGGATCATTTGTTGATTTCTGGCGATCTTGATGCAGCATCAGAACTAATGCATGAGGATTTTACCTTCATGTGGATGGGAATCGTTTACCCAGGTAGTGAAATTCATGGAAAAGAAAGTTTTTTTGATAATTATTGGCCGGTCGTTGGAGAGCTTTTACCGAACGGAATCGTTCTGACCACAATTGATGCTATTTCAGATAATGATGGGGTAGCTTTAATTCAAGTCGGTGATGCAGAAGGTATCAACGGAGAATACGATAATAAATACGTTTGGATATTCAAAATGAAGGATGGCTTGATCCATTCTGTTCGTGAGTACAATAGCGATTTATTGGTAGCGACTCGATTGTTTAAAAATGAACTAAAGCCCGTCGATTGATCTATTTTATCTACAATGCCGATGGATCTTTTTTTGGGGAGATCAGTTACTTTCTTAAAAAAATATCCGGCCGTGACAAGTGTAAACTGTGCGATCTTAGTCATACTTTAATCTTTCAAAAAAAGTCTTGGGATGGTTTCCTTGGAGAATTAGATCGTCCTTATCAAGTTTTGCATATAAACGAATTACCCGAGTCGATAAAAAAGCTGAACCTGACTTATCCTACAATATTATTGGAAAAAGAAAATTCCTTTAAAGAGCTGATCTCAAGAAGAGATTTTGAACACATCGATAATTTGTCTCAACTCAAAGAAACTCTCGAAGCAAAGATTAATTAACCTTTTTTTTTAGCTTTGGATCATATACCATACCCGCCATGGGTATTAAGCTACTTGTATTTACAATGTTTTTTTTCACTTTGATCAGTGAGGCGAGGCCTATTTCGTATTCAGGAGGTTCCACCCTGATGGCTTTTTCCGGAAACATGTATAACTCTCTCTATTATCATTTCTCGCCTACTTATCGATATTCGGTTGGCATTGAAAGCGTTGAAGATAAGTTTTTTAATCAACAATACAGTTACTTCAGATTTACCTATTTACTAAATAGACGTAATACTGAGAATTCTCAAGGGAATCTCTATTTCCAGTCTGGTCTTAGCTCGGATGGCTTGGATGGGCATTTTTATGGATTGCACGGAGACTGGGAGACTCGAAGATGGTTTATTGGCTTTAATTATCGGGATGTAAAAAATTCACTTAAAAATTACACTGATCAATTTTTGCAAGTTGGAGTTGCTCCCTATTTGGGTGCTTACGGGGATTTTCACACTTGGATTATGATAAAAACAAAAAAAAATACTCTGGTTGGAGATTGGTCAACTTTTCCAGTTTTAAAATTTTTTAAAGGTAACTTTCTCATCGAGTTTGGTTACAACGATCAAACAGAATGGGATGCCCATATTATGTATAGGTTTTAAGGAGATGTTTATGAAAATATTTTTTATTATCGTGTTTCTTGTATCTACATTTGTTAGTGCACAAGATAATTACGATCATCACGATCATCATTCTCATGAAGGTCATCTGCATGAGCAAATGGTTGATGGCGAAAAGTTAGAGGTTGATGTCGAACGTTTTGATAAATTTGTTGAAGGTTTGAAAGATAAACAAATTGCAGTGGTCAGCGTCAAAGGAATGGTTTGTGACTTTTGCGCGCAAGGAATCGAAAAAACTTTCAAAAAAGATAAAACCGTGGCCAAGATTGATGTTGATTTGAATAAAGGTAAGGTTTTTATTGCATACCAAATGAACACAAAAATTGATTTTGAAAAAATCAAAAAGATGATTGTTTCGAATGGACAAAACGCAACTAAACTTCAAGTGCTGAAACTCTAATCATGTTCGATAAATCGGCTAATTTCTTTTCTTTGTTTGCTTCTTCATCAACGTTAGTTTGTTGTGCTCTTCCAGCCTTATTTGTCGCCCTAGGTGCTGGCGCAACCTTTGCCAGTTTAATTACTGTGTTTCCTTTTCTTATTGTTCTATCGCAGTACAAACTTCAAATTACACTATTCGCCCTTTGCATGATCGTTTTAGCAGGATACGTAAATTATCGAACGTACTATTTACCCTGCCCTGCTGATCCAGAATTAGGGAGAGCTTGTTTGCAAACCCGACGAAGGTCTAGATACATTTATTATTTTTCTGTTGCGATTTTTATTTTTGCAACTTCATTTACTTATATTATTCCGAGGTATTTATAATCATGAGTCATCCGTGCCATAAAGAACAACTTATCAGTATCAGAAGAATCGAAGGTCAAATTCGCGGTATTGCGAAGATGATTGAAGACGAAAAATACTGCATTGATATTCTTAACCAAATTAAAGCGGTTAGGAACTCGCTAACTAGCGTAGAGGGGAAAATCGTCAAAACTCATCTTAAAGAGTGCGTAAAAGAAACACTCAACGACAAACACAATTTTGACGATAAAGTTGAAGAAGTCTTAAAAGTTATTAAAAGATAGTTTTTAGTTCATACTCCAAAGAACATTGCCTGATCGAGGATCGGTTACACCCAGCTCAGGAGAAATTTCTTCAAGGTAGTCTCTGATAGTGTCCAAGAAAGCTATCATTTCGGGTCTAGCTGCTGCAAGGGCATCTTCACTCTCAAACACTCCAAACGAAACAAATTCCCTATCGCCGCTTTGAAACATTTCGCTCACTAACATTCCAGCCGGCTGAAAGTTTGAATCTGTAAAGCCTGCAATAAAATCTTCAACGCAGTCTTCTTTAACGACAAAGCGAACACAATTTGCAAATTTACTCATGGTAATCTCCTTATTAATTTATTAGTTATGTTAATGTTTTAACTTTAAGTTTATAAGTCTGATGAGTGAAATAAATCAAAATAATTGGAATCAACATCCAAACCAAGTTTGGAGCTTTCAGAACATGAAAGATCTGTTCTCAACAAAAACACTTTCAAAATCTAACGATCCATCGTCGTTTGATATGAAATTAAATCAAGACATTGAAAATTTTGAATTCGATACGTTGGAAGGTAAATCAATATCAATAAAAGATTCATTAAGTGAAACGCATGCAGATGCTTTTTTAGTCATTAAAAATGAGGAAATCATCTACGAACAATACTTTAACGAGATGTCTGCTCAGAGCCCTCATCTGATGAATTCAATTTCAAAGTCTTTCTTGGGGATGTTAGCTGGAGTTTTAGCTGGAAAAGGAATCATTGATCCAGAAGATAAGATATCAAACTTAATACCTGAATTGAAAGACAGCGCCTTCGCTGAAACAACTCTGCAAAATGCTCTGGATATGGCGGGAGCAGTCAAATTTGGTGAAGATTATGCTCAAACCGATGCAGACTTTTGGCATGAAACTGCAATGGTTGGCTGGCGTCCTGACCTAAAAGAAAATCTTAAAGCAAATAACTTAAAAGAGTTTGCTCAATCCTTAAAAGATACTGAACAAGTTGATGGAGAAAAATATCACTACAGAACCGTCTTAACCGATGTTGCCGCTATGGCTTTGGAACATGCAGCCAAGAAAAGTGTTTTTGAATTAATGGACGAACATATTTGGCAAAAACTTAAACCTGAAAACGACGCTCACGTTGTATTGGATCCTAATGATTTTCCTTATTTTGGTGCGGGCATGAATGCTAGCGCCAGAGATCTAGGCAGGTTTGGGTTAATGCTTCTTAATGATGGTATGCATGCTGGGGAACAAATCGTTCCTGCTTCTTGGATATCAGATACTATTGCTGGAGACTCTGGGTACAAACAGCGTTTCGCAGCATCCGAACACGGGCCGATGATGCCGGACGGTCACTACAAAAACAAAATGTGGGTTGTCGATGAAAACATCATGCTGTGCATTGGTATACATGGTCAGTTCATATGTATCAATAAAGCTACAAACTCTGTCATTGTTAGATTTTCATCTCAACCTGAACCATTGGACCTCATGATGTTTGCCAATACTCTGGCAGGTATTCAATCCGTGTCTTCAAAAATTTAATGGAGTTTTAAATGTCTTATCAAAACGATGTTGCAAATTTTATGAAAGCTGGCGAACAACCCATACGCTCAGAATTATCTTTAGAGGGAGATCAAGCAACTTTATACATGAATCTTATCTCAGAAGAATATCAAGAAACTTTATCGGCTTTCAAAACCAATGACATGATTGAAGTTGCCGATGGTCTTGCCGATATGGTCTGGGTCATTATGGGGATGTGTAACAGTTGTGGGATTGATTTTGATTCAGTTTGGCAAGAAGTTAAAGCATCCAACATGAGTAAGTTTCCCGACGGAAAAGCCATCAAAAATGAACACGGTAAAATTATGAAGCCGGAAAGCTATTTCAAACCAAACATTAAAAAGGTTTTGGACCTTAAGGAGTGACAGATGAAAAAAGGATATTGGGTTGCAAAAGCAAACGTAATTGATGGCGATAAGCAAGGAGCCTACGGAAAATTAGCTGAAGAAGTCATAGCAAAATTTAACGGCAAATTTTTAGTCAGAGGTGGTGAGCAAGCCACGAAAGAAGGCGCAGAATTCATGCGCAATGTTGTTGTCGAATTCCCTTCCTTTGAAATTGCTTTGCAAGCCTACGAAAGCGATGACTATCAGCAAGCGCTTGCAGTGCTAGATGGCGGAGCTGAGAGAGCTTATGCCATTGTAGAGGGTTATGAATAAATCGCTTCTTCTCTTTATATTTCTTTCGTTAGTCTTAGGATGCGGTGAATCGTCTAATTCAGATAACAGCAGTTCTATCCCCTTAGAAACTGGGTTTAATCCAAAGTGCTCAACTTACAGCGCAACCATTACTATTTATCCGTCTCCATATGAAGGTACTCTCAGAAGATGCATTGCATCCGATAGGCAATTTTACATATACCTTCCTGAGAACTATTCTGAGGTTGGAACGTCCTATCCTGCAATGTTTAGTTTGCACGGTTATACCAGCACTGCCCTGACCAATATGAGTTATACAGGATTTATGAAACAAGCCGATATCAATGATTTTGTGGTTATTTATCCCCAAGGTTTGGTTCATGAAACAAAGGGAGGCACACATTGGAATATTGATGAAATCGGTCCAGGGAACTCAGTCAACAGTATTGAATTTTTAGAATCCGTTTTGGATTGGGTCGGTCAGAATTACAATATTAATTTAAATCAATTTTACTCCGCCGGAATGTCAAATGGCGGTTTTATGAGCTATCACCTCGCCTGTAATATCAATTCTAAAATTGCAGCCATTGCCTCTGTTACCGGATCAATGAGTGTTTTTAGTTACGAAAACTGCAACGCTCAACCAACTTCCATAATGCAAATCCATGGAACTGTGGACACAATTGTTCCTTATGACGGTACGGTTACCGCTTCCGGAGTAGGCTTCAAGGGCATCGAGGATGTTATGGGGTTTTGGTCAAATAACAACGTTTGTAATCTTGAACCTTCTATCGCAACGATATCAGACATTTCTGGAAATGGCGTAAGCGGAACGCATAGAATTTATTCTGAATGTGCTAACGATGTTGAAGTTCAGTTGTATCTATTAGAAGGAGTTGGCCACGACTGGCCTGAAAATTACGAAGTCGATGGCAATGGGGGGACTGGTCAGTACGACATAAATTCTGCAGAAATTATTTGGGCATTTTTTAATAATTTTGATCAGCTCGGAAGAAAACAGTAATCATGTGCGGCCGCTTCACGTTAACCAAAACTCATAACTTTGAAAGTATTCCGAGAGATAAAAGAGAAGTATCTTTTAATATAGCGCCATCAAATGAAATAATCATTCTCAATCCCGAGCCCTCCTTGAAGACTTGGTCTTACAGTCCTTTGTGGGCAAAAAAGCCCTTCCATCTCATCAATTGTCGTTCTGAAACCATGCATCAAAAGCCTTCTTTCAAAGGTGCCATGCGTTGTCTAATTCCCGCTACCGGTTGGTACGAATGGCAAGACAATGGCACTCAAAAGCAGCCCTATTATCATCACATTAATCACGATTTATTTTATTTTGCAGGGCTAGCTAATAGTCAAGGCTGTCTTATCGTAACCAAAGAAGCTAATAAAGATATGAAGCAAATTCACCATCGGCAACCGGTTTTACTGACGCAAAACGAAGGTGAGCATTGGCTAAACAATGAAGACCAATTAGATAGTGAACTCGATGATTTGGTTGAGTACTATCCCGTAAGCACAAAAGTTAATAGTCCAAAAAATAATTCACCTGAATTAATCCAACCTTTATAATTTTTTTATGAAGAAACCTGATGACAATTTTGTAGTGCAGTATTACAAATTTATTGTTGCGCCTATTTTAATTACTGTCTTTGTTTGGCTCATGGTCGATAGATTTTTGTGAAGCTCTTTATAAGTGGTCTGATCTTTTTTATTGTCATGTTTTACGGAGTAAGATTATCCCATCGTCTCCGAGATCGTCATTTAACAAACGTAACAGACGATAATGTTCGTATAGCTCTCGGAATGTTATCTTTTGTGGTTATTGCTGCGGTAGCAATTGGAGCATCAACGATTGCTCAATATTTTATTGAGTAAATAAGCCTATCGTAGAAAAAATACTCAAAACAAAACATGCTGTAACTCCTGTGGTTAAGTTCAATCTCAAGCTAGCGTAATCTTCGTCAGTAAAACTTTCACTCGTTCTTTTTTCTTGTAAATAGCAAAGCGGAAAACAAATCGTTAAAACTACCAATGGGATCATGATGTTTACCGTGAACAAAAATATGCCTGTAAATCCTAACAAAGAAAAAACTATGGCTATTATTAGATCAGACTGTTTCTTGGATGACTGCCAAATAATCCCAGCCAAAAAAGAAAGAATGATTGCTCCGTAAATTACCAAACTGATCAGCGATGGCCTCAGCCAATTTTCTCCTAAGATCCAAGGCAGGATAGTGAATGCGGCGAAAGGAAGAAACCCTAGATATCCCAAAATAATTTTTGTTTTTAACATATTTGCGTTTTGAAAAGTTTAATCTGAATACTCAATTCTTGAACAAAAAGTTTATTTTCTCATGCTAATCTTATCTTTGTTATAGGAGATACAACATGAAAAAAATAATACTATTTGCGACATTAATTGGATTACCAATTAGTCTTTTTGCACAGGAAGTGCCAGATCCGCTAACGGCAGGATATAGCCAATGTAAATTCTTACCTGGAAAAGGTATGGAATCTCTTGAAGAATATATAGAGCTTTTTAATGAGGAGTTAGATAAAGCAGGAATTGAGATGGGTTCAGCAATGTTGATGCCGTTTTTTAAAACTAATATTTCTGAATACGATGTTTTATGGGTAAACACTTGGCAAGACAATGCTCAAGCAGGTAAAGCAATGGATTGGTGGCTTTCAGATGCCGGAGAAAAATCTAGAGACGCTTGGCCAATGTTTTGCGATACTCAGATTTTGACTTATCAATGGTGGATGGAAGCGGTTACCGATCGTGATGATTTCGAAGGTCAAAATTTCAGTGCTTCTTATTACACTTGTAATTTAAGAGATGGAAAAAACCTCAGTGACGCATACCTAGCATCTAATGCAGAACTTAAATTAGCTCATTCAAAAGGTTCTAAATCTAGCTCTGTTCTTATCAGGCCTGCTTCAGGGGCAAATGCAGCTGAATTTCCGTTTGATTTTGTAAGACTGTTCACGAATCCTTCATTTACAAATTGGGGTGAAGCTGTAGACGGTTGGTACGATAATGTTAGAGGCTCGGCGGAAAGTAACAATGTAAGAGATACCTACGATTGTAATGGGTCGACTTTATTTACTGGAAGGATAGTTCGTTAGCTATCTGTGCATAAAAAAAAGGAAGGCTAATGCCTTCCTTTTTTTTCCAACTTTAATATTGAATTAAAGTATACCCAGCATCGACTGTAATAATTTCTCTAATCGATTCTACTTCTCTAGCAAATCTCTTAAAGTTATCACTTGCTTGACTGACGCTCAAAGCTTCTGTCATTTCAGCCATTGACGATCCAAAAATATAAGCAAAGTGAGTCATTCCATCGACTCCTCCTGCCATGATTCTATTTACGCCGTAACTTCCAGAAGCTAAGCCGTCTTCTGCTTGTGCTTCCATCATCTTCTTATAAGCTGCAGCATACTTAGCTTCATCGGTCACCTTCATTTGCCAAAGCATGTAAACATTTGCTTCAGGAGCAGTTCCTCCAGCATAGATAGGAGTAGACAAAGCCTGATATTCTTGGATTGTAACTCCAACTCCATCTGCAAGAAATTTTTGAGCTGCTGCACAAGTTTGAAACGTTTGGCGCACAGCATCCATGCCTTTCCCATTTTGATAATTAAAAGTGAGAATATGCGTAGCTCCGTTGTCACCATTAAAATGAGGCTCGAACAATGTAACTCGAGCTGGCATTTCTTTGGCGCAATCAGAGGCCATAAAAGTTTGTAAAGATTCCACCACCGCAGCAGGATTCGAAGTTGAGAATCCGTAATGCGCTGTCATCGGAGGAGAATCATGACCATCTGCAAAAAGATTGACTGCAGCGATGCTAATCATTAGTAATAAAAACTTTTTCATATTTTTACTCAGCTGTGTAAAGAATTTCGCATTGTTCATGCGAATCTCTGACAATTTCATCTACTAAAGCCATCATTCCTAAAAATGCTTGTCCCCAAGGTGCTCCACCATAACCCTCTTCATAAAGAGAACCAAAAGATTCTCCGGTAGGCGCAATACCTCTCAACATCATAGTAGTTTCCTTAGATCCTCCACCTAAAGGAAGAAAGACACCCATTTCGAATTCAGATCCCGAAGCATTAATTGCAGCTTGAACCATTTCTGTAGCTTGAAGAAATTTTTGTGTGTTCTCAGGTTTGACTTTAACTCTGGTAACTCTTTCAAATCCAGGTTTGAGCTCAAATGGTGTTAAAGGTTTCCATGCACTTGTATACAAAATTTTCCTCATATTTTGAAGTTGTTTTGGTGCATCGTAAGGGTTATACGATAGTCCTGCGGTTGAAGATAGCGCATCTTTCAAACTAGAGTATGCATTCCAAATGAACATTTCACCTGGATAGTCATGGCCTGTCATCGTCATGCAATAACCAACTACATCGCCTCCACCAGCAGCTAAAGCCTCTGGAGTTGCTTTCAGAACCTCTATATATTCGTAAGGATTTTCTGCAACAACATGAAATGTTGAAAATCCACCCTCTGGCAAGCCTGCTCCTGCCGCAGAACTTGGATTGCCATGATCATCTGCAAAAGATAAATTTGCAATGATCATTACTAATAGTAAATTAAATATTTTCATAATATCTCCTTGTAAATTATTCGGCGCTATAAAGAATTTCACATTCATCATAACTATCATCAATGATCGTTCCTAGACTAATAAGTTTTTGATACATACCAGCCCAAGAAGCATTGCCTGCAAAAAATTCATCTGCAAACTTACCATGCTCACCAGCAGTATCAGTTAATCCTCTAACCATATATTGATTTGCTACCGCTTCCTCAGATCCACCGCCTAGAGGTTGAAAAATCCCCATGACAAAACCTGGATTTGACTTTTGAAGTTCTTTCTCAAATGTTGTCGCTAGCTGAATATACTCAACTAAATTCTCAGGTTGAATGATAACTCTGTTAACTCTTTCGAAGCTTTTTGGTCTGATGTTAAAAGACTTTAATGGCTTCCAAAAAGAGGAATATAAAGGCGTCCTCATTTGTTTTAAGGCAAAAGGAGCAGAATAAGGATCATAAGCATTCGAATTTTCCATTGCTTCTTCCATGCTGCTAAATGCTTGCCATACGAACATTTCTCCTGTGTATCTGCTTCCGGCTTTTGTAATGCATGTTCCTGCAGCTACAGGATTTTGATTCCCCAAGATTTGTGAATTTTCTTTAAGAAAGTTTGCATATTCTGTAGGATTTTCAGCTTTCACGTGAAAAGTTGAAAAAGCTCCATCTCCTGGAGCAACTTGTCCAAAAGATATGCTGGCAATAACCAGAGTAGTTAAAAGATATAAGTGTTTCATATTTACCTCCATGTACACTAATTAGCAGTATATATAACCTGACAAGACTCATAAGTGTCAGATACCACTTCGTCTGCAAGCGAAAGTAGTTTTAAGTAAAGTGCGGTTGAGGCTGCTCCAGAGTAAGCTCTGTCAATAATATCTCCAGCATCTTCGGAGTCAGCATGAGAACCTCTTACATGATAATCCATTTCAGAATATCCGCCGCCAAAAGGTTGAAAAATACCCAAGTTAAAGTCATTACCTTCTGCTTTGACAGCTTTTTCAAACTCTATAGCGGTAGCCATATACTCTTCCAAGTTTTCTCTAGCAATTTTTATCCTGTTTAGTCTTTCAAATGAAGAAGGACGTATGGGGAAATCTTTCAAAGGTTTCCAAAACGTTGAGTACTTAACTTCTCTGAGTTTTTGTAAAGCTCTTGGAGCAGAGGCAGGATCATATAAATCAGCTCCCTTCATGGCAGCTGCCATAGAACTAAATCCATTCCAAACGAACATTTCACCGGAATAAGTATTTCCAGTTCTTGTTACACAAACTCCAGCAAGATCAGAGCCAATCGCTTCAAAAGCTTCAGTATTTTCCTTTAGATAATCTATGTATTCCTGAGGATCTTCAGCTTGAACATGAAGCGTTGAGAAAGCACCTTCAGGTGCACTTTGGGCAAATATAAAACTGGATAACACCAGCATTGCCGTAAGTTGTAAAAATTTCATATATCTCTCCTAAAAAATTTTTTACGGCCTTTAACTATAGTGAAAAATCAATTGTTATGGAATGCTAAAATGAAAGATATATGAAAAACAACGACTGGCTAGTTTGTTCATCAATTTTGATAATTCTTTTTCTGCTTAGCTGTCAGAGTGAAGTTATTGAAAATGAGGATAGAGTAATTATAGATATCGATTCGATGGAAGAAGTATTTCCTCAAACAAGCGGCATAAATGTCTATAAAACTTGCACTAAAGGAGAGGCTTTTTCTAAAAAAAATCTCGAAGTTTTATTGAGAGGATGGAATGAGGTGATGGAGGAGTTAGAAAATCCATCGATTAGGTCATCTTTGTTTCAAAAGAATAAAATGGAAACTCTTATTTGGAGCGAGACTTGGAGTGACTACGAAACAAGAGATCAATTTGAGTTGATGTGGCAAGAGCTTTATAAGGAAAGGTGGAGCTTCAGATTTAACGAAGTTTTATCTTGCAATGAAGAGATTGAAGAAGTGACTGAAATAGTTTCTACCAAAGAGCCAGATGTAGAATGGTTGGGTCTTCCACCACATTATTCAATGTTCGTATCTTGCAATTTTAAAGACGATAACGATCTCAATTTAGCTTTAAAGATTCTCTCAACCGTAGACGATGCAACTCCTGCAATTTTTTCTAATTCTCATCGCTACAACGTTGAAATTACTGATGGCAATAGATTGATATTTTTAGGCAATGAAAGATTTGATTTCATTTGGAGTAACTTTTGGTTAAATAAAAAGGAACGGGATGAAACAAAAAAAAGACTGAACGAAAGTTTTATTTTTGAAAATTTATCACTTTATTTTAGTTGCAACATTGATGAGTATTCTTATGAGCCGATCAAATCAATAATTCAAGATATTTAAAATGTTGGATCATCCAAAACAACTAACAAAAAAATTTATTTCGAATTTGTTTAATCGAGAAGAATTAGATTTAGATAGTTTTGACTTTGAGCCAGTTGGTTCAGGCCAGGTAGGAGATTGTTATCGAATCAATCTAAACTGGATTAATGAAAAAGATTCTCCTGCTTCTTTAATTGCCAAATGTCCCGCAGAGGATTCTTCAAGCAGAGATACCGCAAGAAATCTTCATTTATATGAAATAGAAGTATCTTTCTACAAGCACTTATCTGCAAGATGCTCAGCACGAGTACCGGAACCTTTCTTTGCAGATTACGATTCAAAAACAAGCGATGGCATCTTACTGCTCGAGGATATGTACCCTGCCAAACAAATTCCTCAAATGGAAGGTTGCTCCGCCGATGAAGTTGCGATGGTCTTAAAAGAAGCTGCAGCACTTCACAAAAGTTATTGGAACAATGAAACTCTTTTAACTTATCCCTGGCTTACCTACGGCATCAGCGAAGAAAGAAAAAAATTCGCTGCAGAGCTTTTACCAGCCGTCTATCCTGAATGGAAGAATAGGTACCAAGGAAGAATCTCAAAAGATATTTTTGAGATGGGAGATACTTTATTAAACAATTACGAAAAGTATGCTGATGTTAGAGAAGGACCAATGACATTGGTTCAAGGTGATTTGAGGCTAGATAATCTGCTCTTCACAGATAAAAATAACAGAGCAATCCTTCTAGATTGGCAAACTGCAGCAGTTGGCTTGCCTTTAAACGATGTAGCTTATTGCATATCAACAAGTTTTCGAGATCCTAAAGAAAGAGCTGTAAATGAGGAGGATTTAGTCAAGGGTTATTACGATTTACTTAGGGTTAGTGATAATTATAGTTTTGAACAAGCATGGGATGATTATCGGCGTGCTTCGTTTGTAGGCTTTTTGATGGCTGTTTTATCTGCCATGATAGTTGAGAGAACAGAGCGAGGCGATGAAATGTTTGCTGTCATGGCAGAAAGGTCAGCTTGGCAAGCTTTGCACTTAGATGCTTTATCATTCTTAGAATAAAAGATGTTTGAAAACATAAAATTTACAAATCCTTTTTCCAAATTGCCTGGTAATTTTTATACTAAGCAAAGTTGGTCTTCTTTTGATCAACCTTATTTGCTTCACTTTAATCATGACTTAGCAAAAAGTTTAGGCATTCAAGACGATCCAGAAGAATTGATGCAAATTTTTAATGGTAACAAGAGTTTTGAAAAAGCCTCTCCCTTAGCAATGGTTTATGGAGGTCATCAATTTGGTAATTGGGTGAACCAGTTAGGTGACGGCCGAGGAATCCTCTTTGGCCAAATTGATTCGCCTGAAGGACTTATTGATCTTCATATTAAGGGTGCGGGAAAAACTCCTTATTCGAGGTTTGGTGATGGCAGAGCTGTTATCCGCTCATCTGTGAGAGAGCATTTGTGCGGCGAAGCTATGTTTGGATTAGGCATTCCAAGCTCAAGATCTTTAATGCTTTTCGGCAGCAACGAACCGGTGATGCGTGAAGAAACTGAACGTGGAGCAATGATTGTTAGAACTGCTAAAACTCATATCAGATTTGGACACTTTGAATATTTCCACCACAATAAAATTGCAGATGGCGTAAAAACGTTACTTGATCATGTAATTGACTTCTACTACCCAGATACAAAACAAGATTCTGATAAATACTTATTATTCTTTGATGCAACTATAAAAAAGACAGCCTGCATGGTTTCAGCTTGGCAAAGTGTTGGATTCAATCATGGAGTTATGAATACCGATAATATGTCTATTCTCGGCGAGACTTTTGATTACGGTCCGTATGCTTTCATGGAAACCTATAACCCTAACTACATTTGTAATCATACCGATTCACAAGGACGCTATAGCTTTTCAAATCAGCCAAGCATTGCGGAATGGAACTGCTATGCACTTGCCTCGGCATTAATTGACCTCTTCAGCGAATCGGAATTAAGAGATATTTTGAGTAAATTCAATGATTATTTTTATGATTCCTTGATTGAAAAATATCGTAAGAAACTCGGTTTTAAAAGCGCTCTGGATAGCGACTATGATCTTCTTCTTGGGCTATTTGAGATAATGGAAACAGAAAAACTTGACTATACCAATACCTTCAGAGACCTATCTATGATCATCACTTCTTCAGACGAATTTAAATTGTCTGATAACTTTTCCACTTGGCTTACTTCTTATAAAGCTAGATTAGACAAAGATCAAAATAACATTGAGCAATCAATATTAGTGATGAATGAAAATAATCCAAAATATGTTCTCAGAAACTATCTAGCACAATCAGCTATTGAAGATGCAGAAGAAGGAAAATCAGAGAAGATAGATCAATTGGCTAAAGTTTTAAGCAACCCTTACGATGATTTGGGCAAGTCGATGGAAAAGTATTGTAAGCCTGCTCCGAAAGAACAACAAAACCAGCAACTTAGTTGCTCGTCTTAGCAGATAGAGAAGAGAAACAAGGCCTGCAAATATTTTTCAATCCCATTAGACCGTGACGGTCCTTTTCAAAAAAATGTAAAGGAAGTTTTTTTTTGCAGTTAGCGCAGCGATTGGTCACGCTATATGATAACTTGAGATATAAAGTATCCGATAGAGAAACCTGTCGTAAAAAATAACATGATAAGAAGGTTTCTGAGTTTTTGAAAGGTTTCGTAATCCATAAAGTACTGTTTTAGATTAGACCCTTCAGGTATAAATTGGGAGAACTGAAGGGTCTAGGGGGAAATGTTCTTTTAAGTAAGTTGATTAAACTAGGCTAAAGCTTGCCAATCCTAGGCTGCCTAAATAAATCAAAAATCCCAAGCAGAAAGCTAATCCTACGCTTCCGGTGAAAACTTGGAAATTAATCATCTTTTTTACTCCTTTTATTAGTTAACATGTCTGTTGACACAAATGCATTATATGTAATGGATGATCTCAAAATGATCGAAAAGAGTGCATTTTTGTGAAATGCAGGCAAAATAATATTGAATTTATATAGTTGTAACTCAAAGTTATTAAAAAAGCTTTTTTTTATGCTTTTTTGGGAAAATTAAATATGAAAAGAATAGAAATAGAAAAACCTGGCGGGCTAGATAACCTTAAATTTGTAGATACAGAAAAACCAGAGCCTCTGAGCGACGAGGTTCTTTTGAAAGTTTCGCATAGTAGTCTGAATTATCACGACCTTCTTGTCGCTATTGGTTTTATTCCTACTGAAGATAAGAGAGTACCACTTGGTGATGCTGGCTGTACCGTCGAAGCAATTGGAGAGTCGGTCAATGAATGGAAAACCGGAGATCAAGTGATGAGCGTGAGCTTCCCGAGATGGATAGATGGTCCACCAAAATATGAATACTTTAGCTTCATTGGAGATAATGAAGACGGTTATGCAAGTGAGTATATGACCATTAAAGCTAATGCATTGACTCCGATTCCAAATGATTGGTCTTTGCAAGAAGCAGCTACATTACCTTGCGCAGGACTCACTGCTTGGCGAGCAATAATGGAGGAAGGAAACCTTCAACCAAATGAAACAATTTTAGTACAAGGATCCGGAGGTGTTTCCATTTTTGCTCTTCAATTAGCTAAGGCTCATGGAGCAAATGTGATTGCTACGACCTCTTCTGATGAAAAAGCTGAAAAATTAAAATCCTTAGGTGCTGATGAAGTGGTTAATTACAAAGAACATCCTCAGTGGGGAAAAGAAGTCTTGAAGTTGACGGCGAATGAAGGAGTAGATCATGTTGTTGAAGTTGCAGGAGGAGAATCTTTCAATGAATCAATCCGATGTGCCAAGTTAGGCGGTCATATTTCCATTATTGGAATCTTAGACGGCAACACTAGTGAAATCTTATTGCCAAGACTTTTCGCTAAACAACTTCGTACTTCAGGAATATCCATGGGTAGCCAAAAATCTCAAAGAGACATGGTTGACTTCCTTAATGAGACCGATATCAGACCAATAATTAGCGATACTTTTAAATTGGAGAGGTTAGGAGAAGCGTTTCAATTTCAAATGGATAATAAACATTTTGGAAAAATCTCAATAGAGATTTGAAATATTTCGAAGGCTAATAACTTGTTCACTTTTGACATTAAATATGTCATATTTTCTCTCTTATTCTTGTGATAATTTATTTAAGAATTAGAGGCTATCTGCAAGTTTTTTATGGGGAAAAAATGTTTAAAATTTTACTGATATCGCTGACAATAATTTTCATTGGTTGTTCAGACTCACTCAAACAGACAAAAGACTTTTCAGAAGAGGCAGACACAAGCAAAAGAGAGAATGCCAGGCCTGCTTACAATGAAGATAGGGACGTTTTTTTTGGTGATCTTCACGTTCACACCAAGCATTCTTTTGATGCCTATATTTTTGGTACAACCGCTACCCCGGATGATGCTTATCGATTTGCTCGCGGGGAGTCCATTAAGCATCCATTAGGGTTTGACCAACAATTACAAGAACCCTTAGATTTCTTTGCTGTTACCGATCATGGTTTTTTCATGGGCATGGTCCCAGGTTGGGCTGAAGTTGGATCCAAAGCTTCTAGGCTTCCCGGTGCGGATCACTTTCATGATCTTAATGCTATTGAAAATGTGAATCTAGACTCAATTCCGCAAAGGGTTGGTGCTTTTAGAAATATGGTCAGAACTCTCACAAATTACGATCTAATTGGTGCTTTCAACGCTTGGCGAACGAATAATTTGTCACTAGCAAGCGATATGTACGATCATGGGACGCATTTAGCAGCATGGGCGGATGTGGCTCGCTCAGCTGAAGAAAATTATGAACCAGGAAAATTAACAACTTTTATTGCTTATGAATTCACTTCTTCAATGGCGAATTCAGAAAATCTTCACAGAAACGTAATTTTTGAAGGTTCGAAAGTGCCGACCAGGCCATTTTCTCGAATTGATTCAATAAATCCTGAAGATTTATGGACTTGGATGGATATGCTGAGAGATGAAAAAGGCATCGATAGCATAGCAATACCACATAACAGTAACGGCTCTAATGGTCAGATGTTTGAAGATGAAAAATGGAACGGAGATGTTGTTGATAAAGAGTACGCAGAATTTAGAATGCGGAATGAACCTCTTGTAGAGGTGACTCAGGTTAAAGGAACTTCAGAAACTCATCCTCTTCTATCGCCTAATGACGAGTGGGCTAATTTTGAAATCTTTCCTTCTAGAATTGGACAAAATATTTATTCAATTCCATACGGGGGTTACGTCAGAGATGCTTATCTCCGCGGAATGCTTGCAGAATGGGAAGGAAAAGGTAATCCGTACAAATTTGGTTTGGTTGGAGCTAGCGATACGCACACAGCTGCTTCCTCATACGATGAATCAAACTATTGGTCCAAAGTGGGTCTGCTTGACGGTGAAACTTTCCTCAGAGGATCAACCACCCTTGCTAAGGAAGACATTGATCAGATTACTTCATCGGTTAACACCCAAGGTCTCTATCGATTCGTTGAACAAGATGAAGAATATTTCTTGGATACTTTCTACTCCCGCTGGGGTGCGTCTGGGATTGCAGCAGTTTGGGCTGAAGAAAATACCAGAGAGTCTATTTTTGCTGGCTTTAGAAGAAAGGAAACTTACGCAACTTCAGGTACAAGAATTAAATTAAGATTCTTTGGAGGCTTCGGCCTAGATGATCTGGATCTAAGTGATGAAGAAATCATTTCTATGGCGTATGAAAAAGGCGTAAGCATGGGTGGTGATCTTGCTTATAGTTCAGTTGAAAAGCCTTCTTTCATTGTTTGGGCGCAGAGGGATAAAAATGGTGCTCCACTTCAAAGAATTCAAATCATCAAAGGAACCATAGATGAGTTCGATGCTATGCCAAACGAAGAAGTCATCGATGTGGTTTGCTCAAATGACCTGAAAGTTGATCCCAAGACTAATCGTTGCCCCGATAATGGAGCTAAAGTTGATATAGAAACTTGTGCCTTCTCTATGGATAAAGGTGCCGCTGAACTAAAAACAATTTGGACCGATGAGAATTACGATCCGACTCAAAAAAACTTTTATTACGTCAGAGTATTGGAGAATCCTACCTGTCGATGGTCAACCTGGGATGCCATAAAAACAGGCTCAACAATCAGAAAAGATTTACCTATGTTCATTCAAGAACGTGCTTGGTCCACACCCATCTGGATAAGTTCGATTAGGCCTGAACAAGCTGCTTTATTCTCTACGGACGATACCGCTTTAGATAACAATTAAGGTTAAAGAATTATGATTTTAATGGACGGAAGTATGGGAAATGAACTTCTGGTCAGAAGATCCGATCTGATTTCAGGCCTTTGGTCTGCTCAGTACCTTATCGATGCGCCAGAGCTGGTTAAAGAAATTCATTTGGAATACATCAATTCAGGTGCTGACCTAATAATCACCAATACCTACTCAACCATTCCAAGTTATCTGACTAAAAAAAATGCTGTAGATAAAATGCCTGCTCTTATTCGTCTTGCCGGTGAACTTGCAAGGGAAGCTGTTCAAGATTCCAAAAAAGAAGTTATCGTTGCTGGTTCCTTGCCTCCATTGGAAGAAAGCTACCGACCGGATCTTGTCATAGATAAAGAAGATGCTGTTCCAATTTATGAAACTCTTATAAAAGAGCTTACTCCGTATGTTGATATTTTTATTTGCGAAACTATGTCATCGATCAAAGAGATGCAACATGTCATGCAAGCTTTACAGAATCTTGATAACGAAAAGCCTGTCTGGATCGCATGGTCTCTTAAAGAAGATCAAAAAAATAAACTGCGGAGCGGAGAGTCCATCAAGGAAGCTTTCAAAGCTTCTGCTTCTATAAAGCCTGAGGCATATTTGTTTAACTGTACAGATCCCTATGCGATTACTGAGGGGCTTAAAGAATTGAAAGAATTAACTCAAAAACCAATTGGCGGCTATCCAAATGTTTTTAATGTTCCTGATGGTTGGACCCTTGATAACAATGTTCAAGTATCAGTAAGAGATTTGTCAGTTGAAAAATTTTTAGAATTTGCAGAGGAATGGCGAAATCTTGGGGCATCCATAATTGGTGGCTGTTGTGGAATCGGTCCTAAATTCATCAAGGCTGTAGCAGAAAAAAATAAATCGACATAAAGTCATTTTTTTATCATTTTTATGTAAGATGGCAACATGCAAACTAGAAAGGCAACCAACCGAAATAAGTTAATTAAAGCTGCAGCAAGCCTCATTGAAAGGGATGGTTATAAAAACATAGACGTAACTAAAGTCACCAAAGAAGCCGAGTTAGGCTACGGTACTTTTTATAATCATTTTTCAGACATCACAGATCTTTTTGAAGAAATAACAAAGGAAGTGATCATCAGCATTCAAGATTTTGTAATCGATTTAACAGGTCATGAAACTAGTCCTCTAAAACAGATTTTTATAAGGAATTACTTTCAATTTCATGCTTTTTACGGGTCTCCTATCCTTGAATGGGTCGCGGAAAATCCTACGTTTTTAATGAAGCTTTGGAATGAAAACACAAAAGGTGTTACCGATAACATGATCAAACAAGCCATCAAGGAAAGAGAGCTAGAGGGAGACCCTTTAGAACTTTTAGATCGATTTGAGAATATTAGAGAAACTTATCGATGGAACTTTCTCGGTTCCCTACACTCATTGCTTGCTGGGAAAGATCCAAACAAAGCTTTTGTAGAAAGCACTGAAGGTGTCGACATCTTTTCCATGTCGTATGAGAAAAAACATGAATTTCTCTCTTCTATCGTTTCAGACTATAAGAAACATTCCTCAAATATACAGAAAATATTTTTAAATAATTCATAGTGTGGAATAAAAAAGACATTAACGAATGGTACTCAATACATGAGTGGTTGGTAGGTTGTAACTATTTACCAAGTTCAGCTATCAATCAGTTGGAGATGTTTCAAAACGAAAGCTTTGATTTAGAAACAAATAAAAGAGAAATCAGTTGGGCAAGTGACATTGGCTTCAACAGTTTACGAATTTATCTTCATGATTTGCTTTGGCAGGATAAAGAAAATTTTAAAAAACGACTTAATGAAATTCTAGCCATATGCATAGATTTGAATATAAAACCCATTTTGGTCCTGTTTGATGATTGTCACAGACCTTTTCCTAAGCTTGGAAAACAACCTTTGCCGGTCAGAGGTGTTCATAATTCGGGTTGGAAACAAAGCCCCGGACACGAAATTGTCAGAGAAATTGCAAAGGGTAATAAGGAAGAAGAAGCTAGACTTAGATTATTTACTCAGGAAATTCTCGATGATTTTCGAGACGATGAAAGAATCTTAATGTGGGATCTCTACAACGAACCGGGTCAATTTGGTATTGGTGACGAATCTAACGCTCTTTTAGCCAAAGTGTGGGATTGGGCCTTTGACGTTCGTCCATCCCAGCCGCTAACAGCCTGCCTAAATGGCACGATTGGCGATAAAAATATTCAAACCAATAAAGAAAGATCAGATGTGATTAGTTTCCATGTCTATGAACACCAAAAGGTAATTCCTATCATTGAAGAACTAAAAGAAATTGGTAGGCCTCTTGTGTGCACTGAATACATGGCAAGGGAATTTGGTACGACATTTGAATTTACCTTACCCATCTTTAAAGAGCACAACATTGGAGCCTATAACTGGGGTCTTGTTGCAGGCAAAAGTCAGACGCATTTTGGCTGGGAAACCATCTTAAAAATCAAAGAACTAAAAGATAAAGGAGATTTTGTTAAAGAGGGAGAACCTCTTCCAGAACCAGATATTTGGTTTCACGATATTTTTAGGATTAATGGCTCTCCTTATAATCAAAGTGAAATTGACTTTATAAAAACAATCACCAAAGAGCTACAGGATTAATAATCATTTGAACTGCTCCTTTTAATTTTGCCTGGCCTAAGACAAATAAAAATTCACTAACGCCTTCGCTTGCCAATCTTCCTGTGTTCATAGTCTCAAGAATATAAATCCCATTTTCTTTGATAAGAGTTACGTGATCATAAAAAACTTTATCGCCCTCAATAGGTGGAACAGCTCCTACGCCCCAAGTATCAGAGCCAACTGCCATAGGATTTAAGGATGCAAGATATCTGGCTGCGTCATTAGTTATGCCTGGCTCAGTAGAGACCCATTCTTGAGGATTTTGTTTAAGCTTTGCGTCTGTCCATCCAGTATGGAAAATTATAATGTCGCCATCTTTAAACTTAATATTTTGTTTTTTTGCGGCCCTTTTAATGTCGTCGACTGTTATTGGTTCTCCGCCTTTCATAAATTTCACATTTTTTAAAGAAGTCATATCTAAAAGTACCCCTCTCCCAACTAAAGGGGGGATTTTTTCAATACCAAATTTTGTCATGCCATTAATGAATGCAAATTCCTTACCGGGAGTACAATTATAAAATTCCTGGCTTTCCCCAAGGTGTCCCAAACTATCAATTTGTGAACCAGTACCTAACCACATCTGCAGTACATCGTCATTTGCCGACATATCCCATCCGTAATCCCCAATTGCGACTCGACCAAAATGCTGGTCAGGTTGAACAACTTGTAGCTGAGTGTATCTTGGAGGAAAAGCCGGCATGCCAGGCTCAATAACCACTCCAAGTCCGTGAGATTTTCCTTGTTTGACGAGTTTTAATGCCTCTAAAGTATTTTGATTCGATATTAGGTTTGCCGATCCAATCTGATCGTTAGGTCCCCATTTAGAAGTTACACATTCATTTCCAAAGTTAAAAAAGGAAATTGATAACATAGAAATTAGAATTAAGAATTTTTTCATATCTCTCCTGAATATTTTCAAACGTAGCTTTACTTTAATATTTTTTTTCAAGTTTTTACAAACTTGCGCAATATTTGAAGTTAATAGTTGAGCCGAGTAACTATGCCTTTACTCGGCTCAAGTTCGAAAGAGTAGTAAAGACTTTCAGTCATCTGGAAATATCCTCCTATCGTAAGGAACAAAGACGCCACTGGTTTTCTAATTAACTAGTCTTCAGCTTTTTCTTTTTCTTGATAATTTTTTTTTGCTTCTAAATATTCTTCTTCAGATAGCTTATGCCAACCTATACATTTACCGGTTGGACTTCTTCCGCATCCACAATCCATTTATGACTCCTACCATCATATTAATGAACTTTTATTATCTCATCTTTTGCTTCTTGCAAAGATTTTTTTAGTTTATCTGTAAGCTCATCAACTTCCTTTTCAGAAATAATCAAGGGTGGACAGAGAGCAACGGTATCCAGTATTGGTCTCACTATAAGACCATTCTTTTGACAGGTGTCGCTTAAAATTTTTCCGGCTTTGCCTGCTTCTTCAAAAGCAATCTTGTTTAAAGGATCTTTATACAATTCAATACCAGCAATCAAACCAATTCCTCTCACTTCACCAACGTAGTCTTCCTTGAGGATTTTTTTTATAGAATTTTGAAAGTATTCGCCTACTTTTTTAGCATGTTGAAAAACTTTATCTCGCTCATAAATTTCTAATGTTTTAAGAGCTACTGCACAAGAAACCGGATGACCGGTATAGGTATACCCATGACCAAAAACACCGATATCGTTACTAGCCTCTTTAATAGGCTCAAATAGATCATCGTTCACGATAACGGCGCTTATGGGAATGTATCCAGAAGACAGAGCTTTCGCTAAGGTCATTGAAGTTGGGTTAATGTCATAGGTTTCAGAACCAAAAGCATTCCCTGTCCTCCCAAAACCAGTTATAACCTCATCAGCAATTAGAGGTATATCGTATTCATTTAATACGGCTTGAATTCTTGGGAAATACCCTTCTGGCGGTAGAATGACTCCGCCTGCGCCCATAAGCGGCTCGGCGATCATCGCAGCAATGGTTTCTGCTCCTTGCTTTTCAATTAACTCTTCCAAACTTTTGGTCAGTCGGACCAAGTAATCTTCCTCAGTTTCACCTTCATTTTTTTCTTTAAAATAATGAGGAGTCTCGGTATGGATAAAATGTTCCTTAGGTAAATCAAATAATTTATGCTGATTAGGAAGGCCAGTCATACTAGCGCTCGCAACCGTAACTCCGTGATAACCTTTTTTTCTTGCAAGAATTTTCTTCTTTTCTGGCTTACCAAGCTTATTATTCGCATAAGTGAATAGTTTGTATTGTGTGTCGTTAGCATCTGAACCAGATAAGCCAAAAAAAACTTTTCCAGACGAAAAGGGAGACATTTCAATTAACTTTTCGGCTAATAAAATAGCCGGCTCATGAGATTTTGAAGAGAACAAAGTTGAATATCCCAGTTTAGTCATTTGTTCTTTGGCAACTTCTGCTAACTCGCTAACTCCGTGACCGAGAGAGGTACACCAAAGCCCTGCTAAACCATCAATATATTGTTTCCCATCCTTATCAAAAACATAAATACCTTCGCCCTTTTCCAATATAAGCATCTCGTCGGTTATATGACTTTTTAAATTGGTGATGGGATGAAAAAGATAATCTTTATCAAGAGATTCTAAATTAAAATTTTTAGTCATCTTTATGCTTTTCTTGAGTTAATTTACCCAACGATTCTAGATAATTCTCGTTTCGCTTTTCTTTAATCATAGATGAAAAGGGATTATCTCGATAACTTTTTAGATTTTGTCCTAATCCCATAATGCCATTTTTTCTGGAATTCCGAACTAAATTAAAATCGACTTCGATGGTAAAAATATCTTCCTGATCATTAGAAATATGCAAAACATTGCCTTCGGGATCGCAAGCAATGGATTGACCGCAACCTTGTTCACCAACGCTATTTACATCGACGTAATAACATTGCTGTTGGACTGAAGTTGCTCGGACCATTACGGTTTCAATTTCTCTGTCTTGTGTCGGCGTCAGAGTTGGATTGATAATCAATTCTGCGCCTGCCATAGCTAAAGCTCTGCTGGTCTCTGGAAACCATAAATCGTAACAAATATGCACGCCAATGATGCCTGCTCCTGGATACTCAAAAGTGCAAATTTCATTGCCTGGAGTAATTTGATTTTCGTATGGCAACCATGGATACAGCTTTCTGGCTTTAGTGACTAAATTACCTTCGTTGTTAATAACCGGACAAGTGTTAAAAATAACATCGTCCTCAAATTCATGGAAAGTTCCTGGAATAAGCCAAGTATCGTATTTTTTAGCTAAATCAGAGAATAGAGGTAAAAAAGTTGATAATGATTTTTCTTTATCAGGCCTGACTCCAGAAACTGCAAGTTCACTCAAAATAACTAGGTTTAATGATCGGTCTGCTAATAGAATTTGTTGTATCGATTCAATTATTTTGGATTCATTCCCTTCTTCAGCTAGAGATAATTGCAAACAAGCAATTTCTATTTGACTCATAGATGTTTCCTTTGTTAAAACGCTAGAAATTGATTGGTGAAATATCGATGACGGTCCTTTGTCCTTCTGAAATCGTACCTAAAAATTCCACCGTTCCATCTGCAAAATTAATTTTTACATACTCTGCATTTGAATTGGCTGAATTTACAACTTCAACATAAGCAGCATCTCGAGTTATATCGTATTTATCAGTTATATATCCAAAATCATCCATATTCACTTGAATATAACTATGATCATTTAAGTTGTATCTGGTGAATAAGTTTTTATCTGAATTAACTGTGAATAAATATTGATCAGAAAAATCAAAGAAACTTCCATATCCACCATCAACAGAGTTTTGTGATGGAACTGAACGAATTGGAAGACTGAAAATATTCCCTGTATTAATCAATGTTTCTGGATTCCATGCTCCGGTATTGTGGATAATATAATCCTCAAATTTTCCTAGAATTTTATATTGGTTAATTCCAGGAAGTAAATTAGGCATTGACATACAACTCTCAATGCTTGTTGTTCCATCTACTTTTGGATTTGGTGATAAATCTGATGTTGCTTCTGCTGTTATAGGACAATCTGTCGCAATTGCCTTGTATGTTCCACATACACTTGTTTGATCAACAAGTTTGAGAGTTGATTTCAATCCTGGAGGAGGAAAGTCGAGCACTTTAGGAGTAATCGTCTTTGTTTGAGGAACAAAGGTATGAGCCCATCCGCTAGAAAAAATTAATAGCTGGTTATTTTTGCCTAAAATAAATTTTACATCGCTGGAATTATCTCTAAAGGAGGGATACACGGTGCTTCCGCAGTAACCAAAGCCAGACCCAGGATCAAAATTAGTTCCCAAATGCCAAAATCTAGAACATGCGTTTGGATTATTTTCATCAATCTCGGTGCAATTTAGAGGTCCGACATCTATTGTGTTGTCGCCTTGTGGGTAATCAATTTGCGGAGGCACCCAATCACCCATGGTCATTTGCTCCGGACGAACAATTGTAAATCCCTCCTCTTTTGGATCTAAGAAATAAAAGGTTGATTGGTTTTGGTTTACAGCCGATATATAAAGATATTGACCATCGTAAACAACATCTCCAGATAAGGGACTGACTTCAATGTTAGATGGACTCAGTTGAGTCAGTCGAAGAATGCCATTCTCACTTTCAGCAGCAGATTCTAGAATCTCATAGGAAGTTAATTGAAAGCTGTCATCGCCGTTGACTCTATCAAAGACAAGAACATTGTTTGATGCATTAAAGGCATCATTTGGTAGAAGAATGGAGCCATTTTTTTGAGCTGTACCAAAATCTCCTTCAATGATTCCCGCATCAAGAATATATATCTGCCTGTCTCCTAAAGGGTAAACAAGAAAATCTTTTATAAGGAAATTTTTTGTCTCTCTAACTGGCGTGCATGCATCAGCGTATTCTTCAAAATCATAAACGTATTCTATTTTTGCAAAAAAGGAGCCATTTTTATCTGCCGGAGCAGCTCTTACGATATTTATCGGAAGGGATGAGGTATCGCAATTTATGTCAATTTCCCTCATACCGCAAGACTGTGCATCTTGACTGTAAACAGGAGTTGTCCCATCAATATCGTACAGTTCAATTTCGTTACCCTCATCATCTTCTAACTTATATAAAACTCTATCCTCACCGGGATTTCTTGCTATTACTGAGTTTGAAGATGAAGTAGAGCTTACTGAAACACTAGCGCTAGCAGAACTTGCAGATGAGCCGGAAGAATCAGCTGAGGAATTAGACGGAACTTTATAAAAACAGTTATAACCGCTATCGCTTCTCCAAACATATCCATCATCATCGGCTTCAAAAACTTTCACTGATGTTTCTATTTCAACCAAGGTTCCATTATCAAATTGATAAGTTATAGAGTCCCATTGTGAAAGATCAACTGGTTTTAAGGAACTCGTTTGGGCTATCAAGTTAGGTAAAAACATTTGTAACAGCTCTTTAGATTTTTCAGCTAGATATTTGATGGAGTTGTCGAAGAAGCCTTGAGAAGTAGTCTGCTCTCCAAGTTTTAATTGTGCGAGGCTATTATTTGAACTTAAATTTATTCCGGTTAAATTAATTCTGTAATCTTTCAAGGATGTTGAAGAAGAATCAGATACGCTTGCAGAACTGGATGATGAACTTGATGATGATGAACTTGTTGATGATGAAGGTGATGGAACTGGAGCTGATTGAGGTTGAGCAACAGAAGAATTTCCTCCTCCACCGCCACACGATAATAAAAATAACAGAGCTACAAAAACAAAATATTTCATTTTTCTAACTTAAAAAACTATTCAATTATAAAATCCTCTTTTATAGCTTCACAAGTTTTTTTCCAAATCATCTCTCTAGTTTCAGGATTGTCGTATTTCGCCTCTAATTTAAAAGTGGTGGCCGGTCCTTTCATGCCTTTTGGTCCAATAAATGTTCCTGATTCAATTGAAGGGTCAGCTATGCCTCGTAAAATACCCATAGTTCCATCCTCTTGAGACTGACCAAATTTCATAAATTGTGCGGTGAACCATCTGCCTAAACCCCCCTCTTTAACAGTGGTATTTTGAAGATCAGTCTCAGCAAGACCAGGGTGTGCAACGATAGCTTTAATCTTTGAACCACTATTTTGCAATTTTTCATGCATAGCCGCAGTATAAGCTGCGTTTGCCAATTTAGTTTGTCCGTATCTTATCCATCTACCGCCACCAAAAAACATACTTTTACCGTTTCCACCAAGAGATCCGCCTTTTTGCTCTAAAAATTGGGGTTCAAGTTTTTTCACAGAATGTCTTGCTCCGCTAGAGTGGTTGACTACTCTTGCTTCGCCTTTTTCATTTGCAGCTTTTTCAAGCAGCGGCCATAAAAGTTTCGTTAATAAAAAGTGTGAAAGGTGATTGGTTTGCATTTGAATATCGTACCCATCGCCAGTTGGCATGTCTTCGAGCGCCATCACTCCGGCATTGTTGCAGAGCACATCAATGCCCTCTGAACAAAGCTCATTAATTTTGGGAATACATTCCCGCACTGCAGCAAAACTTTGCAAGTCGCAATCTATCGCATGAAAAGATCCGTTGGAAGTTATCTCTTTTAATTTTTCAAATGAGTTTTTAGCCCTTTCTGAAGGTCTATTTAAAAGAACCACTTTTGCGCCTAGTTTGCCGCATGCTTCAGCTGCGGTGTATCCGGTACCAGAGGTAGTTCCTGTAATGACTATGGTTTTACCTTCAAGGGGAGGAAGGCTTTCAAAAAGCTCATGATAATATTTAGATTCGAGATTGGGTTTTTTATATCCTTTTTTCATTCTAATTAAATAAATTTTCTAGAGTGTAAATTTGCTCTGTATCAAGTCTACCTTTTTTTTCTGCCTCTAAGCACTCGATCAATTCCTCTCTATTTTTAATGCCTAAAATGACAGAACCTACTTTATCAATGCTTAAAGCATATCTGTGAGCAAGAGAAGCAGGAGATTCTCCCCAATCTTCAGCAAGTTCGCGAAACGGTTGAGCTTTTTCATAATCAGCAAAATCAGGATGATCAAACCCGCTTGGATGCGGCTCTCGATCCATTTTTGAGGTCAGTGCACCAGCTTGAACGGCTCGAATAGCCAAAATGGGAATGTCTTTTTTCTTGCTTTCCTCTAGAACCAATTTTGGATTTGGTTTTATGCTGGCGTACCCGATTGCTCCCAATGAATTCAAAACATTTACTCCACACTGAATTGCATCCGGAGGAGTTGTAGAGTTGATCACATCGCACACAGCCTCCTCTTGACCAGGACCAATACCCCAATTCAAGATCTTACCTTCTTTTTTTAAGGTCTCCATCGCTGGCACAACGGCATCGTAAAAGCTTTTTAAGGTTGTTAAGTTTCCAGTGGCAACAAAAGATGAATCGGGTTTTTGAGATTCATGATTATTCTCTACTAGCTGGGAATGAAGAAGAAAGAGGTCAACGTAATCAGTGCCCATGGTATCTAAACTCCGTATCAATGAAGTATTGAAGCGATCATAAACTTCCTCATCAGGCAAATTGCCGAGCGCGCATTTTGTCGTTAGTCTAAAACTATCTCTGCTTCTCTCTTTTATAGCGTCACCTACGACTCTTTCAGCTTCACCTTTTCCATACATTGGAGCGACATCTAGGTGATCGATCCCCGATTCCAATGCTAGATGAACAGATGCGATGCTCTCCTCTTTGGAAGTCTCTCCCCAGACATTGCCAATGCCGCCACCACCAAGGGTTAAGGCACTTACTGATCCGAACGGTTTAAATTCTCTTGACTCCATATTTAAGAAATACTTTTTGTAGTTATCAAAGGGATAATAGATTCTGAACCTTCTATCTCCTTTGAAAGATAGCTAAAAAAAAGTTCTGGATCAATAATACCTGACTCTGGGGCATGGACTCCTGAGTCTAGGACCAATCCGTCTAAAATCATTTTCACTCCACAAGATAAAGGATATGCTGTTGCTTCTCCCATGGATAAGTCATCAATGCTAGCCTCATTATGAAAAGTTGCTGCTACAGAGATTTTCTTCTCATTCTTGATCCCCTCTGCATAACCATAGACAGACGGTAACGATTCGACACCTGCTTTCTCATGATCGGGAGATTGCGTTCCCTCTAACCAAGTTAAAATTCTCGCAGCCATATTTTTTGACAAAAATTTTTTTTCTATAAAAAAACGAATAAATTTCAAAATACTGACTAATGAATCATCGTTGCTATGCATTAAATTTAAGGATTCTTTTATTTCCGGATAATGATGAGGAAAGCTTATCGCTTCAGGATGTCCAAAGATATTTGCTTTGTAAGTCCCAAGCTGAGGATATTCAACTGTGACCTTTTCAAGCGGACGGACCATTTTGTATGCTCCAGAGCTAAAGACTTTAACTTTGCCAATTATTTGTTCAATTCCGTGAACCATGGCTGCATTAACTCCTGTTTGAGAAGATTCCTCTGCAGGTTGTGCTGAGGACATATCCCATCCGGTATAAACCTTAGAAACCTGATCAAGTTCTTTCATAGCTATTAATCCCAGCATGTTGGTAATCCCTGGACTTGCCCCTAAACCAATGATGGCAGTTATTCCGGCAGCTTTCGCTTTATCGTTTAAGAGAAACATTTTTTCAGTTGGTTCCCAGTCATCGCATATATCGAGGTAATGCGTTTTGGTCTCAATAGCTGCTTTCAATATAGGCACAGCGAGTTTGAAAAAAGGTCCGGTTGTATTTATGACAATGTCAACTTCGTTCATTGCTCTCTCCAAGGCCTCTCTATCAGTAACATCGATGCCGATACCAGAAGTTTTTTCAGAAAGTGTGGAAGCAAATTTCTTCGCTGCAGATTCATTTAAATCTGCAACTAAAATGCTTTCTACTTGAGGATGCTTAATCAGAGAATGAACAGCAAACCGTCCCATGCCACCGCTTCCACCAAGAGCAAGAATCTTCATTAAGTCTCAGAGAATTTTTTAAAAGCTGCCGAATCAATTTTTGCAATTTCTCGAAATGCTGCGAAAGGCCTTTTTGCTAAATCAGGATCTTCACCGTTACCCATTTTATTTATTTGGAGGTAAAACCAAGCTTGCGAACTAAGAGCATTTATTGCTTGAATTAAACGGAATGGGCTTCTTGAGGACAACCAACCAGGGCCAACTGAGAGAGTTTTTTCGTAATCAGGCAGTTGATCAATTTCACCGTCGATCATTTTTTGAAGCGAATATGGATCTGCGCATAAAGGCCTCCCAATTCCAATGACCTCGCAGGCATTATTTGCAAGAGCAGCATTGATCCCTGTTCTTGATCTAAAACCACCTGTGACCATTAAAGGAATGGAAATAGCTTTTTTGATGTCTTCAGCGTATTCCAAAAAGTAAGCCTCTCTAGCAATGGTACTCTCTTTTCTTTTTTCCATCCTTTTTGGATTCATGCCAACGTTGTCATAACCGAGAAGACTTGGTTTTTCATACGTGCCTCCAGAAATTTCCAATAAATCTAAACCTGCATCGCTGACCATTTTCGCAACTTGAATGGACTCTTCGTGAGAAAAACCTCCCTTTTGGAAATCTGCTGAATTCATTTTCATGGATATTGGAAAGTCATCGCCAACTGCCTCTCTACAGGCTTTGATAATTTCCAAATGAATTCTTGCTCTGTTCTCTAGTGAATCACCCCAAGCATCTGTTCTTTGGTTGATATCAGGAGATAAAAACTCCGATAATAAATAGCCGTGAGCTGAATGCAGCTGAATGCCGGAAAAGTTTGCTTCGCGGGCAATTTTTGCAACAAAAGCAAATCTTTTTATTACATCCAAAATTTCCTCTTCGGTCATTGCTTTCGGCGTACCAAAATTTCTTCCAGGTATTTTTAAAGCCGTTGAAGATGGCGCTAAGGGTTCTTTATTTAATTCTCCTGGAGTTTGTCTGCCGGCATGACTTATTTGCATCCAAAGCTTAGAACCGTCTGTCTCAGAGACCTCTGACCATTTTTTCAACGCTGGCATCTGATTCTGGTAGGAGTGTTCTTCGATGCAGACATTGGCGGGACCCTCCATACAGGATCTATCAATTTGCACGTTTCCAGTAAGTAAAATTCCAGAACCGCTTTTTGCCCATTTTTCATAAATCTTGTGATGCCGGTCACAAGCAAAATTATCTGGTCCAGCAACCCTTTCGGTCATAGCTGCTTTACAAAACCTATTTTTAATCTCCTGTCCGGAAGGCAGGATCAAAGGATCATTAAATTCAGTCAAAATTAATCGTAAAAGCAGATAGCTCTTACTTCTATACTTTCTCTAGGAGAAGCGTCTTCTCTGCCATTAACTGCATCATCAAAGGCACTGTGCAACGTTGGCATGAATGGCTTTTCATTTGAATCATATGTTTTGAACATAACAACTTCATCACGATGCATTTTTGGATAGAAATACCATTGATGTTCATCGCTATTCATGGATTGATAAATTTCAACAGTAAAACCATTTTCGTCAGCATGGGTATCGCTTTTTTCTTCTTCTTTTCCATAATTAAAGAGATCAGTAGGTATAAGTTCTTTTTCGGAGACCGTTCTGGAATCGCACAAGGCAAAAGGAGCATCAACTCCGTCTTCATCAAAACGTCTCCATAAATTGAATACGGTAATCCTGCTAGGATTTGAATTGCTTTCATCCAAGAGTGGCTGAATGGTTTGTTTGAAATTAGGCGTGAAATCATTATGAACCAATCGGTGAGCTCCTAATCTTTTACCCTCAGCAGCTTCTGCTTCATTTCTCGTGATATGAGACACGATAAATACTTGGCTAGCTCCGGTTTGTTTTTTAACCAGATTAGCCATCTCGTCGTAATAAACTTCTGTGACTTCTTTATCGCTATAAAAATTTTCAACTGAAGATTTATGATCTAAAAGAATGAAGCCAGATTCGCTCAGAGAATGCTCTTCTTCGCGGGCATTTTTAACTTCTTTTAAAAATCCTTTATGATCAGGTCTATCTGGATCCGGTTCACTTAAACCAAAGGCCGGCTTCGCCTCTCCATCTTTTAAAGGCTTTCGGTAGAAAAATTCAGCTGTTACAGATTCCATAAAGTTTATTCTAGATAATTTTTCGTTTTTTTACATCTCCTGAGCGGTTGGCCTAATAATAATGTCATTGATTGAAACACCTTGGTCTTGCTCAAGAGCATATTTTATCGAAAGAGCTACTTTTTCTGCGGGTTGAGCAATTTTGCCCAATCCTCTTTTCATAAACATCTCTATCACGGCTTCATCCTTAACAGACTTTGCCAGTTCAGTAACAAAGGCGCCTGGAAAAATACAGGTAACTTGAATCACGCCAGCTGATTCCATACGGGTGCCTTGAGATATAGCATCAACGGCATATTTTGTTGCCGAGTAGACTGTTGAACCTGGATTGACTCTCTTTCCTGCAACTGAGGATATATTCACAATTTTACCGTGTCCTTGATCCATAAAGCGGTTAAAAACTGCGTTTGTACCGTAAAGCACTCCTTTTATATTTACATCGATCATGTCATCCCATTCTTCAATACGTCCAGACTTGATTAAGGATAAAGGCATAATGCCGGCATTATTGACGATGGCATCAACGCCTCCAAATGTATCGATAGAAGTTTTAACCAATGCATCCAAATCTTCTTTTTTCTTTACATCGGTAACCGAATAAGCAGCCGAATCTCCTAATTCAGAACATAATTCTTTTAAACGATCTTCTCTTCTTGCGCCTAAAGTTACTTTGCATCCTTCTTTTACCAAAAGCTTCGCTGCTTCCATTCCAAAACCGGAACTAGCTCCGGTTATTACTACTTTTAAATCTTTCAAATTCGACATTCATTCCTCCCATTGAAAGGTAAATTCTAGATATTTTTTCCTTATAGTAAACTACTTATAAGTCAGTAATTAAGAGGTACACAAAATATGGAAATTCTATATCCCATGTTTGGCATGATATTTGTTACAGCTATGGTAATGATGCTTTTATATATCTCTCGAATTCAAGCTCTTTCAAAGCGATCAACAAATCCAAATAGATTACCTAACGAGGTAGCAAGACATTCTGATGAAATAAGAAAGTACATGACTCCTAGAAATAGGTTCATTACGGAAAACTATAATCATTTGTTTGAGCAACCTACTTTATTTTATGCAGTCATTATCTACATATTTTTAATGGGAAATTCTGACTTAACGCATTTAGTTCTTGCGTGGGGGTACGTTTTATTTCGAGCCATCCACTCGGTTTATCAACTGACTCATAATCAAGTCAGATGGCGAGCTACCATTTTTGGAATTGGGGGAGCTTTTCTTCTGATCATGATTGCAAGAGAGGCCATTTCTTTATTAACTTCTTAAATCATTTAAGTTAAATTTAAAATATTGATTAGGGGGATTTATGTCTGGACCGTTAGATGGATACAGAGTGGTCGAATTAACTTCGACAGTTTCAGGGCCTTTTGCGGGCATGATGATGGCAGATCAAGGTGCTGATGTCATAAAAGTTGAACCTCCACTAATTGGTGATTTAGCCAGAGTGATGGGTAGCTCACGAGACGGTATGGCGGCCATGTTCTCGGTTATCAACAGAAATAAACGTTGTATCGTTTTAGATTTCAAGGAACCGAAAGATTTTGATGTTTTAAAAAAACTTTTAGATACAGCCGATGTGTTGATAGAAAATTATCGTCCAGGAGTTGTGAAAAAATTGGGTATCGATTACGAAACTCTAAAAAAGACCAATCCGAATATTATTTACACCTCTATTTCCGGTTACGGACAATCCGGTCCTTACATAAATAGAAGAGTCTACGATCCGTTAATTCAAGCTACAGCCGGTTCGGCTGCTGCTCAAAATTCAGAAAAGCCAGAGTTCTTTAAAACCATAGTTTTTGACAAAGTTACTGGCCTGACAGCCGCTCAAGCTATCAGCACCGCATTGGTTCAAAGAGAAAGAACCGGTAAAGGACAGTATTTGCCGATATCAATGCTGGATTCAGCGCTTTATTACATTTGGCCTGATGTCATGTGGTCCAAAACTCTCTTGGGAGACGGCGTGAAATATTTACCTGACCTCTTTGATGCTTTTCCAATTTTCAAAACTAAAACAAGATATTTAAGCGTTATTCTTTTACAAGACGCAGACTTTCAAAAATTCTGTGAACTTTGTAATTCTGATTTGCACACCAATGAAAAATACTTGACCACTGATGCAAGAGTAGAGAACTTAGAATCTTTACTTGAAGACGTGCAAGATCTACTCACCGACATCGATGCAGAATTTCTTTGCGATGAACTAGATAAAGCTGGAGTACCGGTGGCGATTGTAAACTCCCTAGAAGAAATTCATGAAGATCCTCAAGTCATCCAACAAGAATCCTTGGTCGAAGTTGAGCATCCAATTGCTGGCAAAATGCGTATGCCGAAACCTCCTTTTAATTTTACCGATCAAAATGAATTCCCTAAATCACACGCTCCTAGTCTAGGTATGCACAACCGAGAAGTACTCGAGGATTTAGGTGTTGGCGAAGCGGATATCTTGAGAATGGAAGAAAGAGAAAAAACTAACAAAGAATTAATAGATGCTATGACTCTAGCTGACGCAGGCAATCAATCTAGAAAATAAAAATTAATTAAGATTAATTGTTCCTTCCAAATAACGTTTTGATAATCCTCCAAGGATAATTCTCTCGTTGGAAATTTCACACTGCAAATAACCACCTCGTGGTGAAGCTTGATAGGCGTTTAACTTATTTTTATTTAACTTCTTACCCCAGTATGCAGCGAGCATACAATGAGCAGATCCGGTTACTGGATCTTCATTGACTCCGGTTTGGGGATAGAAGCATCGCGAGATGAAATCAAACTTAGAGCTTTTAGCAGAGACTACCAGACCTCTCGAATTTAGTTCCGCCATAGTGGAGAAATCGGGTTGTAAATTTTTTATATCTATTTCAGAAGCCAAAATAGCAAGGTAATCACTTCTTCCTTTTAAAATTTCGATGGGCTTGCACTTCAGACTTTCTGTGATGAGAGATTCTGACTCGATAACCGCTGGGTGATCGATAGGAAAATCAAGATAGATCATGTCGTCTTTTTGTAAAGCAATTAACTCCCCGCTTTTAGACTGAAAACTAATCTTACTTTCGTTTTGAAAATATTCATCAAATAAGATTCTGGCGGTTGCCAAAGTTGCATGTCCGCATAACTCTACTTCAAGCGTAGGAGTGAACCATCGAATTTGCAGTGGATCTTCTTTAAGATTTACAAACGCTGTCTCGGATAAATTATTTTCAAAAGCTATCGCTTGCAGTACGTCTTCGCCTGGCCATTCTTCTAGAATACAAACTGCAGCTGGGTTGCCTTTAAAAAGTTCCTCAGTGAACGCGTCGACGTAGAAAATGCGAGTCACATTTCTGCAATTTTTTTATTCACTATTTCAATGCCCTTCATGTTCGCACCCATGATCCTTTCCATTTCAGGTGCACCCTGACTGATATCGCCAAGTTCTTTTAAAACTAGGTGGGAATCATCGTGGCCATCAAGTTTGGTCATATCATCCAACCATCTGGAGACGTTAGAAAATTCTGAATAATCAAAAGTATTGGTGAATTCCTTTTTCAATTGACCGAGCTCAACGTAGGCAGCCATGTCTGCCACGGTTGGGGAATCGCCGGTGAGGTATTGGTTATTAGCAAGCCATTGAGTTTCCATCGCTTTTAGACCGTTGGTAAAAACTCGGCGCGACATTTCTATGACCGGTTCAGCCAATCCTAAATCAGGCCTAACTTTAGGGGCAAAAAAAGCGAGCGTAGCTTCTTTAAAGCTGCGGTGATGATAATGCAAAATGGAATCAACTTTTGATCTGCGCTCAGGATCGTCGGGATACAAATCTGTCCATCCGTGCTTGGAGCAAAGATAAGTCATGATCGCTAGAGACTCACCTAAGAGAAATCCAGAATCTGTCTCTTCAAGGCCGGGAATAGTCGCGTTTGGGAATTTCTTCATGTATTCAGGATCGCGAGTACCGTTGGCTTTAGGCGAACCAGGAACGGTGACGACTAATTCAAACGGTAGTTTTTTATTGAGAAGTAACCAAATAACGGTTCTGACCGCTTGTGACATTGGAACTCCGTAGATTTTAAGTGGTGCGCTCATAATTTTCTCCAAATTATTTAATTAACAAGACTTGAAGTCTTTTTTGATTCAAAAGCATATGTGATGAAATACATACAAACTATATTAATTAAGACAATGATTTTTTGCAGCGTTGCATGTCTTACCATTTCTGATTCACTCTCCATTGGACTGCCGCTAAATATCTCATAGACAACGTAAGCGGTTATCGCAAACATCAAAAATAAAATAACGTAGGCATAAGTCTTATCAATGCCTTTGTTTTTAAACATTAAAAATAAATACAAAAGAGTAGCTGGGATCAACAATCGAAAAGAATTAAGGGCGAAAAATACATGTTCATCGAAATACAAATCATGCGGGGTTAGGCCAACCAATGCAAAAAAGGCCATGCCAAAAAAAATAAAGACTGAACCTGCCAAGGCTATCCAATAATCAATACCGTCCTCTTTAAAAAGTGGCGGCACAGAATTTAAAAATGCAATTCCAGCAAAAAAACAAATACCTAGCGAAAAAGCAAAAAACACAGAAGACAAGAAATTAAGTTCTCCGTTATGAGCTGAATAAGCTCCTAAATCACTCAAGAAATTATGCGAGAAAGAATAGCCAACTTGCGATTCATCGTGGATATTACCGCCAGGATAAAAATACATCGAGCAAAGCACAAAGACTAAGAAACCGACGACGGTAAGTCTTATGAAATTGAAGTTGAATAAATCCCTCATCCTTGAGGAGCTTAATTAGTTGCTATCAGCTACTGCGCCGCCATCCGATGCAATAGTTTGGCCAACGATATATTCCCCTGCTCTCGAGCATAAAAAGATAGCGAGCCCAGCAATATCCTCAATACCGCCAACTCTGCCGCTTGGATTTGCATCGCCTACCTGACTCCAATCGACATCGGTATCACCGCCGAAGCCCACTCCGGTACTTAACATCCAAGTTGGATAAGGACCAGGCGCTATGGCATTAACAATTATTTTTTCTTTAATTAAAAAAGCAGCTAACACTCGAGATAAATGATGCACAGCTGCTTTGGACGGACCGTATGCAAAATTTTCAAATGCACCTTTCTTCAGTCCATCGATCGAACCAATGTTAATGACTCTGGAAGGATCTGTTTTTCCTGCTTCTCTTAATAAAGGGAGAAGTTTTTGTGTTAGAAAGAAGATGCCTTTTACATTGGTATCCATGACTTTATCCCAACCCATTTCAGGATATGTATCTATCGGTTCTCCCCAAGCAACTCCGGCGTTGTTAATTAAAATATCTAGCTTATCTTCTTTTGCTTTGATTGCATCAGCTAAGGCTTCTATGCCTTCGACATTAGAAACGTCCGCAGGAATGGATATGCACTCACCTCCGTATTCTTCGCTGAGTTTTTTTGCAGTTTCATCGCAAGCATCTGCTTTTCTGGAACTGATATAAACTTTCGCTCCGGAGGATAAAAAGCCTGCTGCGATCATACTTCCGATACCCCTTGAGCCCCCCGTGACCAATGCCACTTTACCTTTAATAGAAAATATATCTTTCATGTGTCTCTCCTTTGATTCTTAAATACAAATATAACTAATAAATTGCCAATTTAGAAAACGGTTTCTCATTAATCTTGGTATTCTTCTTGGTGACTTCATAAGCATTCTTTCTTTTATTGAAAACTACTGCCTTATAAGGTTGTTCATCAATTAAATGCAGAGCGCAACCGCCATCAATGGCAAAGCATGCTTCAAATGATTTTTTTTTCAGCATTTTATGCACCGTTGGTCTTCTCTGGGGTTCTTCGTCGTAATGGGGACAACAAACTCCAGAGACAAAATCTAGACAGTCCATGATTTTTAAATCTTTAGCCCAAGAATCGGTGATCCCCCTTTCAAACCAGCAAATGGCTCCAGCACTCACTCCGCTCATCACAGTGCCTTTTTCATAAGCTTTTTTTAATATTTGATCTAAACCCCAATCACGCCAGACTGCCAACATGCTTTTGGTATTCCCGCCGCCTACAAAAATTGCATCTTGCGAGGAAATTAACTTATCTAAGTCTGGAGTTCGTTTAAAAAAGTCCAGATGGGTTGGCTGACAGTTTAAATTAGCAAAAGTTGTGTAGTAATTGAGTTTGTAAGCCTCTAGATCGCCTGTCGCAGTTGGAATAAAGCAAATCTTTGGTTTTCTCTTCTTTGTCTGATCCAGAATATACTGCTCGATTATGCCTTGACCGGGATTCCTTCCGAATCCCCCTCCGCCAATGGATATGATTTGTCTTGGTTTACTCACTTAAATCATGGCTACAAATTAGCCATTTCAAGCAACTCCCATTTCTGCTTCCCATAGACTAATGGAATGATCGACTTTTTCCATCATCTCTTCTATTTGGGATTCATTTATGCACAGAGGTGGACTGATCATCAATGGCAATCCTCTTTTGAATAGTGGCTCTCTTCTTCTGCCGTACATAGTGCTATAAAAAACAAGACCATTTTGCATAGCTATTGAATGAAAGGTTCCCTCAGCTCCTTTATCGATGGAAAAGTATTCTCCGCTGTCTTTGTTTTCAACCATTTCTAAGACCCACATCAATCCCCAACCTCTCATATCCTTCACAGTAGGATGAGAAAGAAGCATGTCTTTGTAAGATTCAATTTTTTTACCCATAGCTGCAGAATTCTCTATCAACTTATCATCTTTATAAATATCGATAGCCATGGATGCGGCAGCGCAGGCGAGAGGATTTCCTGAATTGGTGAAGCCATGAGCAAACACAGCGTTGTTTTTAATGAATGCCTCATTGATTTCATCTGAAATGACAACGCCTCCCATAGGAACGTAACAGCCCGACATACCCTTGGCGATTGTCATGATATCGACTTCTACTCCAAAGTGTTCCATCGCAAACCATTTTCCGGTTCTACCAAAACCGGTTACCACTTCATCGGCTATCAAGAGAACGTTGTAATGATCACAAATTCTTCTGATTTCTTGCCAGTATTCTTTTGGGGGAACCACAGCGTATTCACTTCCGCAACCATGTGGTGTGGCGATATATGCGGCAACAGAATTTGCCCCTTCAAAGTAAATAGCTTTTTCAAGTTCTTGAGCACACTTAATCCCCCAGTCTTCTCTACTCATGCCTTCAGGTTTCTCATGATCTGAGTACTGATGAATGTGAGGCCATTTATTTAAAATGGCACCGTATTTTTTTGAATAAGCAGGATTACCGGATAGTCCCTGAGTAGCCAGAGTCATACCGTGATAGCTTTGATAGTTAGAAATAATTTTATATTTATCGGTATTACCGTTGGTGACGTGATGTTCGCGAGCAACTTTAATAGCTGTTTCAACAGCTTCAGAACCTCCTGAAACAGGATAGACAGTGTTTAGTTTTGGAGGGGTTACTTCCTGCAACTTTGCTGAATAATTTGCTAGCGGACGATTTGCCATCGTTGGCGTTATATGTGAAAAAGCCTCCATTTGATCGGCAATAGCTTTCTTCATTCTTGGATCGTTGTGCGGCAGACTGAAGGCAAAAGGACCGCTTGTTACATCTATGTATTTATTATCGTTAACATCAAAATAGTGAATACCTTCTGATCTTTTTAATTCAACATCCATAGGATGATAAGAAAAAATATTCGACCAATCTCCTTCAGGCTTCAAAGATTCCGGTCTATTTTTTAATGAAATTTCCTCTTGTGATTTCATATTCATCTCCCTTCTATTTATTTTGACGACCCCGAGTTTTCATCTCCTCTTTAATATAACAGCTTTAGTCTGGGCGTAAAATTTTTAGAAGTATTTTAGGTATTTACTTCCTCAGTTATTTCGTCAATAACGGGCGGTGAATCAGGTGGAAGAAATTCTCTTGGACATCCAAATAATCTCTCACAGGGAAGTTCTTTCCCCATTTCTATTGGATAATTCTCGCTTAGTATATCTCTGACTTTACCCGTCCAAATAGCATAACCCCTTGGGTTCATATGCAACATGTCAGGGATATAAAGCTCTCTTCTTGGTTTTCCGTCTTCCGTAAACATGGTTTCAGAGACATTAATAACAAAAAGATCAGGATCTTCTTTAGCAAGATCTTCAATGTGATCGTTCCATTTAAGTTGGAGATTTCTTTGAAAAAAACGACTTGGGGATGGCTGGATCTCGATAACAAAAAGTTTGGTATTGGGTAAATCGCGCTTCACACGGTTATAGAAGATTTCAAAATCAAGTTTCACTTTCTCCACCGGGTTATACGCTGCTATGTCGTTGGTGCCACAAAAAAATATGATAGCTTTTGGTTCGTAAGGCAAAACAATCGATTCAAAATGCCTATTAATATGCTTAATATGGGCTCCACCAAAACCCCTATTAATAACTTCTAAGGGCGCCATATCTTCTGACAAAGATTTCCAAAGTCTTATCGACGAGCTGCCAATAAAAAGAAACTTATTTTTAGCCGGGGGAGAAATTTGATCTTGGGCAACAAAGGCTTTGATATCCTCATCAAACTTTCCTATGTCGTTAGAGTTATAAGATTTTAATCTTTCTATCCAAGCTTCTAATTCTTCTTCGGTTAACTGATAGCCCATGGACTTAGCTGTCTCTCTTATAGTTTTTGCATACTGGCTATCCTCATTGCTCATTAATGAAAACGATATCAAAACAAAGATGATTAAAAAAACTTTCATATCTTTTATATATTTTGCATTAAAAATGATATCTTAGACCGCTATGACAGACAAAATAATCCTGATAGTTATTGGCCTGGAATGGCTTATTTTTGGATTAATTGGATTAATCAGCCCTGTTTACATTGCTGCTTTATTGGATATGCAGTTAGGCTCTTCCATTGGCTACAACGAACTCAGGGCAATGTATGCATTTTTTGCGTGCATGGGTTTTACTGCTCTTTTGAGTTTGTGGAATGTAAAACTTAAAAAAACCGCCTACCTATTATTTTGTATTGTTCTTGGATGCTTCTTAATTGGAAGAATCGTAAGTTTCATTTTTGATGGTTCGCCCACACAAGGAGGCATTATCATTTTTGTAAATGAACTTATTGTTTATGCTCTTGTAATGTGGAGATACAGGAAAAGAGAAGTTCTTTTTTAAATTTAGTTGGGGTTTGGTTTTGCGGTTTATTATTGTTATTTTTTCTATTTTTCTTATTGGGTGTAATTTTTCTAGCGGAAAGGACACTGAAATCTTGAGCCTTCCTCAAGGAGATTTAGTTGGTTTTACAAAAGGCGAAACTGATTATTTTTTGGGCATACCTTATGCTGAGCCTCCAATAGGAGCTAATAGATTTGAACCGCCAAAATCTCATAAGGGTTGGAACGATGTTTTAGAAGCAAAGGAAGCGGAAAAGCAGTGTATGCAACCTCAGGGTGAAGAAGGCGAATTAAGTGAGTTTTTTGAGGTTTTTCTTACAAAATCTGGAATGAAGTGGTGGGAGCAAATCATTCTAGAAAATGCTGCGTGGCTTTTCGCAAGTTTAGATTTTGAGAAACAGCAATCCGAAGATTGCTTATTCATTAATATCATCAAACCGTCAAAAATAGATAACGGTTCTTTGCCAGTTATGGTTTGGTTCCACGGAGGCGGTTATAACTTCGGTAACGGCGATGGACTATACATAACAGATAGATTTTCAAAACGTGACGTTATCTTGGTGACAATGAACTACCGATTAGGTCCATTTGGATTTTTTGCACATCCGTTATTATCTGAAACATCAAATATGGGTGTCTCAGGAAATTATGGAACTTTAGATCAAATCCAAGCCTTAAAATGGGTGCAGACCAATATACATCTTTTTGGAGGTGATCCAGATAACGTAACTATTTTTGGTGAATCCGCCGGGGGAGCAAGCGTTGAAACCTTAGTGTCAACAAAACTTGCAAAAGATCTTTTTCATAAAGCCATAGCTCAAAGCGGATACACAGTCGGAAGAGCAAGAAATATTAGAGAGCAAAGAGGAGATCTAATTTCTGCAGAATCACTCGGGGAAAAGTTTTTTCATTCAATATCTGGAATAGATAATCCTTCCGTGGAAGATATTAAGAATCTATCAGCGGATCTTTTTTTTGAAACTGAAAAATTCGAGAAAGAGAACGATAGTGAACAAGCTGGATGGTTTCCTATTGAAGACAATTGGGTTTTTGATTCGCCGACGCAAATAAGTTTTACGAAAGGCAAAACCAATGATGTCATTTACGTTGCTGGATTTAATGCAAATGAGGGTACCAATTTATCTCCTTTCGTTTTTGGCGAAAAACTTAATGAGAATGATTGGATCAAACAAACTTGGGAGATGAGTGACTTCTCTTACCTTCCTTTACCTGATGATGTAAAAGCATATGGCGAAAGTCTTGAATATTCGAAGGAACGATCTGCCAATGAATTGTGGGGTGATTTAGCATTTGGAGGAGATGGTTTTTTCATGGTTAATCAGTTTGCATCCAATGGCGGAGAAGCTTATTTATATTATTTTGAAAAAGGCCCGTCATCGGATACCCAAACTCTTGATGCCGCGCACGGCTTAGAGTTGTTTTATCTGTTCGATAACATAGTCCCATTTTGGCCTTGGGAAAAAATAGATGATGAAATTAGAGATACCATGCTAAAAGATTGGACCGATATTGCAAAATATGGAAAACCAAGAGATGAATGGCAAAAGTTTGATCCGATTAATCCAAAGGCCATGCATTATGGTGAAAGTATTGATTTTAAAACTCCTGAAAAGCTCTCTCTTTATAAGAGTTTAGAAAAGGTTTATCTGGAAGAAGGAAAAAATTTCTAGAGCAAGTGCTTTTTCATAAACGATAGCGCTTGGTCCATAGCATCTCTTCTTATAGACCAATCTCCGCCTGAGTGAGCACCAAACTTTATCTCGCCAGTTTCAAATATTTTAACTCTATCTTCAAATGAGTTAGCGCTCATGGCTTTACCCTCATCAGTCACAAAAGAAATACTTCCATCGTTTTTCAATTGTGCAAACTTTTCATTTATTGCCAGCGCTTCAGGCCAAAAAGTCACAGGATGAATAGAGTCAAAAGAGTGATGACCTTTTTTAAATTCATATACCTCAACATCCGCACCAGCTTTCTTCATTTCTTTACAAATATCTTTAACAAGAATCCCAGGCGTATAGTCATCATCTGAACCAATTAAATTTAAAATTGGAGCTTTTGACCATCGGTGTTCATCCGGATTCAAAAACGTTGGAGGATAAAAAGGCAGGTGAGCACAAAATCTCTCACCGTTTGGTGCAAGCTTCTCCATGATAGGTTCCCACGCAGCATAGAAAGCCACCATGCCGCCTAAACTCCAACCGGTAATTGCGATTTTATTTGCGTCTAGATCAGGATGCCTTGATAAAAATTTCAAAGGTTCTACCACATCAACCATCATCATGGCTGTTGTCACAGAGAGTTGATCTTCTACAGTGGAAGCAACCCCCCTTGAGTCAAAACTGTGCGCTTTAAAGACAGCAATTCCATTATTGAGAAAATTGAGAATATGTTCATGATGGTGCCCGGCCCAATTATCGCTTCCATGTGCGCATACTACAACTGGATAGGGCTTTTTTCCCTGTTCTGGAAAAATTAACCAACCAAAACTATCTTGAGTTTCGGCTTCATCTAATTCATTAAATATTTGATAAAACTCATAAGGATTTTTGGATTTGTATTCGATGTATCCAAATTCGTTTTCTTTAAAGTTGATTTTTTCGTTCACGTCTTATAATTATTGAGAATAATTCTTATTTGATGATTAAATTTGCCTTATAAAATGTCATAATATCCGACCGAGCTTTGAAAACTAAATGAATCATAATATTCCGATTGATAATCTTATAGAAATTGCCCTCAATAACAAGGAAGGCATTACTGCATCCAATGGTGCCTTAATAGTCACTACCGGAAAGAGAACCGGAAGAAGTCCCAAGGACAGATTTATTGTCGAGGATTCAATTACCAGAGATGTCGTTGATTGGAGTGAGAACAATCAGCCTATCGATTCAGAAAAGTTCGAACGACTTTGGAATGAGTCAGCAGACTATCTTAAAGGAAAAGAGACTTACACTGCAGATCTTCATGTTGGGGCTAGTGCTGAGCATTATCAGCCTGTTGTAGTAGAAAATGAGCTTGCTTGGCACAACGTCTTCTGTCAAAGCTTACTCATAAGGCCTGAATCCTTTAACCCTAAGAAAAAAGATTTATGGAATCTCAGATGCGTTCCAAGCTTTGTTTGTGATCCAAAAGTGCACGGAACTAATTCAGATGGAACAGTGATGATCAATTTCACCGAGAAAAAGGTTCTTATTCTAGGAATAGCTTATGCAGGAGAAATGAAGAAATCTATGTTTGGAGTTTTGAACTTCATCTTACCTGAGCACGATGTTTTACCTATGCATTGTGCTGCAAATGCAGGAGAGAACGGCGATGTTTCGCTTTTCTTTGGTCTTTCTGGGACAGGCAAAACAACATTATCAGCTGATCCAAACAGGTGGTTGATTGGTGATGATGAGCATGGCTGGGGTGAAGGGATTGTTTTTAATTTTGAAGGCGGATGTTACGCAAAAACTGTAAACCTATCGCAAAAGAACGAACCTATTATCTGGGATGCTATTAAAAGAGGTTCAGTAGTTGAGAACGTCGTACTCAAGCCTAATACCATTGATATTGATTATGCTAATCAATCTATCACTGAGAATACCAGAGCTGTCTATCCTCTTTCGCATGTAGATAGTCATTTAAAAGACAATTTTGCCGGCGAGCCTAATGCAATTATTTTTCTTACTTGTGATTTAACTGGAGTACTGCCTCCTGTATCGATTTTGAGTAAAGAAGCAGCTGCATATCATTTCCTCAGTGGTTACACGGCGAAAGTTGGTTCCACAGAAATTGGTTCGACTAAAGATCTGGATTCAACCTTCTCTCACTGTTTCGGTTCTCCGTTTTTTCCAAGACCTCCAAGAGTTTATGCTGAACTTTTAATGAAAAGAATCGAGAGTTTTGGCAGCAAAGTATTCATTGTTAATTCTGGATGGACCGGAGGTCCATACGGAGTTGGTAATAGATTTGATATTCCTGTTACCAGGAGTGTCATAAAAGCTATTCAAGATGGTTCTATCCATGAGTCATCTACTGAAATGCTTGATATTATGAATGTTGAAATACCCGTCAATCTTGATGGCGTAGATCCAAAACTTTTAAATCCGTCTGCTACATGGGGAAGTAAATCAGATTATGATAATGAAGCAAAACAACTTGCTGAAAAATTTAGAACTAACATAGAAAAATTTAATCTCTCATCCGAAGTAGTAGCAGCTGGCCCAAAGGTATAATCTTTACCAGCAATGTCCAACGAATTTCTTAATTCTCTAGAAGATCTAGACTCGTTAAATCTGTCTGATTTCATAAAAATCTCTCAAAGGGGTATTGAAAAAGAAAATTTAAGATCAAATAACTGCTCTATTTCATTAGAACCTCATCCTAGAGTCTACGGATCATCTTTAACAAATTCTCGAATTACTACTGACTTTTCGGAAGCTTTGATCGAGCTAGTCACCAGTCCAAATAGAGACCTTAAAAGTTGCCTTAAAGAATTAGAAGACATCGTATATTTTTGCTTGAAAAATACTGAAGAAGATTTCTGGCCGGCGAGCATTCCCATGTCTATAGAAGATGAATCTGCGATACCAATTGCAGATTATGGATACTCCAACTCAGGCAAACTTAAAAAACTTTATCGTGTAGGTTTATCGCACAGATATGGAAGCATGATGCAGACGGTTTCTGGGATCCATTACAATTTTTCTTTTGATGATCAATTATTTGAAGAGTGGGCAAATAAGGAAGGTGTGGCACTTAGAGAGTTCAAAGATAAAAAATATTTAAGCTTGGTAAGAAACTTCCGAAGAAATGCGTGGTTAATTACTTACCTTTTTGGATGCAGCCCTATTGTTCCCAAAGCTTTTGCGAAAGGCAGGGAACATAGCCTAAAAGAATTAAATTCAAAAGATCTTTATCTTGAAAACGCCACTTGCTTAAGAATGGGAGAATTAGGTTACATATCCAAATCACAGGATAACCTTAATATTGCTTACAACAATCTTGAAGAGTATTTAGCTGATCTAAAAAAAGCCTTAACAACTGATCATCCAAGATATAAAACTCTAGGTACAAAAGTTAATGATGAATACATCCAACTAAATACCGCAATAATTCAAATAGAAAACGAGTATTACAGTTCTATCAGGCCTAAAAGATTAGTAGGAAGTGGAGAAAGGCCAATTAACGCACTAAGAGATAAAGGCATAGAATATGTTGAAATTAGAGCCTTGGATAATAATATTTATGACCCATTTGGCATCTCAGATGAAACAGCTATCTTTTTAGAAAGTTTCCTTTTTTATTGCCTACTCTCAGAAGATCAGCCTTGCGAACAAGATGAAATAAAGAAAATACAAAGTAATTGGGGCAATGTTGTTCTATCTGGCAGAGATGAAGACTTAAAATTACAATTCAAAGATGGCTCATTTTTCTTGAAAGATAAAGCAACGAAAATTATCAATGAGATGTCTAACCTTGAAGCTCGAATCGATAATCTAGAATATAAAACCATATTTAAGAAATCCCTAGAAACACAACAAAATAAAATAAACGATTCAGATAAAACACCATCCGGTAAGCTTTTAAAAGAAGTAATTTCATTCGACACAACTTGGGATAAATATACAGATGATATTGGGAAGAATCATAAAGAAGAAATACTGAAATTAAATAGAGAAGTCCACTATTTAGAAAAACAGGCAAGTGAATCCTTGAAAGAATTCTCTCGAAAGGAAGCTGAAGAAGAAAAAGATTTTGATTCTTTTCTTGCAGAGTACCTATCTGCAATTGAATAAGGCAAAATATAAATAAATTTAGATTGGAGAAAATTATGAAAGCTTTTGTTTGTAATGAATTCGGACCCATTGATATCCATAAAGTAGAAGAGGTAGCAGAGCCAGAAGTATTGGATGGTCAAGTTTTAATTGATGTAAAAGCTGCTGGCGTAAGTTTTCCCGAAGTACTCATAGTGCAAGGTTTATATCAGTTCAAGCCTCCTTTTCCTTTCATTCCTGGAGGTGAAGTAGCTGGAGTAATTAGTAAAGTTGGCGCTGGTGTTGAGGATTTTAAGGAGGGTGACAGAGTTATTGCCATGACTGGTACCAGCGGGATGGCTGAAAAGGTAGCTGTTTTTGCAGCCTCAATTTTTAAGTTGCCCGATTCTATGGGCTTTGCCGAAGGAGCAGCATTTCCCTTAAATTATGGAACTACTATTCACGGACTAAAGCAAAGAGCAAAGCTTCAAAAGGGTGAAACTTTGATGGTCTCAGGAGCAGCAGGTGGCCTAGGTATTACTGCCATTCACTTAGGTAAAGCAATGGGAGCTAAAGTAATTGCCACTGCATCGTCAGAAGAAAAATTAGAAATTTGCAAAGAAGAAGGCGCAGATGAAGTTGTTCTATATCCCAGAGATATGGATAAAGATAAACAAAAAGAGTTTTCAAATAACTTAAAGGCTATTGCTCCAAATGGGATAGATGTTATTTATGATATTGTTGGCGGGGATTATGCCGAACCCTCCCTGAGAGCAATTGCAAGGAACGGCAGATATTTAGTGATAGGATTTACCGCTGGAATCCCAAAAATGCCCTTAAATTTGACTTTATTAAAAGAGTGTCAAATTGTTGGAGTATTTTGGGGACAATTTATAGGGTTAGAACCTGAAGTAAACAAACAGAATTTCGATGACTGTTTTGAGATGGTTAAAAGCGGAAAATTTAAACCTCTTGTCTCACATACTTATAAAATTGAAGATTCAGTTAATGCATTGAAATTTATACAAGACAGAAAGGCAACTGGAAAAGTAATAGTTGAAATGTAAAAAAAGAGGAGCCGTTGCTCCTCTTTTTTTATTGAAAATTTTTAGCTTCTTTTGATCCAAATTCCACCAACGATTATTCCTAGAATAACTAAGTACCAGATCGCGAAAATAGGATCTGCAGGTATCAAACTAAAAGAAGAATCTCCAACGCCAACGAAATCAACGAATTGTTGTGCTTCGCTCGTAAGGTTATCCACTTCTGCTAGCTGATTAACTGTCCCCTGCCAGTTGGAATAAAGGAACCCATTTATTTGAAGTAAAAAGTAAACAGAACCTAAGCCAAACAAAGTAGCTAAAACTTTATTTAAAATTGGTGCACCTGGATCGCTTTGAATGTTAACAACCATTCTGAAAGCTACCCATAGTATAAAAAACCCAGCAGCTAAGTAAATTGCGTTACTTATCATGAAAGTATTGAATTGATTAAGTATTTCCATTTCAGTCATATTTCTCTCCTTAATAATTAAAACTGAGCTGACATAGTATCACCTACTAATAAAAAAGGGAGTAAGAAATTACCCCCTTTTTTATTTTTGCCAGAGACTTAATTGCTTGGTTTAAGCCAAGTACTTCCAAGAAGAATTACAAGAACTGCAATCCACCAAACAAATAATATTGGATTATTTGGAATTAAACTAAAAGTTACTTCTTCAGCGCCGACAAATTCAACAAATCTCTGCGCACGGTCAGATAGCTCTGGTAACTGACTGAGATCGAAAGCTGTACTCTCAAAGTTTACTCTTACAAATGCCAAAGTTTGCAAGTTCAGAAAAACTATTCCCAATGAAAAAATAGTTGATAAGACCTTTTGGAAAACAGTTGCTCCTTGATCTTGAATTCTAAGCACTCCTCTAAAAGCAACCCACAGTAAAAATATATTTGCTGCACCAAATATTGCCGTGCTTGTCATAGCCCCGTTAAAGAGGGCATAAATTTCATATTCAGTCATATTTTCTCTCCTATAAAAATTTAACTGTAATCATGATAAATAAATAAAAAATTTATTGCTATAAAAAGATAGACTTAATATCCCTCTTTTTAAAAAAAAATTAAACTATTGTTTAGTCCAAATTCTTCCCATCAGCATAACAGTCACAACTGCCCACCAACCTGTATTAATTGGATTGCTGAATAGACCACCTTGAGCGACTTCTCCTGTTCCCCAAGTATCAACAAAAGCTTGCGCTGTTGGAGTAAGAGCCTCAAGTTGACTTAAAGAATAAGCTGTATTTTCAAGAGTTACAAAGAGAATTGCACCAGTATTAAGCCCATTAAAGATTATGCCCAAACTAAAAAGGGTCACGAGGACTTTATTGAGCGCGTTAGCATCTTCAGCTCTAACCTGATTTGCAGCCCTAAATGCTACCCATAGCAAAAAGAAAACTCCAGCTTGATAAATTGCATTAGCTGTCAAAAAGCCAGTCAAGGTATCGTAAATTTGATAAATTTCCATAATTTCCTCCTATTAGAAAAAGTAATAATAAATTTTAACAAATCTAATTAATTTATTTAGCTTTTGAGTGAAAAAAGTGCAAAGAATTTCAAACTTTTTTGTTTTAAATGAGTATAGTTGATAAATGTTTGAAATTTATTTAGATAAAGCAAAAAAATACCGTTTCCGCTTAAAGGCAAAAAATGGAGAGAATATTTGCGCAAGCCAAGCCTACACATCAAAATCTTCTTGTATGAAAGGGATTAAATCTGTTGCTAAAAATTCAAAATCTAAAGACAACTTTATTTCTCAGGAATCTAAATCTGGAAAATGGACCTTTAGATTAAAGTCTGGAAATAATAAAGTAATAGCAACCAGTCAATCATACAAAGATAAATCATCCATGAACAAAGGGATTAAAAGCGTGATGACTAATGCTCCTAAGCTTGTAATAAATTAATTTTTTCCTTTTTAGATCTGTTGGTGTTAAAGATGAAAATAAATAACCATTTAGTCTTCTTAGTATCGGTTTTTTTTCTATCTGCCTGCGGTGTGAAGAGTGTCACCTCTTCTTCCGTTCAAGCTGATATTGTGTCTGTTGCTGAATACAAGGATTATTCTTGTAAAGAGCTAGCTTTAGATGCGCTTAACATTCAAAACAAAATTCCTGAAATTTCTTCTGTTATCGATAAAAAGAAAAAAGATAACGATGCATACATAGCCACTGCAGTTGTGTTTATGCCAATCTTGGCTGCAGGGATTAAGGGAAATCAAGAAGAAGCATCACAGTTAGCGCGTTATAAAGGGCAACTAAACGCAATTAGACAGACAGCAATAATGAAGGATTGCGAAATAATTGTTCAATAATTTAAATAATATCCCCTAAGGGGAGCTACTTAATTTTATTGCCAAGTGACTTTTGCAAAAGTACCGGTAGTACAATAAAAAATGTCTCTATTGAAACCAGGTGATAAAAACATACCGTTGGCTAATCTTGCGTTTACATCAACTTTGCTAAGTAATTCTCCACTTTGAATATCTACAACAATTAAATAATCTTTGTCGTTTTCAAAGCTATTAATGACCAGTTCTTTTGTCTCTGGAAAAACAACTGGTTGCATGGTTGGTCTTACGTCTAAAATCCAAGATAAATCTAGATTTCCATTTTTTGTTGAAATTCCTGCAAGCCCTCCGTTAAGACTGTCCCATGCGATGCAAGTTTCTAATTCTGGAACATTTACCGGTGGTGCAATAATACCTCCGCCATATCTTTCAAAAGGTTCAATTGAGGATAGATTTGATGTTGTGAGATCAAGCTTTAAAAGTCTTTGTTTGCCAGTCCATGGAGCAGGGCTTCTCCAACTCAAATGAGTATTTTCCTTGACTCTACCGTTGGGATGAACTCCGTAAATTTGTCTTACTGAATCAATATCTCCGTTATCCATCAACCAAAGGCTTCCGTCAGAAATACATCCATCCCATGCTAAACCTTGAACATCTTCCTCATTTCTATAAGTTGGTTGCCACCCTTGATCAATTTCTAAATTTTTTTTATTAACTTTCAATCGCCAGATTCTCGAGATTCCTGGGACGTAAATGTATTCACCTTCTGGAGTTAAATCACTCGCAATCCTCCCCATTGAACCTTCAGGAAGCTGAATAGTCTCGATAACCTCAAGATTATCAGGGTTTAACCTAGTTATTGAAGAATTACTTTGATTTTCAAGTCTGCAGTCTTTAGTGACTATGCTTCCGTCAGATAAAACTAATAATCCATTGTGAGCCTGATCAATAGGAAGCTGTTTTTCAATTAAAACTTGGCACTCACTATTTAAGACATGCATGAAATTTCCGTTAACCTTGATAATGTTTCCGTTTTTGTGGGCAGCTATGGCTCCGCACCACACATGATCCCCGCAAGGTAGATTAGGACTTTCACTGATAGTCTCAAGAGTTACAGGATCTATTCTTTGCAACCATCCGAAAGGTTTTGGTCCGTTGAAGTATGGCATTGTTCCCCCAAGATAAAACTCATTCTCATCTCTTCTTACAACCATTACATTCCATTTCCCTGATAGAACCGACTCAACTTTTGCCTCAGCACCCTTTGCAAATAGGCCTCCTTTGGCTGCTTTCTGTCTTCTGTTCCCACCACACTCAACAGGCCATGGAGATTTAAAATAACCAGGATGTTGGTTTTCTCTATCTAATGAGTTACTCAATTTTTATGCTTGGTTTTTACTTAATTTAAAAACTTTAATCTATAAGATAATTTTTTATCCTATTAACGATTGTAAGTTAAAACGCTCTCCAAAACAGTGACCATGTTATTTGGATCAACAGGAGATTTAAAGAAGCCGTAATATCTTCCAGATGGGCTTAATAGTGCAAGATTCATGCTGTGATCCATATCGTAGTCAGTACGTTTTGAATCTACTACCGGCACAAATGGAAGTGTTAGCTGAGTTGCTAAAGTATAAATAGTTCCAATGTCACCACTTACACCTATAAAAGAAGAATCAAAAGATTTAGCATATCTATCGATTAGCTCTGGAGTATCTCTATCTGGATCAACAGAAACGATCATAAAGTTTATCTTATCTCTTAATTGTATATTTCTTTCAGCGAGAAGATTTGAAGTCTTTTTCATTTTTGCCATGGTCATTGGACACATGTCAGGGCAAGAGGCAAAACCCATGAACACCAAATGCCATTTCTCAAGCAAGTCTGTCTGTCTAAAAACATCTGAGCCTGACTGAAGCCTAAAATCTGTTAATTGTCTTGGTGCTGAGAGTTCATAAAATTTGAGCTCTTTATATTCATCTTTGGTTAGCTCTTTGGGTGAAACGATGCTGTAGACAAAAACACCGATCACTAACGATACCAATATAAGGCAAGATAAAACTGTTAATCGAATATTTGAAGTTTTAGACATAAGTTGTTACCGCCCTATCAACGATCATCAATAAAAATATTAAAGTTAAATAGACAATGGAATATAAAAACAAACTCATGGAATTATTTGCACCGGTGCTTTTCTTTAATTTCCAAGATTTTTGTATAAATATTCCTCCGAGGATCGTAGCTCCTATTAAATAAAGATAGCCAAAATATCCAGTTGCAAATAAAAGTAGTGACACAACCATTAGTAAGATTGAATAAAGAACTATTTGAATCTTTGTGTACTCAATACCTTTAACCACTGGCATCATAGGAATTCCAGCTCTTGCATACTCATCCTTTTTATTAATAGCAAGAGCCCAAAAATGAGGTGGGGTCCAAATAAAAATTAAAAGTACTAGTAAAAGTGGTAACGGATCTATTGAACCCACTACAGCGGTCCAACCTAATAAAGGAGGCATTGCTCCTGCGAGGCCACCAATAACAATATTTTGTGAGCCAGAAAATTTAAGCACTTTTGTGTAAAAGAAAGCATAAAAAATCCAAGTTCCAAAAGTTAAAGCCCACGTTAAAAAGTTATTAAAATACAGAATCAAAACTGATCCAGATAAGAAAAGAAAACTTGCAAAGACTGTTGCAGAAGTCACGCTTATCTTTCCAGTTACAATGGGTCTTTTCACAGTTCTTTCCATCACGGAATCGTATTTAAAATCTAGAATTTGATTGATAGCAGCTGAAGATCCAGCAATAAAAGCTATTCCTAAAAAACCTGTCAGAGCTTTGATGATATCGAGATTGAAGTTTGTAGCTAAAATCATGGAGGCGCCAGCAGTGATCATCAATAGGTATAAAACTCCAGGTTTTGTGAGTTTAAAAAATTCAGAAATAGTTAGGCTCATGCGGGGCTTATTGTAGATGATTTTAGTCTAACAAAGGATAAATACATGAGAAGGAATAAGGCTCCTAAGTTGTGAGCGATGGCAACGTATAAAGGAACTTGGAAATATATATTGGATATACCTAAAACTATTTGGAAAGTAATTAGTGATGCAAAACCCAAAGAAGTTAAAGGATAGTTTTCCTTGAAAAAACGCCACGATAAAAGCAGGAAGACAATGGATACAGCAATTGCACCAAGTCTATGTATAAAGTGAATCGCTATTCTGGATTCCACATCCATCTGTCCTCCAAGATAATCGGGTCCAATTTGCTGAAAGAAATTAAAACCTTTTGCATAATCTGCTGGAGGCAGCCACTTTCCATGGCAAGTTGGAAAATCTGGACATGCTAATGCTGCATAATTCGAACTTAGCCAAACTCCTAAAATTATTTGGGCAAGGAGAAATGGAAAGGCCCAATTAAGAAGAGTATTCGTTTTTGGTAATACTGAAAAGTTAATATTAAAAGATGATCTTAAATGGGATGACCTTAAAAAAATTAGGAAAACCAAAGTGGTGGTAAAAAAACCTCCTAACAGGTGCAAGGTAACAACTTGCGGCCAAAGCTTGAGACTTACTGTTAGATAACCAAAAAGCGACTGAATACAGACCAGTACAGTGGCTGCATAAATAAGGTTTTTGAGCCATTTATCTTTGGTCTTAGCAATAATAGCGATAAAAAATAGGCCAAAAATAAGTAACCCGAGAGTTCCAGCAAAATATCTATGCACAACTTCTGGAATTGCCTTTTCAACTTCAAATTGTCTTTCCGGATAAGCAATGTTCGCTCGCTCAATTTCAGATTCTGTTTCTGGCATCCAAACGTATCCATAACAGCCAGGCCAATCGGGGCAACCTAATCCGGCATCGACTAATCTAGTCCATGCTCCTAAGCCCACTACAACAAAGGCTAGGAAAATTCCTATCAGGCTAATTACTTGAATTCTTTTATAGCTATCCAATTTTTGAAACCCTCAATAATTTTTTTAAGTCTTCAAGGATTTGCTTAAAGTTTTCATTTTTATCCTCTTTGGGTCCATAAAACATGATGATGTTTCCTAAAGGATCCACTATAAACAAAGATCCATCCTCAAAAGGATTAATATTCTGGCTTTCAAATTCTTTAGCTATCAATGAGCCCTCGTCATATGTAGCGTGGTTAAGAGGCTTATATTTTTCCAAGATATCGAAGTCTTTATCTGACTCGCTGAGGAGAAATCTTGACACTCGGATGCTCTCTCGATTCAAGGCTATGTTTGCTTGTCTTGCGACATAAGCGGCATCATCGCAAGTTGATGAGCAATCACCTTTAATAAACTGGAAGATCATCCAATCTCTTTCGATGGTTTCAATGTTAAAAGGTTGATACTCATAAGTGACCCCAAGCTCACCAACATCAATCGGCGGTGACAGAAGTTGACCATTGTTCACTCTTCCCTCTGGAAGGGATGCGCCTGAGTAGTACCATACAGTGCTTGATAGGATCACCAAGATAGGGGTCAAGAAAATTAACATCGCTATAACGAAGTTCTTCTTAATCATTTTTTCTAAACCCTACAAAAATAAAACCTGCCAAAGCAACCAAACTCAAGCCTAACCATTGAATTGCGTAACCAAAATGTCGATTAGCAGATAAATAAACAGGTTGCCAAATTCGAGTGAATCCATCTAATGAAAATTCATCAAGTTCAAAGACTACAGCCGGAAAGCTTGTATTCCACTTCAAGTTAACGCTATCGATATCGAAGGACTGCATTTCTAAACCACTTTCTTCCCTTTCATAAATTGAATTATCTAACGTGAAAGCTTTTTCGATTGGTCTGAAAACTCCCTGCAATAAAAAATTCTGATCTAAGGTCTTTTTTGATTCATCAAATGACTTTGACCATCCTTTAGATACTAAAAGTGACAACCCTTTATTAGATAAAAACTCTTGATAAACAGAAAAACCACGAACTCCATCATGAATTGCATTGTCTACTAAAACTGTCTTTTGACTGAACTTGCCTTGCATAAAAAAGGGTACGTACCAATGGCTGGGAGTTGCATATTCTAATGAAATAAATTCGGTTGGGGGCTTTGATTGCTGATTATTAATAAAACTTTCAAGCTTAGATTTTTCTAATCCTCTTTGATATTGCCAAAAACTTAAAGATAATAAAATTGGTAATATAATTATCGTAAAAGTTGTAAACTTCCAACCAGGATTAAATTTTCCAATGCTTGTAAAAATACTCATCGTCGTTTTAATGATTGCTATGCTGATCAGCCTCTTTTCTAGCGCTGCTTTTATGATTAAAGATAAAAAAGGAGCAATGACCAGAAGTTTTATGGCTCTTAGGGTAAGGGTAGTAATTGCGGGTCTTCTTTTGTTGACCCTCGCATACGGTCTTTATAGCGGTCAAATAGTTGTTAATAGCCCTTGGGGTTAGAATACGTAAACAACTAACACCAACAATATCCATACCACATCCACGAAGTGCCAGTACCAGGATCCTGCTGCGAGACCAAAGTGATCTTCTTTAGAAAAGGCTCCTCGAAATCCTCTTATGGTCATAATTGTCAAAATGATTGCACCTAAACATACATGAAAGCCGTGAAAACCTGTAAGCAGAAAGAAAGTAGTTCCATAAATCCCAGCACCTAGAGTCAGACCCATGTGATCGTAGGCTTCGTAATACTCAAGGCCTTGTAAATAAACAAAAGTAAATCCAAGAATAAGAGTCATTACCATCCAAAACTTAAATGAAGTTCTGTTACCTTTTTTCAAAGCGTGCTCAGCAATCGTTATAGTTCCACTTGAAGTTACTAGGCAAAGAGTGTTCCAAAACGGCAACCAATGCCCTACGTTTGCAAATCCAGGAAAATTCATATTCTCTTTTGGGCCTTGAAATAAAGACTGATCTGGGGTCTGCATTACTGGCCAAGTAGCTTCAAAACCAGGCCACAACATATTGGTGATGGCCTTTTCCCCTTCACCACCAAGCCAAGGCACTGCAAATATCCTTACGTATCCAAGCGCTAAAAAGAAAGCGAAGAAAAACATGACTTCACTGAATATGAACCACTGCATGCCCATGACAAATGATCTATTCAATTGATCGCTGTACATTCCTTTGTCGTTTTCTTTAATAACTTCACCAAACCAAAAGAAGAACACTGAAAAAATAACGGCAAAGGCAGCGATTAGGATCCAATATGAATTTGAATCAGGTTTGTCTAAATCGTTAATAGTGTAACCAGCACCTAATACAAAAAGCATCAAACCAAAAGCCATCCAAATTGGCAGTCTGCTGCTTGCTGGAACAAAATATGAAGATTGATCAGACATAATTAATTACTTGCTTGTAATTTTATATGAGATTCGGAGATATCAAAAAGAGTATAACCAAGGGTTAACACAGGAACATCATCGGGGAGATCAGGATCAATAATAAATCTAACCGGCATGGTTAGCTTTTCTCCTGGTTGAAGTAGTTGTTCCTCAAAACAGAAGCATTCAGTTTTATGAAAATATTGTGCACCTTTTCCCGGAGATACACTCGGTATTGCCTGAGCTACCATAGGATAATCTGTAGGGTTTTCAAAAGTATAATCAACTGTATAAGCCGTTCCCGTTTCTGCATCTAATGTTCTTTTCTCGGAAGTAAAATTCCAAGCCATATTTTCATTATTCTTAGTAACAAAGAGAATTTTGATTTCCCTAGAATCAAAATTTTCATCATATTGGGTAATGGTAGGTCCAGATACTTTTCCATTTAACCCAGTGATTTCACAGAAAACATCGTAAATGGGAACCAAAGCAAAACCAAAGCAAAACATACCTAAAACAAGACTTACTAATTTTAAGTTTGTTTTAGTAGCTGCTTTCACTTAACTTCTGGTGGAGTTTCGAAAGTATGATACGGAGCTGGTGATGCAACAGTCCACTCCAATCCTTTGGCGCCTTCCCATACTTCAGAAGTTGCCTGTTTTCCAGCAAAAATACTTTTAAGAATAATAAATAAGAAGAGGAGTTGCGTTAAACCAAAAATGAAGGCACCAATAGAAATCACCATATTAAAATCTGCAAATTGCAGAGCGTAATCAGGAATTCTTCTGGGCATACCTGCTAATCCAACAAAATGCATGGGGAAGAAAGTAATGTTAACCGAAATAAAAGACATCCAAAAATGAGTTTTCCCTAAAACTTCGTCGTACATGTTACCCGTCCATTTTGGTAGCCAATAATAAACACCAGCGATTATTCCAAAAATGGCTCCAGGAACTAAAACATAATGGAAATGCGCTACAACAAAATAAGTATCGTGGTACTGAAAGTCAGCTGGAGCTATTGCAAGCATCAACCCTGATAATCCACCAATAGTAAACAAAGCTACAAAAGCTATCGAAAAAAGCATCGGGGTTTCAAAAGAGATGGAACCCTTGAACATAGTCGATAACCAATTGAATACTTTCACTCCTGTTGGGATTGCAATCAACATAGTTGTGTACATGAAGAAAAGTTCACCCGCAATTGGCATTCCAACTGTAAACATGTGATGCGCCCAAACAATGAAAGAAAGAATAGCGATTGATGCTATTGCATAAACCATTGACGTGTATCCAAAAATTGGTTTTCTTGAGAAGGTTTCAATGATGTGCGATACGATTCCAAAAGCAGGCAAAATCATTATGTAAACCTCAGGGTGACCAAAGAACCAAAAAATATGTTGGAATAAAACTGGATCTCCACCACCGGCAGCGTTGAAGAAACTGGTTCCAAAATGGATATCCATGAGCATCATGGTTACAGCCCCCGCAAGAACTGGCATTACAGCAATAAGAAGATAGGCAGTAATCAGCCAAGTCCAAGTAAACAAAGGCATCTTCATGAAAGTCATTCCGGGCGCTCTCATATTTAGAATTGTGGTGATGATGTTTATAGATCCCATGATGGAAGATGCTCCCATAATGTGAACAGCAAAAATAAAGAAAGTTACGGTTGGCGGCGCATAAGTAGTGGATAAAGGTGCATAGAAAGTCCAACCAAAGTTTGGACCTCCGCCCTCCATGAAAAAGGTGGAAATTAAAATTCCAAAAGCCACTGGGAGAATCCAAAAACTTAAGTTATTCATTCTTGGTAAGGCCATATCTGGAGCACCTATTTGCATAGGAATAATCCAGTTAGCCAAACCAACGAAAGCTGGCATGACGGCTCCAAAAACCATAATCAGGCCGTGATTGGTCAGCATTTGATTATAGAATTCTGGAGATACTATTTGGCTTCCAGGCTCAAATAACTCGGCTCTGATAACCATTGCCATGGCTCCACCTAAAAATAACATCAAAAAGCTAAACCAAAGGTAAAGCGTACCGATGTCTTTATGGTTAGTAGTGTATAACCATCTGGTTATACCTTTTGCTGGGCCGTGATGATGATCATCTGAATGCGAATCTATTACTGCGCTCATAGTCCTTCCGTGTATTAAAGTTTGTTATTTTTATAATCCAAAATTTCTTTTGGAATTACGATTTCTCCGTCACCGCTAGCATCGTTACCCCACGCCTTCCTGGTATAGGTTATAACGGCTGCAATCTCGACTTCAGAAAGCTGTTCAGCGTATGACTGCATAGCAGCACCTTGAACACCTTCCATTAAAATTTCTATTTGTTTGGCTTTATCATTTAGCACAAGATCGCTTCCTGCTAATGCTGGAAATACAGGAGGTAATCCTTCTCCATTGACCTGATGACAAGCTACACAATTGGTTTGGTAAACACCTTCTCCAATTTCATAAAGTTCTTCTGTTGACCAAAGCTTTTCAGTGAGAAGCGCTTGTTGAATTTTTGCTTCTTTTTTCTCGTTTACCCAAAGTTCGTAATCTTCAGGTGATACTGCTTTAACAACGACTGGCATATAACCGTGATATTGCCCACAGAGCTCAGTGCATTGACCTCTGAAAATTCCTTCTTCATCAACTTGCGTCCAAGCTGTATTAATAAACCCAGGGATTGCATCTTGCTTTACTGCAAAATCTGGAACCCACCATGAGTGGATTACATCGTTAGCTGTGATTAAAAATCTGATTCTTTTATTAGTTGGAATGACTAAAGGCTCGTCAACTTCCAAGAGATAGTTATCTGATTTGGGGGCAATGTTGTTTCTTTGATCTAAATCTGTGGATAGATTGCTGAAAAAACTTACTTCGTCTTCTAGGTACTCATACTGCCACTTCCATTGATGCCCAGTGATTAAAATATTGATATCTCCTTCTGCATCATCATATGCACGAATCATTGTGAAGGTTGCCGGAATTGCCATGACCGCCAAAATAACTGCAAATAATACGGTCCAAGTCATTTCTAAAACTGGATGGTCATCAAACTGAGCTGGTTTATCGCCCTCTTTTTTTCTGAAAGCAACTATGAGATAAACCATAAAGCCTAGCACTAATGCTCCAATGACTACGCATATCCAGAAGATAGTCATGTGCAGATCAAAAATTTCTCTACTGAGGGCATTAACTCCCGGAGTCATATTCACGTCTCCCCAACCAGCAAAAAGTGGAAGGGATGCGCAACAGGTAATTAATGCCGCAAAAATTCTTTTAATTAGTACCATTTAGTAATCTTTCTTTAAGGTAGGCTGCGTAATTTTACTTCAAAAGTATGTGGAAAACTAACGCAAAGCCAATAAATTATTGGTCTTTGGAAGTTTTCCTGTCCAAGTTTCGAATGAAGCAGCTCCTTGCTCAACCAGCATCCCCCATCCGTCTGAAACTGATTGTGCGCCGTTGTTTTTAGCATCAATCATAAATTGGGTATCGGCCTGAGAGTAAGCTAAATCATAGGCTAGAGAGCAGTTACCATATAGAGATGGGTCTATCGGTAAGCTCTCATTTTCAAGGGTTGACATTGAAGTAGCATTGATAATCAGGTCAAAAGAATGAAATTCATCCTGAATTGAATTAAAACTCGATGCTATAAGATTAGAATTTTTCCCTGAAGACTGTCTGTATAAGGATAAATCCCTAACTAGTTCTTGAGCTTTTTCAAGAGTTCTATTTGCTATGCAAATGGTTTTCGGATTTAGATCTTGCAATCCAAATGCAGCTCCTTTGGCTGCGCCTCCTGCTCCAAGGATTAAAATCTCTTTACCATAAAGATCAAATCCTAAATTTTGATTAATATCCTTTGCTAAGCCAATGCAATCTGTATTATCTCCAACGATAATATCTCCCTTCCTATATAAATTATTGGAAGCACCTATCATTTGGGCTTTTGTTGAAGAATCATTTGAAAATTTCAAAGCTAATTTTTTAAAAGGCAGCGTGACGCTTAATCCAATACCAGACTTAAAAAAATCTTTAACAAAATTTTCGAAGTCTTCCTCATCTACTAAATATTTTCCAAATGAGATTTTTATTTTTTGCTGATCAGCAAAGTGGTGATGGATCTCTGGCGATCGACTATGTCTAATGGGATTCCCAACTACTCCAAATTTTAAACTCTTCATTTTCTTATCCACTCCCCAGTTTCTAGATTTTGTATTGGAGTAGCACCTCCGAAATTGCCGATCTCTCCCCTAATGAGCGTTACCTCATTTCCAAAAATCTTTGTTACTTCATCTGCTGACATAGCAGGAGGGTCGTTAGAAATATTTGCTGATGTGCTAGTCAGCACCTTGCCAATTTTTTCTGTAAGTTTTATCACTTCAGGATGAGAACTATGACGGAGGGCAACCAAATCAGAATTTCCTTTAATCCATTCTGGGACATTTTCATTTGCTCTGACAAGCCAAGTGTGAGGACCAGGCCACGGCCTTTTAAGTTTATCTATATCTTTTTTATCAAGATGATTTATATATTTTTCAAAATGCTCAAAAACTCCGCTTATTAGTATTAAGCCTTTGTCTATTGATCTTTTTTTTAGCTCGCAAAGTTTAAAGACATCCTTTTTTGAGTCAGGATCACACCCTAGCCCATAAACTCCTTCGCATGGATAGGCATAGATCATTTTAAGTTTGGCTTTATTGATCCTCTAATAAGATTCTTTTTTGTTCTTCTCTTTGATCAGCTATTTTTTTAGCCAAATCTTCATCTCCAGTGGCAAGCATTTGAGCGGCTAAGTGGCCAGCGTTTACTGCTCCTGCTTTTCCAATCGCTACAGTTGCAACCGGAACTCCTCTAGGCATTTGAACGGTTGAGAAGAGAGCATCCAAGCCATTTAAAGGTCCGCCATCTCCAGGAATTCCAATAACGGGCAAAGTAGTATGCGCAGCAATATTTCCCGATAAATGTGCTGCTAAGCCAGCAATTCCCACGAAAACTTTGGTGCCGTCCTTAATGGTAGTTTGAATAAATTCTTTAAGGGCCTCCGGCGTTCTGTGGGCACTCAGTACTTTAATCACTGAGCCAATTTCATAACCATCCAACACTTCTTTAGTTGCTTCTGCCAAGGCCATATCAGACTTTGATCCCATCACAATTGCTACACTATTAGTCATAATTTCTTAGATATTTAGTTTTTGTTAATTACCCACATATAATATATGCAAAGTAAATTTATAAAAATGAAATTATTAAAGATTTTAGAATTTCCTGACCCAAGGCTCAGAACAAAAGCAAAGCCTGTTAAGGAAGTTACTAACGTCCATAGAGAATTAATCGAAAACATGATCCATACCATGTACGAAAGTAAGGGCATTGGTCTTGCTGCTACGCAAGTAGACTTTCATGAAAGGATCTTGGTTATCGATATAAGCGAAGAAAGAGATGATCCTCAAGTATTTATTAATCCCGAGGTAGAAATTCTCAATAAAGATGAAAAGTCCGGCTATGAGGAAGGTTGCTTATCTGTGCCAGGTTTTTATGAGGAAATAGTTAGACCTGAAAAAATTAAGGTCACCTACTTGGATAGAGATGGCAAGAAACAAACACTTATGCCTGAGGGTTTGCTAGCTGTTGTCATCCAGCATGAAATGGATCATTTAGAGGGAATCCTCATGGTTGACTACATATCAAACATTAAAAGACAAAGAATAAAACAGAAACTCCAGAAATCTGCTAAAGAAAAATTAGCTTCCTGATAAATGAAAATAGCTTTTGCTGGAACTCCAGAAATTGCCGCTACAATTCTTCAATCAATTATTGATAAAAAAGATCATCAAGTTGTATGCGTTATAACTTCAGTTGATAAACCTTCAGGCAGAGGTAGAAAATTAAAGCCTTCGCCAGTAAAAAAAATTGCCTTACAGAATAACTTAACCTTGATGCAACCTGATTCACCTAAATCTGAGGAATTCATCAATGAGTTTAGAAATTATCAATGCGATATTCTTTTAGTAGTGGCTTATGGTCATATTTTAAATGAAGAATTACTCGAGACACCTCAATTCGGGAGTGTAAATATTCATGCATCTCTTTTACCAAAATACAGGGGAGCTGCTCCAATACAAAGAGCTATTCTAAATGGTGATAAAAAAAGTGGGCTGACTTTTATGAAGATGACGAAAGGACTTGATTCGGGGCCCATGTCTAAACGGTTTGAAATTAAGATAGAAAAAGACGACACCACTGCTGACTTAACATCGAAGATGGCTTCTATAGCGGCAAAAGAAGTTAATAAATTTTGTTCTGATTGGCCGAATTTAATTGATAGTTTGGAGGAACAAAATGAAACAGATGCGTCTTATTGTCCAAAGATTTCTAGAAATGATGCGGTGATTGAATGGTCTGATGAGGCCAAAAAAATCAGTAAGACTATTAACGCAATGTACCCTAACCCAATAATATCTATCGACGTTAACGGTGTAGGGATTAACCTTTGCAAATCAAAGGTGAATAAAAAGTTAATTGGCGACCCAGGAGAAATTATTGAATTTAATAAAAATATTCTTGCGATAGGTTGTGGAGATTTTGCAGTGGAAGTTACTGAACTTTGCAGGACAGGAAAAAATAAACTTTCCATTAAAGATTTTTATAATGGGGCTCAAAAACTTTTGAAAGAAGGCGATATTATTTCTTGAATATTAGGTGTATAAATATCAATAAAGTTATAGTTAGAAAGAAAGAAATTGGAAATTTTAATTCTCGGAGCTGGCCAAGTTGGCACTGAATTATCTGAGCTCCTTACAAATGATGGTCATAACATTACCATTGTTGATACAGAAGCTGATCGACTTCAAAAAGCATCCTCTCACATAGACTTAAAAACTGTGGAGGGCAATGCTTCCTATCCTAAAGTTTTAGAACAAGCCGATATTAATAATATAGATGTTGCTGTTGCGATGATGGAATCTGATGAGGTGAATATTATTGCCTGCCAGATGATAAAACTCCTCAACAAGCATACGAAAACAATGGCAAGAATTCGTACCTACGAATATTTAAAAGGTAAGGGGAAACAAATCGTAGAGGGAGAACAAGGTATAGACGTCATCATTAGCCCGGAAGAATTGATAACTGCGCAAATTTGTAGGCTTATTGAAAATCCTGGAGCTACTCAGATTATGGATTTTGCCAACGGTCAGGTATCCATGGTTTCAGTGAAAGCCAAGGAAGGCGCCCCAATAACAGGTCACAAAGTAGCAGAGCTAAGACAGCATATTCCCAAGGTTGATACAAGAATTGCAGCAATTTATAGAGAAGACAAAGTTATAGCTCCAGAAGGAGATGACATAGTTGAAACAGGAGACGAGGTATTCTTCATAACAGAATCAAGAGATATAAAGAAAGTTATATCTGAGCTTCGAATGAAAGAAATAGCTTCGAAAACAATCATGATTGCTGGGGGAGGAAGAATAGGAAGAAGACTTGCAGAATCTTTGGAAGGAAAATTTGATCTTAAGATAATTGAACTCAATAAAGATAGGTGCATTTATTTGTCAGAAAAACTGGGTTCCTCTTTAGTTTTGAATGGCGATTCATCAGATAGTGCTCTGCTTGAGGAGGAAAATATTGAAAAAACTGATTTCTTTTGCTCTGTTACCAATGATGATGAAGCGAATGTGATGTCTTCTATGTTGGCTAAAAAGATGGGTGCTAAAAAATCACTATCTTTGGTTAATAAAAATGCATACTTAGATCTAATATCTAAGGAACAAATAGATATCACCATTAATCCCTCAGAAATAACGATTGGATCAATTTTAGAAAATTTGTCGGATGAAACACAATTGAAAACATACTCTTTTAAAAGAAAAGGTGAAGCAGTTGAACTAATTGCAACGTCAAGAAATGGCTACCCTGGAGTTGTGGGAAAACAAATTGATGAGATAGAACTACCTAAAGGATGCGTAATTGGGGCTATTTTCTCTGAAAATACTATCAAAATCGCTCATCATGATACTAAAATCAATGAAAACGACCACCTAATTACATTTATAGCTGATAAAAAGAATCTTGAAGAAGTAACAGATATAATTTGTTCATAAATAGAATTTAATGAAAGTTAGACCCATTTTAAACCTTTTAGGCATAGGTTTAGTGTATTTTTCGTTTTTTCAGCTTTTGCCAATAGCAATATCCTTTATTTACGAGGAAAATAATTTTACTGATTATTCTGGAGCCTTTTTTATAACTCTTATTACGGGAATAGCGTTTTGGGTAGCTACTTATAAAGAAAAACAGGAAACAATTCGAATTAAAGAAGGATTCATCCTGACTGTTGCCTTTTGGGTCTTATTTACAGTTTTTGCATCTTTACCTTTCCTCTTGAGCTCAAAACACGATTTCTCCATCGTAGATGCTTATTTTGAGACAACATCAGCCCTTACAACCACTGGATCTACAGTATTGGTTGGTCTGGAATCTTATAGTAAGTCCTTACTATTCTATAGAGCCCTATTACAATGGCTTGGGGGAATGGGAATAATTGTATTAGCAGTGGCAATCTTTCCATTATTGGGAGTTGGAGGTATGCAATTATATAAAAATGAGGGCTCTGGAGTGATGGGAGATAATAAATTGAGGCCCAAAATTGCGGAAACAGCTAAATCTTTATGGTTTATTTACCTAATCTTAACTCTAAGCTGTTGTTTTTGTTACTTTTTTTCAGGTATGAGCCTCTTTGATGCTGTAACTCACTCCTTTACGACGGTAGCAATTGGTGGATTTTCAAATTACGACGAGAGTTTTGCCTACTTTGATAGTAATGCAATCTATATGGTCTCAATAATATTTATGTTTCTTTCAGGTGCTAATTTTTCTCTTCATTTCCTTGCCTATACAAAGTTAAACCCTAAGTACTACTTTCAAGATTCAGAATTTAAGTTTTATGCCACAGTTATTCTTTCTGCTTTTCTTTTAATAACTGTTGCGATGATTTTTTACGGTTCAGCTAATAACTTTGACTTAATTGTTACTACCGCTTTTCAAACAGTTTCTTTTGCAACCACAACAGGTTATGTAAATTCAGATTACTATCTATGGCCTTCTTTTATTCCTTTCATGCTTTTGATGCTTGGAGTAATTGGAGCTTGTGCTGGATCTACTGGAGGCGGAATCAAAATGATCAGAGTTTTAGTTCTCTACAAACAAGGTGGGAGAGAGCTTAAAAAATTAACCCATCCACAATCGGTTGTTCCAGTAAAAATTGGTAAGAAAATTCTTCAACCAGAAATAGCGGAATCGGTTTGGGGTTTCTTTTCTGTGTACATATTGGCGTATGTTTTTCTTACAACGTTTATGCTTTTGTATGGCTCAGATTTCATTACAGCGTTTTCTGCAGTTGGTGCATCAATTAATAATTTAGGTCCTGGGTTGGGAGATGTTTCTCAGAACTATAGCTCTTTAAATGATATTTCTAAGATAACTTTATCCTTTTCTATGATACTTGGAAGATTAGAAATTTATACTCTTCTTGTCTTGTTAACTCCCTTCTTTTGGAAAAGTTAAGTAAGCACTCACTATCTTTTAAACGTAATCAACATAACCTTTAAATCTTTTGTATTCCCATGCATATTGTTCAGGGGAAGCAAGGATATCTTCTTCCAAAACTTTATTCATTGACTCTAGAGACTTACTTACATCGTCAGAATAAAAGTTCTCCCCCACCTCTCTTATATTGATTTGATATCCATCTTTGCCAAGCGTACAACTGCAATAAATAACATTACAGTCTGTCCTTTTGGCGATATTTGAGATTAAAGAATTGGTGTAGCAAGGATTGCCAAAAAAATTAGCTGTATGTCGATTTTTGTTTTTCGGGACCTGATCAACTGCCATTGCTATCGTTCCTTTATTATTGATATGTTCGAGCAAAGTTTTAGTACTTTTAAAACCAATACCAACCATCTTTGCTCCATAATTTTGTCTTCCACTTTTTACAAGATTATTAACGGTTTTATTTTTTACTTTTGTAAACGGAATAATAAGATTTTTTGCCTTATATGCCATCCATGAAATTAATAATTCCATATTACCGATATGACTTGAAATGATTATCAGGCCTTTGCCTTCACCTAATAATGAATCAAATTTACTTTCATTATCAACTTTAGAAATCAAAGGGTAAATTTTTCTAGAGAAATCCCTCGAATTAGACCAAACATAAATAGCTTCCATCAAAGATAAAGATGTTTGTCTCAAACTGTTTCTTGATAAATAATCAATCTCTTCTTTAGTTTTGCCTTTAAAGACATGTTTTAGATTAATTGAGCTTGTTTTAAGGCTTTTAGAGTTAGAAAAAACCATCAAAAAGCCTAAAAATGACCCAAAAGCTTGAAAAACTCTAAAAGGTGCAAATTTAGCTAAAAAAAACAGTATTTTTATGAACATTTCAGTCCATTATATTCAACATTCAAGTAGAATTAGTAAGAAATCAGTCTATTTTATTGAATCTAACCCAGATCATCGTGTAAATGTCAGCTAAATCAATGGATGAATTAGTCTCTTTATGCAAGAGAAGAGGATTCATTTTTCAATCTAGTGAAATCTATGGTGGCTTGCAAGGTATGTATGACTTTGGTCCACTTGGAGTTGAGTTAAAAAATAATTTAAAAAATGCATGGTGGAAATCCATGGTTTATGAAAGAGATGATGTTGAAGGTTTGGATGCGTCCATCTTAACAAATCAACTTGTATTAAATTATTCCGGCCATGAAGATACTTTTACAGATCCTTTGGTTGACTGTAGGAGTTGCAAGTCTAGATGGAGAGCAGATCAAATTGAAGATAGTTGCCCGAATTGCGGTAGCCAAGATTTGACTGACCCCAGACCTTTTAACTTGATGTTCAAGACTAATGTAGGCCCTCTTGAAGATGAAGGATCCATTGCTTACCTCAGACCAGAAACTGCGCAACAGATTTTTACTAACTTTAAGAATATAGTTGATTCAACATCAAGAGCTTTACCTTTTGGTATTGCGCAAATTGGAAAAGCTTTTCGGAATGAAATAACTCCAAGAAATTTTATTTTCAGAGTTCGTGAATTTGAACAAATGGAATTAGAATTTTTTGTAGAGCCAGGAGAGGATAATCAGTGGCACGACAAATGGATTGAGGAAAGATCAAAATGGTGGGAGAGTCAGGGAGTCTCTAAAAAGAAAATTAGATTTTTAGAAGTACCTAAAGATGAACTATCCCATTATTCGAAACGTACTGTTGATTTAATGTATGAATTCCCTCACGGTGAGGAAGAATTAGAGGGCATAGCAAATAGAACTGACTTTGATTTAGGCTCACATTCCAAAAATCAAGATCAACTAAATATACAAAGCAAGATAAGAAAAAATTCGGACTCTAACTCAAGATTGGCGATACAGGATAAAGATTCTAATGAATGGATTGTTCCATTTGTTATAGAGCCATCTGCCGGAGTCGAAAGAGGAGTATTGGCTATTTTGAACGAAGCTTACAAGGTTGAGAAATTAGAAGATGGAAAAGAACGAATAGTTCTAGCTCTTAAACCTCATCTCAGTCCAATAAAGGCCGCCGTTATTCCTCTGAAAAAAAATAATGAAGATCTCGTATCCTTGGCTAAAAATGTAAAAGACGAACTTCAATCTTTAGGTAAGGGTAGAGTTCTCTTGGAAAATACAGGAAATATCGGAAAAAGTTATAGGAAGCATGATGAAGTAGGTACTCCAATGTGCATAACAATTGATTTTGATTCTCTTGATAATAACACAGTTACAATAAGAGATAGAGATAGTATGGAACAAAAAACTATTCAAATACAAGAGATTACAACTTATTTCTCAAATTTTTTTAAGTAAAAATATTCTTGGATAACTCAAGTAAATATATTGTTTTAGATCGTGATGGTGTCATCAATGTTGATCTATTTGACTATGTAAGAGATCCAAAGGAATTTGAATTTGAACATAAGAGCGTTCAAGCAATAAAAAAATTATCAGACAACAATGTAAAAATTGTTGTTCTTACAAATCAAGCCTGCGTTTCACAAAAAACGGCAACTGAAGAAATGATAAATAACGTTCATGATCATATGAAAAATGAACTAAAAAAAATTGGGGCTGAGATTGAGCTAATTCTATTTTGTCCGCATGCAAATGAAGACAATTGTGAATGTAGAAAACCCAAAACAGGTTTGTTAGAAAAAGCTGAAGCTAAGCTTGGAATTTCACTCAAGGATTGTTTTTTTATTGGTGACAAAGAATCTGATTTACTTGCTGCAAAAAAGCATGGATGTCGTCCTGTCTTGGTTCTTACCGGTTATGGAATGCATACCATTAGAACAGCTGAAAGTTTGATGGGTGTAAAAATTTATGAGAATTTATTCGAAGCAATAGAGAATAACTTTTGATGGTTTATCTTAGATCGGGTATTTTTTATTTTTTCCTTATTATTGGATTAGGGTTAATTTTCATTGGCATACCTTTCCTATATTTCACTCCGTTAATAAAGCGACAAAAAATTATTTTAAGCTGGGTATGGTTAGTAAGATTTACATTGAAATATATTTGTAATGTTGAAATTGAATTTAAAGGATTCAAAGATTATCTAAATGGCAAATTTCTTTTTGTCTCTAATCACCAAAGCACATTGGAAACGTTGGTGTTACATCATGAGTTTCAACCAATGTCTGCGATTACAAAGAAAGAAAATTTGAGCGTTCCAGTTTTTGGTTTAGGTTTTAGATTGCTTGAACCTATTTACATAGAAAGAGATATGAAACTGAGCTCTACCAAAAAAATTATTAGAGAAGGAATAAAAAAAATTGAAGCTGGATTATCTGTTTTATATTTTCCAGAAGGCACGAGGATGCCAGTAGGAGAAATAGGAAGATTTTCTAGAACTGGTATTGAAGTTGCAGCCAAGACAGAAACCAGCATCATCCCGATAGTTCACAACTCAGCAGAGTGTTGGCCGCCCAGTTACTTGATACAACCAGGAAAAGTTATTTTTTACTTAGGTGATCCAGTTGAAACATCCGGTAAAAATATAAGACAACTTACAACTGACCTTCAATCATGGATGATTGAAAATTATCATCTAACGTCCAAGTCTTAAAAATATCTTTAAAAAAAGTTCTCAAACCTTAAATTCATAAAAAACTCCCTTTTTAGCTACTTTTTGCTAAATTTATGACTTAAATAGTGTAAAAGTGCCATTTTGGGGGAAATATGCTGAAAAAACTGTTTAGTCAGGCTACAAATGACAAAATTCACTGGACAACGCTCGTAAGTGAGAAAATCCTTTTAGCGCTTATTGGTATTGCTACATGCATCGCAGCAGCCCTTTATTTATGGGAAATGTTCATTAATAGACGCATTGAACTGTCGGATTTATTCTTATTATTCATCTATGCTGAAATTTTAGGCATGGTGGGGTCTTTTTACAGCACGAATAGAATTCCAGTAACTTTGCCAATAATTATCGCTATAACGGCTATTTGCAGATTAATTGTTATGCAGAATAAAGAAATGGAAGCTACATTAATTGTTGGTGAAGCTGCAGCAGTTCTTATTCTGGCTGGCGCTGCATACATGATGAGCCTAAAAGATAAGATAAGTTTAGAAAAATTAAAAAACCAAAACAATGATGATATCCAAAGCTAATGTTTTTTTAGTGGCTTTTCAGATTCTTCGAACCAACCGTCTATAATTTCATTGTTCTCATCTATCCATCTTTCGATTTGAAGGATGACAAAATCTTGCCCAGAAATTAAATCAAAATTCTCTTGCGGCATTGATTCCTTTTCTCTCTCAAGAAGCTCTTTCAATGTAATAAGATTTTCCGTTTGTTGTTGATATTCCAAAAGAGTAGGATTTTTCTTATCAGAAAAAGTATCTTGGATTTCATCCAATAATTGGTCTTTGAATTTTTGAATCTCTTTTATATTCAAAACTCTTTTATCTGTCTGTTCCAAGAAACTTTTTTTATTTTCCTTTCCGAATGTGTAAGGATCTTGATGTGAAATTCTTCTCTTAATTCTTTTATACTTTTGTAAAGTAACTCCTCTGAAAAATAATAATTCCAACGCTTCTTCATTTTAAAGCATCTAAATAAAATCATTGGCCACTTTCTAATCATGACTTTTAAGTAAAGAAAAAAGTACTTTGTATAACCAACTTCTTTTAAAAGAATTTCTACTTTTTCAGTAGTTTCTTTGAAATTTATTTTTCCAGAAAAATAATCTTTTAATGTTTGAAAATAATTTCCACCAAAAAATACCCAGCAATCCAACATTGCTTCCTCTTCTAAGGTTGTATCTAATCCAAAAATTACATGAGTTGCATCATGGCAGAGAATACCCCACTTTTCTGAATCGCTAACTTGTTCTCCAAGAACATATCTATTATTTTTTCTTAAATAACTTCTATATTCTTCTATTCCTTCTTGCAAAGAAGTATTGCAATCTTGGTTCTGAAAATTAAGCATTATTTTATTATAGTTTAATACTTTTCACTCATTACAAAATTTAGTTTAAATTTTTGTTTTAAACTCACCGAATGAATTTAAGTATGTTCATTATTGGAAGCGCAGTTTTCATTGTTGCTTTTTCTTTTTTTAAAGTTACTGCTTTAAAGAAAACTAAAAATCAAAATGAGTCTTGGTTGAAGCTTATTTCAGTGTTTCTCGTGGACCTTTTTGTGCTTATGGTTGGTACTCTTGGGGTAGGGATATTTTTTGTCTCTTTGTTTAACGCGTTTCATGGATAAACTATTAAGGAGTAGTTTTCTAAGCAATCTCTTTGCTTATCTAAAATATAGATATTTCTTACAAGATATTGAATTTAATGAAGATATTTCTATGTATGAAGATTTATTCTCTAATGGGCAAAGAGTTTTTCATGGAGTGTTATTAGATGATGAGGGAAATCTCATAGAGGACAATCAAGAACCTGAATATAACTGCCTAGAAGACTTTTTACTCAAGCAAAGAAATTAAAGTTAGGATCTTGAAGATCCTATGGCGACTGGTCGAATTGGTGAGGCCGCGCTACCTTTCGTTTTTAGTGGGAGAATCATCACACATGAAAGATCAACAGAATCCTTAGCAAGTAAATCAAGCTTTAAGTTTTCTATGGTGTGAATGCCAACCTGAGTTAAGAAATAATAGTGTGCTGGTAAAACAACGCCATCAGGATTTTGAGAAACCTCTTTACCCATTTCGGTTGGATCGGCGAAAGCATCTACCCCCCAATTATCTACACCTACTCCAACAACTTTTTTAGCAGCTAAAAACTTTGCGGCATTAAACGATATTCCCGGCGCCTTAGAATAATAAATTTTATTTTCGTCTGGATCTTCATATTGATCACTCCATCCAGTGTAAATGAGGACAACGTCACCAGGTAAAATTCCTCTTCTGTTCAGCGATGATTTTTTTAAAGTTTCCTCGATATGTTTTACGGTTACGTATTCACCAGCCTTCATAGATCTTCCACCAAAGGAATGTTTTCTAACGTCTAGCAAAACAGCTGTCGTGATGATGGGAGGAACTGTTTCAATTCCTAATTTTTGCAATGGAGATTCTGGAAATGGTTTAACTTCTTTAGCAGTTAAACCTTTGAAGTATCGAACACCAGAAAGATCCACCTCGCCTTCTCCATCCCAAAATTTATCTGAATGTCCAAAGTGCCCAAGAGCATCAATTTGGGTTCCTTGATTTCCGTCATTCACGTTTTCATTGAGTACGTCCATCGTATAAATGTGATTAGAGTTTTCGAAACCCAGTTCAGGTAAAAATTTTGGATTGTACTCACCTGCAAACGGAGACAAGGGCATTGTTGAGGTTCTTTCGTATGAAAGCTCATAAACTTTTACATTATTCTTAGACATCTCCGTTGCACATCTCGACCAAGTTTCTGAACCGAGTAAGTTTGTCATTCCTCTCTCTGAAGAAAAATCTGAAGCAAAAAGAAAACTTGATGAACTTAAAAATAATATAAAAATGATTTTGATCATCAAAGAATTATAAATGAATTAAATTTAATTGAGTCAGCTAACAAATAGCTGACTCAAAGATTATTTTGCTAAATTGAAGTTATCAGTTCCTTCTCTAGCGCCCATCCAAGTTTCGTTAGCAACTTGCGTTGAAATATCGGATAAATCAAACAAAGCTTTCATTGCCTCTGAAGTTGGCTGTGCTCCTGAACCCCACGATCCTGGCTCTGCATCAACAATGAATGCAATTAAATTTGGATTTACCCAATAATATTTAGCATCATTAACGCCAGGACTGCTTTTTGCAGTTTTACATACTGCATAAGCTGCATTTCCAAAGGTATTTCTATCAGCACCGCTGTGCATCTCAAATTTTGTAATTTGTAACATAAAAAACTCCTATTTTTTTATTAATTTATTAGTAACAGTAATAAATAGTATTAATAATTATTATAAAAGGGAAGTGGAAGGGAAATTTGAATTTATATATCTATGTTGCTAACAAGGCCTGCATTAGTTTCAATGAATTCTCTCCTGGACTCAACATCGTCTCCCATTAGGTTGTAAAAGATTTCATCAGCTGCTTCAGCATCTTCTATTGTAACTTTTAGTAAAGATCGACTATCTGGATTCATCGTTGATTCCCATAACTGGTCTGCATTCATCTCTCCTAAACCTTTGTATCTTTGAATGGTTAGTCCTTTTTTCGAATCCTCGAATAATTCTTCAAAAGAATCGATAAAGCTGTCTGTAAATTCTTTCTTAGCTTCTCCTTTCATGAAAAAAGAAGAATTTGGCTTGATTCCGAAAATTTTCTTTTTGAATTCCATAATTAATTTATAGCCCTTAGAATTAAAGAAAGATAGAGGCAATATAGTTGCTAATGTGTTTCCGTGTTCTGTTTGGGAGATTATTAATCTAGATTTGCTTTCATTGTCTAATTCAACTTTGATTTCTATATCATCTGAAGAAATTTTATTTAGGTTTGAATTTATTTCTTTCAGCCATCCTGCAATATTTTTCTGAGCATAGTCTTTGGAATTTAAAATTGCCTCAATGAATAAGGTTGGAGCATTGTTGGTTGAAGATTCAACAAAGTCCATCATTGAGTTATATGAAGCGAGCATGCTAGAGAAATCCTGTTCGGTTAATTTTTTTGTTTTAGTTAGATGAAGAACCGTCTCTTGAGAAATCTTATTCACCAGGAAGCTTCTTAACATGGAATCATTTTTTATATATTCCTCTGATTTGCCGCGACCAACTTTATACAGGGGCGGTTGCGCGATAAAAATATGACCGGCTTCCAAAACTTCTGGCATGTGACGATAAAAGAAAGTTAATAACAAAGTTCTAATATGAGACCCATCTACATCAGCATCAGTCATTATTACAACTGAATGATATCTTAACTTTTCCAAATCAAAGTCTTCTTTAAGACCGCAACCTAGCGCGGTTATTATGTTTACGATTTCATCGGAATTTAAGACTTTATCTATTCTTGCTCTTTCAACATTAAGGATTTTTCCTTTCATCGGATAAATAGCTTGATTATGTCTGTTTCTCCCTTGCTTAGCTGAACCACCTGCTGACTCTCCTTCTACAATGTATAACTCGCTTAGAGAAGGGTCTTTTTCTTGGCAGTCTGCTAATTTACCAGGGAGGCCTATTCCATCTAGAACCCCTTTTCTCCTTGTCATTTCTCTAGCCTTTCTTGCTGCTTCTCTGGCCCTTGAAGCATCAATTATCTTGGTTGCAATCTGTTTTGCTTCTCCTGGATTTTCTAAAAGAAAATCATTTAAATGCTTATAAGTTTCTTGCTCTACTACGGGCTTAATTTCAGATGAAACCAATTTGTCTTTTGTTTGAGATGAAAATTTCGGATCTGGTAACTTAACAGAGATAACTGCAGTTAAACCTTCCCTGACATCTTCGCCCGATGGAGTTAAGTCACCAGATTTTAAGTAACCTTCCTTTTCCATAAAATTATTTAAACTTCTGGTCAGCGCAGTCTTAAATCCACTTAGGTGACTTCCACCATCTTTTTGAAATATGTTGTTTGTGTAGCAAAGGGTATTTTCTTGATAACTATCATTCCACTGCAAAGCTAGCTCCACAGCCATACCGTCTTTTGTTTCTTTCAAAAATCTAAACGGCTTATTAATTACCGACTTCTTTTTGTTTAGGAAGGTCACGAACTCTTGAAGACCCCCGTCTGATTTAAAGTTACTAGATCTTCCATCGCGCTCGTCTTTTAGAATTATCGATAGTCCAGAATTTAGAAATGACAATTCTCTTAATCTCTTAAAGAGAGTGTCATGATCAAAAGTTCTATTTTTTCCAAAAGTCTCTAGAGATGGAATAAAGGTGATACTGGTTCCAGTCTTATTTGATTTTCCGCCTTTCTTTAATTTTGATTTTGGGGTCCCGTCTTTATATTCTTGTGTATAGCTAAAACCATCTCTATTAATTTCTAATAAAAGATATTCTGAAAGAGCATTTACAACTGAGATACCAACACCATGGAGTCCACCAGAAACTTTGTATGAATTGTCATCAAATTTTCCTCCAGCGTGAAGCTTTGTCATGATGACCTCAGCTGCTGAAATACCCTCGTCTTTATGGATATCTACTGGTATGCCTCTTCCGTCATCTGAGATGGTAACCTTGGAATCATCGTGAACTGTCACAGTGACATTCTCACAGTAGCCAGCAAGTGCTTCATCGATTGAGTTATCTAGTACTTCGTAGATCATATGATGAAGGCCAGTTCCATCATCGGTATCACCTATGTACATACCAGGACGCTTTTTAACGGCTTCTAAGCCCTTTAAAACAGTTATATTTGAGGAGTCATAACTGGCTTCTTTTTTAGCTTTTTTGGGAGGTTTTTTTGGTGATTTTTTTACCGATTTTGGCATGCTTTATTATAAAGCAATTAGGGTATTAAATCGCCCTTTTATACCTAAAAAATCAGGGTCAATTGAGGACACAAACTTCTGTCCTGGAGCATCTAAAATTAGCTCCAAACATTTTAGAAAATTCTCCTCATCTAGCTCAGAAGGCAAGTCATCAACTAAAAAGATGGAGTGCTTATTTCCGAGATTATGCATGTGTTGATTAAATCCTAATATTGTTAATAAAATCAATAGCTTCTGTTCTCCTCTCGATAAAATATCCCCTGATTTTACATCGTTTACATCATAGAGAAGATCAAGCCTATGCGGCCCAACCGTTGAAAATTTTACTTCCGAATCTTTTTGATAAACTTCGCGTAATTCATTCTTAAAATCTTCTTCTTCCAACCAAAGATTTTCAACCCTGAAATTTACCTTTTTTTCTATAGGAAAATCCTTATCAAAATTTACTTTTAGCAATGGAATTATCTTGTCCAAATGCTTATTTCTTAAACATGAAATTTCTATTGATTTTTCGACAAATAGATCGTTCCAAATTTTGAAAGTTTTCTTGTTTGCTTCTCTGAGCGCATTGTTCCTTAGTCTCAGAGATTTTTGAAACTCTATGTATTTTTTTTTGTAATTTTGTTCCACGTGAAACAAATAAAAATCTAAGAAGTTTCTCCTAGTTTCAGATGAAGACTCTAAATAATTTAATGCAAAGTTGTTAATTAAAAATGGACAAACATCATTTAATATTGATTCTTTTGGAGTGATTTGCCTTACCAGCGCCTTAGTTTTTCTTCTTGAAAGCTCTAGCTTCGAATTGTCGTCAAATATGGCTTTCAAAGCAAAAAAATCTTCTTCAAATGGATAAAAAGAACTCATGTTGTTGGTTTTGAACGACTTATTTTCTATCGAGAAATAAATACTTTCCAATAAAGAAGTTTTTCCAGAACCGTTCTTCCCCGAAATAAGATTTGAGTCAGTAAAGGAGAAAAATTTTTGTGAGAGGGCTCTAAAAGAAGATAGCTCTAATTTTTTTAAACCCATGAGACTAGAGTCTCATAGGCATAATAACGTGTATAAGATCTTCGTTTTCCTTATTTTTAACAATGCAACTTGATTCTTGACCGAAAAAAACTATTTCTGCAGATAAATCTTTAATAGTTGTAAGGGATTCTTGTAAATAGCTTATATTGAAACCAATTTCTAGTTCTGGGCCGGAATAATCAACTTTTATTTCTTCTTCAGCACTTTCTTTTTCTGGATTATTAGCCTCAATTTTCAGTAAATCTTTATTAAGACTCAATCTAATTCCTCTGTATTTTTCATTTGAAAGAACTGAAGCTCTGCTCAGAGCTGTATTAAATTCATTTTTATCGACAATAAGTTTAGATTCATCACCAACCGGAAAAACTTTTTCATAATCAGGATAATTGCCCTCGATTAATTTAGAAGTGAAGGAAAATACATAGCCTACAACATTGATTTGATTCTGAGATACATTCAACGTAATTTCTTCGTCATTAGCAGAAATAATTTTTTGCAATTCCATGACGGCTTTTCTGGGAACAATAACCCTGAAATCCTCTTTTAAACCGTCAATTGATGTTTTTGTAAAAGCGAGCCTATGGCCATCTGTTGATACCACGCATAATGCGTTTCCTTTTGTTTCTAAAAGGCATCCATTTAGGTAATATCTTACATCTTGTGCAGCCATTGCCACAGATGTTGAACCAATCATATCAGCTAAGGCTGAAGATGAAATTTTAATAGAGCTGCTGAAATCGGCAGAATCAATAGAGGGAAAGTCGCTAGCTGGCAATGTAGCTAAATCTGCCTGAAACTTTAAGGCTTTAATTTCTATATGGTTATCAATTAGGCAAAAGTTCAGCTTTGTGTCTTCTGGTATTGATCTGACTAAATCTGCTAGTTTTCTAGCAGATACTGTAATTTCACCCTCTTTTTTAACTTCTACGCCCTCAATTGTTGTTTTATATTCAATTTCTAAGTCAGTTGCCGTTATTTTTATTGAATTTTTGGCTGCTGAAATTAATACGTTTGACAAAATAGGAATAGACTGCCTTTTTTCAGATACATTTGAGGCCAGCAAGGCTGATTCAACAAGATCATTTTTGTTTATATTAAATTCCATAATCAAGCGGTGAGAACTCTTACTAAGTTTTTATAATCTTCGTCCAATTCAGTATTTCCTTGTCTCAATTCTCCTATTTTTTTGCATGCATGAAGAACTGTTGTATGATCTCTGCCTCCAAATGCGTCTCCTATCTCTGGAAGGCTGTGATTTGTTAGTTCTTTGGCTAAACTCATCGATAATTGTCTTGGTCTAGCGAGAGACCTATTTCTTTTAGATGATAGCAGATCAGAAAGCCTTATATTGAAATAATCTGAAACTGTCTTCTGGATATTATCAATACTGACTTGTCTCGCTTGAATAGCAAGCAAATCTCTTAGAGATTCTTTAATTAAATTCAAATCAACTTCTTTGTTTGCAAATTTAGCATTCGCGCCAACTCTTTTTAGCGCCCCTTCAAGCTCTCTTACATTAGATCTGATCCTTTCAGATATAAAGAAAGCACAGTCTTGCGGCATATTTAAATTAAGCTCTTCGGCTTTTTTTAATAAAATTGCTACTCGAGTTTCAAGTTCTGGAGGCTCTACAATCACCGGCAAGCCCCAACCCAGCCTGGACTTAAGTCTTTCTTCTAATCCTTCTATTTCTTTAGGATACCTGTCGCAGGTGAGTATCATTTGCTGACCTCCTTCTAGCAACGCATTAAAAGTATGAAAGAGTTCTTCTTGAGACTGTTCTTTTCCTGCAAAAAACTGAATATCGTCGATCAACAAAGCATCTACGCCTCTATAAAACTGCTTAAACTCGTTTATTGCTCCTAATTGAAGTGATTTAACCATATCACTTACAAACCTCTCGGAATGTATATAAATAATTCTTTTGGATGGATCTTTTTCTTTAAGTTTATTTCCCACTGCATGCATTAAATGGGTTTTACCTAAACCAACCCCACCGTATATAAATAAAGGGTTGTATGCACCTTTGGGCGAATCAGCAACCTGTTTTGCTGCTGCTAGAGCTATATTATTTGATTTTCCTTCTACAAAAGTTTCGAATGTAAAATTTTCAAAAAGGGAATTTTCTTTATCATCTAGAAAAGGAATTTTTTTAGATTTATCCTTTGTAATCAATGGTTTAGGAGAATTAAATAAATCATAATTTAAACTTAGATTTTCAGAATCAAGAGATCTAGATAAATATTGTTTTATGATGGAATCATAATTTTGTTTAACATGTTCTTTGATGAAATCATTTGGAGCTAACAGCGTTACAGCTTGCATGCCAAATTCGTCTTGTTCTTCTGAGTAAGCTAAGGGACTTATCCAAGTAGAGAATTCATCCTGGTTTAGCTCTAGTTCAAGCGATTTTCTACATTCTTCCCAGGCTTGATAATTCATAAAAAGATAATAATATCTTTATTATAACTTATCCACAGGATAATCATGTGAAAAATTGTGAATAACTTGTTAATAATATAATTAATTAGAGTTTTATTTATTCACTCAATTAATATATCATTCTCCATCTTAATTTACTCGCAATGAAAAGAACTTATCAACCAAGCAAACTGAAAAGGAAAAGGACTCACGGATTTAGAGCCAGAATGTCTTCTACCGGAGGCAGGGCTGTTATAAACAACAGAAGAAGAAAAGGCAGAAAAGTTTTATCTGCTTAAAATGAAAATACCTGCTCTGGTGGGAAAAAAAGACTTTGATAACGTCTTCAAAAATTCAGACGCCTCCTTCTCATCTGGACCCTTCGTAGTAATTCTAAAAAAAAACGAAATATCCTCAACTAGGACTGGAATTATTATTCAAAAAAAGTTTGTTAAATTGGCTGTTAATCGAAATTATATTAAAAGAAAATTTAGAGAGATTATAATGAGATCTAAGCTAAACTCTTATGACGCCATCCTCATGGTTAAATATAAAATAGAGGAATTTGATAAATTAAAAGTAAAAAAAAATTTCATTGATTTAGAGTCCAAAATTGAAAAGATTTAATTTAAAAAAAATATTAGTTTTTTTGATTGTTGTTTATCAAAGATCAATCAGTCCGTATTTTGGACCCACTTGTAGATTTCAACCAACATGTTCTGAGTACGCTAAAAATTGTATTGAGATTCATGGCGTGAAAAAGGGCATATATTACAGCTTAAAAAGAATCTCAAAATGTCATCCTCTTGGATCATATGGTTATGATCCAGTTCCGGAGAAAGCAAAGAATGATTGATAATTTTCAAAGATATTTTTTAGTATTTTCAATATTTATTTTTAGTTATTTATTGCTTATCAATTGGAATCCCCCCGCTCAGGAAGAAACAATATCTGAATTAGCTCTAAATGATAGTGAGTACTTACCAACCAATCCAATTTCTGAGCCTGATTCTTTTGTGGATGAGTCAAGCTCTTTTGCTGAGTCAAGCAATATCACCTCTTTGATATGTGGCGCCGAAGAAACAGTCGAAGTCTTTAATGAAAATCAGAAGCTTGAAATAAGCCTGTCCAGCGGACAGATTATTAAATCAGAGTTGTTGAATTATCCCTTGGAAATTAATGGCCAAGCTAATACTTTGCTTTTCAACAAGTGTGGCAAGGAGAACTACTTTTTAGATGGTGGTTTTGTTGTTTCAGGAATGTCTAACGCACCGGAAGGAAATTATTTTTCTGTGTTGTCTAAATCCGAAGATTCAGTTGAAATTATAAGAAGGCTTCCAAATGGCTCCACTCATTCTAAGAAAATTAGCTTGGGGGAAAACTTCAGAATAAATTTTGAAGAAGAATTTTTTAATGGAGAAGTGGTTGAAGTTTCGGTCGCGCCATATGCAAAAATAAATCGCTCATCCGAGAAGACTATTTCTGGTTCTGGGGGCATATTTACTCAACCCTCATCTTGGGCATATTTGGGTCCTGCGTTTTCTTATGATGGTGAAAACTACGATAAAAGATCTTTCTCAGAAATAGAAGAAGTAGAATTTAGAACATCAACCAGCGGAGGTTGGATTTCAATGATTCAACATTATTTCTTAACCTCCCTGCTACCCAACCAGTCGTCCAACAGCCTGCTTCAAGGTAAGAAAAATAAAAATGATGGCTCTTTTTCTGTTGGGTTTGTTGAAGAGACCAAAAAGGTTGCTCCAGGTACCTCAATAAAAAACGAGTATTCAGCTTATTCGGGTCCAAAAATTAAAGGAAATTTAGACTTAATGCATCCAAAGCTCGGTTTAGCCATAGATTATGGCTTCTTATATTGGATTGGTCAGCCTATTTTTTGGGTAATGAACCTTATTAATCAAGCAATTAGCAGCTGGGGATGGTCTATTGTGCTGGTAACAGTGCTTATAAAGATTTTCTTATGGCCCCTGTCTTATGTTGCATACAAAAATATGGGGAAAATGAGGCAACTTCAGCCCAAACTCAAGGAGCTTCAAGAGAGATATGGAGACGACAGACAAGCTATGTCAAGGGAGATGATGGCCCTGTATTCAAAAGAAAAGGTGAATCCTGCGCTGGGATGTCTTCCAATGCTGCTACAAATGCCTTTTTTCCTTGCTTTTTATTGGGTTTTAATCGAGACAGTTGAGCTCAGGCATGCTCCATTCATGTTTTGGATTGTTGATTTATCTGTAAGGGACCCTTTATTTATATTGCCTTTGTTAAACATGGGGGCAATGTATTTGATGCAGCTTTTGCAGCCTCAACCAGCGGGCGTAGATCCAATGCAGGCAAGAATTTTTAAATTTATGCCTATCATATTTGGGGTGCTCTTTGCATTTTTCCCAGCTGGTCTTGTCTTGTATTGGTTGGTAAATTCTCTTGTCTCAGCCTTACAAATGCTTATGCATGGGCCTAAAAAGGCAGCATAGAGGAGGTTTTCTTTGGATCAGGCTATAGTTGCTTGTTCAACTCCTCCCGGAAGAGGAGCTATTTCAGTTGTAAGAATTAGCGGAAAGGAGGCAAAAAGCATTATTAACAACCTCTTTTCCCTAGAATTTGATCATGGAACATCAAAAGTTGCAGAGACAAACCTTTCGGGGGGGTTTAATGAAAAGTGTCTAATTTCTTGCTTTGAGGGCCCCTCATCATACACAGGCGAGGATGTGGCTGAGATATCGTGTCATGGGAACCCCTTAATAGTTAGGGCCTTGATTCAAAAATGCATAGAATTAGGCGCCAGAAACGCAAACCCAGGCGAATTTACTCAAAGGGCCTTTCTTAACAACAAGATTGACCTTGCGCAGTCTGAAGCGGTTATCGATCTCATAAATGCTAGCTCTAGCGCAGCAATGGTGGCGGCATCAAAGTCAGTTTCTGGTAACTTCGGTGAAAATGTGGATAAAATCTTAGAAAGTCTAAGAAAAATAAGAATACTTGTGGAGTCTTCTATCGATTTTTCTGATCAAGATACAAACATAGATTACATGCAAATTAATACTCTTTTTAAAGATTTTAGACACCTTTTAGAGGATTTTGATGAGAAAATAGAGGAAGGAATAAGGATAATGTCTGAACACAGAGTTGTAGTCGCCGGACCTCCAAACGTGGGCAAATCCAGCATTATGAACATTCTTTCTGGAGAAGAGGCCTCGATTGTGACTGAAATTAAGGGAACTACAAGGGATCCAATATATAAAAAAATACAAATTAAAGACCTGCAAGTAGATATTTATGACACGGCGGGAATAAACGACGAAACAGTGGACGAAATAGAAAAGCTTGGAATAGATAAATCTAGGTCGTTAATAGAGGGGGCAGACCTGATCTTGGAGGTGGTTGATGCTGAAAACAGGGATTTTAGCCTCAAAAAAAACGGAAACATCTTAAAAGTCTTCAATAAGTCTGACATATCTAGCCCACCCAAAGGGTTTGAAGGAATTGTTGTTTCTGCTCTTGAGAAAAAAAATATCAGCGCTCTTGAAGAAAAGATTTACGAGCTTCTTTCGAGCGGTGGATCTGATGCTTTATTTTCAGCTAGAGAAAGACACCGAAACTTGGTTAAAAAAGCTTTTATGGAAATAGGCTCTTGTCCAGACCCAATTGATGTGAAAAACGTTGATATAGCTGCAGAGCACCTAAAGTTGGCAGATATTTTTCTTGGGGACATTAAGTCTCCGATGAGCGCCGATGACTTTTTGGGGGAAATATTTTCCGCTTTTTGCATAGGTAAGTAAGCACTAACTATAATTCATATGATGTTATTAAAGTGTTTTTTATTGTATTAAGATCTATTTAAAAAGCTGTTAGTAACTATTTATAGTTATTTTCTCAACACTTTTAAAAGAGCAAAACACAGCTTATAAACAAGCTTAGTAACATGGCTCTACCTTCTCTATACCTTGGGTTTTGAGGGGCCAAAGACTTTTTCCACTTACTAACAGGGCTAACAACAATAAACATATACTCTCTAATACATAAATACATATATATAATATTTTTAATGAAAGCGGACATAATTGTAATAGGCGGGGGTCACGCAGGCTGTGAAGCAGCTGCGGCTGCAGCTAGAATTGGAGTTAAAACCATCCTGATTACTCATAAATTTGAAACCATCGGTCAAATGTCTTGTAATCCTGCTATTGGTGGGGTAGGAAAAAGCCACCTTGTAAAAGAGATAGATGCTGCTGATGGAATAATGGCAAGGTGCGCCGACAGGGCCGCCATACATCTAAAAGTTTTGAATTCTTCCAAAGGACCGGCCGTCAGAGCTACGCGCGCTCAGGCAGATAGGGATTTATACAAACAATCCGTTCAAAAAGAATTGAAGAATCTAGAAAACCTCAAGATTGTAGAAGGCGAGGTTACTGACTTTGGTATACAAGACAATCAAATCGGTTCGGTTATTGTTGACGAAAGTAAAATCTTAAAAGCTCAAAAAGTAATTTTGACAACAGGGACCTTCCTTAATGGAAAGCTTTTCACTGGAATGGATAACAACGAAGGGGGCAGAGCTGGAGATAACTCCTCGAAAAAATTAGCAGAAAAATTAAAAAACATTGATTTTTCAGTTGGCAGATTGAAAACAGGAACTCCTCCAAGAATTCATAAAGACTCTATAAATTGGGAAATTTTAGAAGAGCAGAAAGGTGACGTCCCTAGACCCACGATCTCTTTTTTAAGCGATCAAAGCAATCACCCCAAGCAAGTGCCATGCTTCATAACAAGAACAAACGAAAAAACTCACGAAATTATAATAGGTGACCTTGATAGATCTCCAATGTTCTCAGGAAAGATTGAAGGAATTGGGCCAAGATACTGCCCATCCATTGAAGACAAAATATTCAGATTTAAAGATAAAAAGTCCCACCAAATATTTATAGAACCAGAAGGATTAAATTCTGACTTAATTTATCCAAACGGAATTTCGACAAGCCTGCCAAAGGACTGCCAGGAAAAATTTGTTCGATCTATAGAAGGGTTTGAAAGCGCCAAAATAACTCAATATGGATATGCGGTCGAATATGATTTTTTTGACCCCAGAGAACTGCATGAAACGCTGGAAACGAGAAAAATAAAAAACCTTTACTTTGCAGGCCAAATCAATGGCACAACCGGGTATGAAGAAGCTGCAGCTCAAGGGCTTGTAGCCGGTGCAAACGCTGCCCTGTCTTTTCTAGGAAAAGATCCCTGGACGCCGAGCAGAGAAGAGTCTTATCTGGGAGTTTTAATCGACGATCTTGTAACCCTTGGAACGAAGGAACCATACAGGATGTTCACCAGCAGATCTGAGCATAGACTAATTCTAAGAGAGGACAATGCTGACCAAAGAATTACAGAAAAAGCTTATAAAGTCGGCTTGGTATCCGAGAGCAGATACAAGATATTTTCTGAAAAGAAAAATAAAATAATTAAAGAGAAAGACAAGCTAGCAAAGTTATTTCTCCGGCCTGAGGATGAAAAAATATATAGCAGTTTAAAAATTAAAGAGCCAAAGTCAGCCACCTCTTTTTTAGACTTGCTGAAGAGACCAGATCTAGATTTTCAAGATTTAGCCAAAGCATTTTCTATTGAAACCCCAGACAACGATATAGTTTTTGATATCGAAACGAATCAAAGATATTCGGGATACATCAAAAGACAGATGGACGAGATAGAAAAAATGAAGAAAAACAGAAATGCTCACATACCTTCGAATTTTGACTATTCAAATGTAAAAGGCCTGTCAGCAGAAATTACTCAAAAACTCTCTAAAGTTGAACCCAAAACATTGGCACAAGCCTGGAGAATTCCTGGGATCACGCCAGCAGCAATATCGGCGCTAATGGTTTACCTGAAAAGAAACGAAACAGAAACTGCAGATAAAAATGCACGCGGAAGTACCCGAGAGTCTTAAGGTCTCGCTGGAAGAAATCTCAAAGCCAGAAAAAGAAAAGGAGCTAAAAGAGTTCGCTCTCAAGGTTTTTGATTGGAATAAGACAACAAATCTTGTTTCAAAAAATTCCACCCTAGAAAACATATATCATCACATCATTGATTCAGCGCATTTATATCCCTACATACAAAACAATTCTTACATTGACGTCGGAAGCGGAGCGGGATTTCCGGGGCTCGTAATTTCTATTCTAGGAAACAAAGACGGCTGCTTGCTTGAGCCAGCTAACAAAAAAGCATCTTTCTTGAGACACTGTCTTGCGCATTTTGGGATTCAAAATACAAAGGTTTTGCAAAAAAGGCTTGAGCACCTAGATCTCATTAAAGAGGATGTTCTAATTTCCAGAGCATTCGCCGAACCCAAAAAAATCCAAAACTTGGCGATTAAGAAAATGAGTGGAGATCAAAAAATTTTACTTATGGTTTCAGAGCAGCAAGCCATCCGTGAAGATAAAAATGACTGGAAGTACATTCCTTCCGCGGCATCAAAAATTTTAGGAAAAAAAACAGGTTTCTTAGAATTTAACCCACCAAAAAAATGATAATATACAATCTTGATAACTTTAGTTGTAGCTAACCAAAAAGGCGGGGTAGGAAAAACCACCACAGCGGTAAACTTGGCCGCCTCGCTCGCAGCCACAAAAAGAAAAGTCCTCCTTATAGACATTGATTCCCAGGCCAACGCTACCACCGGATCCGGCCACGAGAAAGCAGAAGACAAACTTACCATAATGGATGTTTTGGCCAGAGGCGCGTGCATCAAAGAAACCATATTGCCCTGTACAGATTTTGGTTTTGATTTGGTGCCCTCATGTCAGGACCTAATTTCAGCCGACATTGAAATGACCACAGTTCCCGCCGCCTCCCTTCAGCTTAAAAATGCACTAAGGTCTCTCGAAGGCAGTTACGATTACGTGATAATTGATTGCCCCCCATCGTTGGGCATTCTTACATTGAACGCACTAAGAGCCAGCTCTAAGCTAATCATTCCCATGCAGTGCGAATACTATGCAATGGAAGGACTTGTTTCTCTGAACAAGGCCATTAATGATATAAACAGTAAGACCGGAGAAAACATACAAATCAGCGCCATCTTAAGAACGATGTTCGATCCTAGGGCTAGGCTAACAAGAGAGGTCTCAGAAGAACTGCAAAAATACTTTCCGAATGAGCTTTGCTCAACCGTCATCCCGAGAAACATAAAACTGGCGGAAGCCCCCAGCTCTGGCAAACCAGGTCTCTTTTATGATCCGACAGCTAAGGGCACAGTCGCTTATCTTGCACTTGCCGGGGAAGTTATTTCAAAGTTTGAGAAAGATTCAATGGTTGCATGAGCGAAGATAGAAAAACTTTAAAGAGAGGCCTGGATGCCTTGCTGGGCGACGAGCCCATTTCTTCTCAGCAAGCACAAAGCCAAGAAATAGCCATAGATAAAATTAGCCCAAGCAGATATCAGGCGAGAGAAAACATAAACCAAGAGGCCCTTGAAGAATTAACCGAATCAATTTCCTCGCAAGGAGTCATTCAGCCAATAATAGTTCGAAGAGTGGGGGGAGACGCTTACGAACTCATTGCCGGCGAGAGAAGATGGAGGGCATCCAAGCAAGCCGGCCTAACCACCATTCCAGCCATCTTTAAAGATGCATCAGAAGATCAAATCATCAGGATGGGTTTAATTGAGAATTTACAGAGAGAAGACCTGAATCCAATGGAAGAGGCAAGAGGTCTTTTAAGGCTCCAGAAGGAATTTAATGTCAGCCAGCAAGATGTAGCGTCGGCTGTTGGGAAATCCAGATCGGGAGTAGCAAACATTTTAAGGCTAAACAATTTATGCAAAGAAGCTCAAAACTTATTGGAAAGCTCAAGCATTGATATGGGCCACGCACGCGCATTGTTGACATTGCCAGATGGCCCGCAAGCCTCCTTAGCAAAACAGGCAGCCAAAAACAGCTGGTCTGTTAGACAAACAGAAAGGGCTGCGCAAGATTATTTGTCAGGTTCTGGCAAAACGAAAACCCCAAAAAGAAAGGATGCGAACATAAGCGCCCTAGAGGAGGAGATCAGCAGCGAGCTATCCTCATCGGTATCAATTCAACATAAAAAAAACGGATCAGGCAAAATAATTTTTAGTTACAGAGACCTCGATCAGCTAGATGTGATAATTGGCCCTTTCCGCAAGAAAAATTAGACGCCCTTATAACGAAAAAAAAGCTTTAATAGCCTTGAGTTTATGAGCTCCTGACAACTATAATGCACTGCCTTAAAAGACATGGCTAAAGAAGCAGCAAACAATCTAGTCGAGACCTCTGATTACATAGGTCATCACCTTGTAAATTTAACATTCGGCTGGTGTGAAAAAACATCTTCCTGGGGCTTTGCTCATCACCAACAAGACCTTTCAAAAAGCTTAGACTCGGCCTGTGATGTATCCGAGATGGGTTTTTGGGCCTTTCACATGGATACAATATTTATGTCGGTTTTCTTGGGTGTTTTGGTCTTTGGTTTCTTTGGACTCATTAATAGATCTGCCAAGAAAGGAACGCCAGGCAAGCTGCAAAACTTTGTTGAATTTGTTCACGAATTTATCGGTAGCGCAGTGTCTTCTGGGTACCACGGAACTTCAAAAATAGTAGCCCCGCTTGCATTTGCAAGCTGTTTATGGATCTTGTCATGGAATTTAATGGACTTGCTGCCCGTGGAAATGGCTAACTTTTTTGGGCAGGCTGGAAGCGGAATAAACTACTTTAAGATATTGCCTACCGC
>CABZYK010000002.1:0-162688 GCA_902529935.1 uncultured SAR86 cluster bacterium | reverse complement strand
ATAGATCTATTATTCAAAGAAAATCGTTTAATTTCTAAAAAAATACTTTAAAATTCGCTCAATGTCTTCGATCTTGCTTTTAAATGGGCCAAATTTGAATCTTTTAGGTGAAAGAGAGCCAGATATTTATGGAGGTTTTTCTCTTAAAGATATTGAAAAAACAATAGAAAAGCTAGGCAAAGAGAACAATATTGATACCGAATGCTTTCAAAGTAATGCTGAGCATGAGTTAGTTGACAAGATTCATGATGCTAAATCTAATGGAGTAAAAATAATTCTATTCAATCCAGGTGCCTTCACCCACTCAAGCATATCTTTGAGAGATGCGATACTTGGTGTAAATATTCCTTTAATTGAAATACATTTGTCTAACATTTATGGCAGAGAAGAATTTAGAGAAAAGTCATATTTTTCAGACATTGCTTTAGGAGTGGTTTCAGGATTTGGAAAGCAAAGTTATTTAATGGCCTTTCAAGCAGCAAAAAATTATCTAATAAGGGAGGATTAATGGATATTCGTAAAGTAAAAAAATTAATTGAGATGTTAGAAGAATCTAATCTCAATGAAATAGAAATTAAAGAAGGTGAAGAAGCTGTAAAACTTGTAAAAAGTAATCCTATTCCAGGTAATTTTATTTCTTCTACTCCAGCTGTTATTTCAGAACCTACTCAACAGTCTCCGATTGCTATGTCATCGGCACCTTCGTCTGAAGCAACAGATACTCAAGAAATAAGCCAAACATCAGATGTTCTTGAAAGTGGAAATAAAATGAATTCTCCAATGGTAGGAACTTTTTATTCTGCTCCAAATCCAGAGTCAGAACCTTTTGTAAAAGTTGGTGATCAGATTAATGAAGGTGATGTACTTTGCATAATTGAAGCCATGAAAATGATGAATGAGGTAAAGTCAGAGTTTTCTGGAACAGTAAAACAAATCTTAGTTGACAATGCTGAGCCTGTTGAGTTCGATCAAACCTTATTTGTTATTTCTTAAAGTCCAATGTTTAAAAAAATCCTTATAGCTAACAGAGGAGAAATTGCCTTAAGAATCTTAAGAGCATGTGAAGAACTTGATATAAAGACTGTTGCTGTTTATTCGTCAGCAGATAAAGATTTAAAACATGTAAAGATGGCGGATGAATCCATTTGTATTGGGCCTGCAGAATCAGCAAAAAGTTATCTCAACGTCGCTGCTATTATAAGCGCATCAGAACTGACAGGGATTGATGCTATTCATCCGGGCGTAGGTTTTCTCTCAGAAAACGATCATTTTGCTCAACAAGTAACATCCAGCGGATACAAATTCATAGGGCCAGATTCTGAAACCATAAAAGTGATGGGAAATAAAATCACTGCCAAAGAAGCAGTTTTATCAGCTGGAATGCAGCCCGTCCCAGGCACAGGAAGAATTAACTCGGAGGAAGAAGCATTGAAGATGGCTGATGAAATTGGCTATCCAGTAATAATAAAAGCTGCTGCAGGAGGCGGAGGTAAAGGAATACAAATCTGTGAGAAAAAAGAAGAATTTTTGTCAAAACTAAGCCTCACTCAAATTGAAGCCCTAAATAGCTTTGGAAGTGACGAAGTTTATATAGAGAAATATCTCCAAACTCCAAGGCACGTAGAGATACAAGTGGCCGCTGATGATCACGGAAATGTTGTTCATTTTTTTGAAAGAGACTGCTCAATCCAAAGAAGAAATCAAAAAATCATTGAAGAAGCTCCTGCTTTTGATATTCCTCAAGAAAAATTAGATGCAATAAGAAAGATAGCAGTGAACACCTGCAAAAAGATTAATTATAAAGGTTTAGGTACTTTTGAATTTCTTTATGAGGATGGAAATTTTTACTTTATTGAAATGAATACAAGATTGCAGGTAGAACACACAATCACAGAAATGATAACTGGGATTGATCTTGTAAAACTTCAAATTATGATTGCAGCAGGTCAGGAAATTCCTTTGTCTCAAAAAGATATTAACTGCCGCGGTCATGCAATTGAATGCAGGATAAATGCTGAACATCATGAAACTTTCATTCCATCTCCTGGCAAGGTAACTGAATTCCATCCTCCTGGCGGATTTAGGATTAGGACCGATTCTCATCTCTATTCTGGTTATACAGTTCCCCAATATTATGATGCTTTGATAGCGAAAATATGTGCGCATTCAAGCGATAGAATTTCTGCAATAAGAAAGATGCGAGTAGCTCTCGAAGAAACTTATATAGAAGGAATAAATACAAATGCTCCTCTTCATCAAAGAATTCTTATTGAACCAAACTTTGTTGAAGAAAAAATCTCAATAAATTACTTAAGAGATATTCTTAACATAAAGTAAATATTTTCATGAAAGAGTATGATCCAAAAGTCATTGATCAATCTATTCAAGATTACTGGGACTCAAATAATGCTTTCGAGGTAGATCCCGATACTGATAAAGATAAATTTTACTGCTTAAGCATGCTGCCCTACCCGTCTGGAAAAATCCATATGGGTCACGTTAGGAATTATACGATTGGTGATTTAATCTCTAGATTCAATATCAGATTAGGAAAATGCGTCATGCAACCAATGGGTTGGGATGCTTTTGGGTTACCGGCAGAAAACGCAGCAATAGAAAATAAAGTTTCTCCAAAAGACTGGACCTATCAGAATATAGAAACAATGAGAAGTCAGCTTAAACAGTTAGGATTTGCCTATGACTGGCGTAGAGAATTTTCTACTTGTGATGAGAGCTACTATAAATGGGAGCAAGATTTGTTTTGTAAAATGTTTGAAAAGGGTTTGGTTATTAGAGAAAAAACTGAAGTAAATTGGGATCCAGTTGATAAAACAGTTTTAGCAAACGAACAAGTCATCGACGGTCGAGGCTGGAGATCTGGGGCTCTTGTAGAAAAAAAATTCCTCAATCAGTGGTCTTTAAAAATTACTGACTATGCAGATGAACTTCTTTCAGAATTAAGTAATCTTTCTGGCTGGCCTGAACAGGTAAAACTAATGCAAGAGAATTGGATTGGTAAATCTAAGGGAATGGTATTCCAATTTGAAAACTCAGTGATAGATAAGCCGATTGAAGTTTTTACTACAAGGCCTGACACCATCATGGGTGTCAGCTTTATTGCACTTTCAACAGAGCATGAAATCACGAAGAGAAAACTTTCCGAGAATAAAGATTTACAACTCTGGATAGAAGAAATAAGTAAAGTTAAAAGCGCAGAAAAAGATCAAGCACTACAGGAAAAAAAAGGTTTTTTTCTTAACGAATTTGCCCATCACCCAGTCTCAAAAGAAAAGATACCTATTTGGGTAGCAAACTTCGTGCTTTCAGATTATGGATCAGGTGCATTGATGGGAGTACCTGGTCATGATCAAAGGGATTTTGAATTTGCCACAAAATATTCGTTGCCTATCCTTAAAGTAATTTCTTCCGAGAACGAAGATTCTGATCAAGCAAATACAGATAAAGGAAAATTAATTAATTCGGGTCAATTCGATGGTTTAAGTTTTGAAGATGCATTCATAAAAATACAAAAATTTGCAGAGCAAAATAATTTTGGAAGATTTGAAGAAAACTACAGACTAAGAAATTGGGGTGTTTCCAGACAGAGATCTTGGGGCGCTCCTATTCCGATGATGATCTCTGAGAATGAAGATGACAACGATGCCATTCCTTTTTCAGATCTATCCGATGATGAGCTAAAGGCAGAGTCAATAGAGAGAAATGGAAAAAAATTCGTTAAAGAAAAAGATACGCTTGATACTTTTTTTGAATCCTCTTGGTATTACGCAAGGTATGCATCTTTTAAATCAGATAAAGATATCTTAGATGATGAAGCAAATTATTGGTTACCAGTCGATCAATACATAGGAGGAATTGAACATGCAATACTTCATCTGCTCTACTCAAGATTTTTCTGCAAAGTTCTTAACGAATTAGGATATTTGGATACAAGGGAACCGTTTACGAATCTTCTCTGTCAGGGAATGGTTCTTATGGATGGTGCAAAAATGTCTAAGTCAAAAGGTAATGTAGTGAATCCAGACGATTTAATTGAAGAATACGGTGCTGACTCTTTAAGATTGTTTATGATGTTTGCAGCCCCTCCTGAACAGTCCTTAGAGTGGTCCGATAGTGGCATTAAAGGCTCATTTAAATTTATCAATAAACTTTGGACAATGTCCCAAAAACATTTTTCATCTGTTAGACACTATGAACATAACTCTGAAGATTCTGAAATGGAAAAACTTTACATCAAAGTGAATCAGACCATCAAAAAAGTTAATGATGATTTTTCAAGAAGATTTTCTTTCAACACTGCGATTTCTTCAGTCATGGAAATGATAAATGCAATACCTGATAAATTCCTTGATGATAATTCTTCTGAAGACCAAAAAACATTAGTTAATGAAACTTTGAGGGTTGCTATAAGTCTTCTCAATCCAATCATTCCCCATGTTACAGAACAACTGTGGAAGGACGCTGGAGGTCATTTTCTTTACGATGAAAGTTGGCCAGTCCCAAATGAAAATTTCTTGGAATCTAATGAAGTTGATTTCATTGTTCAAGTTAATGGGAAATCTAGAGGCAAGTTAATCATTGATATTGAAGCAGGTGAAGATGACGTTAAATCTATGTCGATGAAAATTGAAAATGTTGCAAAGTATTTAGAAGGGAAAGAAGTAAAAAAAATAATATTTGTTAAAGGTAAGTTGATAAACTTTGTTGTGTGATGCGTTATGTCTGTTTATCCCTTTTATGTCTATTTATTTATTCCTGTGGGTATAGTTTAGTTTCTACTAATCCATCAAAGCTTGATGCTGTATTGATTTATGAAAGCACTCCTCTTAATAAATTACTTGTCAAAAATATTAAATCTAATCAGGGATATGTAGGATTGAACTTATCTAGAACAGATCAAGTTGATTTGAAAATTAGAATTATTTCACAAAGAATTGGAAAATTTCTTTCTGCAACGGATAAAAATCTTACACCTGCCGTGGGAAGCATTGAGTATTCTTTAGAGTATGAATTTATTTTAGATGACAAAATCATTTCACAAAGTTTCTATGACTCGGAACTTTATCCTTACAATACTTCGAATATTCTTTCGAATGACAAAATTACAGAAGAAATCAAAAATTCTTTTCTTGATAAAGCTTTGGATGATATTAAGTTTAATCTGATAAAAATATCTAATGGCTAACATATATTGCTTTATTAGTGATGAGCCCTTCTTGCTTCAAGAAAATAGATTAATCGAGATAAATAAATTAAAAAAAGAAGGGTATCTAAATAGAAAGATTTTTTTTGTGGACAAAAAATTTAACTGGAATACATTTGATAGCAATGACAGTTTATCTTTATTTGAGGATAAAGAGCTTTTAGATATAAGAATTAATGGATTTGCTCCTACGAAAGATTGCCTCAATTATTTAGAGGACTTCTCAAGTAAAGCAGAAAATTCCAAAACAATTATCTTATCAATTGAAAACGTTACCAAAGTTAAAGGCAGTGCATGGTTTAAAAAAATTTCCTCCATCACGAAATCGTCATACTTAGAAAAGATTTATCCAAATCAATTTCCTGCATGGCTTAAGTCCAGAGCTAAAAGAAGAGGTTTGAATTTAGATGTTCAAATGACTGATTATTTAACTGAACTGACAAATGGAAATCTCTTGGCTGCCGATCAAGAGCTAAAATGTCTCAAACTTATATCAAAAAATGAAGATCTAAAAATGATCACTATCAAAGATTCATTGATCGATAGTTCAAGCAAAGATATATTTTCTTTTTCAAGGAGTTTTATCAATTCAAATGAACTGCTTTTCAATAAACTTCTTAATCAACTCCTTATTGAGAAAGTACCTTTAACTTTAATGCTTTGGAGCTTAAATAGAGAATTATCTTTTATCGAAGCATTACAAACCAATCCAACAATGAAAGTGCCAGGGCCTTTCGATTATGTATCTGATTTAAAAAATAAGGCCAAGACAATATCGGAAGATTCTATTAATAAAATTAAAACTGAAATTGCTAGATTAGATAGATTGATTAAATCAGAAAATAATGAAAAGTTAATTAAGGTTCATTTCAATGCCTTAATGTCCTATGTTTGATAAATTTTTTTTATATATATTTCTCTTAGTCTCGATGTGAGATCACCTGGCTTATCTGTATCAAACTTAGAACCTATTATTCTTACTACAGGAATTACTCCTTTGGTAGTTGAAGACATAAAGACCTCTTGAGCATTATCAATTTCCGATAAAGGAATAATCCTTTGTATAACATTGATGTTATTAGCTTCAGCTAAGTTAATGATTTTTGCCCTTGTGACACCAGGCAATATGTTTGCATCAAGAGATGGTGTATGAAGATCATCATTTATGAATAGAAATAAGTTTGATACTGCGCCTTCATTTAAAAAACCATCTCTATGTAAGATTACTTCGTCATGGCCTTCAGAATCAGCTTCAATTTTACTCAAAACGTTTGCTAGTAAAGATGTAGATTTGATATCTGTTTTTAACCATCTCTCATCATCTTTAAGTAAAGCAGAAATTCCTTTGTATCGATCTGATGGATCATTAATTTTGATAGACGTTATAAAGACTGTCGGACTTAAATTTTCTTCAGGAAGATGATTTCTAATTAATTGAACTCCTCTGGAAATTTGCACATATATTGCTTGAAAAGGAGCATTATTAACATTTGCTATTCTATTAATTTCATCCTCTAAGTTTTTTTCTTTAAAATCTGGAATTAGTTTTATTGAAGCCAGACTCTGCTTTAACCTAGCAAGATGATCTTCGAGAAAGATACATCTTCCATCTATACAAAGTATCATTTCATAAACAGCATCCCCGAATATAAAGCCCCTATCAAAGGGCGATATAAAAAGTTTATGAGATTCTTTTATCTCAAAATTTAAAGAAGAGAAAGACATTAAGTAGTTTCATCTTGCATGAAAAAACTATAAATCGAGAAAATTAAGTTATCCCACAATGCTGAAATAAAACTTTTTTTCTTCACGTCTGTTATGGCTACTAAATCGTAAGACTGAATTCTTTCTCCGTTAGATAACAAAATTAACTCATCGAGTTTTTGGTCCCTGGATATTGGCGCCCTTACACCCAAACTGCTGGGCAAATCTAATTCAAGATTTTTAAATTTATTTCTTTGCAGAGTAATTTTTAAATCCGATCCTAAACCTAGCGAGACTTTTTCATCGATTCCAGCCCAAACATCGACGGTTGTTAATGGCTCGTATGCTTTCACGATTGTTTTTGTTTGGTAAAACCTAAATGCATAGTCCAGCAATCGTCTTGTATCTCTTATTCTCGTCTTTTCAGATGCACTATTCAAAACAATGCTTACAAATCTTGTTTCTCCTCTTATGGCAGAGCCAGCTAGACAATAACCTGAGTCATTTGTATGCCCAGTTTTAATCCCATCAACGGAATCGTCTTGCCAGAGTAAGCTATTTCTATTCAATTGTCGTATATCATCAAATGTAAATTCTTTTTCTTTATATAGAGAATAGTGCTCTGGAAAATCGATTATCATGCTGATACTTAATTTTGCTAAATCTCTAGCAGTTGAGTAATGGTTTACATCAGGTAATCCTGTAGGATTTACAAAATTTGAATCTAGCATACCCAATTCAGAAGCATACTCGTTCATCAAGACAGCAAAATCCCCTTGGGTACCCGCAACATGTTCCGCTAAAGCACAGCTCGCATCATTACCAGATTGAATAATCATTCCTTTAAGCAAATCATCAACAGAAACTCTTTTTCCTTCCTGAATAAACATTCTTGAGCCCTCCATTCGCCAACAAACTTCAGAAATCAAAACTTGATCTTCTTTTGATATAAAGCCTTTCTCAATCTGATCCGCAACCACATAACCTGTCATAATTTTTGTTAAGCTGGCCAAACCAGATGGCAGATCTGCATTTTGCTCTGAAATAATTTCATTGGTATGAGCTTCAACTAAAATATAACTTTTTGCATTAACCTCAGGAGGATCTGGTATCAAAGTCTGGGATGATATATTTGAAATTGAAAGTAGAAAAAAGATAAGTAATATTCTCAAATCAAACCTCATTTATAGTAAAAGCTAACTCTTTGCTTAATAAAAATACCGCAATAATGTAAAAAGAGCTTTTATTATATCTTGATAAAACCTTCAGATTCTCGCCACCTATCCAATAAGACTTGTCACTAACAGAGACCTGTAAGTATGTTTCACTTTTCAGATCATCAAATTCGACCTGATTTTTAGGCTTTAATTCAAGGTATTCATTCTTTTTCATTTTCCAAATTGTTGAAATAGGATTTTGCTTGTCAACAAGGTTTGCTTCTACAGCAATATTTGCATCTTTTTGCCAACCATTTCTCTTTAAGTAATTGGCAACACTTCCGATGGCATCTACTGGGTTATTGATGATATCTCTTACACCGTCATCATCAAAATCTATGGCGAGCCTCCTGTAAGAATCAGGTAAAAATTGTCCATAGCCCATGGCTCCAGCGTAAGAACCGTTTAATTTAAGAGGATCGAAATTTTCTTCCCTTGAAAGTAATAAAAAATTCTCTAACTGGATTTTAAAGAACTTCGATCTTCTAGGATAATCAAAACTTAAAGTAGCGAGAGAATCAATGACTCTGGTGCTTCCTTTTATGAGACCATAACTCGATTCAATGCCAATTATCGAAGCTATGATTTCTTTTGGAACGCCAAATTCTTTTTCAGCTGCAATAAAATCTGTCATGTATTTAATTAAGAATTTTTGACCATTTTCAATCCTCACTGGCGAAACGAGTCTTTTTCTATATTTTTCCCAAGAAAAAGTTTTTTCTGCAGGTCTATTCATAAGATCTATGATCTTTTGCTGCTTGTTGGCACTTGAAAAAATTGAAATTAGATAGTTTTGATCAAAATCATGTTTTTGATGCATCTCTTTGATGAAACTTTTTACATCGTCATGAGAAGAATAATCAGCAAAGCATAGCGGTGTAAGAAACATAATCAAAAATATGATTCTTCTCATAATGTCCTCCTGAAAGACAAAATAATTCCGATCATAATCATGTTAATGATTAATGCTGTACCGCCTTGGCTCAAGAAAGGAAGTGGCATGCCAACAACTGGTAAAATTCCAACAACCATAGCAGTATTGAATGCGACATAAGTTAAAAGAAGAAAGATAAATGTACCAGCTACTAGTTTTACAAAAAGAAAATTTGAGTTTTTTGCAATCATAACTAATCTAAAAGCTAATAGTAAGTATACCAAGAACAGTCCCATTACTCCGAATAATCCAAATTCTTCAGCCACAACAGCGAAAATAAAATCTGTATGACTTTCAGGTACAAAATTTAATTGGCTTTGAGTTCCTTGTAAAAATCCTTTACCAAAAAGACTTCCTGATCCAACAGCTATTTGTGATTGGATAATATTCCATCCAGTACCTAATGGATCTGAATCTGGATCAAAAAAAGTGAGTACTCTTTGCTTTTGATAATCCAATAAATTCATCCAAATAAAAGGTGTCGATAATAAAATAATAATTATTCCAAATATTTGATAGCTGACTGGAAATCCGGATATTAAAACTGGAAGAATCCCCGAAATCAAAACCATAATCGCAGTTCCTAAATCAGGTTGAATAAAAACTAGATAAAAGGAGAAAAAACTTACTCCAATGACTATGATCCAGTCTCTAAGGACTATTCTTGGATTTCGTGAAAGAAAAGCTGCTGCACTTATTGTCAAAACACAACGCATGAGCTCAGAGGGCTGAAAACCAAGAATTCCTAGATCAATCCATCTTCTAGTAGCTGCATCAGAAGGAATTACAAGCACTAGGAGTAAAAAAAATATTCCTATCCAAAATACATTTAAGTAAATGGGTAATAACCTCTGATAATCGCTGAAAGATAAATAGATCATAAAGGCAATGCCGATTACTGCAAAAATGCCTTGCCTCAAAACCATCTCCATAGAGCCAGAGGCGCTGTAGATCATCATTAATCCAAAACCAACTAAAGAAATGATTAATAAAAGAACTAACCAATCTTGATTGAGCCACCGATTAGGCTTAATCATCCTAGAAGATAAAGAAAATTCTAAAGGGTTTCTACTCATTCTTAGTTAAATAATAATCAAAACCTGCTTTCGCGATTGGTGCCGCTACCCTGCTTCCAGATTCCCCATTTTCTATGATGACCAAGATCAGAAGTTCTGGATTAGGGATAGGAGCATAACCAACGAATAAAGCATGATCTCTGAAGAATGGATTTTCTCTAATATCTTCATATTCCTGATCTTCATAACTTTTGATTTGGGCTGTACCGGTCTTACCTGCAATCACATATCTTGAATCCTTTATGTTGTTTGCAGTACCATTTAGAGAGTTAATGACTTCGATCATTGAATTTTCAATTTTTTCCCAATTAGTCTCATCTTTGAGGTTAATTTTTCCTAGAGACACTAATTCTGTAGGTGATTCATCAATTTCTTCTACTAAACGAGGTTTAATTATCTCTCCTCTATTAGCTATTACCGCTATAGACTGTGAAATTTGTATGGGGGTGGAAAGCATGTAACCTTGACCAATGCCTAAGTTGATGCTGTCACCTTTGAACCAAAACTCTCCTATGTAGCCTAACTTCCATTTTTCATTAGGGACAAGTCCATTTGATTCTTCCGCATCAATATTGGTCTTTTTACCAAAGCCAAATTTATTCAGAAAAGGTTCTAACCTTTTTATTGTAAGATCATAGGCTGTGGAATAAAAATAAACATCTGAAGATTCCACGATCGCTTTTTCTAGATCAACCTTGCCATGACCATCTTCCTTCCAACCTCTGTAGGGTCGAGGATCGCCTTCAACATAAAATTCTCCATCATCTTGAATAATAGTATTCCAATCAACTATTCCCTCATCAAGAGCTGCCAAACCAAGGATCGGTTTTATAGTTGATGCAGGCGGATAATTACCCATTGTTGCCCTGTTGAATAAAGGCCCTTCATCATCACTGAAGATAGATTGGATTTCAGCTAAAGAACTACTTGAGTTAAAAATATTAGGATCGTAAGAGGGCGAACTTATTAATGCCTTAATCAAGCCTGACTTAGGCTCTAAAGCTACCAGTGCACCTTTTTGTCCTTCAAAAAAAGGAATTAAGAAGTTTTGTAGATCAAGGTCAATAGATAGTTTTAAATCTTTCCCGCTTTCAGCATTATTTTCAGACAAAACACGAACAAACTTACCAGATACATCTTTTTCCTCAATTCTCGTGCCTACTTTGCCACTTAATTGATCATGATAAGTTTTCTCTATCCCAGAAATTCCGATTTGATTGCCTGAAATAAAATTTGAACTTTTATCATCATCATTTGACTCGGAATATCCCATATAACCAAGAACGTGTGCTAACGATTGCTTATTTACTACAGATCTAACTAAGCCGGTTTCTACACTAAATCCCTTAAATTTTTCACTTGAAACGCTAAATAAAGCTATCTGTTCATCATTCAATGATTTAGCTAGGGTAATTGGCTGAAAAGGATACCTAGGTTTTTTTATTTGTTTGTCATAGATATCCAACAAAAAAGACTTTTCTAAATTCAAAAGGTCAGCAATCTCTTTAATTTTTTTTAAGGTATCTGTTGATCTTTCAGGTACCAGATTCAACTGTGATGAGGCAATATTTTCAACTAATAACTTATCGTGTGTATCGTAAATTAGTCCTCTCGTAGGATAGATAGTTCTCGATACGATTCTATTGTTCTCCGACTGAGTCTCATATTTTTTTCCATTTATAACTGTCAAATTAAAAGTTTGTAGCAAAACTACTAACATAATAAAAATAGGAAAGATTAAATACAGTACAAGCTTGCGGGACTCTGAATCTCGTTTGCCTGAAAAAAACTTTTTCATTTTCATTGCTACAGTAAATCTGGGTCCCAGAGACTCTCCAGATCATAAAGTTCTCTGGCAGATTTGGACATTATGTTGACTACAATGTCTCCTAAATCTAATAACACCCATTCGCTTGAACCTTTTCCTTCCACTGAGATAATTGGGATAGATTTTTCTTTTAGGTTCTCTTGAATTTTGTCTGAAATAGCTGACATATGTCTAGAAGAGGTGCCAGAAGTTATGATCATGATATCAGTGAAACTACTTATATCCTTCAAAGACAATATTTTTGTATCTACCGCCTTTAATTCTTCCAAAGAATTTATGATTAAATTATGAGAAGTTTTAGTCATCTTTATTATAGATCTTTTGCTCTTTTAAATACTTCAACACATTATCGTTAAGACCCTCTGACAAAACACTTTGATCATCTATATTCTCTCTAATATGGGTTGATGAAGCTGGATTTGGTTTAATTTTAATAAAATAAATTTTTCCTTTTTTAAAATTATTATCTCCATAGGTATTTTCAATACAATCTTGATGGAGTTCAATTGCCTTTGTAGTTAGATCATTTTTTAATCCAGGTCGATTCATTACTATTAATGACGTCATTTTTATGATGTGTTGGTAGTTTTTCCAACGATGAAAACTTTGAAATGAATCCTCCCCAATAATTAATAAAAAATGTTTTTTCTTTCCTAATTTCTTATCCAAGTATTGCAGGGTTTCAATCATAAAAGATGGACCTTCTTTCTTTAATTCATAATCTTCAATTTCAATCTCTTTGAAATCTTTGAAAGCTATTTCAAGCATTTTGATTTTTTCCAATGAGCTTGCAACTGACAGATCTTTTAAAGGAGAAACCTTGTTTGGTATTATTAATACCTTAGATAAGCTTAATTTCTCAGTGACGCTTTTTAAGGACTCTGTGTGCCCTTTATGAATAGGATCAAAAGATCCTCCAAAGATCCCTATGTAATCGTTTTTACTCAAGATCTAATTTGGCCTCTTCCTTCCAAAATAAACTTTTGAGTTGTTAAACCATTCAACCCTACAGGGCCCCTAGCATGCAGTTTATCTGTAGATATTCCTACCTCAGCTCCCAGACCATATTCGAATCCGTCTGCATAACAAGTTGGTAAATTATGCATGACAGAGCTTGAGTCGACTAACTTAAAAAATTTTTCTTTCTTGTCTTGATTTTCAGTGATGATGCTATCCGTATGGCCAGAGCCATAACTATTAATGTGTTTTATTGCTTCGTCTAAGCCTTTGACGATTTTAATTGAAATAATTGGTTCTAAATATTCTGTTAACCAATCTTCTTCAGTAGCTTTATTCGCTGAGACGATGCTGAGAGTTTGACTGCATGCTCTTACTTCAACTCCTTGCTCATTGAATTCATTAACTATCTTTGGCAGGAATTTCTGGGCAATATCTTTAGAGACTAGAAGGGTTTCCATTGCACCGCATATGCCATATCTATAGGATTTTGCATTGCTTACAACTTTTTGCGCCAGCTCTAAATCTGCTTCTGAGTCTACGAATACATGACACAATCCCTCAAAATGCTTAAGTATTGGAACTTTAGACTCTGCAGCAATTAGTCTCACCAAACTGGATCCTCCTCGCGGAATAATTAAATCAATGCAGTCATCAAATTTGATAAATTCTTTAACCAAGTCTCGATCTTGATTTTGAATTAATTGAACACTGTCTTCAGGCAAATTAGCTTTTGAAAGACCTTTTCTTACTTGTGCAACAATGTGATTATTTGAACGAACAGCTTCAGAGCCCCCTCTTAAGATTGATGCGTTTCCCGATTTAATGCACAAAGCTGAAGCATCAGCTGTTACATTTGGTCTTGATTCATAGATAATTCCTACAGTGCCTAAAGGCACTCTCATCTTGCTAACTTTGAATCCTGAAGGTGAAGGATTCATTCCTTCTAACTCTCCAATAGGATCGTTTAAGTTTATGACCTTATTGAGGCCATCTATCATTGAGTCTACTCTCTTTTCATTTAGCTCAAGTCTGTCAATGAAGCTATTTTGCAAGTCCAACTTTTTTGCTTCTTCTAAATCTTTTTCATTTTCTTTGAAAAGATCAGATCTGTTTTTATGTATTTCCTCGCAAGCAAATTTTAACGCATCATTTCGAGTGTCCACAGACGAATTAAGCAAGAATTCCTTTGCTTCTTTTGCTTTAGCTCCTAAAGAATTTAGCTCTTTCTTAAACTTTTGATTCGTCATATAGGTTATTATGCTATGGATTTAATTATTTCCAGAAAGATATTTTGTTTGATCTAAGTCACATTATGGAATTTCTTCAAGCTAATCCTGCTTGGATTACTTCCGCTATGTTTCTGCTTACTTTTGGTGAGTCCATAGTTATTCTAGGTTTATTCATTCCAGCAAGTTTAGTTATGCCAGGCATTGGTGCCTTAGCCGCAGCAGTTGGTATCGGCCCAGTTGAGATTTTATTTTATGCGAGCCTAGGAATGATAATCGGCGACACCGTTAGCTATGCAATAGGACTTATGATTGGCACACGAATTGAGACCTGGGTACCGAATCAATATCAGAAACAACTTCAACAAGCTAAACAATTTATGAACAAGTATGGAATATTGTCTGTTGCTTTAGGTCGGTTTTTAGGACCTTTAAGATGTCTTGTACCAATGACTGCAGGCTCTTTGGGTATGAGATTTACTATTTTCGCTCCGGTTGAAATATTATCTGCACCTGTTTGGACAGGCTTGTATGTTTTATCAGGATATTTCTTGGGAGAAGTATTTATAGAAAATTTCTTAATTGGTATGGGTATAATTTTTGTTATTATCTTTGTCTATTCAATATGGAAAGACCCGTTTGGAGTAATGAAACAAGCAAGAGAAAACGATGAAAAGTAAAAATAAATTTTTAGACGGTAATTGGCATCCTGTTGAAGAAACTTCGGCTGAAAACTTAAAAGTCTCGGGAGAAATTCCAAAGGAATTAGCTGGATTGTTTCTCAGAAATGGTCCAAATCCAAAAAAATTTGATGAGGCTAATTATCATCCTTTTTTTGGCGATGGCATGATTCATGGTCTTAGACTAGAAAACGGTCAGGCTCTTTGGTACCGAAATAAATTTGTGACCTCCCCTAATGGATTTGGTCCAAATACTCACGTCATGAAACATGGAAATAAAATATACGCTCTTGTGGAAGGCGGACTTGCTCCAGTTATTATGGATGAAGAAATGAACTTCCTAGATGATGAGCCCTTCCCTTCTGCGCAGAACAAGAGATTCACTGCGCACCCAAAAATTGACAGTAAATCTGGAGAGATGCATGCCATTAGTTATGACTTTAATGAATATTTAAAAGGAAAGGAACAAGTTCACTATGTAGTGATTGACAAAAATGGAAAACAAACAAAAGATCAAATTATAGAACTTTCAAGCCGTCCAATGGTTCATGATTGTGCAATCACGGAAAACTATATTTTGGTTTTTGATCTGCCTGCAACCTTTAATTTAGGCAGAAGAGACGGACAAAACAAAGCAACTTCTGGTGACTATCCGGTGATTTGGGATGAAGATCATAATTCAAGAGTCGGTTTGCAGTCCAGACATTCAGATGAGATAACTTGGATAGATGTTCCGAAAGGTTTTTTATTTCACATCGTTAATTCTTATGAAAATGAAGCAGGCGAAGTGATTCTTGATTTTTGTCGGTACGATAAACTATTTGATTTTGAAAATCCTTTGCCCATGGGTCATAAGCCTTTTCTAACTAGATGGGTTATAGACATTGAAAAGAAGTCATGCAAAGAAACTATGCTAGATGATAGATCCATGGAATTCTCTAGAGTACATCCTGATCTTGATGGTCAAGAGCATCAGTTTGGGTACATGCTTAATGATGGAAATTTAAATAGATTTTTTAAAAGAGACTTTTTTAAAGATCAGACTAAGGAGCATTTTTTAGGAGAAAACAAACAAGCCGCTGAGCCTGTTTTCATTCCAAAGAAAAATGCTGTAAGTGAAGATGATGGCTTTGTTGTAGGTTTCGTCTACGATAAAACTTCTGACTCGAGTGAATTCATAATCATTGATGCAAACAATTTTTCAGATGAACCGCTAGCTACTGTCTCCCTTCCACAGAGAGTGCCTTTTGGCTTTCACGGAAGTTGGGTTAATTTAGACTAAACTAATTTAATTAATTTTTGATGCACCTCATCAAAGGAGCCGTTTGAGAAACAAACGTAGTGTCCGGGCGTTTTCTTCCATTTGCTTAAAAAACTTTCTACGCTTTCTTCTGCAACTATATTTTTAGCCTTTTTAGCTATGCCCAATGCTTGAGATTTATTCTTAGAAAAAATATGAACAAAATCTGCTTTCTCCACTGCGCTGGGTATTTCTTGATCATGAAAACCGCCTGACATTGTGTTCGATCTCATTTCTAACAAACAATGAACGGGGTCTGAACCAACTCTGTTCCTCAAGCCTTCTATGGTCTTTTTTATTGCCGTTGGATGATGAGCAAAATCGTCGTATATATGAATTTCATCATTAGAAAATAAAAGCTCCATTCTTCTTGAAACTCCTTTGAAAGATGAAAGAGATTTCACTGCTTTCGATAAATCAAGACCCAACTCGTCGGCTATCGTTAAAGATGCTAAAGCATTACTTAAGTTATGCTCTCCTATCAGATCCCAATTTACCTCGCCAAAAGACTCATCTGATCTAAAGACCTCAAATTTTGAACCATAATTATTTAATTGAGAAATCTTTATGTCATCCTGTCCAAAAGAAAAGGTTCTGGTTTTGCTAAAAAAATCCTTCTCAAAAAGTGCCTCTATATTCAAATCAGTATTGGGATAGATCACACAAGCATCTGAAGCCAACGTTCTCAATAATTGTGAATATTGTTTTTGAATATCAGAGAGGTCATTAAAAATATCAGCATGATCGAATTCCAGGTTATTAATGAGTAGGGTTTTTGGTCTGTAATGAATAAATTTGGATCTTTTATCAAAAAAGGCTGAATCATATTCATCTGCTTCGAGAACAAAAAAATCACCAGAGCCCAGTCTTGACGAACTTGGAAAATCTTTCGTTTCGCCGGCAATCAAGTATCCAGTCTCTAGCTGTTGATCTAAAAATATTTTTGAGGTCATTGCAGAAACTGATGTTTTGCCATGCGTGCCACTTACCGCAATCACATGTTTATCCCTTAAAATGTGTTCATAAAGGAAATCAGGCCCTGAACAATATCTGTAGCCTTTGGTTAATATGTACTCCATTAAAGGATTACCTCTGGAGATGACGTTACCGATGACAAAAATATCAATATTTGAAGGAAGATTCTTTTCGTCGTATCCCTCGTCTACTTTTATTGAAGCTCTTTGCAACACTTTATCCATAGGATGATAAAGTTTTTGGTCGCAACCATGGACTACATAACCTTTCTCTTTAGCTAATTGAGCTATGCCAGACATGAAAGTACCGCCTATACCGAGGATATAAATCTTCATTAAGAAATTATACCCTTTCCCAAATCAATAGTTTTTCAGTAACATATTTCTATGAATAAGCCCGCAAATGCCTTCTATGCTCAATCAGGTGGAGTAACTTCAGTCATAAATGCCTCAGCTTGCGGCGTAATTGAAACAGCAAATAAATCCTCCAAAATAAATAAAGTTCTTTGTGGAAAAAATGGGATCCTAGGAGCATTGAACGAAGAATTATTCGATACATCTAAGGAAAGGAAGTCTGAGATTGCAAAACTCAGGCAAACCCCTGGGGGAGCTTTCGGTTCTTGTCGCTTCAAACTTCAGGATCCAGTAAAGCAAAAGAAAGAATACCTCAGGTTATTTGAGGTTTTTAAAGCCCACAACATTGAGTACTTTTTTTATAACGGTGGCGGAGATAGTCAAGATACAACATTTAAGGTTTCAAAGATGGCCAAGGAACTTAAACTGCCTTTAACTTGCATTGGCATTCCTAAAACTGTCGATAACGACCTGCCGATAACTGATTGTTCTCCAGGTTTTGGTTCTGTAGCAAAATACGTTGCCACATCAACTTTGGAGGCAAGCTTGGATGTTAAAAGCATGTCAGAAACTTCCACAAAGGTTTTTATCCTAGAAGTTATGGGAAGGCATGCGGGTTGGATTGCTGCAGCATCAGCCTTAGCTTCAACAAATGAAACCGATCCTCCTCATATCATTCTTATGCCAGAAGTTTCTTTTGTGAAAAAGAAATTTATCGATAAAGTAAAACAAACAGTTGCTAATGAAGGCTTTTGCGTTGTGGTGGCTTCTGAAGGGACAAGATACAAGAATGGAATGTTTTTGGCCGATTCAGGCCTTACGGATGCATTTGGTCATAAGCAGTTGGGAGGAGTTGCTCCAGTACTAGCACAAATGATTTCTTCGATCGGCCTTAAAAATCATTGGGCAGTGTCAGATTACCTACAAAGATCTGCGCGACATATTTCATCGAAAACAGACCTTGATCAAGCTTATGCGGTAGGTAAAAAAGCAGTTGAATTTGCTTTAGCAGGAAAAAATGCAGTTATGCCTGTCATCAAGAGGTTAAGCGATAAACCTTACAAATGGAAAATAGAATCAGCCTCACTAAGCAAAGTTGCAAATGTCGAGAAAACTCTTCCAAAAGGATACATCTCGAAAGATGGTTTTGGAATTTCAAATAAAGGTTTAAATTATCTGCGACCCCTTATTCAAGGTGAAACTCTTATAAGCTACAAAGACGGAATTCCGATTGTTGCTAAGTTAAAAAATATTTTGGTTAAAAAAGTAACCTGATTTTTTATCCATCATTAATTCTGTCACAAATGATGTAATCTGGAATACGCGTTCCTGCACCTCCAGAGCTTAGAGAAAATCTACTATCACTTATTAGGTTTACATTCCAAGATTCAATTACATCAGGACCCCCTGAAGAGAATTTTAAAAAGATTCTCTCTTTATATAGACTGTAGGTGCCATCTGATGAGGAATTAGAAACATAAAGTGGGCTGGGAGAAGAGGTGGTAAAATTATAAGGTTGATTCAAACTATCAGATGTCGTGGTTCCGCCTATTGATGCAGTTAAATTCAATTGAGCTGACTTCAACTCATACATAAAACCTTTTTTATTCCAACTTGGAACATTTTTAACTGGGCAACCAGAACCTTCTTCTTGATCTCCATGTTCTTCAGCTTCTTCGTCATCACAACTTTTTTCGAGAGATGAGCATTCCCAAGCTCCCAGCAAATCTTCGTCCCTGACTTCTCGACTTATCTTTTCTATGGTATCGAATATTTGATTAAAAATTTCAGCTGAAACTATATCTCCCTCCTGAAAATCATCAGCTATTTTCAAATCATCCGAATAGATATAAAAAGGAAGTAAAAGAGAGAGTAAAAGAAACTTATTCAAATTTACATTCTCCAAAAGCACATTCTCCAAATCTATTTTCTTTAACTATATTACTAGAACTTTGGGAGGAAGAAAGATTATTGCTGTTGGAAGTTTGATTTGATGCATCTGTCTGTTGGTTTAAAGAAATAGGGCCATTAGACCCCTCTCCTCCACCACAAGATATCAAAAAGAGGTAACAAAAGAGCGTCAAAAATCTCATATTTTTTTTACCACACCTGAGAAATGCATAATTTTTTTTTCTTCTGACATTATTATTCCGCCGCCGAACACTAAAGATTTGGTATGTTTCGAAATTTTTGTATGAACTTCCAATAAAGATCCTATTTTTGCTCCTGATATGAATTCTGATCTAAAGCTTATTGTTGCTACATATTTCTCCCTTGACTCCATAGCAGCTGAGCATAAAGAGTAATCTGCAATACTCATCAACATTCCACCGTGAGCTACCCCACCAGAGTTGCCATTTTCTGGCTTCACGTAGAAAGCCATTACTAAATTTCCTTCAGCATCTTTTTTATGGAAACCCTTGCCTATGTGGTCAATGTGATGTTCTGTTTGAAACTCAATTTCTTTATATCCATCGGGAATAGGATAGGAATTTTTATTTGAACTCATATAAACTATTTTAACCTTAAAAATTAGAGGAAATTTAAATGGATTTTAATTTAACTGAAGAACAAATTGAGCTAAAAGAAGCTGCGAGAAATTTTGCTCAGAATGAATTAACTGACCTTGCAGTAGAATTAGAGGAATCAGGCAGCCCTGTGCCAAAAGAAGTATTAGCCAGAATTGGTGAAATGGGATTTCTTGGCATCAACACACCTGAAGAATATGGCGGTCAAGGACTTGGTAATCTTGAAGCTCTAATAATTTTAGAGGAATTTGGAAAGATTTCGTCTGCAATAGGATGGCCTGTTTTTGAAGCTAATGCAGGTCCAATAAAATCAATTCAACACTTCGGAACTCCTGAACTAAAAGAAAAAATTCTTCCTGCAGTTTGCAAGGGTGAAAAGGTTGTTGCTGTAAGTATGTCAGAACCGGGTGCTGGAACAGCATTGTCAGATTTAAAGACCAAAGCAGAAATTAAGGGCGATAAAATTGTAATTAATGGAACCAAAAGATGGTGTTCTGGTGCGGGTCACTCAGATGGATATGTTGTTTACGCCAGAATGTCTGATGCTCCAGCAGCAAAAGGAATTGGTGCGGTATATGTTGAGCTTGAGAGAGATGGACTCACCTTTGGAAATAGCGAATCGTTGATGGGCTTCAGAGGCATTCCTTCTGCAGATATATATTTTGATAGTGTTGAAGTTCCCATTGAAAATCTTTTAGTTGAACCTGAGGATGGATTTAAAAAGCTCATGGAAACTTTTGATCTAGAGAGATGTGGAAATGCCACAATGGCTCTTGCTCAGGCATCTGCAGCTTTAGAATACGTAACAAATTATGTTCAGGAAAGAGAACAATTTGGGAAACCTTTAGTTGATTTTCAAGCAGTGCAAATTAAGCTTGCTGATATGTTAATGAAAGTCGAAGCTGCAAGACTTCTTATCCATAAAGCAGCTTTTAACGCTCAAAATGGTCTACCTGATATTCTTGAATCGAGCACTGCAAAATGTTTTTCGAATGAAATGTCTAGAGAAGTAACAACAACTGCTATGCAATTAATGGGTGGATACGGTTATAACAAAGAATATGGTATGGAAAGAAGAGTACGAGATGCTTTTGGCTGGGGAATCGCTGGAGGAACAATCGATATCCAAAAAATAAACATTGCTTCAGCAATGATCGGGAGAAGATTCAATCAAAGGAATTAATTCTTAAATTCGTGAACTCGAAGATCTTCAATATGCGACTGAAGCATTTCGATTAATTCTTCTTTTTCTTCCTCTGTCAAAAATTCGCCAATTGGAATCTTTTCTCCTTTTGAGGAGATAACAATTTGCAAAGGGTACCAACGATGTGAAGGTCTTTCGATAAATACATAAGACCACTGTCGTATCAGCTCTTTAAATATTTCTGGTTTTTTAATACCTTTCTCAATTATTAATTTATCAAAAGAAAGTTTTATGACTTCTTGTCTGTTGTTTCTTTTAGATATGTACCAAATTGCTATTGTAACAACTAGAATTTCTAGCCCAGCGAAAGGCAAGATAATCGGCGCGCCCGCAATAGCAAAAGTTATGGCTATGACTAAAATTGGAAACGAAACAAAAAACAAAAATAATAAATTACCTCCCCAAGACAAAGAATTATTTGGAGAAAGCGTTATTTGAAAACTGTTATTAGCATCAATCTTTTCAGAAACAATCATAAGAGTTAAATTGAATAAAACTTATTAAGGCTTACAATTATGCCAATTTTAATAAAAATTAAATTTATAAATGGATATTAGTTCTAATGATAGATCGGCAATGATGCCGAATTATTCCTTTCCAGACTTGGTTCCAGAAAAAGCCTTGGGTTCAAGACTTTGGGATGAAAATGGAAAAGAATATATTGATTTTGGTGGTGGTATCGCAGTTACCTCTTTGGGCCACTGTCATCCTGTTCTCATGAAATCCATGGAAGAACAATCCAAAAAACTCTGGCATGTAAGTAATTATCTTCTTAGCAAACCTGCAAAAGAATTAGGTCAAAAAATAGCTTCAAAAAGTTTTGCCGATAAAGTTCTTTTTAGCAACTCAGGTAATGAAGCAAATGAAGCTGCAATCAAATTAGCTAGAAAATATTTCTTTGAAAAAGGTGATGAAGAAAAATATGAGATCTTATCGTTTACTAATTCATTTCATGGAAGATCTCTCGCAAATATAACTTTAGGAGATTCAGAATTCCATCAAACCGGCTTTGGTCCATTACCAAAAGGATTTATAAAAGCTGAATTCAATAATATTAAAGATGTAATGAAGAAAATATCTAACAAAACTGCAGCAATAATAGTTGAATTAATCCAAGGTGAAGCAGGAGTAATAAGTGCACAAAATGACTTCGTTGAGGCGCTCAGAAATATCTGTAATGAAAATAGTATTCTTCTTATTTTTGATGAAGTTCAAAGTGGAATTGGTAGAACAGGAACTTTATTTGCTTATCAAGGTTATGGAGTGGCACCTGACATCCTTACATTAGCAAAAGGGCTTGGAGGTGGTTTGCCTATTGCTGCAACAATTACCACAACTGATATAGCTAAATGTATGCAACCTGGAACTCATGGAAGCACATTTGGAGGTAACCCAGTCTCTTGTGCCGTTGCCTCAAAATTAATAGATATTGTAGATGACAAAAAATTATTATCTGGAGTAATGGAAAAAACAATTAAGTTTATTGATCATTTGCAAAACTTATCTAAAAAGTATGATTTTTTTTCAGATATAAGATCAGCTGGTTTGTGGATTGCTGCTGATATGAAACAAGCAACTTCAAAAGAATTTTTATCTAGAAGTTATGAGGAAGGTCTTCTTTTGGTGTCAGCAAATGGTGAGAGCACTTTAAGATTCGCACCCTCTCTGATTATCAGCGATCAGGAGATAGAAGAAGGATTTTCAAAACTAGAAAAAGTTACAAAATCTTTTTGCTAGTCCTTTGGAATAGTTTCGGTCCTGTTGATTTTTCTGAAGCCTTTTGGAAGAAAATTTCCCTTCCTCCCTCTTGCACCAACGAAGTTATTTAAGTCTTTTGATTTTATTTCAAAGTGTTGCTTACCACTAAATATTTTTAAGGAGTCATTTTCGCCAAGAGCATTGGCAAAAATAACTTTATCTTCTTCTGACGCATAAAGTTTTTTATCAATCCCAATTAATTTATTCCCTTTTCCTCTAGCTAAAACAGGAATATCTCCTATATCAATTACTAATAATTTTCCTGCCGCCGTAACAAGAGCTATTTTCTGATCAGTTTCACTCACCTCTATAGGTTTAATGGGGTTTGCATCTTTAACATTTAAAGCTGATTTACCAGATCTATTTTTTGTAAAGATATCTTCAATTTTAGTTAAGAAGCCATAACCAAGATCAGACATTAAAAGAAGCTTTTGATCAGCTGGGCCTGCAATAACGCCTTTAAAACTTGAGCCTGAAGGTGCATTAATTTTTCCTGAAACCGGTTCTCCTTGTCCTCTAGCAGATGGTAATTTATGAATAGGTAAAGAGTAGGATTTTCCTGAATTATCAATGATCACTACAGATTCACTGTTTCTGCCTTTACTTGCTGAAAGAAAACTATCGCCCTCTCTGTATTGCAAGCTTTCAGGATCAATATCGTGCCCCTTAGCTGCTCTGATCCATCCTTTTTCTGATAATACGACCGTCATAGGATCATTAGAAATAAGATCTAACTCATCAAATGCCTTTGCAGAGACTCCTTCTCCATAAAAACTTTTTCGTTCATCGCCATATTCCTCTGAGTCAGCTTTAAGTTCTTTTTTGATGAGAGTTTTCAGCCTAGATGATGATTTTAGATATGCCTCCAACTCTTTTTTTTCTGAGGCTAGATCCTCTTGCTCAGTTTTTATAGATATTTCTTCAAGTTTTGCTAATTGTCTAAGACGTATATCCAAAATTGCATTAGCTTGCAGATCTGAAAGCTTAAATTTTTTCATTAAAGTCTTTTTTGGATCGTCTTCGTTTCTAATGATATTTATTATTTCATCAAGATTTAGATATGCCACTAAAAGACCTTTTAAGATGTGTAGTCTGTCATCAACCCAGTCAAGCCTATGTTGTATTCGCCTTTTTACAGTCTCTGTCCTGAATTTAATCCATTCCTTCAGAATTCCTTTGAGGTCAAATACTTTGGGCTTACCGTCAAGGCCGATAGCATTCATGTTTACACGTGTATTTTTTTGTAGCTCAGTTGTTGCGAATAAATGAGACATTAACGCGTCTTTATCAACACGATTTGATCTTGGAACAATTACGATTCGTACTGGATTATGTTCGTCTCCTTCATCTCTTATATCTTCGATCATTGAAAGCTTTTTAGAATCAATCTGTGCAGCAATTTGTTCAATTGCTTTCATTGAAGAGACTTGATACGGAAGAGAATTTATGACGATATTTCCATCCTCTACATCAAACGTTGATCTTAAAGTGATGGCTCCTCTTCCAGTTTCATATATTTCTAGAACCTCGTCTTCGGAATTCATTATCTGAGCCGAAGTAGGATAGTCTGGCGCTGAAATATCTTTCATCAATTCTTTATTTGAAAGTTTTGGACTATCGATCAAAGAAATCACACCATTAACAACCTCTTTAAGATTATGCGGCGGTATATCTGTTGCCATCCCAACCGCAATTCCAGAAGCACCATTTAATAAAACATTTGGAAGTCTATCCGGAAGAAATTTTGGTTCTATTAGTGTTCCATCAAAGTTTGGTATCCAGTCAACTGTTCCCTGTGCAGCCTCATCAAGAAGTGATTGGGCATAAGCTGACAGTCTGCATTCCGTATATCTCATAGCAGCAAAACTTTTTGGATCATCTAACGATCCCCAATTTCCCTGTCCTTCTAACAAAGGATATCTGGTAGAAAAGTTTTGGGCTAAAAGTACCATTGCTTCGTAGGCTGCAGAGTCACCGTGCGGATGAAATTTACCTATTACATCTCCTACGGTTCTGGCACTTTTTTTAAATTTAGAGCTGGATTTAAGTCCTAACTCAGACATTGCATAAATAATCCTTCTTTGGACTGGCTTCAACCCATCGCCTATAAAAGGTAATGCCCTGTCAAGAATGACGTACATCGAATATTCCAAGTACGCTTTCTCAGCGTAATTGAAAAATGGCAGATCACTTTCTTTGCTCATTCTCCTTTGCTTAAAGTAGCTAGATTTCCTTTATCCTCTAACCAAGTTTTTCGATCTGCTGCTCTTTTTTTAGAGAGCAACATATCCATCATAGATATTGATTTTGTAGGCTGATCTAGTGTTAATTTTACTAGTTTTCTTGAGTCTTTGATCATTGTAGTTTCCCTTAGCTGGCCTGGATTCATTTCTCCTAAACCTTTGAATCTTTGCACCTCAATTTTCTTTAATTTATTTTTTTTACCTAACTGTTTCACCAAATCATCTTTTTCTTCGTCATCAAGGGCATAAAAAACTTCTTTCCCTTGATCAACTCGATACAGAGGAGGTTGCGCGACAAAAACTTTTCCAGCCTCAACAAGAGGTCTGAAGTGTCTCAAAAATAAAGCACACAACAGTGTTGCTATATGTGCACCATCAGAATCAGCATCGGCAAGAATACAAACTTTCCCATAACGAAGACCATTTAAATCACTACATCCTGGCTCTAAACCAAGAGCAAGAGAGATATCTTTCACCTCTTGAGAATGAGTTATGGAACCTGTATCAACTTCCCAAGTATTTAATATCTTTCCTTTTAAAGACATTACTGCCTGAAAGTTCCTATCTCTAGCTTGCTTGGCTGATCCTCCCGCTGACTCTCCCTCAACTAGGAAAAGCTCGGTTTCATCATCATCTGTGGAAACACAATCTGTGAGTTTTCCCGGCAAAGTTGGTCCTTTGGTAATTTTCTTTCTCTCAACTTTTTTTACTTGCTTTGACCTTTCTTGAGCATTATCGATGCTTAGCAGAGCAATTTTTTCTGCTGCTTCTGTTTCTTGATTTAACCATAATGAAAAAGCATCTTTAATTATTGAAGTAGCTGTGGCTTGAAAATCTTTAGAAGATAACTTTTCTTTCGTTTGCCCAGTAAACTGAGGATCCTTTATCTTTGCGGATAAAATAAAAGAGCAATCTTTCATGACATCTTCCTGAGTCAATTTGATTCCTTTCGGAATTAAGTTTCTTAGTGAACAAAACTCTCTTATGGATTCTGTAATCCCAGACCTCAGACCTGCTTCATGAGTTCCTCCTTCGATAGTAGGAATTAAATTGACGTAACTTTCCGTAAGAATTTTATTTGACCAGGCAACAGCCCAACTAAGGCCTTGCTCTCCATCAGAGAATTCTCCCTCTACTGGATCGCTAGGTAGTAATTCTGAATCGAGGGATTTTTTTAAATAATCTCCCAAGCCATCGACGAAACACCACGTTTCTTTTTCATTAGCAATCTTATCTATGAAATTTATGGTCAAACCTGAACAAAGAACAGCTTTTGCCTTCAGGGAATACTTTAAATTTTTTACTGATATTTTTGTGGTATCGAGAAATGCTTCATCAGGGTAAAAGGTAATCTTAGTACCGGTGTTCCTTTGCCCGACAGAATCAATTACTTTGAGTGGTTCAGAGATTTCACCGCCTTTGAATTGAATTTCATGTTTTTTTCCATCTCTTTTAATTTCAGCATTTAGTTTTTTGGACAATGCATTAACAACTGAAACTCCAACACCATGAAGCCCTCCCGAAAAGGTGTAATCCTTATTGGTAAATTTTGCACCGGCGTGCAACCTGGTAAAAATTAACTCAACGCCTGGAACCTTCTCTTCTGGATGAATATCTACTGGCATGCCCCTGCCATCATCTTCAACTGTAATAGATCCATCCTTTGAAAGAAGAACTGATATTTGTTTTGCATGTCCAGCAAGTGCCTCATCTACGCTGTTATCTACAACTTCTGCGATAAGGTGATTTGGGTTGGACGTATCTGTGTACATTCCTGGTCTTTTTCTAACGGGCTCAAGACCAGAGAGCACCTCAATTGATTCGGATGTATACTCCTTTGCCACTATTTCTTGTCTTTAGACTTCTTTGTAAATTTCACTACCTTGTTCTAAGAATTCTTCAGATTTCCTTTTCATCTCCTCAGATAATTTGTCTTCCTCGTTTTTTGCATAATCTCTTACTTCCTGAGAAATCTTCATTGAGCAAAACTTTGGTCCACACATCGAACAAAAATGAGCAACTTTGGCAGAGTCCTTAGGAAGCGTTTCATCATGATATTCTCTTGATCTTTCTGGATCGAGTCCAAGGTTAAACTGATCTTCCCATCTAAATTCAAATCTTGCCTTCGATAGAGCATTATCTCGAATCTGAGCTGCGGGGTGTCCTTTCGCTAAATCTCCAGCATGAGCAGCAATTCTATACGCCATCAAACCTTCTTTTACATCTTCCTTATTAGGCAAGCCTAGGTGTTCTTTCGGCGTGACATAACAGAGCATAGCGCATCCAAACCAACCGATCATTGAAGCACCAATTGCTGAAGTAATATGATCATATCCTGGCGCGATATCAGTTGTTAAAGGCCCCAAAGTATAAAAAGGCGCTTCATCGCAATGCTTGAGTTGCTCAGTCATATTTTCCTGAATCAAATGCATTGGAACATGACCAGGTCCTTCAATCATAGTTTGAACATCTTCGCCCCAAGCTATCTTCGTGAGCTCGCCGAGAGTCCTCAATTCAGAAAATTGGGCTTCATCATTTGCATCGGCTATAGAGCCAGGACGGAGGCCATCCCCAAGAGAAAAAGTAACATCATACTTTTGCATGATGTCGCAGATTTTATGAAAATTTGTATATAAGAAATTCTCCTCGTGATGGGCAAGACACCATTTAGCCATAATGGACCCGCCTCTTGAAACGATACCTGTTACTCTCTTTGCCGTCATGGGAACATAACGCAAAAGAACTCCTGCATGGATTGTGAAATAGTCTACGCCCTGCTCTGCTTGTTCAATTAATGTTTCCTCGAAGACATCCCAATTGAGGTCTTCTGCTACGCCGTTGACTTTTTCAAGGGCTTGATAAATTGGAACTGTTCCAATTGGTACAGGTGAATTTCTTATAATCCACTCTCTTGTTTCATGTATGTTTTTACCGGTTGATAAATCCATCACTGTGTCTGCTCCCCAGCGCGTGGACCATGTTAACTTTTCTACTTCGTCTTCTATTGAGGAGGATAAAGCTGAATTTCCTATATTGGAGTTAACTTTGATTTTAAAATTTCTACCTATAATCATAGGTTCAAGTTCGGGATGATTAACATTGGCAGGTATCACCGCTCTTCCGCATGCTATTTCGTCGCGCACAAATTCGGGAGTATAAAAAGGTGGAATGCTGGCCCCAAAAGACTCGCCTGCATGGAAAGTTCCTTCTTTCAGTTTTCTATTCTTTTCTATGTTCTGATTTTCTCGAATGGCGATGTATTCCATTTCAGGTGTAACAATGCCTTTTTTAGCGAGACTCATTTGAGTGCTTGATGGATCTTCTTCTAACCTTTTTTTCAACCAAGTTCTCGAAGAAGGCAGACCTTCTTTAATATCAAAAGATACTTCTGGATCGGTATATGGACCAGAGGAATCGTAAACAAAAATTGGAGGTTGCTTTTCTTCTCCCTCAGAGGTTTTTAAAGAAGTTTGAGTTATTTTCCGCATAGGAACTCTTATATCTTTTGTGCTTCCGGAAAGGTAAACTTTCTCTGAATTTTTAAATTGGGAGCTGGCAGTTTGTTGAATATTGTCGTTGAAGGGAACTTCTTTGATGCTTTTGACGTCTAACTTTTTCATTGACTATATTTTATAGCATAATGCCTCTCAAAAAATTATTATGAAGATAACTTTTAAAAAAATATCAAGATATTCTTAAAATGAAAATTTTTATCTTTTCTTTTTTCTTACTATTTTTAACAGCACCAGCTTTTAGTAAAACGTTATCTGAAATATATGAAATTGCCTTGGAGGAAGATCCTCAATTAAAAATAGCAGAGGCAACATTTAGGGCTAACAAAGAAATTAAAGAACAAACATTAGCTGGCCTTCTACCATCAATTACTACCAGCGCATCAACTACCTGGAACAATAGCTTCATTGATAATAATAAAACAGATGAATATAACTCATTTGGCTATTCCTTGAGATTGAGTCAACCGATTATTAGAGTTGATAGGTGGTTTCAGTTTGCCAGCGGTAAGGCTCTGACAGAAAGTGCTGCTGCTCAATTTCTTTTGTCTCAACAGCAAATGATTTTTAGAGTTGCGCAAGCTTATTTTGGTTTGTTAAAAGCTCAAAATAACTTGGAGACAGCGGTATCAGAAGAAAGAGCTCTAAAAAAACAATTAGATAGAGCGAAAAGATTGTTTGAAGAAAACATATCCCCGATTACAGATTTTCAAGAAACCCAAGCTTTCTATGATTTATCAAGAGTTTCAAGGATTGCGTCCGAAGGTCAGTTAGAAGTTGCAAGAGAAATATTAATAGCCTTGGTCAACGAGGCCCCTGAGATATCTGATTTATTGGATTATCCATTTGGTAAAGTATTAGTTGATGATCAAGATGAATGGGTAAGAATTGGTCTCGTAAATAGCAATGTTTTAAAAACTGCTAAGCTGTCTGAAAGGGCTGCTCAAAACAACGCAAAGGCGAGCATTGGTGGTCATATCCCAAATATTGATCTAGTTGGTACTCTCAATAGTAGTACCTCTTATCAAGGAAGATTCGGTGGATTTATTGAAAACCCTCTCTTGGGTTTAGAAACAGAATCAAATAATTATTCAATACAATTTAGCTGGCCGCTTGTTGCAGGTGGTATCGCGCATTCAAAAAGAAGAGAGGCATATGCCAATTATGATAAGGCAAAAGAACAGACCAAATTCACTACAAGAAGTGTTATTCAGGACATAAAATCAAAACACTCATCTCTCTTAACTGCAAAAGCTAATGTCCAAGCGCGAGAACAAGCTTTCAAATCAGCTGAATCAGCTTTAATTGCAACAGAGTATGGCTTTGAGGCAAATACAAGAAATATAATTGACCTTTTGAATGCTCAAAGAAATGTTTTTGCTGCCGAGAGAGATTACGCTTCTGCGAAATACGACTTTATCCTCTCCGATTTTGGTTTAAAACTTTCTGCAGGCACTCTTTCACCACAGGATCTTTATAACCTAGATGAGTTTATGAATTAATTCATGCCTGAATTACCAGAAGTTGAAACTACGGTCAGAGCTCTCAAACCTAAACTAGAAAAAAGTCGGATAAAGACTTTTGAATTAAGGAATAAAAATCTTCGTTGGCCGGTTCCATCGAACTTATCAAAGAAACTAATTTCCAAAAACGTTTCTTCTCTTTCAAGAAGAGCAAAATATTTGATTGTTGATTTAGGATCAGAGTATCTTTTAATTCATTTAGGCATGTCAGGAAGTCTAAGATACTTGTCCAATAATGTATCTCCAGAAAAACACGATCATTGGGATTTATGTTTTGAAAATGGAATGATACTCAGATACACAGATCCAAGACGTTTTGGCTCAATTCACTACACTAAAGATTTTAAAAATCATTTTCTTATCAAATCACTTGGGCCAGAACCATTATCTGATGCTTTTAATGAAACCTTCCTCTATGAAATATCTAGAGGAAGAAAAGTTCCAATTAAGGCTTTGATAATGAATTCAAGGATTGTGGTTGGTATCGGAAATATTTATGCATGCGAAGCCTTATTTGATTCGCACATAAGACCAACAAAAAAAGCCAGTAGGATCACAAAAAAAGAAGCCAAAGCTTTAGTTGCCTCGGTAAAGAAAGTTTTAAAGAAAGCTATTAAGGCTGGAGGTACAACTTTGAGAGATTATTTGAATCCTGACAACGCTCCAGGTTACTTTAAGATTGAATTAAAGGTATACGGAAGAGGAAACGAAGAATGTCTTAGGTGCGGAAAAACTCTAAAAGAAATTAGAATGAGCAACAGAAGTACAGTCTTCTGCTCAAATTGTCAGCGCTAATTTTTGATCTTCTGATTTAGGGCTTCTAAAGTCACAGGGTCGACAAACCTTGTTACATCTCCGCCCATGGTAGCGATTTCTTTTACTAAACTTGATGAAATATAAGAGTATTCTTCTTTGGGAGTGAGGAATACGCTCTCAATATCAGGACTCATTGCCCTATTCATGTTGGCTAATTGAAATTCGTATTCAAAGTCAGCCACTACCCTTAAACCTCTGATCAAAATATTCGCATCGTTTTCTTTAGCAAAGTTGACTAATAATCCAGAAAAACCAACCACTTCAACCTTAGGATCGTCAGCAAATATTTTATTTCCTATCTCGATCCTTTCTTCAAGAGAAAACATAGGTTTCTTCGAATCGCTGGAAGCAATAGCAATTATTACTGAATCAAATAACTTGCTTGCCCTTTTAACTAAGTCAACGTGACCCATAGTCATAGGATCAAAAGTACCCGGATAAACTGCTCTCTGCATTTATGTATTATAAACGAAGAAAAAAATGAAAGATTAGGAAAATAATTAAAAGGGCTTAAAAATCACCAAAATAAGAATTCCTATCAGGAGTACTGCCGGCGCTTCATTAATTATCCTAAAGAACAGCTCACTTCTTTTGTTTCGATTCATTTTGAAATTTTGAGCTGAAAGAATAAGAAATCCATACAAAAAGGTCATAAGTAACACCAAGAATATTTTAATTATGAGCCACTCTCCCATTCCTGAATAAGAAATCAGGAGACCCCCTGATAGCCAAGTTGCGATAAAGGCAACGTGACCTATTCTTATCAAATTTGTTTCCATGACTTTAAAAACTGTTCCGACTTCTTCTTTATCAATATGTTTTTGGTGATAGACAAACAATCTTGGCAGATAAAGTAGCACTACCATCCATGAAATTACTGAAAAGATATGAATAACTTTCAAACTGAGATAAAACATCAATCCCACTTTGCTGTTGGAGGCATAGACATCAGAATTGCTTCAGTCGAGCCACCAGTTTTTAATCCAAATAAAGTTCCCCTGTCCCAGATTAAATTAAATTCAACGTATCTTCCTCTTTTTATAAGTTGTAAATTTTTCTCCTCTTCAGTCCAAGAATGGTCTTTTTTACTTTCTACAATTTGTGTAATAACTTGATGAGTAGATTTGCCGACTTGTTTTATAAAATCAAAGTCTCTTTCCCAGTCATTTGAATTAATGTGATCAAAGAAAATCCCTCCAGCTCCTCTAGGTTCTTCTCTATGGCCCAAGTAAAAATATTCATCACAATTTTTTTTGTATTCCTCATAGGCATCCTTTTTATAGTCGCTACAAGCATCTTTCATATGATTATGGAATAGATCAACTGCCTCTTTATCGGACAGGGTTGGAGTTAAGTCTGCCCCACCTCCAAACCAAGATTCTCCTGTAACAAGAAATCTTGTATTGAAATGAAATGCAGGAATTTTTGGTGAATTCATGTGCGCAACTAGGCTTATTCCAGTTGCAAAATATTCTGGAGATTGTTCTGTGCCCTTTATTTGTCCTCTAAAATCTTCTTGAAACTTACCTGAGACAGTTGAAATGTTTACTCCAACTTTTTCAAACACCTCGCCTTTCATGATGCTCATTTCGCCACCACCGGAGTGTCTGTGGGGCCATGATTTTCTTTCAAAGCTATATTTATTACCCTCAATTGATTCAAATGAAGAGCAAAAGGTATCTCTTAAGTCTCGAAACCAATTTGAAGCCAATTCTTTTTTTTCTTTGATTTCCAATATTATTTACCAATTAAACTGATAAGGAATTCAACGTGATCATCATCGTCATTGAGGCAAGGGATGTAATGAAAATTTTCTCCACCGGCATCCTCAAAATATTCTTTATTCTCTATATCAATCTCCTGCAAAGTTTCTAAGTTATCTACACCAAAACCTGGAGATACTATCTGAACTGATTTTATGCCCTCTTTGGGAAGAGATTTCATTGTTTCGCTCGTATAAGGTTTCAACCATTCAGATGGACCAAATCTAGACTGAAAAGCTGTGATGTAATCTTTCTCATCCAAAGAAAGTTTTTCTGCAATCAATCTAGAGGTTTTTTGGCATAGGCAATGATAGGGATCTCCTGAATCAAAATATTTCTTCGGTATAGAGTGATAGGAAAATACTAATTTGTCTGGTTTACCCTGAGATTCAAAACTTTTTTTTATCCTTTTAGACAAGATTTCAATCAGCAATGGATTATCGTGGTAGCTATTTAGAAATTTTACACTTGGCACCCATCTCCATGATTTAATTTCTGTCGATACTGCATCAAAAATACTCCCAACAGTTGTAGCTGAGTAATGAGGGAAAAGAGTGATTACCTCAATATCTCTGCAGTTTGCTTCTTTTAATTCATTGAGAGCGCTTTTAATGCTCGGGTTTCCATACCTCATCCCAAGCGCTACTTGATAATTTGATGGCAGAGATTTTTGAACCTTTTCTTTTATCTTGAGGCAATTGACTAATAAAGGCGATCCTCCATCAGTCCATATTGACTTGTATAACCTAGCTGAGTTGAACGATCTAAAATTTAAAATAAAAATATTTAAGATAAACCACCAAATTATTTTTGGCACTTCAATAATTCTAGGATCAGATAGAAACTCTTTAAGGTACCTTCTTACGCTTAATACATCTGGAGAGTCAGGTGTTCCTAAGTAAGCAATAAGCACTCCTTTTTTTTGCTCATTTTCATGCTGAAAATTTTGTTCTCCTTTAAATTTCATTTGAAAGCCTGCCTTATTTGACTGACAAAATGTTTTACATGTTTTTCAGGTGTGTCTTTATTAATTCCATGTCCTAAACCACAAACCCAACCGACCCTCTCTTCTTGGCTCAATGCAAGCATGCCTTCAATGAAATGATCTAGTGCTTGATGAAACTCATTAGAATCAGCAAGAATTTTTAATTCATCAAAGTTTCCTTGCACAAATCCATGATCAACCTTTGTTAGTGTTTTTTGCAATGAAGTTTGTGAATCTATACCAATTCCTGCAAAAGAGTTTTCGTTATTATTGGCATGGGAAATAATGCAATTGTAATCAACTTCTTCTTTCGCATAGTAACCAACTTTTTGTTCGAAAGGTTTAATCATATTTTCTATTACCTTTTCTAAATATGATGAAAAATCTTTATCATCTAACTGATGTGCTGAAGAATCAAAAATCATTACAGTTTCTGCCCCTGCTTCAATTTGCATTGAAATATTTTTTTGTAGAAAAGGAATAATAAACTCCTCCAGCATGAAATTTTTTTCTCTTGTAAGGCTTATAGAATTACTCCCTAATTTATTAGTCCCCATGCCAAAGGAGAGAACTGTCCAAGGGCCTCCCACAAAACCAATTAGCGATTTATCATGACCTAATTTTTCCTTAGTTAACTGTAGGGCTTCCGATTGAAACTCCATAAATCTGAGATCTTTTTTATTTAGTAGTTTTTTAAAATTTTGCTCAGTGAGAATATCCTCAAATTTTGGCCCTGGATCAAATACTAAATTCATCCCCATTGCTTGTAACGGCCACAAAATGTCGCTAAAAAGAATTGCAACATCGAAGTCAAAATCCTCAATTGGTCCTAAAGCAGTTTCTGCAGCTAACTCAGGCTTTTTACATAGCTCTTCAAAAGAATGTTTTTTGCGAAGAGACCGATAGTGTTTATGGTATCTCCCTGCCTGTCGCATGAACCATATTGGAGGACAAGATTGAGGTTTCCTTGCTAAAGCATTTTGAAATTTATAATTGGGCATGATTCAGCTCAATTTCTGTACAACTTCTTCTGCGGCATAAGTCAGTATGCAGTCAGAGCCTGCTCTTTTGAAAGAATGTAAAACTTCCATCAAAACTTCTTCCTCTAACCACCCTTTTTCAATTGCACCTTTCAACATTGAGTATTCACCTGATACTTGATAAGCAAATGTTGGTACTTTGAATTTTTCTTTTACCGCACGTATTACATCCAAGTAAGGCATGCCAGGTTTTACCATTACGGCATCTGCTCCTTCATTAAGATCCATCTCAACTTCATGCAGAGCTTCATTAATATTATGAGGCGACATTTGATAAGAATCTTTATTTCCTTTGCCTAAATTAGATGATGACTGAACAGCTTCTCTGAAGGGACCATAAAATTTTGAACTGTATTTTGCAGCGTAAGAAAGAATTACTGTGTTAAAAAAATTATTTAGCTCAAGCTCTTTTCTAATAGCACCAATTCTCCCATCCATCATATCTGAAGGTGCTATTACATCTGCTCCCGCATCTGCTAGAACTAAGGCTTGCTTTTTTAATACTTCGACTGTTTTGTCATTATCAACGTAATCTTTTTTGTCCAATATTCCATCGTGACCATGCACGGTATAGGGATCAAGGGCAACGTCTACAATAAGAACTAGTTCTGGAATCTTTTTTTTAATCGACTCGACAGTCCCACATATTAAGTTTTTTCGATTAAATGCTTCGATGCCCTCTAAATCCTTTTTTTTAGAATCTATCACAGGGAAAAGAGCGACAGCTTTTATTCCCAGATCCATTAAGCTTTTGCAGTAATCAATCACACCTTCCTTTGAATATCTGTTTACGTTTGGCATCGATTCAATTGCTTCAGCTTTTTTAATCCCTTCCTTGACAAAGATAGGTTGTATTAAATCGTCGACTGTTAGGTTGGTTTCTGCAGTTATTTTTAGCAGTGACGGATTACTGCGCAATCTTCGCAATCTAGTATCTGGAAATTTTCTATTCATCTGTATTAGCAGTTATTTGATGTTTCCAATCTTCGTAATTTAGAAAAGGTACAACTTTTCCCGAAATTTGGCGGTCAATTATGTCATAGCTTGCCCCTAAACCGCATGCATGATTAGCTTCGATAATATTAGGATATAATTCAAGCGCATATTCAAAAGCACTTCCACTCATCCAATAAAAATATTCTTTATCCCTTATTTTTATTTCATCCTCTTTTGGTATCAGTTCGTATGAGATGAATTTTTCCATTGAACTTTTTTCTTGGTTTCTATTATGCGTAAAATTCAACCAATCTAAATCATCAAATAAAGTACAAGGCGGTTCATTATTTTTTCCTAAACTGTCTGATGTACCATTTATCCAGTAGCCTTTCGCTGCAAGTTTTTTCCAAGTTTCAACTCCACCTGTCCACAAAATATTTGATGCGTTAATTCTAATTCCATCCAGTAAAGCATCTTGTCTGGAAATAAAAATTCCTTTGTTCTCCATTGCTTCTATTTTTTTTATAGTGGATTTAATAAATTTGCGCTTAAAGAAAACACTTTCTGACTTTTCTTCTGGAAAAATTGCATATTTATTTACCTTTTGTTCAATGTTTAGCTTTGGTATCCGATTAAAAGTGCTTTCTTTTAATTCAACGCCCTCTTCTGTGAGACCGATGATGTTGGTTATCTCGCCTACATTAATCTTTCTTATTGATACGCCTATTTTTTGATGACATCCTCCTCCATATTGAGAAAGAATTTCTCTTTCTCTGAATACTGCATCAAAGGTACTTTCATCGTTGATTGAGGCTGCAATAGAATTTGCAAAATCATTGTTTTCTGCAACTTCAATAGCAAGAGCACCCTGACCTGGAGCAGACGGATTGATTGAATTTGGTAATATCATCCAAGAAAATGAATCAGAATTCTTTTTGTAAAGCTCAACAAAATCCTCATCCCTTGCAAGCCTGTCAATAGCTGCTTTAGCAATGACTACCCCATCTAATGAATCGTTCAAAAATTTATAAAATCTAGTTTGAATGTTTCCTCTGATTGGATGAAATTCAGTCGTAGATATTTTCCACGGCAATAAATCAGGCAACGACATTGAAAGGTTTCTCTCCCTTCGTGGAGAGGATGAATAAATTTTTATTGATTTTTTTTTAATTGAGTCTTTTTTAAAAAAAAGAATATCCCTACTGTCAGATCTAGCAAGTGTTGAGACAATATCAGTGCCTTTTGGCATTTCGATAGGCAAGTCTTTCCATGAATGAACAACCATGTCGGTCTCATTGTTTAAAAGGGCATCTCTCAAATCAGATGTAAATACTCCTTGCTCGGGCATTTTGCTCAAAGGAGTCGTTAAGTCTATGTCACCCTTAGTATCTCTGTATGAGTGAGTAACGTTTATGTCAGGATATTTTGCTTTAATCTCATCTGCAACTTGATGAGCTTGTATTTTAGCTAGACTGCTATTTCTTGAAAGTATTCTGATAGTTTTCAATATAACTGTTTGTTCTTAATAAAAACATAATGATACCCGAATGTTGGAAGAAGTTCTGATGTGTTATAGTTCTCAAAAATCATCTTGTAAAACAAGCTGAATTTTATGGTGGGTATTAAATGAATTATGAAAAATTTTTTAGCGACGAGCTTAAGTCACTTAAGTCGCAGGGTTTGTATAGAAAATTTCGCGAAATAAATAGAACACGATCAACTTTTCCAAAAGCAACAGAACGAGATGGAGATTCTAAAAGGCAAGTAGAAGTTTGGTGCAGTAATGATTATCTTAACTTGAGTCAGCATCCTGCTATTGTTAATGAAACCATAAAAGTTACTCAAGAATTAGGAACAGGGTCTGGTGGCACAAGAAATATCTCAGGAACTTCTTCATATCATGCAGACCTTGAAAAAACACTTGCTGAATTGCATAAAAAAGATTCTTCCTTGATATTTCCATCTGCTTATACAGCCAATCAGTCTACTTTGTGGACCTTATGTAAAAAGTTAGAAGGAATCGAAATATACTCTGACGAACTCAATCATGCATCCATGATTCAAGGAATAAAAAATGCCAACGTTAAAGTTCATATTTTTAGACACAACGATACCGAACATCTGGAAGAGCTTTTAAAAACATCAAATGCTAATACTCCAAAAATGATTGTTTTTGAGTCACTCTACTCTATGGAAGGTTTAAGATCTCCTATTGAAAAGATTATATGGCTTGCCGAAAAATATAATGCTCTTACATACTTAGATGAAGTTCATTCTGTTGGCTTATACGGTCCGGAAGGAAGAGGTATTGCTTCCGAAGCTGGAGTTTCAGATAAAATAGATATTATTAATGGAACTCTCTCAAAATCTTTTGGTCAATTAGGTGGCTATGTAGCTGCTAACGCAGACATCATCGATTTCATTAGAAGTTTCGCGCCTGGCTTTATATTTACCTCTTCAGTCAATCCCTCAATTGTAGCAAGCTCCATCAAAGCTATTAAACTTGCAAAAAAAGCAGATCATCTGAGAAGAGAAATAAAATTTAATTCCGATCAAATAAGATCTGGCCTAAGAAATCTCAATATTCCATTCATCGAAAATGATAGTCACATAATTCCGATTCTTATTAAAGATCCTGTCCTGTGTAAAGACGCAGCAAATCTTTTGGTTGAAAAGCACGGTATCTATATTCAGCCTGTCTTTTTCCCAACAGTTCCAAAAGGAGATGAAAGATTTAGAGTTACTATTACGCCAAAACATAATGCACAAGATATTCAAAACTTTTTAAATGCTATTGACGATGTTTGGTCAGAAATGTCACTAGAAAGGGTCGAAGAAGATAGCAAAGTAGTAAATTTGAAGTAATAATTTAGGTTGTCGGGCGGTAGAAAGATCTCCAAAGAGCTATCCCACCAATCAAAGAGATAATCCAGAATAGTAATTCAATGTAATTAGGATTACTGTTGTAACCAAAAAAACCTTTAAGAAAGACGCCAACTCTTCCGCTGTCATGCATGATGTGCGTGTACTGTTGTTTGCCCTTCAAATCGTAGGAATAGAAGAAAGAGTTATCAGTTTCATCAAGACTGTCCTTTGGTTTTAAAATATCCCAAGGACGAGAAATATCTGATTTATCTTTTAAGCCAATGAGTTGCAAATTATCTGATTTAACCAAGTAACTTTCAGCTTCATGCGTACCGTAAGCGATCATTCCCGATGCTAAGAAAACTAGTAACAATGTTGTAGCTTGAAAAAAAGATCTTAAGTTGATCTTCCTCCCCTGAACAACGACAAGATAACCGATTAAAATTGCCAATGCTGCACCTACTGTAAATCCAAGATAGCTAAAAGATCCCGTCATTGAAAAGCTTCCCAAAAGGAAAATAGCTGTCTCAAATCCTTCCCTCAGAATAGAGAAGAAAATTACGAAGAAAATACCCCAAGTTGATGCTTGAACTGCCGAGTTAGTCTCAGCTTCAATTTGTTTTCTATCACTAACGTGTTTAGAAAGCCAAAAAATCACATACCAAATCAATCCAGCTGTGATAAACATGAACACTGATTCAAAAAGAGCTCTAGCAGATTCATTACTAAAGCTTTCTTTGAGAACATAAACCAAGTAGCCTACAAGAATACTGAATACAATTGCTGCAGCAACACCAATCCAAAGTTTTTTGATCGATTCATAAAGTTCGTTTTTTATGAGAATCGTATAAATAATCCCAACAATTAAAGAAGCCTCGAGCGTTTCTCTAAAAACAATGATGAATTCATTCATTACAATAATTTACCAAATAAAGAGAGGAAGAGCTTAATTTTTCATCAGGGGTGTTTTAAAGGAACGAATAAAAAAACTCTTCCAAAATTTCTTAAAGTGTAGGGAAAATCAATCTTGATGGTAGGTACAGATGGTAAGATTGATTTTCCCTTCAGTTCTCTCTCCTAATTAAGAACTGAGCTTTTGAACCTGACTTGCTCCGAAATTATTACCAGGGTATTGATTTTCATAGCCACTCCGCCAACGGTTTTGAATCTTTAGATTTCAGAGCAAGAAAGTTCATAATTTAAATATTTCCATTTTAGAATCTTCTAGAATATGAAATCCTTGCGTTTAGAGATTCACCAACAGAGGCTTGGTGAGTGCCATGCGAATGAGGGAAATATAATTCATCCGTCAAGTTCTCTAAATGAATTCTCACCACATCGTTATCAGATGCATTTATATAAAGTGCAAAATCAACTCTAGTGTAGTCAGGCAAGGCAGGTCCTGAGCTTCCATTTGATGTGTCTTTAATAAAAGACTCACCTTGATGAGTGACCCCTAAACCAAAACCAATTCTTTCATTTGCCTGATATGAATACCACAAAGAAAGCATCTGATCAGGAAGTTCTCTTGGTTGTTTAGTACCTTTACTAGTAACTCCATCGAGTGATGTGTATCCAAAAGTTAGATTATTTTGATCATCAATATCACCTGATAATTCGATCTCAACTCCTTCTACTTCAAGACCTCTAACTTCATTCATTTCTCCCGTTTCGTTGTCTTTTTCAGCTCGAGTTGATTTGGAATCAAAAATCGCTGCTGTAAATGTTAGAGCATCGTTGATGTCATATTTATAACCGATTTCAGTATTTTCAAAAACATCTGGGTCAAGGGCAGCTCCGCTTGCGTCGAGCTTTTTATATTGCTCACCTGATCTTGGAATAAAGCTCTCACTGTAGCTAACATATAGGGACATGTTGTCTACTGGTTTATAAATTACACCAAACCTTGGTGAGAACATATCATCTTTTCTAGACTGGTCCTGTGATTTTTTGACATCAGTGACTGTGATATCAAAGTTATCTAAACGACCCCCGATAATCATTTTCCAATTATCGGAAAAATCTATGTCACCTTGTAAATAGAGCGAAGTTACAGTTATGTCTGACTCTGAGCTACTTTTTAAATCAGTTGTATAGTCAACAGTTGATGCGAGACCTGTTGAAGTTACAGAAATATCAAGAGGTCTTGTTATATTAAATATTTGCTGATCTGTAGGCTCCCCAGCATCGCTACCAGCCCTATTATTGAAGAAAGTGTTGTATCTGTAATTTTTGTTATCAGTATCAACGAATTCTAAGCCTACGAGGACTGTTCCAGAAGTTGAACCGTTATTAAATTCATTAACAACGTTTGCATTAAGGATTAAATTTTGTCGTTCTGTTGGATCTAAATATCCGTCTAGCTTCACAGTGTTAGCAGTTCCATCATAGCCAGCAGCATATAGGTTTTTATACATTTTTTTGAAATCACTAGATGTAACACTCATGTTAAATTTTCCAGATTCTGAGTAATCATGAGCAATATTAGCTCTTAAAATGCTTGCCTCTAAAGTTTGTAAGTTTAATCCTTCTACGCCAAACACCACATCTTTCAGGCTTTCCACAGGGGTATTGTTTGCAGTTGGAATACCACGATCAATAAATCTTTCATGATCTGCGTACTCATAAGAAAGATCTACAGTAGTATCTCCTGCTTGAATTTTAACGGTTGGGTTTATGCCGTATCTTTCGCCTTCATAAAAGTCTCTGTGATTAGCTAAAGAGTCAGTATGTAAATTCAATCTGACAGCGGTATTTTCAGAAGTTGCAAAATTTGCATCGACTGCGATATCAGCAGCTCCAAAAGAATCAGCACCAACATCAAAAGAGCCAAATGCTTCTCCGATCTCAGCTTTTTTAGTAACCCTATTGATTAATCCACCAGTTCCACCTCTTCCGAAAAGAAGAGCGTTGGGTCCTCTTAGGATCTCTAATTGTTCAACATTGTAAAGCGATCTATAGTATTGGACGTCATCTCTAATTCCGTCCTGGTAAAAATCGGCCGTTGATCTAACGCCTCTAAAGACAACTGCATCTCTATGGCCTTCACCTTGTGATGTGTTTACGCCGGGAGTATATCTAATGATATCGCCTATCTCTCTGAAGCCTTGGTTCTTTATTTCCTCATCGGTTATAACAGAAACTGACTGGGGGACGTCTAGAATTGGTAACGGAGGCTTGAGAGAGTTAACTTGATCAACGTATAAAACTTTTCCTTTTACCTCAACCTCTTCTACGTCATCAGTGTTCTGCGCAAAAAGGCTTATAGCTCCCAATAAAAAGAATGCGGTATAAATAAATTTTTTCATAATTTTTTCCAATAATTATGGTCATATCTCATAATGATAATGAGAATCGTTCTCAATTATATACAAATGAGAATGATTATCAATTGCTTTTAGAAATATCTTTATAACTTTCATTAAAAAAATAAGGAAATTAAAGATTAAAAAGCCTTGACCTTTTTCTTTTTTCTTGTTTATAGCTAAAAAATAAGAGTTTGACGCTTTATGCAGAGTTGAATACTCTGCAAAATATAGATTATTTTCTAGGGGGAAAATTATGAATAAATTCTATTTATTAAGGTTATTTTTAATCTCCCTCCTTTGCATTCCTTTTGTAAATTCTCAGGATGATGATACTGAAGAAGTCGTAGTTACAGGTTCCCTGATTGCTACTGATAGAGAAGTTTTATCTGTTCCTGTTGATTCATTCGATCGGGATGATTTCGAGTCTGCTGGACAACCAGAGATATCTGATTTAGTTAGGAACCTTCCTGCTGTATCGGGTACTGTGAATACGTCTGAGCAATTCGTTGAAGGGGGAACAATAACCGGTATTAAAAACGTGAACATTAGAGGTCTGGGTGTTGCTAGAACTCTTGTTCTGATTAATGGTAAGAGAATGGTTGAAACTGCGGTTGCAACAAACTCTGCTGAGTCGCCAGTTGATATTGGTAACTTTCCATCAATCGCTCTAAAACGTATTGAATTACTTAAAAACGGTGGTTCAACAGTATATGGTTCTGATGCGGTTGCTGGTGTGTTCAATATGATCACAAGAACAGACTTTGAGGGGTTTGAAATGAATCTTTCAACTACCAATATTGCTAATGCTGATCCTGGTTACAATTTTGGATTCATTTATGGAAATCAAAACGGTGATAACAGATTCACTATTTCATATGAATACGAAGAAATTGGCCGTTTGATGAATATTGACCTTGGTCTTGTAGACTGGAAAGATCCAACTACTTGGTCGTTAGGTTTCTCTTCATTTGGACAACCTGGAACATGGCATCCTGGTGGTGTTGCTCTTGGTGAAGACGCTGTCATGGATCCAACTTGTGGAATGAGCGTACCTGTAGCGAGATCTAAGACTAAAGGTTTGTCTCACTCAGTTCCAATTACTGGAAGCGTTCACTCTAAATGTGGATATAACTACGTACCTTTTTCAAATGCTATTGATCCAACAACTAGAAACAAATTGTATGTAACTGCAGAATCCGATATTAATGAAGATACAGTCTTATATTTTGAGTATCTCCATGCTGGATTGGACACTACATACACTGGATCGCCTTCTTATCCGCCAACTGCTGCTGGATATTACTTAGCGGTTCCTGACCATAACCCTGGTTTTCAAGAGATTGAAAGAGCTAGCGGTGTAGACATGGGATCAACTGCTTTTACTTGGCTAAGAGCTAGAGCTATTGAAGGTCCTGGAATGGAAAGACCTAATTATCATGACTCAGACAGAATCGTCACTGGTATTAAAACTGACATAACTGATTCAGTTCAGTTTGATGCGAGCATAACTTACGGTGCTACCGAATGGAGTAATGCTTGGGGTGATGTTCTTACTGATAGATTTAACATGGCTTTAAATGGTATCGGTGGTGAAGATTGTAGAGATCCTGCAACTGGTAATTTTTATGAAATTGGAACCGATGCTGCTTTAGCTGCTGCTGGAACTGGTAATTGTTATTACTACAATCCCATCGGAGCGGCCATTGGAGCAAGTCCATCTGATCCTTATTACAACAACCCAGCTGCTTGGGACTTCTTCTGGGGAGGCCCTGAAAGTGAAGAGAAAAAATCTCTTACAGTTGGTGAATTCGTTTTCTCTGGCTTTGGAGCAAATGATGTTGGTTGGGCGCTTGGAGCTCAATTTAGAAAGTTCTATGGTTTCTATAGAGCTGCCGGTGATAACAGATGTCCTGACAATGGAAAATGTAATACTGTCTTCCATTTCTTGACTATGGATAAAACTGAAAGAGTTGATAATGAAGTTACATCTCTATTTGGTGAGGTAAATATCCCAGCTGGAGACAATTTTGAAATTCAACTTGGTGCGAGATACATTGATTATGAAATTGATCAGGTTACGAAACCGAGAGTGTCTTTCATATGGGATGCTACTGACATATTTAGCTTAAGATTCTCTTATGAGCAAACTTATAGAACTCCTGTTCTTGCAAGTCAGCCTACAGAATCTTTAGAAAGATATGCGCCTCTTGGTGAATATGTAACAGTTGTTACTCCTGTTCCTTCAACTTTAGAACCTGAGCAGTCTGACAACATGAACATTGGTTTCATTATCAGACCAAATGATCGAAGCCAATTAACTTTTGATTACTTCAACCTTGCGTTTACAAATGGTTTTGCAAGAACAGCTTCAACAGCTCCTTCTGCAAGAATTATTTACAACACACCTGGTGATGACTCTAGTGGTGTAGCAAGAATTGAAACTGACTTTATTAACGGAGATGACGTTGATATTTCAGGATTAGATTTTGAAGGTTCCGTTGGATTTGATTCTGGAAATGCAGTAATGCAATTCTCTTACGGTGGTACCTACATGACTCAGTACGACGTTGCTGGTGGTATTGGTGCCCTTGCGGGAGGAACTTACGATGCGTTGGGTAAATTCAACACTAGATCATCTGTATCGCCTATCGTTTTAAGATCATTGCCTGAATTGCAATTATTCTTAGGGCTTGGAATAGATATCGACATTCATAGAATGAATATTTATCTAAGACACGTAAGTGAATACGATGTTCCTGAAACAATAACTGCTGCCTACAGCTTTATTGATAAAATTGACTCTATGAATACTATAGATTTCAATTACTCAGTTAACTTAGCTGATGACAGAGTTACCTTAAACATAAGTGCTCACAACTTACTTGATGAGAAGCCTCCTTTGGCGCCATCTGAGTTAGGTTATGATGCTTATACACATTCTCCTGTGGGAAGAGTTCTGAAAGCTGGTATCCAGTACAGATTCTAAACTTAGGGTTTGCAAAAAAAAGGCGGTGGAAACACCGCCTTTTTTTATGATTCTCAATCTCTTGTAAAGCTACTGTCAGTATTCCACCAAGCCATATCCGAAAAAGATCTAATATCTATTTCATGAGTCCAAGTAGATCGATGTTGATTAGCAAGATGAAAATAAGTTTCGGCAACTTTCTCTGGAAGGATTAATCCATCGTGCTCCATACCTCTTGTTTCTCTCATCTTTTGATACATATCCGGTCCAAGCATTTTTCCAAGAGTATCGGGAGCATCTACGGCACCATCAATAACAATATGAGCAACATGGATGCCTTGTGGACCAAATTCATCGTTTAAGGATTGGCATAACATTCTTCTGCCCCCCATTGCGGCAGCATGAGAGTGTTGAGTCTTATTGCCTCTCACAGCAGCGGTAGCTGAAGTGACGAGCAGAGAGCCTTCTCCTCTACTGACCATGATTGGACAAATCTCTTTGGCCACTCTGAAAAGTCCTTGAGTAGCCATCTTCCAGCCCCATTCGAATTCTTTTAGGCTTGTTTGATCCAAGAGCTTCATCCCAGTTTGAGCTCCTAGGTTATAAACTAAGGTATCAATTGGTCCTATACCCTTCTCAATATCCTTGATTAGCTTTTCTATTGCACCTTCTTCAATTGCATTAATTAAAAATCCTGAAGCCTCTCCCCCTTCAGCTTCAATATTTTTAATCCATTTATCAAGACCATCTTGATCTGTTCTCCTTGCCAAACAGGAGTGATAACCCTCAGTTGCAAATTTTCTGGCAATGTTTGCTCCGATTCCACCACCAGCACCTATAACTAGACAAACTTTTTTAGTCATTTTTAAACTCCTTTTCTACTATTTTTAACACATTCTATCGTTTCCTTATACTTCGATAAGTCATAAGATAGTTTTATGGAATCTTTTGAAAATAAAATTGCTGTTGTTACCGGAGGTGGCACAGGTATGGGAAGAGAGCTCGTTTTGCAATTAGCAAGAGCAAACTGCAATGTCTCTATGTGTGATGTTATTGAAGAAAATATGGACGAGACAATGAATTTAGCAGCTTCGATAAATCCAAATGTGAGAATAACAAAGCACTTATGCGATGTTTCCATCAAAGAGCAAGTTGAAAAATTTAGAGACGATGTTTTATCTCAACAACAATCTGATTCAATAAATTTACTTTTTAATAATGCAGGTATCGGAGGCGGTCAAAGTTTTATAAAAAGCGATATAGAAGAATGGGAAAAAGTTTTTGCTGTCTGTTGGTACGGAGTTTACTTTTGTTCTAGAGCTTTTATGGAAGCGTTAATTAAAAGTGACGAAGGTCATTTAATAAATACAAGCAGCGTAAATGGATTCTGGGCATCCTTAGGGGATGGCGTTCCACATACTTCATATTCAGCAGCTAAATTTGCTGTGAAAGGCTTCTCGGAGGCCTTATTAAATGATTTCAAGGTAAATGCTCCTCATATAAATGTCTCAGTGGTAATGCCGGGTCATATAGGAACGGATATCAGTCAGAATACTGGCATAATATTAGGGAAAAGACCTCAGGAAATGAAAGATGGAGAGCTTCAAGAGATGAAGGAGAACTGGATCAAAGCAGGAGCTCCTGTTCATAATCTCTCCCTAGAAGTATTCAAAGATGCATTAATTCAAAGGCAAGATGATTTTAAAAATAATGCAATAACATCAGCTGAAGACGCAGCAACAGTTATTCTTAATGGTGTAAAAGAAAACAAATGGCGAATTCTCATTGGTCCTGATGCTGCAGCATTAGATAGAAGAGTAAGAGATAATCCAGAGAAAGCTTACGATGGAGATTTTTTACCGAAGAGAGATGACAATCATTTCACCAATCCTTTTTCCGAAAAAAAGTAAATTCGATAGCAATAAAATCAAAATAAATAGACAATAGTGTATGGAAAGAGGAGAAAGAATTTCTCGCTCAGACCACGCTAGAAATAAAAGAGCTCAAATAAAAAAAATAAAATTTCAAAGGAGTGAAAACTTATACGCTCATCTAGATAGACTGAGAGAGAAAAAGAAAAAGTTTCACCTAAAACATCCTTATTAAGGAAAAAATAGAGAAGTTGGTGGGCCCACGAGGACTCGAACCTCGGACCAACGGATTATGAGTCCGCTGCTCTAACCAACTGAGCTATGGGCCCCAAGAATTGAGAATTATATAGGTTTTAATTTGAGTTACGATAAATTAATTGAAAGTTTTATTCTTTTGTTTGTAGCGGTCGATCCCATTGCTCTGATCCCTATTTTTGCAAGCCTAACTTTTGGCTTATCTAAAATAGAAATAAGAAAAATTTATCTAAATGCAACTTTATTATCTTTAATAATCCTAAGCTTTTTCTGGTTTTTTGGTTCTGCTTTATTAACTTTGTTAGGCATAAGCATGAGTTCTTTTAAGATTATTGGTGGTTTATTTTTAATTGCGATTGCTTTTGAGATGGTTCTTGAAAATAGACAAACCAGAAGAAAGACAAACGCTCAAAATGCTTATGAAGATTTTTCAAGTAGTTCCATTGCTATATTCCCATTAGCTATTCCCTTGATAGCAGGTCCGGGGGCTATTACCGTTGTGACTTTATTGGGAGAGGAAAACAAAGCAAATCTTCTGGATAATTTAGTAAGTTTCGCACCAATCTTATTAATCTGTCTTTTGGCAGGCATAGCTATGTGGCTATCCTCAAGGATTGCTAATAAGCTTCCTGAGTCAGCAATAATTGTTCTTGAAAAACTATTTGGAATATTACTAGGAGCTCTAGCAATTGAGTTTGTAGCTTCTGGTGTAAGGTCTTTCTTGGTCTAATATTACTCGTCAAGAAAACCTTTTAGGTGTGCAGACCTTGATGGATGTCTAAGTTTTCTCAAAGCCTTAGCTTCAATTTGTCTGATTCTTTCTCTAGTAACATCGAACTGTTTTCCAACTTCTTCAAGAGTATGATCGGTGTTCATGCCAATACCAAATCGCATTCTTAAAACTTTAGCTTCTCTAGCAGTTAAACTTCCTAAAACATCCCCAGTTGCTTCGGTTAAATTATTTTCTGTAGCGGCATCAATAGGCGAACTCTGAAGAGGATCTTCAATAAAATCTCCGAGAGTCGTATCGTCTTCATCTCCTATAGGTGTTTCCATTGAGATTGGCTCTTTTGCTATTTTTAGAACTTTTCTAACTTTATCTTCAGGCATTTCCATTCTTTCGCTTAACTCTTCTGGAGTTGGTTCTCTTCCCATTTCCTGGAGCATTTGTCTAGAAATTCTGTTTAATTTATTGATTGTTTCAATCATATGTACAGGGATTCTTATAGTCCTGGCTTGGTCAGCTATAGACCTAGTTATTGCCTGTCGTATCCACCATGTTGCATAAGTAGAGAACTTGTAACCTCTTCTGTATTCAAACTTATCAACTGCCTTCATGAGACCGATGTTTCCTTCTTGAATAAGATCTAAAAATTGGAGACCTCTGTTGGTGTATTTTTTTGCTATTGATATAACTAGCCTTAAATTGGCTTCAATCATATCTTTTTTAGCTCTTCTAATTTTTGATTCGCCTTTTGTAATTCTCATGTTCACTTCTTTTAATTGAGGAACAGACAGCCCAGATACCTTTTCTAGAGCATTTATTCTTTTTTGAATTAAATTAATCTCTGGTTTTCTCGTTTTAAGCTCTTTCACAAAAGGTTTTTTTGACCTTAAAGTCGAATCTAGGAAGTTAGCTTTAGTTTCACTGCCTACAAAAATTTCAATAAATTCTTTACGTGGCATTTTTGACTCTCTGACACAGATATCGTAAATGAGCCTTTCAAGTTCTTTAACCTGTTGGAAATTTAATCTTGCAGGAAGAGCGATTGTTTCGAATTTTTTTGGAGATAATTTAAGGTACTTAAAAATTTCTCCTAACTTTTCCAAATCAGTTTGAGCTTTTGTGCTGCTTCTTCCGCTAGCAGCAATGGTTTTTTCAGTTTTGTTGAATTGTCTTCTGAGGGAAGCAAATCTTTTCTCTAGTTCTTCTTCATTTATTCCAGAATCTTCTTCTTCCTCAACATCATCGTCTGTTTCGTTTATATCTTTATTAGCAGCAGCTTCCGAAGGAGCTTCATCCTCATCCATAAAGCCAACGATCAAATCTGAAATTCTTTTTTCTCCTTTTTTAGTTAACTTATAATCCTCTATTATTCCCTCAACAACTCCAGGATAATGAACGCATGCGCTAAGTAGATCTCTGGCGCCATCCTCAATTCGTTTTGCTATTGATATTTCACCTTCTCTGGTTAACAAATCAACGGAACCCATTTCCCTCATGTACAACCTTACTGGATCAGTTGTTCTGCCTACTTCTGACTCAATTGCTATTTCACCCTCTGGATCTGGTTGTTCTTGTGGATCTTCAGGAGCAGGCATGAAATCTGAGCCCTCGGCTGGAGGATTCTCTAAAACTTCAAGTCCTAATTCATTTATGAGAGAAATAACTTCTTCAAGTTGATCAGGGTCTGATACATCTTCTGGTAAGAAATCATTGATATCAGCATAAGAGATATATCCTTGCTCTCTCCCTTTTTCAATGAGTTCTCTTAAACCGCTATTATCTAAATCGTCGTCGTACATGTGTTTCTAAAAAAGGTCGTTGATTATATCTTCTAAGAGCTAAAGTTTGAATAAATATGTAAAAAAGTTACAAAGACTTTAATAGCTCCTTTTCCTGATCATCTAATGCTTCAAATTTTTCAAGCAAGCTTTTTTTCAATTCGATCTTTTCTTTTTCCGTAATATCTCCATCCATGAGTTTTTTTTGTAGATATACATGATTCGAAATATTCTCTTTTTTTAAATAAAAATTAATTGATTCTTCAATGTATTCATTAGCTTTGGCTTCGGAAACTATATTCTCGCCAGCAGCGATAGAAGTAATATCTCCCTTCAATTCAGGATATTCTTCAATTAATTGACCTGCATTATAGTTGGGGGCTGATTTACAAAATTCAATTATCTTAGCGATTGTTTCTTCTTCCTTTATTTGCGACTTGACGTCGAAATATGAGAACAAATCTAAATTAATTCTTCCGGGAAAATCTAATACAACCGCTAGAATCTTTTTTAAAATTGTACTTTCTATAAAGGTTTCGTTTTCTTTTAACGTGAAAGATTTTTTCTTTATTGATGGTTGGATTTCTTCTTCAACTTTAAAACCTAATTTCAATGAAAAGTCTTCAATAAGCAAAGTTTTGAAATTTGATGGCGGGATAGATTTTATAAAATTTTGAAAACTTCTCATGGCGTTTGCTTTTGTTTCTATTGAATCATCATTCCCAGCAAGAAAAGAATCTTGAATATATTTGGAAAGCACTACTGATTTACTCAAATATTCCTCAAATTTATTCGTACCATGCTCTTCAATAATGCTTGCAGGATCTTGTCCTTCAGGAAGAAATAAAATATTGAACTTTCTATTATCGTTAATGAAAGGCAGTGTGACTTCTACTGCTCTTCTAGCTGCATCTGATCCAGCTTGATCACCATCAAAACAAAAAACTACTTCATTGGTAATTTTTAGAATATTTTCAAGATGATATTTTGATGTCGCTATCCCAAGTGTAGCCATTGCATAAGGAAAACCACCTGCAAACAGAGCAATGACGTCTGTATAACCTTCAACCACTAAAATTTTGTTTATGTTTCTATTTTGCTCAATAGATTCATAAAGGCCATACAGCTCCCTATTTTTTTTAAATACCAGAGATTCTGCAGAATTGAGGTATTTTGGATCTTCATTCTCAATTACTCTGCCACCGAAACCTATAACCTGCCCTCTTCTATTTCGTATCGGAAACATTAATCTATTCCTAAAGAAGTCATAATCTTTTCCTTTATCAGAGGTTTTGATTAATCCTGTTTTCAAAATATCTTCTCTAGATATACCCTCTTTAAGTAGATATTTGCATAAATCATCCCAGCTTTTAGTTGCGTATCCTAAGGAGAAATTTTGGGAAGATTTCCCTTCTATATTTCTACTTTTAAGATATTTATAAACAGAACTAGATTCACTTTGCTCAGAAAGATTTTTTTGAAAAAATTTCACAGCAAGATCATTGATTTTGTCAAAAATTTTAAAATCTTCATTATTTATGCTGTTTGAGTTTTTAGGAATTTCGATGCCTGCATTAGTTGCTAAAAATTCCAAGGCATCCATAAAGGTTTGCCCTTGGTGATCTGTGAGAAACGAAATTGCATTTCCACTCGCTCTGCATTTGAAACAATAATAAAACTGCTTATGTTGACTTACGCTAAAAGAGGGCTTACTTCCATCATCGCAGAAAGGACAAAGCGCCCAGTGATCTTTTCCTCTTTTTTGAAGAGAAACATGGCTATCGATCAAAGAGACAATATCCGTTGAATCTAAAACTCTTTGAATAAAATCTCTGGGTAATTGAGCCATTATTATTTTTTGTTAAGCCAAGTATCAAGAATTATCTTGGCTGCAAGGGCGTGAGATGTTATTTTTTTATCAGTAGGATTATTTTTATCAGACATAATTTTCTTGGCTTCCCATGTAGTAAGTCTTTCATCTTCTAATTCAACATCAATATCAAACAGCTGCTCACAAGCTATTTTAAATTTGCTTACTTTTAATGAAAGTTTTGAATCAGTATCATCCATATTAAGTGGATATCCTAGAATAATTCCTTTTAAATCCCACACTTTTATTAAATTTTCAATAAATTTTAAAGCTTCTTTTTCAGATGCAATTTTTTCAGAAAAATATGTTGTTGAATTTTTGGTAATTGAATTGCCAATCGCAAATCCATAGTTAACTTCTCCGTAATCAATGCCCAAATAATTCATCTACAAAAAGTTTTGCTAAGTTTTCATCTGCTTGATCATTGAGTTCTCTAAAGCAAGTGGGACTTGTTAAATTGATTTCTGTTAGAAAATTTCCGATCATGTCTAATCCAACTATATACAACCCAAAATCCAACATTTTGTCTGCTACCGTCTGAGCAATAATTTTATCTTGTTCATTAAGCTCAATAGTTGAGGCTGATCCTCCTGCAGCCAAATTACCTATAAACTCTCCTTCAGGAGGTGTTCTTAACACAGCGTGTTTAGGAACTTTACCGTTGATAATTAATACTCTTTTATCTCCAATGGAAATTTCTGGAAGGAATTTTTGCGCAATAAATTTTACTTCACCCTCCTTAGATATTTTTGAATAAACTTCAGATAAATGTTCATCATCTTTCTTTAGTTGAAAGATAGAATCTCCACCCATGGAGTTAAGAGGCTTAACTACAATATGCTCATTCTCTTTAAGAAAATTATTAAAAATTTCAAAATCAGATGTGATCAAAGTAGGCGGACAAAATTTTGGAAAATTTAATGCAAATATTTTTTCATTTAAGTTTCTTAGGTTTGAAGGATTATTAATAACGTTGACGCCTAAATCGGCAGCTTTTTCTAAAATCATTGTGTTTACTATAAAAGAGTAATCAACAGGGGGATCTTGACGCATCATGATCACTTCAAAAAAATCCATTGTATTCTCGGAAGAGGACAAAACGTTGAAGTTCGTATCATTTAAAGAAACTTCTACCTTTTGATATTTACAGTAAGGTTGATTGTCCTTCATAAATAAATTTTTTGAGTCAATAAAATATATATCGTGTCCATTATTTTGGGCTTCGAACATTAGTAATAAAGTTGAATCCTTTTTTAGATTCTTTGCAGGAATTGGCTCCATTACAAAACCTATTTTCATGATATATCCCTCATAGAAAAATTTAACATTGATAATATTACGATCGGCATTGTATCCGTTCTAAAAATCATATCTCCACAATTAATGCTAATAAATCCTTCTTCTTCTAATTTTTCTATTTCATTATCTGTAAATCCGCCCTCTGGGCCGATTGCTATAGAAAGGCTTTCAGCTTTTTTTAAGTCTTTAATGGACTTGCTTGCCCTAGGATTTAAAACAATTTTTAGAGAGTCATTGGAATTATGTGCCCAAGACATTAATTCATTTGAATATATTTGAGGGACCCAATCCATTCCGCATTGTTCACAACTGCTTGCAGCGATTTTCTTCCATCTTTCTATTTTTGATTGAGAAGGTTTTTTTCTTATTTTTGATCTTTCGCTTGATAAGCAATTTATCGAATTTATCCCAAGAGGAGTGCTCTGTTTTATAACATTATCAAAATTTTTTATCTCACTGATACCTAAATTAAATATTGGTTTAAGTTTTTTAGAAAAGTTTAAATTCTTGTTGGTTTTGATTAAAAAGGTTTTTTTCTTTTTTTCAATAATATTTCCAAAAGTTGAATTACCTCTCCCATCGAACAGATGAAGCTGTTGACCAATTTTTTTGTTCGTAACTTTTAAATGATCTGAAATATTTTGATCAAGCTCTATAATTGAATTTGCTTTTAATTCAGTTTTTAAAAATACCCTTGGAGTTCTCATGAATTTCTTTGTATGCTAAACATTCAATTTTATCAGAGTTTAAAAGATGAAAATCTACATCATAAGACATGGAGAAGCTGCCAAATCTTGGGAAGTTGATAGAGATCCAGAATTAAGTCTGAGAGGAAGGGAGCAGGCCCAAAATATTTCAGACATTCTTGCTCAAGAAGATTTGAATGATTTCCAAATCATTTCAAGTCCTCTTAGAAGAGCAATAGAAACCGCCGAACCAATATCTAAGAAATTAAAAAAAGAAGTAGAAATTAATGAAAGTTTTATTGAAATTCCTTCTCCTGGGATAGACATGTCTGAAAGACCTTCTTGGTTGAGGGAAATGTTCTCAAAGGATGTAGATCAGTTTGAAAAACCTCAAGCAGATTGGAGAGATAAAATAATAAATGTGACTCATTCGTTTAAATCACCTACTTTAATTTTTTCACACTTCATGGTGATAAACGTTTTGGTAGGTTATTTACAAAAATCAAAAAAAATTGTTACTTTTTACCCAGATAATTGTTCAGTAACAAAAATGTCTCTAAATCAAGGAGTGCTTTCCTTAGAAGAAATAGGAAGCAGTCAAGAAAGTGTGGTTAACTGATGGTCTCAAAGAAAAATAATTCAAGCGATAAAAATTCTTTGAAATATCAGGTCGGAAAATCAATCAGAAGATATCTTAGAGAGTTGGACGGCAACAAATCATCTGATGTTTATCCAATGGTCCTGAAAGAAGTAGAAGCACCTCTACTATTTGAGATAATGAAGTATTGCAATGGAAATCAAAGTGAGGCTAGTAAAATGCTTGGCCTTAATAGGGGCACCTTAAGAACAAAACTCAAAGAATACGACCTTCTCAAAATTAATAAAAAATAAGATGTCTAAAATTGCCCTTATTAGTGTCTCAAACAAGGATGGAATAATTGATTTTGCTAAAAATCTTATATCACTGGACTACAAAATCATTTCAACTGGCGGAACTTACCAGTTGCTAAAAGAAAATAATATTGATGCTATTGAAGTTTCAGAGCATACAGGCTTTCCAGAAATAATGGATGGCAGAATCAAAACCTTACATCCCAAAATTCATGCAGGAATTCTCTCTCGAAGAAAAATTGATAAAAAAATCATAAAGGAACACAGCATCGATGAAATCGATATTGTGGTAGTAAATCTTTATCCTTTTTATTCAACTGCAAAAGATCCAAATAGTTCTGAAGCAGAAATAATTGAAAAAATTGATATTGGCGGTCCAACGATGTTGAGAGCGGCAGCAAAAAATCATGAGCACGTTACCACAATTGTTGATCCTAATGATTACGATCTGGTCACAAAGGAGCTCAAAAAAAGCAAAACTATTTCAAAATCTATAAAAAAACAATTGGCTATCAAAGTTTTTTCACATACAGCTAATTATGATTTAGAGATTTCAAACTATTTTAATGGTGACCAATTTGAAGAGAATCTTCTTTTGAGTTATGAAAAATCTGAAAATTTAAGGTATGGAGAAAATCCTCATCAGACGGCCTCTTTTTTTAAACATAAATTTTCAAAGCCTTTTGGGATATCTTCATCCATTCTGCATCAAGGCAAAGAAATGTCTTATAACAACATAGCAGATACAGATACTGCGATCGATTGCGTATGTAATTTTGCTGAACCTACTTGTGTCATTGTAAAACATGCTAATCCTTGTGGAGTATCATCAAGAAAAAATTTATTGGATGCTTATCAAAGTGCTTTTGAGAGCGATCCAACCTCAGCTTTTGGAGGAATAATTGCCTTCAATGAAAAGGTTTCAGGCGAAGTTGCGCAGAGATTGATTGATAATCAATTTCTTGAGGTAGTTGCTGCTCCAGGATTCTCAGACGAATCTCTGAAAATTTTCAATGCAAAACCTAATGTAAGGGTTCTCTCATTCAAACCAAAAATAAATGACAAAAATAAAATTTTATCTGTATCTGGAGGCCTCCTTATTCAGTCAGCTGATAATAAAATTATTACCGAAGACAATTTAGAAGTTGTAACCAAAAAAGTGCCTAATAAAGATGAAATACAAAATGCTTTGTTTGCATGGAAGGTGTGTAAATATGTTAAATCTAATGCAATTGTGTTTGCTGCAACTGAACAAACATTAGGAATTGGTGCAGGTCAAATGAGCAGAATAGATAGCGGTAAAATTGCTGCCTCTAAAGCTAAGGAATTTGGATTCTCATTGAATGGAGCATCAATGGCTTCTGATGCATTTTTCCCTTTTAGGGACAACGTCGATAATGCTCATGAACTGGGCATAAAATGCATCATTCAGCCTGGAGGTTCAATCAAAGACGAAGAAGTAATTCAAGCTGCGAATGAGGCAGATATGAGTATGTTATTCACTAAAGTAAGGCATTTCAGGCATTAAGTGAATTTCTTAATTATTGGTAATGGTGGAAGGGAGCACGCCTTTGCATGGAAAATCTCCCAAAGCTCTCTTGTTCAAAAAGTTTTCATTGCTCCTGGAAATGCGGGAACTGAAAGAGAAAATAAGTGTGAAAATATAAATATTGATTCCGAAGATATATCTGCACTGAGAGATTTTGCCATTGAAAAATCTATAGACCTTACTATTGTCGGCCCTGAAGCCCCTCTAGTAAAAGGTATCGTTGATGAGTTTGAAAAACATAAATTACTTATTTTAGGCCCTTCTAAAAAAGCTTCGCAAATTGAAGGATCAAAAAAATTTATGAAAGATTTTTTAAAGAAAAATCATATTCGTACTGCTGAGTATGAGGTCTTTGAAGACTATGAAGAGTCAAAGAAATATATATCAAAGTCTAAGTTTCCCGTTGTTATTAAAGCAGACGGTCTTGCTGCTGGAAAAGGTGTAACCATTGCGCACTCAGCTGAAGAAGCACACAAAGCGCTAGATGATGCTATGCAGAAAAAGATATTTGGTTCTGCAGGTACAAAAGTTGTTATAGAAGATTTTCTACAAGGAGAAGAAGCAAGTTTCATTGTTTTATGCGATGGTAAAAAAACCATTCCTTTTGCTTCTTCTCAAGATCATAAAGCTAGAGATAATAATGATTTAGGCCCGAATACGGGAGGTATGGGAGCATATTCTCCAGCCCCTATTGTAACGGAGGAAATTCATAAGCAAGTAATGGAAAAAATCATAAAGCCAACAATTGATGGCCTTAAATCAGAGGGAATAACTTATAAAGGCTTTCTCTATGCTGGGTTGATGATTAAAAATTCAGAAATTAGTGTATTGGAGTTTAACTGTCGGTTTGGAGATCCAGAGACACAACCAATTCTCATGAGAATGGAATCTGATTTAGCTGAGATTTGTCTTCTAGCTGCGCAAGGTGATTTAAATGAAAGAGAAATTTCTTGGACTAAAGATTCAGCTCTTGGCGTAGTAATAGCATCCAAAGGCTACCCTTTTGAATATGAGAAAAACAAAGAAATTAATAATTTAGAAAATGAAAATCCACGCCAAAAAGTCTTTCATGCAGGGACAAAAACACAAGAAGGACAAGTTCTTAGTAATGGAGGAAGAGTTTTATGCGTTACTGCATTAGGGAGTACTTTGCTAGATTCAAAAAATTTAGCTTATCAAAAAGTTAAAAATATAGACTGGAAAGATGGATTTTATCGAGATGATATTGGTGATAAAGCTATTAAATCTTGAACAGCCTTATATGGTTCTTTTTTTCTCATAAAAAATTCTCCAACCAAAAAGTTGTAAATTTTGGCTTCGTTGAGATCATTTATGTCATCTCTGGAATAGATGCCGCTTTCGGAGATAATTAATTGACTTTTAGGTAGCATTTTTTTGATTTTGATCGAATTATTAATGTCTACATCAAAAGTCTTTAAATCTCGATTATTTATTCCTAAAAGTTCAGGTGAAACTGCCATTGCTATTTCTGCTTCCTCCTCATCATGAACTTCTATAAGAACATCTAATTCATTTTCTTTTGCGACTTGATAAAAATCTTTAATTTTATTTTTATCTAACATTGAAGCAATCAGAAGAATGCAATCCGCCCCAAAAGCTTTGGACTCTAAAATCTGTATTTCATCAATTATGAAGTCCTTTCGCAAAATAGGTAAATGACAGATTTTTCTTACCTCTAATAAATAATCAAGACTACCTAGAAAAAAATCAGGTTCTGTTAGTATGCTTAGACAGGCAGCTCCTCCCTTCTCATATTGCTTAGCAGTCCAGACGGGATCAAAATCTTCTCTAATAATACCCTTACTTGGTGAGGCTTTTTTTATTTCTGCAACTACAGAATTTTTCAGCTCTTCTGAAGATTTATGTAAAATTTCAACAAATTTTCTTTTTTTATATTCCTTTCCGTTACTTTGAAGATTTTCTCTAGAAAAAGTGGATTTCAAAGTTTCAACCCTTTGTTCGGTTCTTTGAATAATTTTTTCAAGATGATTCATAAATTACCTAAGACTTAAAATTTATAAACTCATCAAATTTCTCTAGTGCCTTCCCTGAAGAAATGAGTTCGTAAGCAAGATCGTATCCATCTTCAAAATTATCTACTACAGAAGATATTTTCAAAGCTGGAGCTGCATTTAAAGAAATTATCTCCTTGCCTGGTAAGAATTTATTTTCAAAAGAATCTATAACTTTCCTAACACTATCTTGAGGAGAATCTATTTCTAAATCAGAGAGATTTTTAGATTTTATGTTAAAAGCTTTTGGATCTATTTCATGAGTAATAAGTTCACTCTTAGATAATTCTATTAATTGGGTTTTACTAGAGAAAGAAATTTCGTCTAAGCCATCATCTGAATGAAAAATTGCTGCAGCTTTACAATTCAAATTTCTCAAGGCCTCGCCAACTGGTTTTATCCATTTACCGTGAAAAACACCAATAGACTGAATGTTTGCGCCTGCGGGATTTGATAAAGGACCCAAAAGGTTAAAAATAGTTTTTTTACCTAATATTCTTCTGGCTTCCATGACATATTTCATGCCTGGATGATGATTTTGGGCAAATAGAAATCCTAATCCTATTTTATCCAAAGAGTCAGAAAAATATTTAGATGACTCATTTAAATTGATACCTGCTGCTTCTAAGAAATCAGCGCTACCACTTTTACCCGTTGCAGTTCTATTTCCATGCTTTGCAACTTTTAAGCCCGCCGCAGCTAGAACAAAACTTACAGAGGTAGAAACGTTTATCATTTTTTTTCCTAGCCCTCCTGTACCGCAACAGTCAATAACTTGATTATGATTAACATCAATGGATTTAGAATTTTTTCGCATTGAGGTAGTAGCTCCAGCCAATTCATCAGAAGTTTCCCCTTTTTTGTCTAGAACATCCAAGAGGCTAGTAAGGGAATTTGTATCTACCTCTCCGTTAAAAATCTTATCAAAAAGTTGTTCCATCTCATCTGAAGTAAGGTTGATCTTTTTTTTAATGTTTTCTATTAAAGTATCAATCATTTGCTTCAAGGAAATTATTCAACATAGTCATCCCATCCATAGTTTTTAGAGATTCTGGATGAAATTGAAGGCCGTAAATTTTTTGAGAATTATGTTTTATGCCCATTATTGTGCCGTCTTCTGTCCAAGCATTAACAGAAAAATCCTTGCTCAAAGTTTTTGAGTCTATAACTAATGAATGGTATCTAGTTGCCTGAAACGGACTTTCAATATTTTTAAAAATTTCTGAGCCATCATGAATCACATCAGAAATCTTTCCATGCATAATTTGATTAGCTTTTATTATTTTTGCACCAAAAGCTGCTCCAATTGCCTGATGTCCAAGACACACGCCTAAAATAGGAATCTTTCCAGAAAATTCTTTAATTGCTTCTATTGAAATTCCTGCCTCATTAGGAGTGCAAGGACCAGGAGAAATTACTATAAATTCTGGATTGAGATCCTCTATTTGATCAAGATTAACCTCGTCATTACGCAAAACTTTAACTTTCTGACCTAATTCACCAAAATATTGAACTAAATTGAAAGTGAAAGAGTCATAGTTATCTATCATTAGAAGCATTAGTCCATCTCCTCAACTGCTTTCATAATGGACATAGCTTTATTCAATGACTCTTGATACTCACTCTCTGGATCAGAATCATAAACAATACCTCCACCAGCTCTAACACTAAGATTTTTCCCTTGAATAACTGCTGTTCTTATTGCAATTGCGACATCCATATTTCCAGTCCAAGATAGATAACCTACAGCTCCTCCATAGACTCCCCTTCTATCAGGTTCAAGCTCATCAATTATTTCCATAGCCCTTATTTTTGGTGCGCCAGATAAAGTACCTGCTGGAAAAGTCGCTTTTAAAACATCAATAGAAGTAAGTCCTTTTTTTATTTTTCCTACAACATTTGATACAAGATGCATGACGTGAGAATATTTCTCAATTTTCATCTCCTCTGTAGTTTTAACGCTGCCGACCTCAGCTATCCTTCCAACATCGTTTCTTCCTAAATCAATTAGCATAAGATGTTCAGCTATTTCTTTTGGATCACTTTTTAACTTGTCAGCCAACTCTTCATCTTCATTACTATCTTTTCCTCTTTTTACGGTTCCAGCGATTGGTCTCACTGTAACCTCTTCATTTTGAAGCCTCACTAAAATTTCTGGAGAGGCCCCTACAATATGTAAGTCATCAATTTTCATGAGGTACATATAAGGAGAAGGATTTAGTTTTCGCAAAGATCTATATAAATCAATTGGCGATCCTTCAAATTTTGTGGAGAATTCTTGCCCATAAACAACCTGCATCACATCTCCTTCAACGATATAGTTTTTTATCTTTTTAATAGCTTCAAGATAATCTTCTTTTTTTACAGATGATTCAAAATTGATAACTCCTTTTTTGGATGCTTTTTGAGAAGGTAGGGGTTCTAAGATTTTTTTATGGATAAGTTCAATTCTTTCATGACATTCTTTTTCTGTATCTTCATTGCCGTGAACAACAATAAAAAGAGATTTTTTTAGATTATCGTAAATTACAACTTCATCGGAAACCATCAGAGATATATCAGGATAAGGGAGTTTTTCTTTAGATGAATTTTGAAGCTTTTTTTCTATGTGTCTTATTGTTTCATAGCTAAAGTATCCTACTAATCCCCCATGGAAATCAGGCAAATCAGGCATTGGTTGAGATTTATTTTGTTTGAGAAAATTCTCTATGTCCTTCAAAGGATTCTTAGAGAGGTCTATTTTCTTATCGGTAGGTAGGCCAATTATTGAATATCTGGCCCATTTTTCTCCGCCTTCAACTGACTCAAAAAGGTAGGAATTTCTATCATCAATGAATTTAAGATAGATGCTGAGAGGAGTTTCTAGATCTCCTGAAATTTCTTTGAAAAAAGGAATTTTAGTAACGCTTTCCATATTGTCTATTTCCGATGAGTTCACCTCTATTTGCCTCGACTACAAGCTTAGCCCTGTGACAAATACTTTTTTCTGAAAAAGGAATACCTTTTTCAATTATTTCTGAATTCGATCCAATAAATTTAATATCAAGAGGGATAGAAGTGTTTCTCATCCAAAAACATTTGGTTGATAAATTTTGAAAATGAAATTTAACAATATGATTAGGAGGCAAGTAATCAACATACATTAGACCCTTCCTTCTATCAGCAGGCTTGTACAAATTTTTAACACAATATTCTCCTTCTTCTTCAATGTATCCTTCTGCGCATAAATTAGAGGAACTTTCTTCTTCAGCTAAAGGGAAGCAAATAAAGCTAACTAAAATTATTCTTAAGATTTTTGATTGCATCAAAATAATTGGGTTTGTTAAAAATCGCTGATCCAGCTACAAAAGTATCAGCACCGGATTTCGAAATCTCTCCTATATTGTCTTCCTTAACGCCACCATCAACCTCCAATCTAATTTTAAGATTTGAAGTATCAATTATTTTTCTCATTTCTTTAATTTTATTCATGACTTCAGGTATAAATTCTTGCCCGCCAAAACCGGGAAAAACACTCATTAATAAAACCATATATAAATCATTCATGTATGGCTTGATAACATCCAGAGAAATATCAGGATTTAAAACTAAACCAGGACTACATCCTAGATCAGAAATTAATTTGAGTGATTTTTCTGGATCCTCTGATGCTTCAGGATGAAAAGTGATTGAAGTGGCTCCTGCGTCTGCGAACATTTTAATCAATTCATCTACGGGATTGACCATTAAGTGGACATCTAAAGGACAATCTATTCCATTGTCCCTGAGAGATTTGCAAACCATGGGGCCCACAGTTAAATTTGGCACAAAATGGTTATCCATCACGTCGAAATGAATCCATTCAGCTCCTGCCTCTAATACAGATTCAACTTCACTTCCTAAGTTTGCAAAGTCAGCAGATAGAATTGAAGGAGCGATTATGTTTTTCTGTTTAGCCACAGATAAATTTTACACAAAATCTAGATCTTCTTTTGTATTAATATTCTTTAAAATACCCTCGTAAATTTCGGCAGATACTTTCTTCTTCTTAACGGCAGGCAAAATAATGTCCTTCCAAAATTCTTTATGTTGTTTGTTTCTATCTGCCAATAAAGTTGGATTAATTAAAGCAATTCCTCCGTAGTTAAAACCTGTTCCCTCTTCAACTATTCCTTCGTTTATTGAAAAATCTCCAGTTGATTTATTGTTTTTTACGGCAATCAAATGAGCTCCGTCCACTTTATTACTTAGCCTTTCTAAAGGATATTCGGTGTATAAGTCTCCTGAGACTAAGACAAAAGTCTCTGTTCCAATCTCTTCTTTTGCTTTTATCATTGCCCCGCCTGTTCCCATCAATGTGTCTTCTTCAGAAAAAGTTATATTGATTTCAAAGTTTTTTTTACGATTTAAAAATTCTTTAATAGCGTCGGGTTTATGATGTAAGTTGATAATGATTTCGGAAACATTGATTTCTTTCAACTTTCTAATATGCCTTTCTAAGAGACTCATACCCTTAACTTCAACAAGACATTTTGGGATTTGGTTTGATATTGGTCTCAACCTAGTCCCTAAACCAGCACATAAAATAAAAGCCTTCATTTGAAAATCTGTAAAAACTTCGAAAAATCTTTTAATTCTTTGTATCGTGACATTGAATCAATTAGATAATTTATTAAAACCGGAAAGTCATTAAGTCTATCGTCCCTATTAAGTGTTATGGATACTTGAGAAAGTTTTCCTAAAATTCTAATCTGTCTTTGCATGGCACAAAATTCAATATCTTCTTTAAAATCTTCTATAGATTTAATCTCTTCATTTTGCGTATTTTTTTTATAGTAATCTAACCAATCATCCACTTGCTTTTTATTCCAGACCATATATAGATCTTTGAAAATCGAGGCTAAATCAAGAGCATAAGGGGCAATCATGGCATCCTGAAAGTCTAAAACGCCTGTCTCTTTTGAATCAAGATAAATTAGGTTTCTTGTTTCAAAATCATAATGAGAAATACACTGTGGCAGTTCATAGAACCTTTTAAGAATAAAGTTGTATCCTTCATTGATAGTATCAAAAGGGATACTTGAATCTGATAAATTCAGATACCCCCTGCAAAAAAAATCAATAAATAAGTCCTTATTTGCAATAGATTTTTCAAAATCAAAGTGATCAAAAATCTCGGTATCACAATCTATATTTTGTATTCGAATTAGCTGATCTAATGCCGATTTTATAAAAATGTCACTATTTTCTTGAGTAATGTTCAATTGATAGAGATTATCTGAGAAATCTTCAATAATTAAATGACATAGATCATCATTACGAAAATAGATTTCTGGGACTTTTACTTGAAAGGATTTAAAGACATCAGCTTTTTTACAGAAAGATTCAATGCTCTCATCTATGCCTTTGGGAGCATACATGAGAATAAAAGTTTTTCCTTGAAAATTAAATCTGAAATAGTCTCTCTGGCTGGATTCTGTTCTTAACTTTGAAAAGGAAAAGGTTTCCTCTGTTTTAAAACAAGAACTTATCCAACTAGAGGAGTCATCAGAAATGGAATCCACTTTTAGCTTTTCTTTGCTGCCTCAGGAGGCGGCATATCTTCAGGGACGAAAAAGTCTGGAGCCAATTGATCGAAAGGAACATCTGCGTATACAGAAAAGTCACTTACACCATTTTCTGCAAGAAGAGTGTCATCTATACAAAAGTTTCCTGAAAATTCTTTGGATGGCTTGGTAAGAATTACATAAGCTGCATCTGCCATTATTTCTGGCCCCCTTGAAATATTAACTAATTGCTCACCGCCTAAGACATTCTTAACAGCGGCAGTAGCTATGGCAGTTCTAGGCCAAAGTGCATTTACTGCAACTCCATCATCTTTAAATTCTGCAGCCATACCTAGAACACAAAGACTCATTCCAAATTTAGCCATTGAATAAGCAACGTGCCCTGAAAACCAATCTGGATTCATGTCTAGTGGAGGTGAAATATTTAAAATATGAGGATTCTCAGCCTTTAATAGATGGGGAAGGCAACTTTTTGAAGTAACAAATGTCCCTCTTGCATTAATTTGATTCATCAAATCGTACCTTTTCATGTCTGTTTGAAGGGTATTAGTTAATTGAATTGCACTTGCGTTATTAACACAGATATCAATTCCACCAAATTTTTTCACTCCTTCTTTAACCGCACTCAAAACCTGCCCTTCTTCTCGAACATCTACAATTACTGGTAATGCCATCCCACCAGCTTTTTTAATCTCATCAGCAGCGGTATAAATAGTTCCTGGTAATTTAGGATGAGGTTCAGCTGTTTTTGCCGCCAATATTATATTTGCTCCATCTTTTGCTGCCTTTAAAGCAATAGCTAATCCAATTCCTCTGCTGGCTCCTGTAATGAATAGTGTTTTTCCTTCTAAACTCATGCTTACCTCAAATATTATTAATTTTCTATTTTAACCTCCAAAAGATAAAATTATCACCAATATAGAGCGAATCTCTAATGGTTATCTCCAAGTAATTAATAAAGTGAAGTCATACATATCGATTCTCCTATTATTTTTCATTTCAAACCTTATTTATTCTCAACTTGAAGAAATTGATTTCAATGCTGGGAAGGCCAAACTAGATGGCGAAAATAAAGTCTTAAAATTGAGTGAATCCGTTGAAATTTATTTCAATGACTTCTTCTTACAAGCAGATGAGATTAATTTAGATTCTTCTAAAGAGATTCTTTCTGGGAAGAACATTAGTTTTGATTTTATCGATAGGAATGCTTACGGAAGAGCAGACGAAATTCTAATCCAAAAAGACAAAGCTCAATTTAAAGGAGTAGAGATGTCTCTATGTCCTTGCAAGAAGAGAATTTGGTGGGTGGAAACTGATGAATTGAGTTTTTCTTCTCAAGAAGATTTTGGAAACTTTCAGGGAGGGAGATTCTATATTTACGATACGCCAATATTTATTTTACCCGCAGGAAAGTTTCCTCTAACAACCGAAAAAAGATCAGGTATCTTATTACCAGAATTGTCCTACTCAAATAAAAATGGTTTTGATCTAGAAATTCCATACTACCTAAATCTTGCCAGCAATTACGACATGACAATCTCTCCTAGATACATTGAGGAAAGGGGCTTGGCATTTTCATCTAATTTGAGATATTTAACTAAGAGCTCTTCTGGGTCTTTTAACTTCTCTTCTTTATTCAACGATGTTAGTTATGAGAGACTTTTTAATACGGATAGCAACCGTTGGGGTATAAGTTTTAAGCACACAGGTGAAATTACCGATAGCTTATACATCGATATTGATTACTCAAATGTGAGTGATTTTCTTTATATCAGAGACCTTGGAAGCGATTTATATGGAGACGAAAAGACGGTAGCTCTTCCTCAAAACCTAAATCTTAGCTGGATAGGTGAATCTGCATCAATTCAGGTAAGGGCTTTTTCATTTAAATTGATTGATCCCTTCTCCCAGAATCAATTCCGTTCAATCCCGGAAGTATCATTTGATTATATTCTGCCTCATGAAAATATTATTTTTAGTTTAAACGGGGAAGTAGCTAACTATGAGAAAGGCGGATCATTCGTTTTCAAGGAAACCAAAAAAGTTCAAGCTGGAAAAATAAATTTAAGGTTGGGATATAAATTCACTAATTCAGCTTTTGATGCAAGGATTCTCCTGACTAACGACACTCATTATGTTTCTGATAGTACGGATACTTCTTTTAACACAAAAGGAATGGAATCAAGATTTATACTGAACTTGGCCAAATCAAATGAATACTTAAAACCTTTTTTTAATTTTTCTTTTAAGAAAACTGATGATGGTAGACAAGTAAATCCAATTTATCTTGTTTCAAGAATACCTTTCGCCAGCATTTATACTTCTAGCCTTGAGCATGGCTATGCAAATTTGAATAAAAATCAGTTACAGCTTGGCCTCCTTTGGGAAAGATCTCTGCAATCGTCATTTACTTCTTTAACTTTTGGAGTGACAAGATCTTTAGGCAAAAGCGAGATAGGATATTTAGATTCCATAAACGAAAACAAGTTCATTCTTCATGATCTTCCTGAACCTATTTTTATTAATTGGCGATGGGATAAAAAAAATATTGATTTAAATGGAAACTTTCAATTTGATGAGGATAAGGATTTTTCTTCTTTTGATCTGAGGTCTAGATTTTTGTTTCAAGATAATAAGTACTTCTCTTTTGAATACTTAGAAATGGAAAATAGAAATTCTTTTTTATTTAATCAACTTCCCGAAGAAAAATTATCTTTTTTAACTTCAGGATTTGATGTCCGATTAGAAAAAAATTGGTCTTTAGTAACCAAACTTTATTATGATTTTGAATTGAAGAAAGTAACAGATAATCTTATAGGACTAGAATACGAAGATGAAGGTTTACTCATTGGTTTTGCATTTAGGCAAAGCAAAGAACCAGATTGGCGGAAAATGTTCTTAGAACAAAATAGATTTCAAGATCAACTTTATCCCGAATATAGCCAAGAAGGGATTAGAATATATCTTGAATTGAAAGGTCTTGGATCTATAGGACAAAAGATTAATCAATATATAAAACCGTTGAAGTTACAATAAATATGATGAATAAACTTAAATTATTTCTGTTAATTTTTTTAGTTAGCCCCATGACAAACGCAGCTATCGAATTATTAGACAAAGTGGCAGTTGTTGTTGAGGATGGAATAATTTTAGAGTCAGAGGTTAACAAAAGAATTGAGCAAATTGTAGAGTCTTTGAAACAAAGTGAAACTCCCCTTCCCCCTCAAGAAGTATTATTTGAGCAGATCATTGAGAGAATGATTATCGAGGAAATACAACTTCAAAAGGCTCAAATAGCGGGAGTAAGAATATCAGACCAAGAACTAAATGAATCCATGGCTCAAATTGCTCAAGGGAATGGTCTCTCTCTTCAAGATTTTAGGTCATTTTTAGAAGAACAAGGAGAATCCTATGAATTTGTTCGCGAGCAAGTAAGGAAAGAAATGATACTTTCTAGAATCCAGAGGGGTTTAGTGCAATCAAAGGTGTACATATCGGAACAAGAACTGGACAACTTTATTAAATCTCAAGAAGGACAAATCAATCTGTCTGCAGAATTTTTAATCCAACAAATTTTGATTCCAATCAATAGAGATCAAGATGAGGAAACTGCTTCATCAATCATTGATTCATTAAAAGAAAAAATATCTGCCAAGATGGATTTTGGAGATCTTGCAAAAGAATACTCTTCTGGAGAAGAAGCTAATAATGAAGGTTCTTTGGGATGGAGGAAAATCAATGAAATTCCAACGCTTTTTGCTAATGAAATTTCTTCCTTGAGAAAAGGTGAGATTGCTGGACCTTTTAGGAGCGGAGCAGGATTGCATCTGATTAGATTAAAAGACAAAAAAGGAAGGGATATTAAAATTGAAAAACAAACTTTAGCCAGACATATCTTGATACAAACTTCCGAAATAAGAAGTGAGAAGCAAGCCAAGGATCTTATCGAAGATCTTTACAACAGAAGCCAAAACGAGGATAAATTTTCTGACCTAGCTCGGTTATATTCAGATGATCCAGGCAGCAAGATGGAAGGTGGAGAATTAAGCTGGACTGGTCCTGGCAGATTTGATCCTAAATTTGAAGAAGTTATGGACTCCCTTGAAATAAATCAAATTAGTAAACCTTTTAAGTCAAATTTTGGATGGCACATTGTTGAAGTTTTAGATAGACGAGAAGAAGACATTTCCTTAAACATTCAAAAAAATAGAGCTTATCAAATTCTATTTGATAGAAAGTATGAAGAACAATTAGAAAAAACCCTTAGCGAAATGAGAGCAGAATCATATGTGAACATAAAAATAAAATCATGAGCTCTTATGTTTTTATAAGCCCTGGCGATCCTGCAGGCATTGGTCCAGAAATTACCCTAAAATCTCTTAAAAATTTTAACGAAAAACGTAAATTTGTTATTGCTGGAGATATTCAATATCTAGAAAATTTATCAGCATCTTTGAAATTAGGATTTGAGTTCATCCCGTATGGAGTCTCAAAAACGACATCGAGCTCAAAACTAATTGAAGTAATTAATATTCCACTACGTGAAAAGCCGGTTCTTGGATCTTCCTCTACAAACAATGCTAAATATATTTTAGAAGTTTTAACCACCTGCGCAGGACATTGTATGGATAATACTAAAAATATATTAGTTACTGGTCCTATTAATAAAGAAACAATATCTGCTTCCGGGACTGATTTTTCTGGTCATACTGAATTTTTAGCTGAACATGCAAAAATTGATTCGCCTTTAATGTTGATGGCGAATGAAAAAATAAAAATAGGTTTAGCTACCACTCACGTACCGATTAAAAAAGTTAGCGAGATTATTACTGAAGACTTAATTTACAAAAAATTAAAAGTTTTATGTCTGGGTCTGAAGAGACTTCTAAAAAAGGAAAAGTTAAAAATATGCGTGTTGGGATTGAATCCCCATGCAGGAGAAGGTGGCTATATAGGAACCGAAGAATCAACAACGATATTAAAAGGAATAAAAAAATTTGATCAAAGGGAGGTAATTGTTGATGGGCCATTATCTGCTGATACAGCATTTTCAGAAAGAAACCTATCTCATTATGATGCCTTTCTAGCCATGTTTCATGATCAAGGAATGATACCTGCAAAAATTCTTGGGTTCGGGCAAACATTAAACATAACTTTTGGATTACCCTATCTCAGAATTTCTGTTGATCACGGTACAGCTCTTGATATCGCAGATGATATGAATGCAGATTTTTCAAGCATGAAACTTGCTCTTGAAACAGCTTTAGCTTCATTGAATGAATAAAAATAACCTAAAACCAAAAAAATATTTCGGTCAAAATTTTCTTTCTGATTTTCAATTAATTGAAGAGTTAATAGAAGAAATAAACATTCAGGAAATTGATCATCTTTTAGAGATAGGGCCTGGAAAAGGCGCAATGACAAGTCTCCTGCTTGAAAAATGTGAGTCTCTAACTGCAATTGAAATTGATAAGGATTTAATAAGATTCTTAAAAAAAGCTTATAGGGATAGAAAAAATTTTAATCTGATCGAAAAAGATATTCTTCTTTATGATCCAAAAGAGCTTGTTAGAGTAAATAAGCTCATAGGTAATATACCTTACAATATCTCTACACCAATAATTGAGTGGATTATTGATAACAAATCATCATTTGATGAAATTTTTTTAATGTTACAAAAAGAATTTGGTGAAAGGTGTGTTGCTCAACCTAATTCAAAATCTTATGGAAGATTATCAATATTTGTTCAATGTTTTTTCGATGTAACCGTAATTAGAGAGGTGGATAAATCATCTTTTACTCCTTCTCCAAAGGTTCAAAGCATATTTTTAAAACTCATTCCTAAAGTTTCAGAAGTGATACCTAATTCTAGTGAGATGAAGAACTTATCAACCTTAACAAGGGAAGCTTTCTCAAAAAGAAGAAAATTAATTACTAACAGCCTGAAGTCCTTCTTCACCGAAGAAGATCTTGTTAATCTTGGTATTGAGAGAAAATCTCGTCCTGAAAACCTATCTGTAGAAACCTATATAAAATTAGCTAAAAGTATTCAAAGTGGCTAATTATGTTATTGGTGATATCCAAGGATGCTTTGACGAGTATTCACTCCTTTTGAATAAAATCAAATTCGATTCAAAAAAAGATTTTATTTGGCTTACAGGGGATTTGATTAATAGAGGACCAGCTTCATTATCTGTTCTAAAGCATGTATATGATAATCGCAAAGTAATAAAAACTGTTTTAGGAAATCACGATCTACATTTTTTAGCTATTTATTATGGTGTAAGAAAACCAAATAAATTTGATACTCTAAGAGATTTATTCAATTCCCAAGATATTGACGATTTAGCTAAGTGGCTTACAAAACAGCCACTTGTAAGAGAGATTAAAATTGGGAAAAGAGAATTTATTATGGTTCATGCTGGTTTTCCCAAATCAGCCACAAAAAAATTATTAACAGAAGTTAACGGAAAAATTAGGAAAGCTCTTGAGAATAATCCAAAAAAGACCTTAAAAATGATTTTTGATCATAAAAGAAAAGCGCCTAAGTTATTAAAAGACAAAAAAAGCCTTAAAGATTGGGTTGATTGGCTTACAAGAGTTAGGGCAGTAGATGAAAATGAAGTAATGGACTTGAGGTTTAAAGGCAAAAAAAGTGAACTTAAGGATAATTTCAAAGCCTGGTTTTCTTATGATTTAAAAATTATGAAGAAACACAGATCAATAGTTTTTGGTCATTGGGCTGCTCTGGAAGGGAAAACAAATGTAGAAAGAATCCATGCTCTTGATACGGGTTGCGTATGGAACAGGAAATTAACTGCAATGAGGCTAGAGGATGGAAGAAAATTTTCGGTAAATAAAATAAACTGACCCAATGAATGTTTACTTAGTTGGCGGAGCTGTCAGAGATGAGCTTATTGGCCGCGAAATAAAAGAAAAAGATTGGGTTGTTGTTGGCTCAACTGAGGAGGATCTTTTAGCTAAAAATTTTAAAAAAATAAATAGTCAATTTCCGGTTTTTCTCCATCCTGAAACTAAGGAGGAATATGCTTTAGCTAGAAAAGAAAAAAAAGTATCTCCCGGTCATCAAGGATTTAAATTTATTTTTGATCCCTCGGTTACAATCGAAGAAGATCTTAAGAGAAGAGATTTCACAATGAATGCTATCGCTAAAAAAGACAACGGTGAGCTTATTGATCCATTCGCTGGCGTAGCAGACATAAATAATAAATTGATTAAACATGTCTCAGAATTTTTTACAGAAGACCCCCTTCGAGTGTTTAGGTGTGCAAGATTTGCCGCAACTCTGAAATCTTTTGGATTCAAAGTATCAGACGAAACAATAAGCTTGATGCAAACAAATTTCAGCAAGGATGAATTTTTATCTTTATCTGCTGAAAGAGTTTGGATAGAAACTCAAAAAGCGTTGATTTCTGAACATCCAGAAGAATACTTCAGCGTTTTAAATAAGGCGGATTGCTTGCATTATTTTTTCAATTTACGTGACATAAAAGAGGTTATTGATCTAATAAAACATTTAAAAAAGAAGTATGTTGTAGATGTTGAAAGATGGGCTGCTGTTAATTCTCTTTCAATAGATCAAAAGAAAACCAATGAACTTCTAAAAATTCCAAAAAAGTTTTCAAAGTTGTCTGACAAGATTCAAGAGTGTATTGGATTATTTACTCAGGAGAATTCTGATTTAGAAATTCTAGATAGCCTTCACAAAATGTCTTTTTTTAGAGAGTCATCTTCTGCAAGAAAAGCAATGGAGCTATGCGGTGATTTACTAAAAGTAAGAGGCTCAAGTTTATCTTTAGAGCCTTCATTAATGTTAGATATTGCAGATAAGCTTGAGGAATCAAAGATTGAAATAAATCACTCATTAAAAGACATGAAAGATGAAGATAAAAAATCTAAACTTTCAGAGTTGAGACTTAACATAATTAGAAAAACGAGAACCAATTTATGAAAAAAACTATTTTTGTTTCAGGAGGATCAAAAAGAATTGGTAAATCCATATGTGAATATTTTCATAAAAATGATTTCAATATTATTTGTCATTTTAATAATTCTGAAAAAGAAGCAGAAAATCTTAAAGATCAACTTAATACAAAGAGAGAAAACAGTTGTGAAATAATTCAATATGACCTTAACGATATTGACGGAATAAATAGCTTCTGTAACGAAGTTAAAGATATCTTTGGTCGATTAGATGTACTTGTAAATAATGCTTCTACTTTTTATAGCGATGACCTAGAAATTAATGAAGGGTCTAATTGGAACGACTTAATTAACTCTAATGTTAAAGCCCCTTATTACTTAGTCTCAAATTTTAAAGATGAATTGAAAAAAAATTATGGGTCGATAGTGAATATCACTGATGCAATGGTAATTAGAGGAATGGAAAAGTTTCCAATTTATTCAATTGCTAAAGGGGGATTAGAAACCATAACAAAATCATTAGCTAGGAAACTTGCACCAGAGATCAGGGTAAACGGAGTTGCCCCAGGAGCTATCCTTTGGCCAGAACAAAATCCTGATCCAGATGAGAAAATTCTCATGAACATTCCTTTAGGAAGAATTGGAAGCGCAGAGGATATATCTTCTGCAGTATTTCATTTAGTAGAAAATAAATATATAACCGGTCAAATTATTAGGGTTGACGGCGGAAGATCTTTAAATTAAAAAATACATCAGTAGGGAGAATTAATTGACTGATCAAAATACTAGTGAGCTTTTTGCTGGCACCATGCCAGTTTCAGAAAAACATGGGTTTGATACCAAAAAATTGAATGATTATTTGGACGAACATTTGGAAAATTTCAGTGGACCAATTACTGTAGAAGAATTCAAAGGTGGTCAATCAAATCCTACATACCTTATAAAAACCTCGACTGATTCATACGTTCTACGAAGAAAGCCCCCCGGTCTACTTTTGAAAACAGCTCATGCTGTCGATAGAGAGTACAAAGTTATTAAAGCTCTAAATATGACAGACGTGCCAGTGCCTATTGCATATCTTCACTGCGAGGATGAAAGCGTAATAGGAACAGAATTTTTCTTAATGAGTTTTGTAGAAGGAACTGTGTTTTGGGAGCCTCACATTCCTGAAGCTAAAGATAACAAACAAAGAAGTGATATCTATAAATCTTTAAGTGAAACCATCTATAAATTACATAATGTAAAACCTAGCGATATTGGCCTTGAAGATTATGGAAGGCCTGGAAATTATGTGGCCAGACAAGTTTCGAGATGGTCTAAGCAATATGTTGCATCTGAGACTGAAACTATTGAAGCAATGAATAATTTAATGGAATGGTTGCCTGAGAATTTACCTACCGAAAAACCTCTGTGTCTAGTGCATGGTGATTTTAGTCTCACAAATGTCATTATTGATAATGAATCTGATCAGGTGGCTTCAATATTGGATTGGGAACTTTCAACTCTCGGAGATCCAATGGCAGATTTCAGTTATCATTGTTTGCAATATAAACTGAACCCTATCCTCTCGGATACAGCTCAATGCAAAAAGTTAGGAATTCCAACTGAAAAGGAATACCTAAAGCTCTATGCCGATAAGGTTGATTATTACATTGACTCAGAATGGGATCTTTATATGTCTTTTAATTTATTCAAATTAGCCGGAATATTTCAAGGCATTATGGGGAGAGTAAGAGACGGTACTGCTGCTGGAGTGAATGCTGAAGAGACAGGAATGAGGGCAAGATTACTTGCAGAATCTGCTTGGGATCTTGTAAAAGATAGAACTTAGTTAAAAGGAGAAAATTATGTCGAAAAAAGATATGCCCATTGAGAAAAGTCACATCATGATGTTTGCGAGATCAATAGGAGACCCTAATCCAATTTACTATGACGAAGATCATGCAAATGATTCAGATGTAGGTTCAATAATCGCTCCCCCAACTTTTACACAAGCAAGCGCACAGTTTGATCCTGATTACTTTTTAAGACCAAAGATAGATGGTAAGGGTTGGTTTGGTTCAGGAAAAGAACCAACTGGCGCCAAAAAAGAAGGATCTTCTTCAGGCGGTGATGGCGGCGGTGCAGCAATGGGGCTCCACGCTGAACAACATTTTGAATATCATAGACCTGTAAGACCTGGAGATATTCTCACGCCAGAAACAAAACCAGGTAAAACTTGGGAAAAAGATAGTAAAAGGGCCGGTAAACTGAAGTTTAGTGAATCAGTTACAGAATTCAGAGATCAAAATGGAGAACTAGTTGTAACGGCTATTGGAGTCGGCGTTCAAACAGAAAAACCGGTAGAAAATTAGGAGAATCAAATGTTAGATAAATCAAAAATTAATGTTGGAGATACCCACTCAGAGGTGGTTGTTGAAGACCTTAAAAGAACTCAAATAGTTCAATACGCTGGTGCTTCTGGTGATTACAATCCTCTGCATAGCGATGAAATATTTACTACTAAAGTAGTTGGTTATCCATCTGTTTTTGCGCACGGAATGCTTTCAATGGGCTTAACTGGAAAAATGCTTACCAATTATGTTGGGGATGCTTCATTAAAAAAATTCGGAGTTAGATTCACTAATCAGGTCTGGCCTGGAGATACCCTCACAAGCAAAGCTACTGTAATGTCAATCAGAGAAGAAAATGGAGAGACTCTCGTAGATTTGAATATTGAAACAACTAATCAAGATGATGTCACTGTCATAACTGGATCAGCTGTTGCATTGGCTAAATAATTGAATAAAGGAATTCCAGAAGTCGGTGGAAGGAGCGCGAAGTTTGCTCTCGCATTGCTTGTGCTTGTCTATGTTTTCAATTTTATTGATAGGCAAATACTTACTATTCTTGCTGAGGATATTAAAGCTGACCTGGGTATATCGGATAGCGATATAGGTTTCTTATACGGAACAGCTTTTGCTGTTTTTTATTCAGTTGTTGGAATTCCCATGGGAAAACTGGCTGATACATGGAATCGTAAAAACTTAATTAGTATCGGCTTAGCTTTTTGGAGTTTCATGACTTTTTTATCCGGAACTGCCAAATCTTTTTTGGCTTTATCTGTATATAGATTTGGTGTCGGAATAGGAGAATCCAGTGCAAGTCCATCAGCTTATTCTCTTTTAGCTGACTATTTCTCTCCTAAGGTCAGAGCAACCGTGATCTCTATATACGCTAGCGGACTTTACATAGGTTCCGGTATAGGTATTTTCATAGGAGGTCTGATCGTTGATAACTGGAATAATGCATACCCAATTATTTCAGAAGCTCCATTTGGTTTAAAAGGATGGCAAGTAGCTTTTATGGCAGTTGGCATACCGGGTATGCTTTTAGCTCTCTTGACTTGGCAAATTAAAGAACCACCAAGAGGATTGAGTGAAGGTTTAATTAGCTCAGAATCAAAAAATCCTTTAAAGGAAACTTTCAAAGAGTTAGTCGGCCTAACTCCTTTTGGCTTAATAGGATCAGATAACTTCAAAAAAGAGCTTTCTATAAATATTATCTTTACTGTTTTAATTTTTCTCGCTTCTTATTATCTTTACGTTCTAACTGGAGACTTTCTTCAATGGACTGCTTTCGGAATCGGAGTTTACGTAATTTGTAATTGGATACACGGCTTAAAAAATAGAGATCCGGTTGCATTTTTGTTGATATTCAAAAGCAAAGCTCTCTTGCTGGGTCTTCTCTCTTTTCCTTTCATAACGTTTGTAACCTATGCCTTGGGTGCTTTTGGACCATCTTTTTACATAAGAAATTTTTCAATGACTGCTACTGAAGTTGGAATTATTTACGGCTTGATTACTGTATTCGGTTCAATGATTGGAGTTATTTGTGGAGGCATCCTTGGCGATAAACTCAGGGAGACCTATGTTAATGGCAAGCTTTATTTAATAATGGCTTCGACTGTATTAACTGGTGTTACTGCTATAGGTTTTATTCACTCGGAAAATTTAGTTGCTTCATTTACTTGGAAATTCGTTTATCACATTGCCTCTACTGCATGGTTAGGTTGTGCAGCTTCAACTGTTACAGAATTAGTTCTTCCTAGGTTGAGAGCAGTTGCAAGTGCATTTTTTATATTAATGTTGAGCATGATTGGATTAGCTCTTGGACCTTATTTAACTGGAATGGTCAGTGATATTTATATTAATTCAGGGCTCCTTCCTGGTCCGGCACTGAAAAATGCTATGACCTTAACGCTTGTGGTTCTTGTTTTGCCTTTTGTGTTACTTGCTGTTGCTTGTAAATATCTTAAAAATGATGAGGCTGAGATCTATGAAAAAGCTAGATCTCTAGGAGAAGAAATTTAATCAAGCTTCAATAAGTTATTGGTAAATTTTTTTTGTTCAGCCAAATCCTTCATAGAAATTCCTAAAGAAGGATGAATCATTTCACCGGCAATCTCTTTCAACGGAATTAGAACGAAATTGTAATTCTCAATATCTGAGTGAGGTAATTTTGTAGATTCGACCTCTCCCACAAAAGAATCATAGAGGATCAGATCAATATCTATATTTCGATCAGAGTATTTCTTTGATGTTTTTTCTCTACCCATGTTCTTTTCTATATTTTTGGTTATTTTTAGAACTTCGCTTACCTCTAGATCAGTCTCAAAACAAAGAACTTCGTTTAAAAAATCTGCTCCATCAAATCCTGCTGATGGAGACTGATAAGTACTAGAGAATTTTTTTAAGGAAAAATACTTACTTAGTTCAATTCTTGCATCAGATAAATTTTTTGATGGCTCGATATTGCTGCCAAGACTGAAGAACACTAGAGACATTAATTTTTTCTAACTATTTTTATGCCGACTGACTTTGATCCTCGCAACGCTCCGGGTTTTTCCACTTTAACCTCAACCTTTTCTATAGATTTATTTTTAAGAACTCTTTTTGCAATTTTATCAGCCATGGTTTCTACCAACTGAAAGCTTGATTTTCCAACGAAGCTCGAGATGTCTTTTCCTATAGATTTGTAGTCGAGAGCTTGATCAATATTATCTGTTTTCGCAGCATCACTGATATTAAAATCCATTTCTAGAGATATTTTAACTATCTGTTTGACCTTTCTTTCCCAGCCAAAAATTCCAATGATTGTTTCAACTTCCAAGTCTTCTATGAATACTTTATCTTGCATCGTTATTCTCTTCTAAAGACCATCTTGCTCTTGCTTCGATGTTATAGTTTTTTTCAGAATTTTCTATCTTCATAAGGCCGGCATGAGCGACCATTAAACCGTTATCGGTGCAGTGCTTCAAATCAGGAAAATGTAACTTCACATTTGATGGCATTGCATCTGTTAATGAACACCTTAAAAATTCATTAGCTGCCACACCTCCAGAAACTACCAAATCAGAAATATTTTCTTGTACAGAGGCTTTTAAAACTTTGCTTACGATGCAGTCTACCGCTGCATTTTGAAAACTGTTTGATATATCAATTTTATCTTCATCCGAAAGAGCATCTAATTTTTGGACAGCATATAAAACTGCAGTTTTTAGTCCGCTGAAGCTTAAATTTAGACAATCAGAGTTAATCATGGGTCGAGGAAATCTGAATCTATCAATTTGAGAAAGCTTAGCTAGCTTTTCAATTTCAGGTCCACCAGGGTAGCCCAAATTAAGTAATTTTGCCGTTTTATCAAAGGCTTCTCCCAAGGCATCATCTTTAGTCTCACCCATGATTGTATATCTTCCACCTTCATCCACCTTAACAATTAATGTATGGCCTCCAGAAACTAGAAGAGAAACAAATGGCAGACTTGGTGGGTTGGCATCAAGTAAAGGCATCAAAAGATGCGCTTCCATATGATGGACGTTTATAACTGGAATTTTCAGTGCATAAGCGATGGAATTTGCAATGGTATTTCCAACCAACAGAGGTCCTCTTAACCCCGGTCCTTTAGATACTGCAATCGCATCAAGGATCTCAAAAGATAAGTCGTTTTTTTCAAACTCATTCTTAATAAGTGGAACTAACCTTGAAATATGGTCCCTAGCAGCTAATTCAGGAACAACTCCACCGTATAGATTATGCAGATCTACTTGACTGAACAATGCCTCGCAAAGAACTTTCTTATTTGGGCTATCAATGACTGCTATAGCCGTTTCATCGCATGAGGTTTCAATTCCTAAAATTGCCATAGGTAAAGCTTATCAGGAAATATATTTAATTTTGCAAATAAGCATTTTATCTATAGAATTGCCCACCTAAGGATTTATATGCCAATAATTAAGTTAAAAGAAAATGAATCATTTGATTCGGGTTTAAGAAGATTCAAAAGATCTTGCGATCGTGCAGGTGTCGTCTCTGAAGTCAGAAAAAGAGAATTTTATGAAAAACCAACTTCTGTGAGAAAAAGAAAAGCTGCTGCTGCTGTAAAACGTCAAGCCAAAAGAAGCAGAGCCGGTATGTTACCTAGAAATAGAGTCGGCGTTTAATTCCATGTCAGATTTACTTAAACCTTTAATAAAGGAGGCTAGCGTTAGGTCTCTTAAAGAGGGCAATAAAGAGATAACTATGGTCCTGAGACTAATCTTGGCTGAGTTTCAAAAAGAAGAAATATCTCAAGGTTCAGATTTAAACAATAATGATGAGCTTAGTCTTCTACAAAAGATGATTAAGCAACGTAATGATTCAATCAAACAATATAATGATGCTGGACGAAATGAACTTGCCGAAAAAGAACAAAAAGAAATAGAGATTATTCAAGATTTTCTTCCTGAGCAGATTAACGAAGAAGAACTTTTAAAACTAGCCAAAGAAACTATCAATGATTTATCTGCTAATTCAATGAAGGACATGGGTAATGTTATGAAAGTCCTTAAGGATAAAACCTCCGGGCAAGCTGATCCTGCTTCAATCAGCAAAATTGTTAAAGGATTACTGTCCTAATTTTTAGTTACTTGCGGAATCAACAGTTGCAACAATTTGTTGATCGGCCTCTAAATTAACTTTATCGCCTTTAATCAGATTATTTAGATTTGTTGCCTGTAAAGTTTCAGGTATCAAAGCAACAGTTAAATAGTTCTCTTCTTTGTCTTTGATAGTCAGGCTGGCACCATTGATAGCAACGTATCCTTTTTTAAATAGATATTTACTTAAGTTGTTTGAAAAAGATATCTTAAGTATGTATTCATCTCCTATAGTAACCTCCTCTACTATGCCGGTTTCGTGCACATGCCCAGAAACTAGATGCCCCCCAACTTCATCACCGAACTTTAAGGAACGTTCAAGATTGAAAATTCTATTTTCATTAATTTCATTAAGGTTAGTGCATCGTAAAGTTTCAGGAATAACATCAAAGAATGCATAATTTTTTCCAAATTCTGTAACAGTCAAACATACACCGTCTACCGAAACACTGTCTCCTTTTTTAATGTTTAGATAGAAAGATTCATTAGAGGTTATTTTTAACTTTATGCCAGAGTCCGTTTTGCTGGATTCGTGCCCTTCACTTTTTGTTTGTACTATTCCTGAGAACATCTTTATTTTTTTAAATCTTCAAAAGTTGCAATACTTAATATTGGAATTGATAAGCTTTTTTCAAGGTTTTCTTTAAACGTAAGAGAATTTGTATCCTTCTCCATTCTATCGAGCGCCACTATTGCTGCAACGGTTTTGGCATTATTTTGTTGAATTATTTCAACAGTCTCTTTAATTGCTGTGCCGGCAGTCAAAACATCATCTATTATTAATATTTTCTTTCCAGAAATATCTCCTATCAGCTTGCCGCCCTCACCATAATCTTTAATTTCTTTCCTATCAAATATAAGTTCAATTTTTTTCTGCTCCTCAACATAGAAAAGCTGACTTATAGCTGTTGCCAGAGGTATGCCTTTATATGCCGGTCCATACATAGCATCAAATTTCAAATTCGCCTTTTGGATAACTTTTAAATATTGGTTAGCCAAAAAGTGCATGTCTTGACCATTAAAAAAACTCGCAATATTAAAAAAATATTTACTTTTAAGTCCCGACTTTAAAGTGAAATCACCGAATTTAAGAGCTTCTAATTCGATAGCCTTTTTTATAAATGGGTGCATAATTTAATATGATAATGGATAAACAAAATATAAACATCTTTGTTATTTCGAGCCCCTCTGGAGGAGGAAAAACAAGTCTTATAAAAAAGCTCCTAGAAGATCCAAGATCAGAAAATACGGTTTTAAGCATTTCCCACACGACAAGAGAAAAGAGGTTGAACGAAAAAGATGGAGTTGACTACTTATTTACTGATAAAAAAAATTTTGAAGATAAAATAAAAAAAAATGATTTTTTAGAGTATGCAACTGTATTTGATAATTATTATGGAACTTCTCAGGAAACAGTTAACGCACTAGTCAGTCAAGGCAAGACGGTTATTCTTGAATTGGATTGGCAAGGTGCGAAGCAGGTTAAAAGCAAAATACCCTGTTATTTAATCTTTTTATTACCGCCATCTATAGATGATTTAAAAAAGAGGCTCATTGATAGAAATCTTGATGAGAGTGAAGTTATTGCAAAAAGAATTAATGAAGCAAAAAATGAAATATCTAATTCCGAAATTTACGATTTTCTTATTCTTAATGACAAATTTGAGACGGCTCTTCAAGATCTTAAATCTGTAATTCTTGACCGATGTGATCCAAAGGACTTTGTGAAGAGGATGACATCTACTCATGTAAAGAAATTGCTGGAATAAGAACTATAAATTAAGTAGAATCCTCTTCACTCCGAGGTTAGTATGGCTAGAATTACAGTAGAAGATTGCTTAAAGAGAATTCCAAATCGTTTTGAAATGGTTAAGCTTGCTGCTAAAAGAGCCAGACAAATAGCTCTTGATGGCAGAGAACCGACCATCGATAGCGGCGATGATAAAGCAACTGTTGTTGCTCTCAGAGAAATCGCTGCTGGAACAGTTACTCAAGACAACATTCAAGAGTTTAATTTCGATATTTTTGAAGAAGAGCTCTCTGAACAACTCACATCAGATTCCGAGACTTAATCTCCATTTTTCTCCAATTTTGTTAGAATTTCAGTGCTATGGCTGCTGAAGTATCTTCTATAAAAGATTTAACAAAAAGTCTGAAGACTTATATGGACTCAGATCAATTGGAGCAAGTTAAGAAAGCCTTCTTTTTTGCAGCCAATGCTCATTCTGGTCAATATCGTGTCAGCGGGGATCCTTATGTAACACATCCTGTAGCTGTTGCAGAGATATTGGCAAAATTCAAAATGGATGGAGATAGTCTCTCTGCTGCAATGCTTCACGATGTTATCGAAGATTCGGGTATACCAAAGTCTTTTTTATCAAAGGAATTTAATAAAGACGTAGCTAATCTTGTTGATGGAGTAAGCAAACTCGACAAAATAAAAATTAGTGGTAAGGAAGATGAACAAGCTGAGTATTTTCAGAAAATGGTTCTGGCAATGTCGCAAGATATCAGAGTAATTGTTGTCAAACTGGCAGATAGACTTCATAACATGCGAACGTTGAATCATCTTGCCATAGCTAAACAAAAAAGGATTTCTAAAGAAACAATTGAAATTTATGCACCCATCGCTCATAGAATCGGTATGCATCAAATATATAGAGAATTGGAAGATAGAGCATTTGAAGTTCTGAATCCTCACAGGGCTACCATTCTCAGAAAAGCTATAGATACAGCAACTAAAGGAAGGAAAAAAATCTTATCCAAAATTGAAAAATCTATAAAGGAAAAATTGAAAGAAAATGATTTGATTGGAGATGTCGTAGGAAGACAGAAACATCTTTATGGAATATTCAAAAAAATGCGGAAACAAGGAAAACCTCTTTCTGAGGTTTTGGATGTATATGCCTTTAAAATAACAGTTGAGTCTGCAATGGATTGTTATAAAGCACTTGGAGTTTTGCATAATGCTTTTAGTCCAATTGAGGGAAGATTTAAAGACTATATTGCTATTCCTAAATCAAATTCATATCAGTCCTTGCATACTGGAGTCATAACTTTTGATGGCTTACCTGTTGAAATACAGATACGAACTAACGAAATGGATGAACTGGCAGAATTTGGAATTGCTGCACATTGGTTATATAAGTCTGGAGAAGAAAAAGATAGTCCCGTTCAAGCAAGAGCAAGAAGATGGGTAAACAATTTAGTAGAAATCCAAAAAAATACAGAGAACTCCAGAGACTTTGTTGAAATTATAAAAACTGGATTAGTTCCTAACGAAATTTATGTCTTCACTCCTAAGGGAAGAATTATCGAATTACCAAAAGGATCGACTCCTATTGATTTTGCTTTCATGGTTCATTCTGACATCGGTCTTCATTGCAGAGGATGCAGAATAAATAAAAATCTTGCACCTTTAAGTGTTCCTCTTGAAAGTGGACAAACCGTTGAGATTATTACTGATGATATACCCCAAGCACAGCCATCGTGGCTTGAAATGGTAGTTACATCAAGAGCAAGAAGTGCCATCAGGCATCAATTAAAAAATTTAAGATCTTCAGAGGCAAGAAAATTTGGCAAGAAACTTTTAGAAAATTCCCTTGCGCAACATAACCTGAAATTAAGGAGTATTCCAAAATCAAGGATGTCTAAACTTCTAGATTCTTTGAAAGTTAATTCCCTAAATGACCTTTTACAGCAAATAGGCTTAGGAATAAGACCAAGTAATTTTGTAGCTAATCAAATTATGCAGGCAATTGATTTTGATTCACCTAGTTTAATTGAGTCAAGTAATTTACAAATTTCTGGCTCAGAAGGACTGCTAGTTAACTATGGGCCTTGTTGCAAACCAATACCGGGAGATCCAGTTGTAGCACATTTCACTGCAGGAAGAGGAATGGTTATTCATCAAGAAAGATGTAAAAACATTTTGCCTATTAAAGATGATCCTGCTCTGTGCGCACCCGTGCAGTGGGAAGATAATATTGATGGAAACTTTTCTGCAGAACTTGTTGTAACAACTCAAGACAGGCCAGGTATCTTGGCAGAAATTTCTTCTGCTATTTCTGAAATGAATAAAAACATTGAAGGAATAAGAGGTGAAACCCCGGTTGGTAATCAAGTTCAACTTTTCTTAATTATCGAAGTGTCTGGAAGGGATGATTTAGCAAATATTATGAAAGCTTTAAAGAAAACAAAAAATGTAATCTCAGTTAACAGAGTCCATTCATCCGAAGATAGAAAGTTGAGAATAAGATAAGAGGATGAAAAAAGTAATACATACTGATGATGCCCCTAAAGCAATAGGAACCTATTCTCAGGCAGTAATAGTTGATAAGTTTCTTTTTATATCGGGACAAATTGGTTTAGATCCAGCCACGATGGAACTGGTTGAGGGTTTTGAAGAAGAAACAATTCAAGTTTTCACAAATATTTCTGCAATCTGTAAAGAAGCTGGTTGCTCTATTAATGATGTTATTAAATTCAATGTTTTGCTTACAGATTTATCTAATTTTCAAAAAGTAAATGAAATTATGGAAAAGGTTCTGGAAAAGCCCTACCCTGCAAGAGCCGCATATGAAGTTTCTGCTTTGCCAAAAAACTCCTCAATTGAAATTGAATCTATAGCTTATAAAGAATAGTGTCTTTATCGCTAACGGATGACCTAAGAAAAATTAAAGGCATTGGTCCAAAAATTGAAACGCAATTAAACTCCCTAAATATTTTTACAATAGAGGATCTGATTTTTCATTTGCCAATAAGGTATGAAAATAAAACACAATTAAATGAAATAAAAGATTTAGACCAGAATCAAAATGCTCATGTCGAGGGCGAGATTGTAGAAAGTAAAATTTTTTTTCCTGGAAGAAGATCTTTTTTAGCAAAGATAACTGACGGAACTGGTTTTCTTAACATAAGAATGTTTTATTTTTCACAAACTCAGGCAAAAGCTTTTGAAAAAGGCAAAATAGTTCGAGCTTACGGAAATGTAAAAATTAGCGGATCTAAAATAGAAATGTTTCATCCTAGCTATAAGGTATTTTTACTATCTGAGAGGCCTAATTTAGATAATACCTATACTCCAGTGTATCCAACTATCTCTGGTCTGACTCAATTCAGACTAAAAACAATAATAAGACAAGCATTAAGTGGACTAAATTTAGATGATATCTGCATGAAAGATGCAGATGATTTCTTTGAAAGCAAAAAGATTGATTTTCCTAAAGGTAGAGAAGCTATTTCTAAGATACATATGCCTTCAATTGATGATGATCTTAGTCAGCTCAGGACTTTTAAGCATCCTGCGCAAAAGAGATTGATAGTAGAAGAATTTGCCGCCAATCAAATAGCTATAAATATTTCTTCTGAAAGGATAAATAAAATGAAATCTTTTGATCTTTCAAGTCTAAAATTAGATCTGGAGACTTTTGATTTAAATATTCCTTTCTATCCAACAAAAGCTCAACAAAAGGTTGTGCAAGAAATCATGATGAATTTTCAAGAGAAAAAGCCAATGAGAAGACTCATTCAAGGGGATGTTGGCTCAGGAAAAACTATAGTGGCAGCTGCGGCAATGAACATATGCTCTCAAAATAAAAAACAGTCTGTTTTAATGTGCCCCACCGAAGTCCTTGCTAAACAGCATTTTGAAAACTTTGTTAATTGGTTCAAAGACAAAAATATTTCTATCGAGCTTCTCTTGGGAAAAACAAAAAAAAGCGATAAAGAAAAGATAGAAAAAAAACTAATAAATGGTGAGATTGATATTCTTATTGGGACTCATACAGTCTTTCAAAAAAATATTGAATTCAAGAGTCTGGCTCTCATTGTAGTTGATGAACAACAAAGATTTGGTGTTAAGCAAAGATTTGATCTGGCATCAAAATCACAATCTGAAGAGATGCCTCATCAGTTATTCATGACAGCAACGCCAATTCCCAGAACATTGGCAATGACCATCTTCTCAGACCTTGATTTATCTATCATTGACGAGCTGCCTCCTGGGAGAAATCCAGTTAAAACAGTAGTTTTATCAAATGATAAGAGGCTGGAGATAGTAAATAGGCTTCAAAAAGTATGCAAAGACGGCAATCAAGTATATTGGCTTTGTACTATGATTGAAGACAATGATTCATTTGATGTTCAATCAGCAGAAACTAGCCTCGAATGGATTAGAGAAAATGCTCCTGAGCTGCGATCAGAATTAGTTCACAGCAAACTCAGCAACGAAGAAAAAGAGAAAAACATCATAAACTTCAGAAATGGATTGATTGATATTTTGGTATGCACAACCGTAATTGAGGTAGGTATGGATGTTCCTAACGCAAGCCTGATGATAATAGAAAATGCAGAGAGATTAGGTTTATCTCAACTTCATCAATTGAGGGGAAGAGTTGGTAGAGGTCCGGATATGGATTCTTATTGTGCTTTACTTTATCAAGATCCGGTCAGTGAGAATGCTCAAAAGCGACTCGAAGCAATGAAAAAATACTCAAACGGATTTGATATATCTGAAATAGATTTGGAATTGAGAGGAGCGGGAGAATTATTAGGCCTGAAACAATCAGGAGGAATTGATTTTAAAATATCAGATATATCCAGAGATGCTCAACTTCTCAAATTAAGTCAGTCCCTCACCGAAAAGATCTCTAATTTGGAATCTACCAAACTAGAGAAACTTATTGATCGATGGATCGGTCAGGATCAAGTATATATAAAAGCCCAGTAGTAACTACAACAGAGGTGAAATCACCAAGCTAACAATTGCCATAACATTGATTAGAATATTCATCGAAGGTCCTGAAGTATCTTTGAATGGATCTCCAACCGTGTCACCAACTACAGCTGCAGAGTGAGTATCTGTACCTTTTCCCCCTAGGTTACCTTTTTCAATGAATTTTTTTGCGTTGTCCCAAGCTCCACCAGCATTAGCCATCATCAAAGCCATGGATACACAACCTATCAAACCTCCTCCTAACATTCCTCCAAGAGATTCTGGACCAAGACCAAAACCAACGACAGCTGGAGCACTTACAGCAATTACTCCCGGTAGAAGCATTCGTTTTAACGCAGCAGAAGTTGCGATATCAACACACTTAGCAGTATCTGGTTCTGCATTTCCTTCTAATAAGCCAGGAATTTCTCTGAATTGTCTTCTTATTTCATTGATCATATCGAAAGCGGCATCTCCAACAGCTGTCATGGTGATAGAGGAGATGAGAAAAGGAATGGAAATTCCTATGAACATGCCTACAAGAACTCTGGGATCTGAGAGAAGTAATTCAAAGCTACCTCTATTGTGAGCAACTGTCTCAACAAAAGCAGCAATGATTGCCAGAGCTGCTAATGCAGCTGCTCCTATTGCAAAGCCTTTACCTATTGCAGCTGTGGAATTACCTAATTCATCTAAAGAATCAGTTATTTCTCTGGTTTCACTTCCCATACCAGACATTTCTGCAATACCGCCGGCATTATCGGCGACGGGACCGTAAGCATCAATAGCCATTGTTATTCCAACCGTAGCAAGCATTCCAACCGCGGCTATGCCTACACCATAAAGACCAACAAGCGAGGTAGAAACCAAAATTATTGTAGCTAGGACAAGAATAGGTAGAACTACAGATTGCATGCCAACTGAAAGTCCCGTAATCATGACTGTAGCTGGGCCTGTTTCTCCAGATTTAGCAATTTTCTCTACTGGTTTTGATCCTGTGTAATATTCTGTAATCAATCCAATAATGACTCCACCTACTGCACCAGCTAGTACTGCCAACCAAGTGTTTACGGCGTTTTCAGTCAAAATCATTTGAATTAAAAAGAAAGCTGCAATTATAAAAAGAATCGCTGATCCAATAGTCCCCGTTCTTAATGCTGTTCCAGGGTCTGCTTTGGAAAATACTCTAACAATTACAATTCCAAGTATAGATGCCAATAGCCCAAGGGAAGCTAAAGCTAAAGGTAGCGCCATCATTCCAGTATTATCAATTGTGGCAGCAATTGCGATTGATGCAATCATGGCTCCGCAATATGATTCAAAAATATCAGAACCCATACCAGCAACGTCTCCAACATTATCTCCAACGTTGTCAGCGATAACTCCAGGATTTCTTGGATCGTCTTCTGGTATTCCTGCTTCAACTTTTCCAACTAAATCAGCACCAACATCAGCACTTTTTGTATAAATTCCGCCTCCTACACGAGAGAATAGAGCAACACATGACGCTCCCATTCCAAATCCTTCTATTGCTCTAGCAGTATCAGGATCGCCTCCGAAATAGAAGTAAAGACCTCCTAAACCTACCAATCCAAGAGAAGCAACACATAGCCCCATAATTGATCCACCATAAAAAGCCACAGAAAGGGCTGCTTGCGCTCCAGACTCAGATGCTGCAGTAGCAGTTCTGACATTTGCTTTGGTTGCAGAGAACATTCCAAGCCATCCGGCAAGAGATGATGATAATGCCCCGGCTGTAACAGCTAAAGCGGTATTTAGACCTAAAAATAAATAAGAGAGAACAATTAGAACAGCTACAAACATTGCAAGATAAGTGTATTCACGTCTCATAAAAACCATAGCACCCAAGTGAATTTGATCACCAATTTTTTTAACCTTGTCTGTACCTCCGTCGTACCTCATAACCAATAAGTACAAAATAAAGGCAACAGCCAAACCAAAAATACCAAAAAGTGGCGGTAAAATTAGATTAGATTCCATAAAGTTCTCCTAAAGATCGCGCTAATTTATCAGAAAATTGTCTTTTATTATATGAGTTTAAAAACAACTCAATCAAAGAATTTTGATTTATTCAAGGTGCCTTGAGTTGAAGAAATAATACAAGCAATCATTGAGTCTCCAGATACATTTACTGCTGTTCTGATCATATCTAAAAGTCTATCCACACCTATGATCAAAGCGATTCCCTCCACAGGAAGACCAACTTGTTGTAAAACCATTGCCAGCATTATAAGACCCACACCCGGAACACCAGCTGTTCCAATTGAGGCTAGAGTAGCTGTCAAAATAACCATTAAATAATCTGTAATTTGTAAATCAACACCATAAGCTTGAGCAATAAAAACAGTTGCAATGCCTTGCATAATTGCAGTTCCATCCATGTTTATAGTTGCTCCAAGAGGAATACAAAATGATGCAACTGACTTATCAACACCAAATTTTTCTTGAACTGTTTTTAAAGTTAACGGCATTGTTGCGCTGCTAGACGATGTACTGAATGCAAATAACAAAACCTCTCTAAGTTTCCTAAAGAAAATGAATGGATTTAGTTTAAAAAATGAAAGTATTGATCCGTAAATAACCAAAGCATGAAATATCAATACAAACGAGAGTAGAAAGAAATAACCTGCTAAATCATAAATTATAAAAAAACCTATTTCGGAAAATATGGAAGCCAAAAGACAAAAAATTCCTAAAGGCGCAAACATAATTATGATTTCTACCAAGCGCAGCATTAAGTCATTTCCTGATTTGAAAAAGTTTGAAACCCCTACTGAATAGGTCCCCATCCCTTTAATTGCAAATCCTACTAGTATCGAAAAGACTATGATTTGTAACATTTCTCCATCTGCCATAGCTTGAATAGGATTGGTGGGAATAATATTTATTAAGACTTCCTTCAAAGATGGAGCTTCAGGTGCTGAATAAGTTGATGATGTTTCTAGGCCTACCCCATCTCCAGGATTAAAAAAATTAGCGAAAAATAATGCCGTTGAGATAGCTAATGCGGTTGTTATTAGATAAAAGGTAATAGCTTTAAAACTAATTGAACCTAGTTCTTTTGAATTTTCAATTTGAGCCACTCCTGACACTAAAGAAAAAAATACAAGAGGAACTACCATCAACTTAAGGGATGAAATAAAAATCTCACCAACAGCATCAAATAAATTTAATGCGACATTGATTAGCGATAGTTCAAGTAAAAATAAATTTATTAACGATCCTAATCCAATACCCAAAAGCATGGATATTAAGATTTTTGTTGTATAGGACATTAATAACTTTTTCCAGCCCCTTCAAAAGGTACCATATCGAAATCTTCTTTGCCTACACCGCAATCCGGGCAGACCCAATCAACCGGAACATCTTCCCATTTGGTTCCAGGTGGTATTCCGTCATCAGGCCACCCTTCTGCCTCGTCATAAATTAGGCCGCAAACTATGCATTCCCATTTCTTGTATTCTTCCATAAATAATAAAGTTTTATGCTAGATTGGATGAGCAGGAATTATATAACACCATGATGGAAAGAGTTAGAAATTACGCTTATCTAATGAGGTTGGATAAGCCCATTGGAACTTTTTTGCTTCTTTGGCCCACTCTTTGTGCTCTTTTGTTAGCATCAGAAGCTTCTGTAGATATGAAGACTATATGGTTATTTTGTCTGGGTGCTTTTTTTGCTAGATCTATGGGATGTGTAATCAACGATTTTTTCGATAAAGACATTGATTCCAAAGTACTCCGAACAAGCCAAAGACCAATTGCGTCCGGAAAAGTATCTTCTATTGAAGCATTGATTTTATTTGGCTTTCTGAGCATTCCTTCCGTATGGATTCTTTTCCAATTAAATGAATTAAGCATATACATGGGACTGGGTGCAGCCCTTTTAATTCTTCTTTATCCTCTGGCAAAGAGATTTTTAGCAATTCCACAAACCATATTAGGATTGGCGTTCTCTTTTGGAATACCGATTGCATTCGCTTCACAAGATAATCTTTCATTAATCACTTGGGTTATATTTTTAGCTAATTTTCTTTGGGTTATTGCTTACGATACTGTCTATGGGATGATAGATGCTGCTGACGATGAAAAATTAAATATAGGTAATTCAGCTAGATATTTTGGTAGAAGAAAAGAGAAATGGGTTTTTCTTTTAGGGTTGGCCCATTTATTTATCTACTTTTTTGTAGGTCTTTCGTTTAATCTAGATCTCTCTTTTTTCTTCTTTTTATCCTTGTGTTTTGGAATTGTTTTTTTCCAAAACTTTCAAATCAACCTAGGGTTGAGACAAATTTACCTTTCAATTTTTAAAGGTAATAACTGGATTGGAGTTTTTCTATTTTTTGGAATTCTTTTTGGTTTCTAATATGCATATAAAGTTTCTTTCACAAATTAAAGATGTAGAAAAACATTCTTGGGATTCATTAAATCATGAAAGTTATCCCTTTCTATCTTTTGATTTTTTAAATGCTTTAGAAGAATCCGGATGCGTTTCGGAAAGAACTGGGTGGCAGCCATTCCATGTTACCTTGTGGAATGAAGAATCTTTAATTGGAGCAATGCCTCTTTATTTAAAAAATAATTCACAAGGTGAATTTGTCTTTGATTACAGCTGGGCAAATGCATACTACCAACATAAAAAATATTATTACCCAAAGTTTGTCTCATCGATTCCATTCACGCCTGCAACTGGTCCAAGAATTCTATATTCCACATTGAATGATAAAAAAAATACTGCTGAACAAATTTTTAAAGCTATACAGAAAGTATCTAAGGAAAACGAGATATCTTCTTGGCACATTCTTTTTCCAGAAGAAGATGAAAAAGATCTTTTTGAATCTCTTGGGCTCAGTACTAGAAAGAATGTTCAGTTCATGTGGAACAATAATAACTATGAAAGTTTTGATCACTTTTTAGATTTTTTCTCCTCACGAAATAGAAAAAATTTAAAAAAAGAAAGAAGAAAAATTGCTGAACAAGATCTTGAGATAAAGCGGTTTTCAGGGAATCAAATATCTTTAGATGTTGTTGATGATTTCTATTCCTTCTATGTAGACACTCATCTAAGGAGAAGCGGCCATTCTGGTTATTTGAATAAAGATTTCTTTGAAGAGATAACACAAACCATTGCTCACAACATATTAATCATCCTGGCATATAAAAATGGTCAAGCGGTTGCTGGCTCTTTTTTCTTTTATGATCAAAATAACCTATACGGAAGATACTGGGGAGCTTCTAGTGATTTTGATGCTCTGCATTTTGAGTGTTGTTATTACCAAGGTATAGATTTTTGTATTGAAAAAAACATCAAGAGATTTGATCCTGGTGTGCAAGGTGAACACAAGATTAAAAGAGGGTTTGAGCCTACTTTTACATTTTCTTCTCACTGGATTGAAAACTATGATTTCAGCCTAGCTATAAATGATTTCCTACTCAGGGAAGACAAATATATTAAAGATTATCATCAAGACGCTAGCACCCTTTTACCCTTTAAAAACATATGACTTCTCAAAAGGAGCAACTTTCTTACCTTTTAAAGTCTGATAAGGACCTTGACGAATTAATAAGTTCTATTCCTAAAATAGTTCCCTTTAAAAGAGAAAAAGGATTTGAAGGATTAGTGAGATTGATATGTGAACAGCAATTATCCGTGGCTTCAGCAAAAGCCATCTTCGATAGACTAGCAAAAATAGTTTCGCCTTTTGAAGCAGAAAACTTTTTAAAAGTTTCAAAAAAAGATCTGCAAAAAACAGGGTTGAGTAGACAAAAAATTGATTATTGCACCGGGCTTGCCAATGCATGCATTGATGGAAAATTAGATTTTTCAACCTTACATAAGATGAATGATGAAGACCTCAGAAAAGAACTATGTAAAATCAAAGGTATAGGTAAGTGGACAGCAGATTGCTACATGCTGGCATCTCTTAAAAGAGAAGACATCTGGCCTGTAGGAGACCTTGGGCTACAAATTAGCGTACAAAAGTTGAAAAAACTTTCTAATCGTCCTTCAGAAATAGAACTTGAAGAAATTTCTATCAAATGGAAACCGTATCGAACTCTTGTGGCAAATATGTTATGGAATTCCTATGATTGAGTTGAATTTTAAAATCTATTTTATAGACTGATTTGATGAAGGAATATCTCAAGCTGAAAAATCTTCATTCCTTGTTTGAAAGAAACTTTTTTCTTTTAAATTCCCTAGTAATAGATTTCGATAAAAATAAAAAGAAAGTTTTTGAAATACCTATTAAAGATCAGAATAAAAAGGTCTCAATAAATACAACTAAACTATCAAATTATACTTTTGATATTGAATTGAATATCAATATCAATGCAGTTGAAGAAAAAACAACCTTTAAGGTAAGAGTTTATTTGGAAGCAAAGATGGCAGAAGTTATCTCCCTTCAGGGTTTTCATAATAACCTAATTGATATTATTCCTACAGTTCAGAAATTTGGATTTCAAAGAGATGAAAGAACTCAATGGAATAAATTTCTTAATGAATTTCTAGTGTTTTGCTCAAAAGAAGGATTAGCTGAAAGTGATAATTTACCTGCACGGTTTCAATAGCTCTAGTTCTTCTTCAAAAGCCCAGCTTTGTAAAAAATATCTTAACGACAAAGGTATTGGCGATAAAATTTTAATTCCAGACTTGCCTTTATCAACAGATAAAGTTGTTAACCTCATTGAAATATTAATATCTGAAAACGAAATTGTCGGCTTTATTGGAAGTTCAATGGGGGGATTTTATTCTTGTTATTTTGCAAATAAATACAATGTGAAAGGAGTTTATATCAATCCAGTAGTGGATGATCATTTAACCGGTATGGTCAATATTGTTGGCAGTTATGAAAACTTTAATAATGGAAAAAAAGATACTTTTTCTATGGGTGATTATAAGAATTTAAAAAAATATTCTACTCCAACACTTACATTTCCTAAGAATCATTTTCTTCTTGCGCAGGAGGGTGACGAAGTTCTTGATCAAAGACTTTCCTTAAAAAAATTTAAAGAAAGCAGAATTGATTCATCTAAGAATGGAAATCATCAATTCAAGAATTTTGAAGATAAAATAGAGCAAATTTTTGACTTTTTGCTTTAAATTAGGGCAAAATATGTATTAATTTAATACATTATTGCACTATTAATAATCACTGATTCTGCTAATTTAGCTCAGTTAAACATTTAAGGAGTTAAAAATGTCAGATTATAAAACATATGAATACATTTGGTTAGATGGTTATCAACCTGAAGCCAACATGCGAAGTAAAGTAAAAGCTACTGATGAAGACACGCCACCAGATTGGTCGTTTGATGGTTCTTCAACACAACAAGCGGAAGGTGGAAGCTCAGATTGTCTTCTTCTTCCTGTTCAAACTTATTCAAATCCTAATGGTCATGATTTTGTGCTAACTCAAGTTCATGCTGCAGATCACACTGTGCACCCTTCTAACTTCAGAGCTGCTGCTGAAGAAGTTGTTACTGATGAATGGTGGTTCGGTTTTGAGCAAGAGTTTTTCTTCACAGATCCTACTACTGGTGAACCTTTAGGGTGGGAAGATGGAACTCCCAGAGAGCAAGGTGAATATTATTGTGGTGTGGGGGCTGGAAATGTGGTCGGAAGAGAAATATCAGATGCACATTTACAAGCTTGTTTAGATATAGGTATCACCCTAACAGGAACAAATGCAGAGGTAGCTTTGGGTCAATGGGAATATCAATGTTTCGGTAAAGGAATAAAAGCAGCTGATGATCTATGGATGAGTCGATACTTACTTTTTAAGGTCGCTGAGGAATTTGGCGTTGGAGTAAATATCCATCCTAAGCCAAAAACAGGAGACTGGAATGGATCTGGAATGCACTCTAATTTTTCGAATGAAGAGATGCGTACAAAAGGCTCTGAAGAACTTTTTACATCTTATTGCGAAAAACTTGGTGAAGTACATGAAGAAGGAATTGCATCTTATGGTTCTGATAACGATATGAGACTAACTGGTCTTCACGAAACACAAAGCATTGAAAAATTTTCTTTTGGTGTAAGCGATAGAGGAGCAAGTATTCGTATACCTGTTTACACTGTTGAGCACGATTGGAATGGATATCTTGAAGATAGAAGACCTGCTTCAAATGCTGATCCTTATAAAATACTTGCTCATATTGTTGGTACTCTAACAAAGTAAATACTTTGCAGAGGAAGTGACAGTAACTTTGAAATTAATCAAAGATTAAAACTCAAAAGGTATTAGTCTGAGATTAATTTCAAAGTATCAAGTTGATATTTAAAATATGAAAAAACTTCTTAAAAAAACTATGGAAAATATTTCTTCCAAAGTTTTGGTTGTAGACGAAAACTTAAATTTTGTTTTTGCAAGCAACGAGGCAGAAGCTTTTTTACTGTTTGATTCAAAAAACAGTGAGGGTAAAGGAATTGAAAATATATTTTCAGAAAACCCTAGCAACATGTTTGAACTTAAAAGACTTCTTGCAGAAAAAGATTCTTTAGAGAAATCTAGAAGAAAAATTTATTTGAAAGGAGGTCTTGAGAAAGTTTGCACCTATGAAATTAATTTTTTTGAGATAGATTCAAAAAAATATCTTCTTTATGAATTTTATGATGCTAATCAAACAAAAGAATTAAACAGAATGAAAAGACAAACTATTTCAACTGTAACAGCTACTTTTTCTAAGGGTTTAGCTCATGAAATAAGAAATCCTCTTAGTGGCATTAAAGGTGCTACACAACTTCTTGAACCAAAATTAAAAAATGATGAGCTCAAGGACTATACAAGAATCATATTAAAAGAGACTGAAAGATTGAGTGATTTGGTCACGAAAATTTTAGACAGACAGTTTGAGATCCAGCCAACAGAAGTGAACATTCATGCAATCCTTGAAACTATTCCAGAATATCTAGGAAGTATTTCTACAGATAAAATCCAAATCACTAAAGATTACGATCCTACTTTACCTGAATTGAACATTGATTCTTCACTCATAACTCAAGTCCTCTATAACTTAGCAAATAATTCAGTTGATGCCATGAAAACTACCGATAGAGAAAATAAAATTTCTCTTAAAACCAGAATACATTTCGGAACTTTTATCAACAGGACATTTCACAAAACCACTTGTGAGATATCTTTTATTGATAATGGTCCTGGTATTCCAGAAGAAATAATTGACTCAATATTTTTTCCTCTTGTTTCCAGTAAAGAAATTAAGTCTGGTCTTGGGCTCTCAATTGCTCAAGGAATAGTCAGTCAACATGGCGGAGCAATAGAATGTGAGAGCTCCTCTTCCGGTACAAAATTTTCTATCTATTTACCGCTCAAGATTGAAGATGAAGATGGAAACGAAGTGCGTAAAAAAGAAAATTTTGAATCAGCATGAGGCAAGATAAAAAAATATGGGTTGCAGATGATGATGAATCCATAAGATGGGTTCTAGAGAAAGGATTATCAGAAGCAGGTTTTGAAGTTTCCACTTTTGAAGATGGAAATGAAGTAGTGAATCAATTAGACATTGATTCGCCTAATATCGTTCTTACTGATATGCGCATGCCTGGTAGAGATGGGATGGATCTTCTTGATACTTTTAAAAATGATTATCCAAATATACCCATCATAATGATGACTGCTTTTTCAGACTTAGAAACCACAGTAGAAGCCTTTGATAATGGAGCCTGGGATTACCTAGCAAAACCTTTTGATATTCACACTGCAATATCAAAAATAGATAAAGTGATAAGTGAAAGAAAATCTGTCACTGTCTCGAATAAACAAATTGAAGAAATCTCACCTGATAATGAAAAAACGGTAGATAGATCAGAAGCTATGCAAGATCTTTTTAATGCTATTGGAAAGTTAATGTTCGTTCTTTCGCCTGGACAGGATCTTAAAGAGAGTGATCTACATAAGCAATTGTTTGTTCAAACCCAAAAAGATGAAGTTAATTGGGAAGAGATTCTTGAAAGTTGGGCAGAAAAACAATTATCCAAAGGGGAAGATCATCTATTAAATGTTGCTACTCCAATTTTTGAGAGAACTATGATTAATGTAGCTTTGAAGTCTACTAGAGGAAATAAATCTGAAGCAGCTAAGTTACTTGGCTGGGGCAGAAATACTTTAGCTAGAAAAATACAAGAACTGGATATTTAACTAACTCACAATTGGAAAGCCCTCACTTTTCCATGCATTAATGCCTCCGTTAATCACATAAACTTCTTTTAAATCTTTCTTAAGACCAGATGCAATTTTTGAAGAATCAGTACCTTGATTACAAACAAATATCACTGGATTATCTAAATCTCCTTTAAGAGCGCTGATACAAGAAGCGTTGTCTTTATTTACGTTTACTGCATTAGGAATTGTCCCTTTACTGAATTCAATTGCACTTCTGACATCTAAAACTCTAGCGTTATGTTTATTTATCATTATGGTTGCTGCTTGCGGTTCGATTTTCGAAGCTCTTTTTGATTTTTCAAACAATATTAAAGCTGCTATAGATATAATAAGAGGTATTTCGATGTACCAATTTTCAATTACGAATTGAATGAAGTATTCCATGGGAGCGTATATTAAACCTTAAGCAAAGAAGAAACTATGTCTCAACCAAAAAAAATTTCCACCTTAGTTCTTATCAGACATGGCCAAAGTCAGTGGAATAAAGAAAACTTATTCACTGGTTGGAAAGATCCTGATTTGACTGAAAAAGGAATTGAAGAGGCTATTAATGCTGGTCAAAAAATAAAACAAACTAAGATTAATTTTGACTTACATTTCACTTCAAAATTAAAAAGAGCTCAAAGGACAGGTAATCTCATCATGAAAGAGCTCGGAAAAGATATTGATACACTTGAAAATGAAGCCCTAAATGAAAGGGACTATGGAGATTTATCTGGTCTGAATAAGGACGATGCTAGAAAAAAGTGGGGCGATGAGCAGGTTCATATTTGGAGAAGATCTTATGATACTCCTCCACCAGGAGGGGAAAGTCTCAAAAATACAGCAGAAAGAGTACTGCCATACTTTAAAAATATTATTTATCCTGAATTAAGAAGTCAGAAAAATATCTTAATTTCAGCTCATGGAAATTCTTTAAGAGCTTTAATAATGTATTTAGAGAAAATATCTGAGGATGAAATAGTTAAGCTTGAGATCGCTACGGGACAACCTATTGTTTTTAAGCTTGATGAAGATCTTAAAGTTATTGCAAAAGAAATTTTATAGTCTTACTTCTATGCCTTTGGAAGCAAGGCCATCTTTTACCTCTGCAATAGTAATTTCCTTTTGGTGAAAAATACTAGCTGCGAGGACCGCATCTGCTTTTCCATCAGTTATTCCCTCTATCATATGATCTATACATCCAGCGCCGCCTGAGGTTATAAGTGGGATACTCAAATCTTTTGCAATTGAGGAAGTAAGTTCATTATCAAAGCCTATCTTGGTGCCATCCCTATCCATGGAAGTTAGAAGAATTTCTCCTGCCCCCTCACCTTCAACAATTTTTATCCAAGCTGAAGTTTCAAAAGCAGTTTTATTTTTTCCTCCGTGAGTGTAAACGTAAGATTTTTCTCCTTCTCTTTTTGAATCCACAGCAACAACAATGCACTGAGAACCAAATTTCTTTGCTGCATTCCCAACTAAAGACGGATCAAGGATAGCTGAGGTGTTTATCGATACTTTATCTGCTCCTTTTTCAAGTAATCTCTCTATATCCTGTAATTTACTAACTCCACCACCAACAGTTAAAGGGATAAATACCTGCGAAGCGACAGCTTCAACTGTAGAAAGAGTAGCTGATCGGTTTTCATAAGAAGCATCTATATCTAAAAAACATAACTCATCAGCTCCTTCTGCGTTGTATCTTTCTGCAGTTTCTACAGGGTCTCCTGCATCGATAATATTTTCAAAGTTAACCCCTTTAACAACTCGTCCCGCTCTAATATCGAGACAAGGGATGATTCTTACAGCTACTGTCATATTAAGAAATTAAATTTAATGCCTCATCTAAAGAAAAGGTATTTTCGTATAATGCTTTGCCAGAAATAACTCCTGAGACGCCTTTAATTTTTTTTAATTGAATTAAATCTTCCAGAGAAGATACACCACCAGATGCGATAACTGGCAATGAGGTATTGCTTGTTAATTCAGTTATTTTTTCCAAATTAGGTCCAATGAGCATTCCATCTCTATCTATGTCTGTAAAAATAATAGAGTTTAAAGGTAAATCATTGAACTTCTTAACCAAATCTATCCAATAGACTCCTGAATCTTCTGTCCAAGCCTCTGACTTAACATGGTCATTCTTTGTATCGAGTCCAAAAATAATTTTATCTGGATAAGAGGAAGCAATGTCGTGAAATAAAATAGAATCTTTGACAGCAAGACTACCTAAAATAATTTGATCGATGCCAGAATTTAATGCACGCTCAATTATTTCTTTATTTCTGAAACCTCCACCTACTTGAAGGGAAACTTTTGGTAATTTCTTTTTAATACTATCAATGATGTTCAAAATTAAAGATTGGCCTTTTTTTGCCCCATCTAAATCAACTATATGAATTCTATCTATGCCATATGAATACCAATGTTCGGCAGCTTGGACAGGATCATCAAAATACTTAATGGTAGAATTTAGATCACCTTTTGTAAGCCTTACACACTTCCCATCTTGGATATCAATAGCTGGAATAATTTTCATTAAGGGTTCCATTTAAGAAAATTATCAAAAAATTTTAATCCCGCCTCTCCACTCTTCTCAGGATGGAATTGAGTTGCAAAAATATTTTCATCTCCGATAGATGAAATAAACTCAATACCATGATGAGTGGTAGAAAAAGATTTTTTCTCATCGAAATCTTTTAATAAATATGAATGCACAAAATAAAATCTTGTGTCATTTTCAATGTTTGTAAATAAGTCATGATCTTGTTTTATAAAAACCTTGTTCCATCCCATGTGAGGAACCTTTATAGGTAAGTCAGGGGGAAACATTGATATTTCATTTTTATAAAATCCATACCCCTGAGTATCTCCCTCCTCGCTTTTTGAAAAAAGAACTTGGAGTCCTAAACAAATCCCCAAAAAAGGTTTTTCTTTCAAGTGTATTCTTAAATCTTCAAACAGCTCGATTTTCTTTAAATGTGACATTGCGGAACCCAAAGAACCTTGACCAGGAAAAATTAGTTTATCGACTTCCTTGAGCTTACTGGGCTCGTCAATTATGAGGGTATTTGCTCCCAGATACCTAAGACTTCTGTCTATGGAGTATAAATTACTTGCTCCGTAATCTATTATTCCAACTTTCATACTCAAAGAAGTTCTTTGGTGGATGGAAGCCTATCTTTTTTAGCATCGTCCATGGAGCACGCTTGTTTTAAAGCTAAAGCGAAAGCTTTAAATATTGTTTCTGCTTGGTGATGAGCATTTGCCCCTTTTAGATTATCAACGTGAATGGTTGCTAGGGCTTTGTTTGTAAACCCATGAAAAAATTCTTCCAACAATTGCAAATCAAAATCATTGATGAATTCTCTTTTAAATTCAACATCCCAAAACAATCCTGGTCTTCCTGAGAAATCAACAACAACTCTAGATAAAGATTCATCTAGTGGTGCGTAAGCAGAGCCAAACCTTTTGATGCCTTTTTTATCGCCTAGAGCAGAGTTAAAGGCTTCGCCTAGAATTATTCCAATATCCTCAACAGTGTGATGTGCATCGATCTCAAGATCGCCTATAGCATTTAGCTGTAAATCAAAGTCACCGTGTCTAACGAGTTGATCAAGCATATGAGCAAAAAAAGGTAATTCCACGGATAAATCTGCAGAACCGCTACCATCTAAATTAAGAGAAAGCTTTATTTGCGTCTCTTTAGTATTTCTTTCTAAGTCTATAGATCTCATAAAACGAAAGCAGATTATATATTATCAATGGAGGTAGAATATCTTAATTATGAAATTTTCAGAAAGAATCATCGAGTGGCAAAACTTGCACGGTAGAAATAATTTGCCATGGCAGACAAATGATCCTTATAAAGTCTGGGTTTCTGAGATCATGCTTCAACAAACTCAAGTTTCCACGGTTATTCCATTCTATGAAAATTTTATGCAATCATTTCCAAATGTTTTAACTTTATCAAAAGCCAACCTAGATGAAGTTCTCAAAAATTGGGCTGGTTTAGGCTTTTATCGAAGAGCGAGAAATCTTCACCAAACTGCAAAAATAATCTCAGATAAATATCATCAAGTATTTCCTGATAATTATGAAGATTTAGTTGCTCTTCCTGGGATTGGAGAGTCAACAGCTGGAGCAATCCTTGCATTAGCCTTTAATAAAAAAGGAACTATCCTTGATGGGAATGTCAAAAGAGTGGTTTCAAGATATCTTAATGTAGAAAACAATCCACGCGAGTTAAAAAAATCCATCAAGCCTTTTTTGTATCAGAATTCTCCAAAAACGAATTATCGAAGTTTTGGACAAGGCATGATGGATTTGGGCTCTCTCATTTGCGGGAAAGAAAAACCAAAATGTGATCTATGCCCCATTCAAAAAACTTGCTTGAGTTTTAAAAAACAAGATTTCATCAAAACTAAAAAGAATACAATCACCAAAACTCAAGAAAGTTTTTATTGGTTTATTTATCAGAAAAATAACAAAGTCATGCTTTGTAAAAATCCTGATGAAGGTATTTGGCCAAACCTATGGGTGTTTCCGAAGCGAGAATTGTTTCATACAAAGCAAAATATAAATAAACTGCCTAGCTTTAAACATTCTTTATCTCATAAAGACTTCCACATATCACCTAGAATAATTAATATTCCTGATGACATGGAAACCGATGATGAAAAAACTATTTGGATTGAAAAAAATAAAATTGCTAAATTGGGGGCACCTAAGCCAGTATTAGACATCGTTAAAAAAATTTTGAATCAAAATGACAAAGGTTTACTGTAAAAAATATCAAGAAGAGCTTCCCGCATTAGATAGGCCTCCCTACCCTGGCCCTCGAGGTGAAGAAATATTTAATAGCGTTTCAAAAAAAGCTTGGATGGAATGGTTACAGCTCCAAACAATGCTCATAAATGAAAAGCAATTGAATCTTGCAGAAAAAGAGGCGAGAGATTATTTAAATGATCAACTTGATAAATTTCTCAACAATGGTGATGTTGATAGACCGGTTGGTTTCAAACCAGTTGAGTAACTCATGAAAGATTTGGTTGAAGAACTTAACCTAAAAGAGAAAATTCTTTTGCTTTCAGGTTTCAATAATTGGTACACCAATAAAATTGAGAGGCTCGACATACCCAGTATCAAAATGTCAGATGGCCCAAACGGAGTCAGAGGAGACGGAACCTCAGGTAAGACTTCAGCGTGTTTTCCTTGTCCTATTCTAATGGGATCAACTTGGAATGAAGAACTGCTAGAAAAAATAGGTGTCGCTTTAGGAGAAGAGGCCAGAGATAAGGATGTTGATGTCTTGCTCGGTCCTACCGTTAACCTTCATAGACATCCTTTAGGCGGAAGGCATTTTGAAAATTATTCTGAAGATCCTTTGCTGGTGGGAAAACTTGCAACTGCTTATGTCATAGGCGTTCAATCCCAAAAAGTCTCCGCTTGTTTAAAGCACTTTATTGCAAACGATACCGAATTTGAGAGACATTCTGTAAGTTCGAATGTAGACGAAAGAACACTTCGAGAAATATATCTTCTGCCTTTCGAAATGGGTGTCAAAGATGGTGATGCTAAGTCAGTGATGTCTGCATACAACCGACTGAATAATATTTTTTGCAGTTCCCATAAAGAAATTCTTATCGACATCTTAAAAGAAGAATGGAAATTTGACGGTTATGTAGTAAGTGACTGGGGAGCGGCATTGGAAACTGTTGAAAATGCTAACGGTGGCTTGGATCTTGAGATGCCAGGGCCAGGAAATGCATGGGGTGAAAAGTTGCTTCAAGCTGTAAATGACGGTCTAGTGGATGAAAAAATAATAGACGATAAAGTACATAGAATTCTATCAGTAGGAAAATTCTCAGGAAGGTTTGATTCTCCACAAAACAAACCTGAAAAAAGTAACGTTAGAGATGCTCATAACAAACTTCTCAGAGATGTAGCCTGCGAAGGTATGGTTTTACTCAAAAACGATAATCTCCTGCCATTGAATCATAATCAAATCTCCAAGGTTGCAATCATTGGTCCTAATGCTAAAAACAGTCAAATTATCGGTGGCGGTAGTGCAAGTCTAAAACCCCATTATCTGGTTCACCCATTTGATGCATTGAAGGAAAGGTACAAAGATAAATTTGCGATCACTTATGCAAAAGGAGCAAATACGAATAAATATTTACCTAAATTAGATGAGAAGCTTTTCTCAAATTCTGAAGACGGTTTTTTAGTTGAGTACTTCGATAAAGAAATTGACGAATCTAATCTTATATCCACAGAAGTTTTGAAAGGAAATCGATACTGGGTGTTTGAAGGTTTTGCTAAAAACATTATCAATAAAGAGGAACGACCTCATATCATCGTAAGATTTTCTTGTGACTACACTCCGGATATTTCAGGTGATCATGAATTTGAAATTTTTGGTATAGGATTGAGTAAATTAAAGATTGATGGAGAGGTTCTTGTTGATAATTGGAATGAAACCTCTCCAGGTGAGGCTTTCTTCTCTTTTGCGACAGCTCCAAAAAGACAATCCATTTACCTCAACAAAGATCAAACTTACCATTTTGAAGTTGAGTATTTTTTTGAAGGTAGATTTCCTGCAATTCAGTTCGGATGCAAGCCACCAGAGGCAGTAAATCTCTTGCAGGAAGCAAAAAAGGCCGCTCAAGCAGCTGATGCAGTCATTCTAGTTATTGGCACTAATTCAGATTGGGAAACGGAAGGAAATGATAGGGCTGACTTAGGATTGCCAGCAAATCAAGATGAGTTAGTAGACACAGTCTTGGCTGAAAATAAAAACACTGTGGTGGTAATCAATTCAGGATCGCCGGTTTCTATGCCTTGGGAAAGTCAATCTAAAGCAATACTTCAATCTTGGTTTGGCGGCCAAGAATATGGAAATGCCCTAATGGATATTTTATTTGGTGACGTTAATCCTTCTGGGAAGCTTCCTACTACCTTCCCAAAAAGAATTGAAGATACTCCCGCTTTTTCCTGTTACCCAGGTGAGAATTCGCAAATGGACTACGAAGAAAAGCTATTGGTTGGACATCGATGGTATGAAAGAAAAAACATCAAGTCCCTCTTTCCTTTCGGGCATGGGTTGTCTTATACCGATTTTTCCTACAGAGATCTTGAAATATCAGTAAGTGGTAACGCAGACGTAGTTTGTAGATTCAACATTGAAAATATCGGCGATATGGATGGTCAAGAAGTAGCTCAGTGTTATGTCTCGTATGAAAGTAGCCCAAGTGATGAACCCATAAAAAGTCTTCAGTCATTCAAAAAAGTATTGATTGAAAAACAAAAAAAACAAGAAATTGAAATTCACCTTAACGCTAGAAACTTCTCTTGTTGGGATGTTAAAGTCAAGGATTGGAAAATAAGACCTGGTAGTTATTCGATTGAAATAGGGTCTTCTTCAGAAAAAATAGAACTTAGCGAAACGATTAACCTAGGAAATTAGCCAAACAAGCTGATCTTCGCTCAAATTTATCTTTGAAGCCTGCATGCAGCTTTCCGACTCGTATATCGACCTTGGTCCAACCAGTGGAAATATGTTTGTATGTTTGTTCAATACATAGGCAAGAGCTAATTCAATGGGGAGACAACCTAATTCTTTTGCAAGTTCAAAACATTTATCTCTTCTTAAAAGATTTGCTTTGCTGTGCCAGACTCTTTTTTCCTCTTCCAGAGTGGGATTAGCAAAATGCTCAGCTTTTGGAAAAAGGTCTTTTTCTAGGAAAAAACCTCTAGCTTGACTCGACCAAGGAAAAAGAAAAATATCGTTCTCAATTAAATAGTCTAGGAATTCTTCATGACAGTGGACACAACCTGGCCATACCGGTTCGTTCATGTTGGCTAAACTAAAATTGTTGCTCAAAACTTTGAACCCTACCTTATCGTTGTTCTGCGCAAATTCATTAGCCTCACTGAATCTTTCTAAGGTCCAATTTGATGCGCCAAGATAAGATATGAGTCCTTCATCACGAACTTCATTAAGAGCATCAATAAATTCACCGCTAGGGATATCTGCATTATCTCTATGCAAACAATATATATCCATGCGATCTAGCATGAGTCTATCGAGTGATTCTTCTAATTGTGGCTTTATAAACTTAGGTTCACAGTCAGGAGTATGCGCCCCCTTGCCAAGAACCATTACATCTTCAGACAAGTCGTTAGTTTTAATCCACTCGCCAAGGTATTTGTCAGATTTTCCAAAATTATAGATATAGGCAGTATCAAAAATATTGCCTCCGTTTTTATAAAAATGATCAAACATAGTAGAAGCATGAAGTTGAGAGGTTTGATTATCACAACCAAATACTATTCGAGAGCCTTCTTTAGAAATCTCTTCGAAGGCTGATTTCTTTATATTTTCAACAGCTGAATAGTCGTAACTAAATATTGGCGAACTTTGCGGGGTATTTTGGGGATACTTAACGCCAGTTTCAACGTACCATCTTTCTAACCACAGCATGTTCCCAAAAGTATCTTTGTGAGACATCGCTTCAGATTCTAAATTTCCTTGAAGAATGCAATCAGATGCTTCATTAATTTCTCGAGTAAATAAACCTACGTCGTCAACTATGGGAATTTCAGATTCCTTATTATTTAAGGTTAATTTAATGGAAGATTTCCCGTCCTGAAATTGACCGCAATGCCAGGGTTGAGAAACTTCTAGTTTTGAATCACTTGATTCTATGATCAAGTCATTTGCATATTCGTTAACAATGGCAGTTTTAATTTCCGCCTGAATTTTGTCATTAAAGGTAATCTTTGCCGTTGAGTCTGCGTCTACACCTGTGGAATCTAATTCACTGGATACTTCCATGCTGATTGGGTCAAGGAAAGGCTTGCCATCAATGGTGCCGGCTATAAGTCTGGCCATGGATAGAGGGTAACAACCTACATCCAAGATAGCGCCGCCCGCTAAGTCAGGGTTTCTTAATCTGTGATCTTCTGGAACCGGAGCATTGAAACCAAATGAACTGGAAATAAGAACCTTATTATCTTGAAAGTGTTCTTTCACTAATTTTAAAATCTCATGAGTTTGAGGATGCGTCCTATACATGAATGCTTCCATTAAAAAGACCTTTTGCTTTTTAGCCTCATTCATAAGAACCATGGCTTCGGTAGAATTAACCGTAAGCGGCTTTTCGCATAAAACGTGTAAGGATCTGTGTATTGCCTCCATGGAGAAATGAAAGTGTGTGTCGTGTGGCGTAGCTACGTAAACAGCATCAATTTCAGAATCAAAAAAAGATTCTTGGTCAGTAAACGGTTGTATTTGATGTTTTTCCGCAAAAGCATTTACCTTTTCCTCGTTTCTTCCAAGAACACTTTTGAGTTCAGAGTTTTCTGAATATTTTATTGAATGAGCAAAGGCGTTAGCTATGCTTCCGGCTGCAATGATTCCCCACTTTACTTTTGATTTAGACATCATGCGTTCCTCTCTTTTATTCTCTGTAAAAGCTCGCCATGAAACTTTGTGCTTATTGGATAAAAGTACATCAATACTAGACTAATTATAATTCCGCAGATAGGTATCCAGCTCATCATAAACTTCATTCCAGATAAGGTTTCTTTAGATTGAATTTGGTTGGATTCAAACCCTATGCCCGATAATAAAAATCCTAAGATTAAAGCTGCCACAGCTATCGAGGATTTCTGTGCAAATGTCATAAAACCATAAAGAGAAGATTCGGTTCTGATGCCGCTTTTCCACTCGCCGTACTCAACTGTATCAGGCAACATTGACCAAAAGAGAACCCCTCCGGCTCCATTGCCAACTCCGATTAGTGCTAAAAGGGTCAATAGCTCATTTAAAGAAGCAATTGGATAATAGAAAAATAATAAAAGACCAATGAAAGCGATTGTCATTGAAATTAACCAGGTCTCCCTTTTTCCAATTTTTAATGCCAAATACGCCCAAAAAGGTAAAGATAAAAACGAGGCGCCAGAACTTACCCCTAGGATCAATCCCTGATATTCATGCAGTTCTAGTCCGTACTTAACAAAATAAATTAAATTTTTGTTAAACATGACTCCTGTTGAACCTAAGATGAGAATGCAGCCGAAAACTATCCAAAAAGGATAATTGGTTGCCACGGTTTTGGTAATTGATACAAAGTTTGGAAGATTGGAGGTAACTATTTCATCGACCTTCTCGCGAACTGAATAAACTGTTACAGATAATAGAGCAATAGCAATCAAACCAGAGATTATTGCGAGCCAAAGAAAACCAAAAGCCTCATCGGCTCCGCCAAAATATGCAATCAACGGAAACGCTAGAGCAGACATTGAAAGTGTTCCAAAGGAAGCACTTATCATTCTTGCAGTCGTTAGTTTTGTGCGCTCTTTGCTGTCGTTGGTAATTCTGGCTGTCAATGATGAGTAAGGAACACTAACAATGGTGAAACAACTTCTGTGAATTAAATTAACTAAAATCAAGAATAAAAACAAAACAGTACCTTCAAAAGGAGGCACCCAAAAAAGCAAAACAAACGATAAGGCTAAAGGTATCGATCCATAATAAATAAAGGGACGATAGCTGCCCATTTTTGTTTTGGTCCTTTCGGCTAAATACCCCATGAACGGATCGGTGATCGCATCCCAACCAATTCCCAGAGCATAAATCCAACCAGCTAAAATTGGAGAAATGCCAACTACGTCGGTATAAAAATATAAAAGATAAAGACCAATACCGCTCCAATAAAGGCAAATGGCGTAGTCACCAATACCGTACCCTGCCCTTACTCGGTTTGTTAAAGTTTCTGAATTCATCCCCTACTCATAATACTGTAAATATACTAATTTCTATCGATTAATCGATTGCGCTTAACTTACGATTCTTCTAATATTGTGCGCTCGATTGCCCAGATAGCTCAGTTGGTAGAGCAAAGGACTGAAAATCCTTGTGTCGGTGGTTCGATTCCACCTCTGGGCACCATTTAATACATTGTTAACATGCCCGAGATTCTTGTAAAAGGATTGTAATAAGCTAAGAAAAATCCTTATTCAAAGCTTCTTCGGAATATCAATTTATTCTTTTTCCTATACATTCATAAGAGACAACTCTTCGTTGAGTTTAAGGACGGTAGCCAAGTAAATACATCTATTAAGCACGTGAATAAAAGTAAAAGGAAAAGTAACAAAGAATATCAAGGACAGGGTAGATGACTTGTGTTTGTCATTTAAAAAAAGCTGTTTTGATAGATGAAAAAAATAACAAACACTATGTATATGGTTCTTTAGAAGAGGTTGAGGCATTTGCTTCTCAACTAAAACTTACTAGTAAAAAATATATAAACCATATATCACCAAGCATGATGATGAAAAACTTTAAATATGTTGGTGGAGGTAATAACCCTACCAATCATGAAACTTCCACCAGGGAAATGAGTTATCGTTTAAACAAAATAGTTGTAAAAGAAAAATGGTAATGATGGAAATATTTGTTTAGCAGTCTCCCACCAAATATTTAAAGTGTTTCTTTCATGCTATCTTATATTTCTAAGACAAGGATGTATTATGAAATTTTTAAAGATATTTTTTTTAATTGTATTTATATTGCCTTCAATCATATTGGCTAATGGTCATAAACTTGAAGAACAAAATTTAAAAGTTGTAGATAGTTTCTGGGCTAATATCTTATCTAATCCAGATGTAGCGATGGAATTAATTCATGAAGATTTTGAATTTGAATTTATGGGCATCTGTGAGATTTGTAAGAAATATAACAAAGAAACTTATGAATCAACCTGGTTGAACGAGGTTATTCCTGCAGTTCTGCCCAATGGCATCACTTTAAACATAACTAACAGAATAGCTGGTGGAGATATGGTCGTTTTTACTATTGAGGGAGAAGCAGATGGTATAAATGGAGAATACAACAATAACTACGCAATGGTAATGAGGTTAAAAGACAAAAAAATCATATTCTTTCAAGAGTACATGAGCGATTTGTTAGCTGAAACTAGATTACATAAGAAAAAAATTGTTGATATCGATTAGGTTTTACTCAAGATAAGAAGTGCGCTTGATTTCAATGGAAAACTTATCTTCAACAAAAGTATTTCCAACAAACAAAGAAAAAGAAGAGTAGGTGTTTCATTGATTAGTCTAATTTCAAAAAGTTATCTAATTTTTTTTCTACTGCAAAACCTTTAGGATTTCCATTTATGAAATCAATTATTAATTGAGCATATTCTGGCCCTGCTTCTTCTTGAATAAAATGTCCGGGTCCTTTGATAATAATCTCTTTAGCTGTTGGCACTCTTTTTAACATCTCTACCAGTCTAGGATTGTTGCTTGTAACGGGGTCATTATCACTATTGGCAATTAAGAACGGTTTATCCCAATTTTCAAAAACATCTCTATAAGCTTTTTCATTCTTTCTTAATTCGCTCGGAATTAAATAAGGAAATATTTGAGCGCCTGCTTTGTAGGTTGCATTTGGATATGGAGCTTCGTAAGCAACCCTTTCTTCAGCCGAAACAGTGCCAAGGATTTGCATTATGCCGCCCACGTCAATGTTGTCGGTTGATTTTGAATACCTTATCCAACCTGTAAATCCATTACCACCGATGAATTCTTCCCAAGTTGCTGGTCCTTGAAACCATATTACAAATTTAAAAAGAGGATAAGCTATAAAACTAAACATATCATTGAGAAGACCCCTTCCAGTAGCAATCAAAGACGTATTGGAAGAAATAATTCTAGAGAATCTATCTGGCTCTTCTGCAACAACCCTTAGTCCAACAAGCCCACCCCAATCATGCACATGTGCTGTGATGTTTTGCAGGTCTAACTCCACTATCAATTGAGTCATCTTATCTACATGCATTTGGTGGGTGTAGTCCTCAACGGAGATGTATTTGTCAGATTTTCCAAAACCGACCATGTCCGGTGCGATAACTCGATAACCTGCATCAACCAGAACAGGTATCATTTTTCTAAATAAATAACTCCATGCCGGTTCCCCATGAAGAAGATAGATAATCTCTCCGTTTTTTGGTCCCTCATCAAGATAATGAATTCTAGTATCCTCAATCATTATGTAATTTGCTTTGAAAGGGTAATCTTTTAAATTTTTAAATCTCTCATCAGGAGTTCTTAAAATCCCTGGAGAAACTAGATTAAATCTATCGTAATTTATTTCAGGTTTTTGACTTGATAGGTAAAAAATAAAAGCAATGGAAATTGCAGCTATTAATAAGATAACCGATAGCGAACGACTCATGAATAAACCTTAAAATAATGACATTTATGATGTCAATGAGTCTTCAAGCAGAAAAAAGGATCACAAAGCTTTTTATTAAATTAATTTTTCAAATTTTAATTATTCAAACCTTTTGGAGCAGATGGTGTGTTTAAAAAAGTTACAGCCCAATGAACAAGTATGACTAAAGCCAAATCGTCTGTTACCGAAAAAAGTCGACTAAATCCCATGCCGCCTAAAAATGTAAATACACATGCTGTAATTTTCCAACGCAGCGTGAAGTAATGAATTGATGCAAATATTAAATTACTCAGAATAACTCCTATCCAAAAAGTATCTAGGCCAATGAATTCAGAGGTAAAAAGAAGCGGTAATCCAAGCCTAAAACCAATTTCCTCAACAAATGAAATTAGGAATAGATAACTAATCCAAGCAATTTGACGAACATTGAGATATTTTTTGGTAAATTTTAAATACCCAAAAATAAACAAAGCTACACCTAAAAACCATACAAAATATCTTGAGGGGAAAATAAAAAACTTATCTAAAGAAGAATTAAAACCATCCAATATGAATGGCGCGAAGAGACAAACAATTGCTATTACAGACATGGTCAAACCATGCCTTATAAGAACCTGCCGGAACTTTGAAATATGATTGTCTGAGCTAGAGCTTCCTCTTTGAAGACGACCAGCTGGAATTGGACCTGATTTGACGCTTGAGCTCATGAAACTCTACTGAAAACATCCTTTGGAGTTTTCGTGGAAAGATAAAATGTAAAAATTGCCGAAATAATTCCTATAATGACTACCGCACTTAAGATTCCCAGTAAGAGAATATCCCAATAAACGGTCGGATCTATTTCAAAAACCAACGTTTCTATCAAATATGTTGCAATCAAGGCAAGCAGACCACCTAATCCACCAGCGAATAATCCGATGGTTAAATACTCCAAAAAAGTATTTTTTTGCATGATGGTTCTGCTTAGACCTAAAGTTTTTAAGATGGCATTCTGTTTCTCTCTTTGCTTGTAGCTTTCTTGGATAGTCGCCAATACTAAAAATAAAGCTGACAAAAGAGTCAGACCTAAAATAAGCGATAAAGCTTGCGAAACTTTAGAAATAATTGATTGAATTTCCTGTATTAAATTTTCAAGAGAAATGACAGAGCTAGTCGGAAATTGTTTTATAAGCTCTGTGGTAACTATTTTTTTGTTTTCAGGAACATGAAAAGAAGTGATGTAAGTAGGAGATAAATTAGAAAAGTCCTCAGTATTACCGATAGCAAAAAAATTAGGGCTAAAGTTCTCCCAATTTACTTCTCTTATGCTTTGAATAAAGCTACTGATTCTTTTTCCTGCTACGTCAATTTCTATTTCATCGTTAAGCTTTAAGTTGTATCTTTCTGCTATTTCAATTGAAATGGAAACCCCATCGCTTGACTGATTAAACCACTCTCCTGAAACAATTTTATTGCCCTCGGGTAAGTCTTCCATCCACGTAAAATTGAAGGTTCGATCAATGTCCTCACCTTCTCCGACTCTAAAAAATCTTGCGCTTGTCACAGGATAGATAGGAAGTAACTCAATATCTCTTGATTCTAGAAAATCTTTTAAATTTTCCTTTTCATCTTCAAATAGGTTAAAGATGAAATTATTTGGAGCTTTTTCAGGAAGAGAGCGCTCCCAAGAAGAGATGATATTAGTTGATGAAGAATAAGCAATTAAGCTCAAAGCTATCGCTACGGTTATGGAAACTATCTGCAATGAATTGAAGAGTTTCCTACGACTTAATTCAAAAGCAATCATCTTAAAAGTTTTCAGTGGATTAAGACCCAAGGGTTTGATGAATGAAAAAATAAGGTAGATAAAGCCAAAAATGAAAAGAGCAAAAGCCAATATTGAGAAGAAAATAATATTTGTGATGTAAAAATCTCTAATGAAAAAAACGATTAAGAAGTAAAAAGCTAGAAGTCCACTTAGAGAATAAACAATCGATAAAAAATTTCCTGTTTTGTAAGTGGTCTTTCTTAGAATTGTATTTGGAGATAACTCAAATAAATTTCTTAACATCGGATATGCAAAACCGAGCAAACACGTGAAAGCTGTGACTATTGATATAAAGTAAGGATTAGGGCCAGGTAGAGGCAAGTTGGCAGGAAAATATTCCTTAAGAAGACTTAAAAAAGAAAGTTGAACAAACCATCCTGTAGCTATGCCAAAGAGAATTGAAAATATAGCTACGAAAGTAAAGATCAATAGATAAGTAATTCGGATTTCTTTCGGTTGAAAGCCTAATGCTTTAAAGATGGCAACGTATTCAGTATGTCTCCTTGTAAATTGTAAGGATGAAATTGCAATTGCCAGAGAAGATAAAATAATTGCTAACAAAGCACCTAGTAGAAAAAAATTAGAAGCCCTATCAATGGCTCTTCCCAAAGGAGTCTCTTCGTTTTGAGGAGTTAAAATATCATCACCAGGCCGTTTAATATTTTGGAAATACTGTTCTAACTTATCGATATCTTCTTTTGAAGCGGTAAATAAATAGGTGTAACGGACTCTAGAGCCAGACCGAATGAGTTGAGTAGATTCTAAGTCGGCAGAATTCATAATAGCTTTTGGGGCAAAAGCAAAGGAGCCGGTTCCTCGATCAGCTTCAGAAGAAATAGTTCCAGAATAAATAAGAGATGTAGCCCCAAGATCAACTTGATCGCCTATGGAAATATCTAGAAGTCTAGCTAAACGACCGTCAAGCCAAATATCCCCTGAATTGGGCGGTGAAGTGAAAGTTTCTACTTCTGAGATTTCATTTATGATTTCAAGCTGGCCTGCTATTGGATAAGGCTTTTCAACTGATTTTATTGCAGCTAATTGAAAGTTATCCGCATTAGAGACTACGCTTCCAAATTCATAGATCTTTGCAAATTTTCCTTCGAAATTTGGAATATTGGATTCTTCTATTGCATCGCTAGTTTCAAATTTTAAGTCTCCTCCCAAAAATACTTGAGACTCGGCTATCAAGGAGCGATCCAGTCTGTCTGTGAATAGAGTTATAGAAGCTACTATTCCAACAGCTAAAGTTAAAGAAAGAAACATTAACAGCAATTGCCCAGACTTGAGCTCCCGAAAGAAAATTTTTAAAGATAAACAGACAATATTCATTGAATTTTTCCATCAATGAGTCTAATTTTTTGATCACATCGATCGGCTAAGTCTTCATCATGAGTGACAATGATAAGTGCAGTGCTTGATTCGTTAAAAACATCGAAAAGTAAATCTGAGATCATCTTGCTATTTGTTGAATCTAGGTTTCCGGTTGGCTCATCGCAAAACAAAACCTTTGCTTCGCATGCAAATGCTCTAGCAATAGCAACTCTTTGCTGTTCACCACCTGAAAGCTGTTGAGGATAGTGCATTACCCTATTGAGCATATCGACTTTCTCTAGATATTTTTCTGCAATCTCTTTAGCTCTTCCGTTATTTTTCATTTCCAAAGGAAGCATGACATTTTCAAGAGCAGTCAGACCTGATAACAGCTCAAAATTCTGAAAAACAAAAGCTACGGATTCTTTTCTGATCTTTGAGCGGCTATCTTCCGACATGGAATGAAGAGGCATGTCGTCAAAGAATATTTCCCCCCCTGAAGGAGAATCCAGTCCCGCAAGAAGACCCAAGAGAGTTGATTTGCCCGATCCTGATGGACCAACCACTGCAAGCGATGTATTCGAAGAAATATCTAAATCAATCTTGTCTAAAATATTTATTTCTTCGCCGTTAAAAATAACCTTTTTTGACAAATTTCTTGCTTTTATAATCATTAAATGAGTTTCCTTGAGATTTCCAGGTACAAAAAATTATTTATTTTTGTTTTGATTTTTTCCAATTCTATCATCGCAGATGATAAGAAGCTTTTGATTTTAGGCGACAGCATCTCTGCCGGATTTGGTATTAAAGAATCGCAAAATTGGACTACCTTGATGAAAAGTTCTTTTTCTAAAGAAGGAAAAAGTTTAAAGATCATTAATTCAAGTATTTCGGGAGATACTACTTCGGGAGGACTATCTCGAATAACCAGAGATCTAAATACGCATAAACCTGACTTTGTTTTGGTGGAGTTGGGTGGTAATGATGCGTTGCGTGGTTATCCAATTTCGAGGATAAAACAGAACTTATTAAAAATAGTTTCAATAATCTCAAGTAACCGATCAATTCCGATAATTATGCAGATCAAGATTCCTCCGAATTACGGAAAAAAATATATTGAAGCTTTTGAAAATATTTATTCTGAAGTTGCTTCAGAGATGGATATAAAATTGATTTCGTTCATGCTTGAAAATGTGGCACTTAGAGAAGATCTTATGCAGCCCGACGGTATTCATCCAAATAAGAAGGCACAGCCAGTAATAGCAGAACAAATAAAAGAAGAAATTGGATATTTAATCTTTAATTAATGGTAGGCTCAAATTTGAAGATCAAGAGTTAAGGAAATCCAGGATAATTTGATTTATTTCTTTAGGTTTTTCTAAATGGAGAAAATGTCCACAGTCATCAAGCTCGAGCTTTTTCAGATTTTCGAAACTATCCTCCATCCCAGTTGAAAGTTCCGCAGCAATGCATCCATCGTTTTTTCCGTGAAGATAAAGCGCCGGCATCTTAAATTTATCAGTAAAGGTCATTTGTAAATTATTCAATCTTTCGCTTTGTAATCCTGATTGAAAAGTGCTGCGATAATATTTCAGGGCTCGGGTTAAAACTCCAGGCTTGGATAAAACATTTATTGCTTCTTGAGCATATCTTTCGTAATCAGACCAATTCGGTGACCATTCTCGCCACAGTCTCTTAATGTATTCATAATCGTTTGCCTCAACAGCCATCTCAGCAATTTCCAACTGGAAGAAGAACATATACCAAGATTTTCTTTGTTGATCACCATCAAGTAAAAAAGCGCTCATCAAAGCAGGACCGTAAGGGACAGAAGCAGTAATCAATTTAGCTACTCTCTCAGGTATTAAGTTAGCTATCCCATAAGCTGCTGAAGCTCCCCAGTCATGGCCAAATAAGTAAATAGGCTTGTCTGTAACAGAATTGATGAAAGTTGATAATTCTTCAGCTATTTTTAAGCTTTGGTAAGTATCAAGCTCTTGATCGTCCTCGTGATAGCCTGGCATCAATGGAACGAAAACTTCAAATCCATTGGCGCTAAAAAATTCTATCTGGTCTTTGTAGTTGACTGCGCAATCAGGAAATCCATGTAAAAAGACTAAGGGATCTCCTTTGCCTGCTTGAAAGTAATGAAGGTTGGAATTTTTATTTGAAAGCTCCATAGTTTTTTTACTAAGTTTCGATCCCCTTATTTAATCTAGAAATAAAAAATAAGCACAAAACTGCTGAAATTATTTCAATAAAGAGGAAAAACATAAAAATAGTCGAAGGAGTGCCATCCAGGTAAACACTGATTAATCTTCCAGAACCTATACCTGTCATGAATATAAACATACTCCAGAGAGCAGATAATTTAACATTCTCATTAAGGGCGCCAATTATCCAGTACAAAGAAATAGTTAAATACAAACCCATAATAGCTCTGTACATATTTATTTGATTTACGCTTTCTATATCAATTCCATATAGCAAAGGCATCCCAAGCTTTGGATTTACACCATATCCCAGCGAAACTAGAGCAACGCCAATTGCCGTTAAGATCAAAAACCATGATTCTTTAGCCATTTTTCCCCCTTCTCTCAGTTATTAGGCTCCTCTTACTTTATATATTGCTAAGAGATTAATCATCATAATGCATTCTTCATCGCGTTCGTCGAAAAGATTTACATCGACATCTATGAATTCATGACCTTTTTTGTCATAGCAATCTTTAACCTGCATTTCTGCAATCAATGACGTCCCCATTGGGACTGCCCTAAAGTTATGAGATGTCGTTTGAAGATGTATCCAAGGATTCATGTATGCATTACTCGCTAGAATCCAGTTTGAACATCCCAACAGAAAACATAAATTTGCAAAACCATCTTTTTTTGGATTGAGCAGATCGGGAAGTTGATTTAAATCGCGTAAATAAATTAAGGGATTTTCTCCGCCCCATAGATATCGAAAAGAAAAACATCCCTCTTTTTTAAGCTTTTCCCAAATATCTTTTGTTGCTTGAGGCCCAACATAATCCTGAGATGCGATTGTATCTCCTCGAAGTTTGGGAGGTTTTACAGAATTCTTTGAAAGCGCAGTTTCAGCATTTGCGCTAATGGTCTGATCGCTTTTATAAAGTGTAGTAAGTATTTTTTCTTCCGAAACTTCTTCAGAAATTACTTCAAATTTTTCTTTGTCGTACAACGGTGAAGTAATCATGCATTTTGCAAAACCGTTATTGAGCCACTCGACTCCCCACTTTTCTATCACAGGATGTAGTAGATAAGCAGAAATGGTTACACCAGGAACTAAACCGCCCTTAAAACCAAATTCTTTTGCTAGCTTATCCCCGTGGATTTCATTTTTTGAATCCGGAGCTGTGTTTAATGCTTCTGCTGCCCAAGTCTTCATAAGTTTTTCTTAAATAAACTTTCTATTTTTGTTCGCTAAATTTAATATAAAACATAATGGCATTTTTTAGTAAAAAAAATAAATTGTTTCCTTCGATTGAACCTTTTGATACTGGCTTTATTAAAAAAGGTATCCATGAGATTTACTACGAGCAATCTGGAAATCCAAAAGGCAAGCCAGCCATTTTTCTGCACGGTGGACCGGGAGGAGGTGGCGGAACTCTTTCAAGACGTTTTTTTAATCCAAAAAAATATCGAATCGTTGTTTTTGATCAAAGAGGCTGCGGGAGAAGCAAACCTCATGCTTCACTAGAAGATAATACGACTTGGCACTTAGTCGATGACATTGAATCCATCAGAGAAAAGCTTGAAATTGAAAAATGGCTTGTTTTTGGCGGTTCTTGGGGAAGCACGCTGTCCTTGGCATACGCACAAAAATTCCCTGATAGGGTTTCTGAGTTGATCCTTAGAGGTATTTTCATGCTTCGTCAAAAAGAACTGGAATGGTTCTATCAATACGGCGCGAGTGAGATCTACCCTGAAGCTTGGCAAGGGTTTTTAGATGAAATTAAGCCAGAGGAAAGATCCAATCTGATGGAGGCTTACAGAAAAATATTTAACGGCGAGGATCAAGAAAAAAAACTCTCCGCTGCAAGAGCTTGGTCGAAATGGGAAGCCTCAACAAGCTATATAAACCATAATCCTGGGGCGGTTAAGGAATCTATCAATGCAGAATTTGCATTAGCGTTTGCACTTATTGAAAATCATTATTTTGTTAATAAAGGATTTTTGGATCATGAAAATCAACTCTTAGATAACGTTGATAAAATTAGGCACATTCCCTGTGTCATAGTTCAGGGTAGATACGATGTAGTTTGCCCGCCTACTACAGCCTACGAACTCAGCAGCAGATGGCCAGAAGCAGAATTAAAAATAGCACCTTTTTCAGGTCACTCTGCTTTTGAAAAAGAAATACGAGAGTTGCTTATTGAAGCTACAAACAGTTTCATTTAGAAGCTATCTATAAACAACTTTTTTAAAATTAACCATAAATCATATCGTTATGCTCCATTAGTTATCAAAAAAATTACTAAAATAGCGCATTATCTTTTAATCATTAATGTCATATTAAATTCTTTCCTATGTCAGCTAATAAACAACAAATTGAATTCTGGTCTGGTGGCGGTGGCGACTATTGGGTCGATAAACAATTTGAGATGGACACCATGCTTAATCCTTTAGGGCAAAAAGCTATCGATAGTTTAGATATTCAAAAAGGTGATTCCGTATTAGATGTTGGTTGCGGAACAGGTACCACAACACTTTTACTTTCCGAAAAAGTAGGCCCTGAAGGAAAAGTTACTGGCTTAGATATTTCTGTCCCTATGTTAGCTCGAACTCTAGAGCTTGCCATTGAAAACAATAAAACCAACATTTCCATCATCAATAAAGATGTTCAAGAAAATGAGCTTGATGAACAATACGATCACTTATTCTCTCGTTTTGGCGTCATGTTCTTTACTGATCCCATCACGAGTTTTAAAAATTTAAAGAAGAGCTTGAAAGCAGACGGAAGTTTTTCCTTCGTTTGTTGGCAACATCCTAGTAAAAATCCCTGGCATACAAAACCCTTAGGGATCTTAAAAAAATATTTTGATTTACCTCCTGCACAACCTAGAGCGCCGAGTCCCTTTGCTTTTGAAGAGAAAGCCTATCTTGAAGAAATTTTAAAAAGCTCTGGTTTTAGCAAATATTCCATTGATGATAATCAAGAAAATATTCACTTATTTCCCAATAAATCTTCTTTCGACGCAGCTAAAGATTTCATGGCATTGAATCCCATTATTAGTAACGCTCTTCAAGGGATGAGCGATGATGAAAAAGAACCTATTGTTACTGAATTGGCCGAGGTCTATGAATCCCACAAAAATAGCCAAGGCTTAGAATTCGAGAGTGCTACTTGGGTTGTTAACGCTTCTAGTTAACTTAAAATAACTACATGACTTTTTGGCAAAAGAATTTAATTCTTTTATCTTGTTTATTATTTTTTTGGTTTCTCTGTTCCTTTGGATTTGGAATACTTTTTTCAGAGTACATATCCTTCATAAAAATTGGAGGCTTTGAATTAGGTTTTTGGTTTTCTCAACAAGGAAGTATCTACGTCTTTATTATTCTAATTTTTACTTATTCTTATCTCGTTGAAGGACTAGAAAGAAAAGAAAAGAAATAATATGGAAGCGCAGACTCTTACTTATATTTTTGTAGGTCTTTCTTTTGCTCTTTATATTGGCATTGCCATTGCTTCCAGAGCCAAATCAACAAATGATTTTTACGTTGCCGGAAAAGGAGTTAATCCAGTGGCTAACGGTATGGCTACAGCAGCTGATTGGATGTCTGCTGCTTCTTTTTTATCAATGGCTGGATTGATAGCATTTTTGGGCCGCGATGGTTCGGTTTATTTAATGGGTTGGACCGGTGGATATGTCCTATTGGCTCTTCTCCTGGCTCCATATTTAAGAAAATACGGTAAGTACACCGTACCAGATTTTATTGGGGAGAGGTATTACTCTAACGTTGCACGAGTAGTTGCAGTTATATGTTTAATATTTATTTCTTTCACCTACATAGCAGGACAAATGCGGGGTGTCGGTATTGTTTTCTCAAGATTTCTTGAAGTTGAGATAGAGATGGGAGTCATTATCGGCATGGGTATCGTTTTTATTTATGCTGTTTTAGGTGGAATGAAAGGAATTACCTACACTCAGGTTGCTCAATATTGCGTCATGATTTTTGCTTATCTAGTGCCGGCAATATTTTTATCTATTATGTTAACTGGCAATCCGATCCCGCAGTTAGGGTTTGGAGATAAGCTTTTAAACAGCGATATCTATCTAATCGATAAGCTTGATAAAACGATAATTGATTTAGGTTTCTCACCTTACACAGAGTATTCAAAAAGTCTGATAGATATTTTTTGCATAACCGCAGCTTTGATGTTTGGAACGGCTGGTTTACCTCATGTGATTGTAAGGTTTTTCACAGTGCCCAATATGCAGGCAGCAAGGCGATCTGCTGGATATGCACTTGTATTCATAGCAATTCTTTATACCACTGCCCCTGCAGTAGCTTCATTTGCAAGACTGAATTTTATAGATTCGGTCCAAAACACGTCTTATGAGGATGCACCCGATTGGTTTAAGAATTGGGAAAACATAGGATTGATTTCTTGGATGGACAAAAATCAAGATGGAAAAATGCAGTACTCATCAGGTTCTCCTTTTGTTGAAAGCAGACCAGTTTTCGCTGATGAAAGAGGAAGTCTAGGTCAAAGATTGTTAGAAAATGAAGCCAATACATCCAGTTCCAATGAGGTCTATTTAGACAGAGATATTATTGTTCTAGCCAATCCTGAGATAGCAAACTTGCCTATATGGGTCATCGCACTAGTTGCGGCAGGAGGTTTAGCAGCTGCGTTATCTACTGCAGCAGGATTGCTCTTGGTGATTTCATCATCCATTTCTCATGATTTGATGAAGCAAACCTTTATGCCGCAGATTACAGAAAAAAAAGAACTTTTATATGCGAGGTTAGCAGCTGGGATAACTATTCTTCTCGCAGGCCTTCTGGGTATCTTCCCTCCTGCATTTGTGGCGCAAGTTGTAGCCTTTGCATTTGGATTAGCAGCATCAACACTTTTTCCAGTTTTATTCATGGGAATTTTTTCAAAAAAGACAACCAAAGAAGCTGCCATAGGAGGAATGCTTACAGGTTTAGTTTTCACATTTAGCTACATTGTCTTTTTTAAGTTTATTTCTCCAGAATTAAATAATTCCGATTATTGGCTTCTAGGAATTTCACCCGAAGGGATTGGAGTCATCGGCATGATTCTCAATTTTCTGGTTATGCTATTAATAACCAAATCTACAAAGAGTCCTCCAGAATCAGTTATTAACTTAGTTGAAACTATTAGGCGTCCCTAGAAAGAACTTTAGGTTTAAAAAGATTTGTTAAGGCAATTCCAAAGAGAATAAAGCCTGCACCAAGTAAAACATTGGTAGTAATAACTTCATCTAAAAAGGTCGCGCCCCAGAATATCCCTGTCACAGGAACTAGGAATATAATTGAGGAAGCTTGAACCGGTGATGATCTTTGAAGCAACACAACGTAAGCAATAAACGATACTCCAGTTGAAACTAACCCAAGAAAAAAAATTGCAAAAATTATTTTTAAAGATAAGTCCATCGAAAAATATGTGGGTTCCAAAAAGATTAATGGCAACGAGAAGAAAAATCCTGAAATCATGGTGACCGATGCCAGAGCTGCGGACTTGATGTGGTTGAGTCTAAAAAGAATATTATTTGAATACGCGTAGCAAAATGCACCTATCAAGCATAGTAACACTGGATAAAAAATAAAAGATATTTGATCTATGCCAATAAATACTATTAATCCTATAAATCCTAAACCTAAACCTAAAATTTGCATCATAGTGGTATTTTGCCTAAACCAAGTTATAGCAATAATTAATGCAAATAATGGAGAGGTACCATTTAATATTGATAACATTCCTGCACTTAAATCTTGCGCAGCGTAAGCGAAAAGAAAGAATGGTAAAGCAGCATTTATAATACCGAGAATTAATATGGAGGGTATTTCTTTGCTCATCAGAATTAAGTCTTTTTTTCTGATAAAAATAGGACCAAGTAAGATGCTTGCCAGAAAAAGTCTTGCGACAACTAAGTAGGTAGGAGCTATTTCATCTACTGCTAGTCTTGTAAACATGAAGGAAGCTCCCCAGCTAAAGCTGACAAATAAGACTAAAATCCAATTTACAAGTGCGGTATTCATTTTCATAAAAAAGAACAATTCTACATTCTTTTAATGCTTGTTTATTATTGTGATGATTATCTATTTAAGGTGACCATGTAGTAAATTGAGGAAAACCTTGATATTTTAATAACAAAATAGAAAGACGATGATAGGTAATTATGCAATTAAATTTTTTTAACAGACCTCATTTTGAGAATGGTTCAATCAACAAAATAACTGATGTACTTAAAGAGCTTGGAATAAAAAATCCTCTGATATGTACAGATCCTGGTCTTGCTTCAATCGGTATGACAGATAAAATCAGAGATCTTATTTCGAATGAAATCGCTCCAACATTTTTTGAAGAAACTCCTGCAAATCCCACAGAAAAAGCTGTTGAAGATGCATTAAATCTATATCAAGAAAATAATTGTGATGGAGTAATTGGATTTGGGGGTGGATCGAGCATGGATTTAGGAAAAGCCGTTGCTATGATGGCAAATCATGAGGGCAATGTGATCAACTATGCTATTAATGAAGGCGGCTATGGAAAAATAAAAGAAACTGTCCCAATGATTGCAATACCAACAACATCAGGAACTGGGAGTGAAATATCTAATGGTGCAGTAATCATTATGAATGATGGAAGGAAGCTAATTCTTGCCAGTGAACATTTGAGACCAAAAGCAGCCATATGTGATCCTGAATTAACTTTGGGTTTGCCACCTATTTTATCTGCTGGAGCAGGAATGGATGCTTTGACACATTGTATTGAAGCAATCATGTCTCCTATTAATGATCCGCCTGCTGAAGCAGTAGGCCTTGATGGAATTGAAAAAATAATAAAAGAGGAAAGCTTAAAAAGAGTTTGTAAAGATGGCCAGGATAGAGATGCGCGATGGAATATGATGATGGCCTCCTCGGAAGGAGCAATGGCCTTCTCAAAAGGACTTGGTGCAGTTCACTCAATGAGTCATGCCGCCGGGGCCGATCAAGATTTGAGATTGCATCATGGAACATTGAATGGAGTAATTTTGCCAACAATATTAAGATTTAATAAGGATCATGTAGGAGAAAAGTACTCTAGAATTTGTAGAGCAATGGGAATAAAAGAATCTTCAGATCTTGCAGAAGAAATTGAAAAACTAAATGCTGATATAGGATTGCCCAGTGGACTAGCAGAGATGGGTATTTCAGAAGATATGATCCCCGATCTGGTGGCGCATTCTATGACTGATCCTAGTAATGTCACCACTCCAAGACAACCAACACAAGATGAGTGGCATGAACTATTCTTAAGTGCTATGTAAAAGCTTTGATGGATCTGAAATTATTTAAGAAATGAATAGTAAAAAAAAGCTAGTTTCCATCAAAGATGATGTAGTAATAGGAAAAGCTGGAAGTAGGGAATTGTTAGCTGATCTATTTCTTCCCCCAGCAAAAGATCCAAAAAAGCCCGCTGTAGTAGTTATTCATGGCGGTGGATGGATGGAAGGTGATAAAACTCAACTTAGAGGCTATGGCATCTTATTGTCTAGAATGGGGTTTGTATGTTTATGTGCATCTTATAGGCTATCTCAAGAAGCTAAATGGCCATCTCATATTGAAGATGTTAAGTGTGCAATTCGTTATCTAAAAGCTAATGCAGAAGAACTCGGCATCGATCCAGATAGGATTGGAGTTACTGGTAACTCAGCAGGAGGTCATTTAGCTTTGATGTGTGCTTCGAATGATCCTAGCCTTGAAGGAGAAGGTGGCAATCAAGATTTTGATAGCAAAATAAAAGCAATATGTGCTGTGTATCCTCCGACTCTTGTAAGAGAGGAAGTTCCAGAAGGAAAATTCAATGCTTTTGCTTTTATGATGGGAGAGGAGGCTTCTTCAGAAGATTATATAAAAGCTAGTCCTATAAAACAGGATCTGGAATCTTTTCCTCCCTGCTTATTGATACACGGATCGAAGGATAAGGTCGTTCCTTTGAGCGAATCTACAGATTTTTATGAAGAGCTTCAAAAACATAATCGAACTGCAGAAATCCATATCTATGCTGATGAAGATCATGCCTTTGATAGTCAGCCAGCTTTAGGTAGAAATGTTGTAGATATTCAAGGAATATTCTTCCTCAAATATCTATAACCTTCAACTTACAAAGTTTGTAAGTCTTTCGTATGCAGAAATAAAGTCTTCCTTGAATTCTTGAACAACATCGCTTGCTGAAATGCTGGCGTTCATCAATCCTACTCCCTGACCAACCCAATAAGTGGAGAGATCTCTAGCTCCTGCATGACCGCCTTCTGCCAATTTATTAACTTTTTGAAGAGCTGGTTCAGCAACCATTGGTTGCAAAGGCATCGGCAATGGATCAGGAGCCTTCTCAGATTCCCATGCTTCCGTCCAAGGAGAAACCAACTGTCTAGAATGTTTTCCTGTTCTACTTCTTGATCTCACAGTTTGACTAGAATTTGCTGCAACCATTTTTTCTTTTATAACTGGAGGTACTTCGGACTCGACAGTAGTTAACCAAACCGAACCACACCATGCTCCGGATGCTCCCATTGCCATTGCAGCAGCCATTTGTTGACCTGTAACGATGCCACCAGCAGCTAAGATTGGAACATCTCCATAAGGTTGGATTGCTTTGTGAACTTCTGGAATCAACACCATTGTCGAAACACTTCCGCAATGTCCACCTGCTTCAGTACCTGAAACAACTAAAATATCCACTCCTGCTTTAACTTGATTAATTGCATGTTGAGCAGTTCCTAGTAAAGCAGCAACCTTTACATCATTTTCTTTTCCCATCTCTAACATCCAGTCGGGTGGAACACCTAAGGCGTTAGCTATAAGTTTTATCGGATGACTAAAAGCAACATCTAGTAGAGCTTTAGCTCCATCTGCTTTGGTATTCTGAGCAAAACTAGACCCAGCTGTATCGATTGTCCTTAGTTCAGAGGCTTCGATATCATGATTTTCCAGAATATCAGCTCTGTAGTCAGCATACTCCTGTGGAATCATGCTCTTTAATTTTTCTGCATCAAACTTTTCACTTTGATCAACCATTTTGTTTGGAATAAGAACGTCAACGCCATAAGGTTTGCCGTCAATATGATCATCGATCCATTTTAATTCTTTTTCCAATTGCTCAGGCGACATTCCCACTGCACCCAAAACTCCACATCCGCCAGCTTTTGAGACAGCAACTACAACATCTCGACAATGCGTAAAAGCAACTAACGGAAACTCTATATCTAAAAGTTCACAAATTTTTGAATTCATCATAATTATCTCCAATTATTTAGGATAAACCTCTATTTCTATTTTTTTAGTGACAACATTTATTGTGCCTTCGACATAATGAATCACTCCATTGGTTAATTCATCAAGCATATAAATACTGATAATTCCGCCATTTCGCTTATATACACCAGTTAGATTTGCACCCGTGAGTACACCATCATCGTTAATTGCTCTTGCCAACCCAGATATGGTTCCAGAATTTCTTTGATCGTTTGATGGCATTAATTTGTAGTCAGCATAAACTGCTCCGTATTCCCCGGCTCTTCCAGAAGCAGAAATTACTGCGTATTCTTTACCGAAGTTTATGGTATCAATTTCTAGATTTGCCTTAAAAGAATCTCCAGAAATTGAATAACTTAAGGCAGTTGAGCTTAAAAGTAACAACATGCCTGAAAATAAAATTTTGTTTATTAAGTTTTTCATTCTTTTCTCCACTTTAACAAAATAATATCATCTAAATAAGCCTCCAAATCAAGTCTTATAGTAGAATTTTATTATGAATAGAACTCAATCAAATATTGGCACTGCAGTAACTCTTGCTGTTGCTCTCTTGGTGGCTTGGGTATGCAGCTTAAATTCACTTACTATATCCGGGATACCATTATTCGGATTTTGTGCATTAATAATTTTTGTAATTCAATATGTGATTTTTATTCCTTCTTATTTAAATCAAACTGAACATTTCTTTGATTTAACCGGAAGCCTCACATTTATATCGATATCAATTTTATCTGTAGCTTTAAGTCCAAACTTGTCTTTAATAAATATTTTATTAGCCCTAATGATCTCTATTTGGGCAATCCGTCTAGGATCTTTCTTATTTTGGAGAGTAAGAAAAGCTGGAGAAGATAAAAGATTTACAATAATGAAAACTAAATTTTCGTGGTTCTTTATGACTTGGAATGTCCAAGGTCTGTGGGTTTTATTATCTCTAGGGGCTGCTTTAGCTGCTATTTCCTCTCCAAAAGAAGTAAGTTTTAATGTCATCCATATCCTTGGTTTTTTAATTTGGTTAACCGGATTTCTAATAGAAGTTATTGCAGATAATCAAAAAACAAAATTTAGAGCGAAAAAAGAAAATGAAGATAAATTCATTACAACTGGCCTTTGGTCTTGGTCAAGGCATCCGAATTATTTCGGCGAGATATTGCTATGGTTTGGTGTTGCTATTGTTGCCCTTCCATCGCTTGAAGGATGGTTATATTTTGCATTGATATCACCCATCTTTGTTTTTATTCAACTTACAAGAATAAGTGGTGTTAGTCTTCTTGAGGCAAGAGGAAGAAAACAATGGAAAGGCAATGAGGAATACCAACGTTATTTAAATAAAACATCTATTCTAATTCCTATGCCTCCGAAAAAAATTTGAACGTTTCCAACCGCAAAGTTCACAAATTTATTGGTTTAGTTGTTTCAATCCAACTCTTACTTTGGACTATCTCAGGAATATTCTTTTCTTTTAATACAATTGATCAGATAAGAGGAGAAAATTATCTGAAATCAGTTGAGGAAATTACACCACAGAAAATAAGCAGAATTTCTTTTGATGAAGCAAAAGAATTAGTGATAGAAAAAACTTATCTAAAACCAATTTCAGTTGAGGAAATTACAGAAGAAAAAAGAGGGAGTGAGTTTCGAGGGAGAAACCTTCCCTTGTATAAATTATCCTCTTTAGATTCTTCAGATAAGGAAGTAAACGTGTACATTGATCCAAGTTTAGGAAAAATTGTAGCCATTCGAACTTTTGAATGGCGCCTTTGGGATTTAATGTGGGGCCTTCACATCATGGACTGGCGCGATAGAGATGATATAAATAATCTTTTATTAAAAATCTTCTCAATCCTTGCTTTGATCAGCTCAATCACAGGAATAATATTATTTTTTAGACCTAAGTCTAAAGCTTGATTTAAATTTTTATTCCTCGTGCTTGAATGACATAGATTTTTTGTAAGCGGTTCTTTCAAAAAGCATATCTGTCCAACGTTTAATATTAGGTTTAAATGCTTGTTCAATCCCTAAAGAATCTGCCAACGTAATAGCGTAACTCACGCATATGTCTGCGATAGTAAACCTATCAGAGCAAAGATATTCTCTGTCTTCCAATGTTGTTTCAAGTAACTTCAATCTAGATACAAACCACCTACTGTAACCATCAACTGCAGCATCGGCTACACCAGGCTCTTGAAGTTTATATCTAAGAACAACAGTTTGAGGAAAGGTTAAGGTTGCATCTGAATGGAATAACCAATTTAGATAAGATGGATAATCTGGTTCATCTGGTGAAACTCTTAAATCTGTCGGACCATATTTTTCTACTAAGTATTGCGCCATAGCTACTGATTCAGTCATTTTTACCTCACCATCAGTGAGATAAGGAATTGTGCCCAACATGTTTACATCGAGATATTCCTTCATAAAAACTCTCGGTGGGAATGGCATCATCGTCAGCTCATAATCTAATCCCATCTCTTCGGCAGTCCATATTGGTCTTATGGCTCTAGAACCTTGCGTAGCCCAAATTTTAATCATGATTTCTCCTTGAGTATTAAATGGTTATACTTTGATATCTTAAATCAATTTAAATCAATGAGGATAAATAATGATTGGAGTAATAGCTAAATTAAAAATAAAAGACGGGGATAGAGATAACTTTATAGAAGCAATGGGTAAATTGGTTCAAGCAGTAGCTGATAATGAGCCTGATTGTTTTTACTATGAAATGCATGAGACCGACGATCCTCAAACCATTATGATGATGGAACTCTATAAAACTGAAGAGGCTCATCAAAGTCATTCGCAAACAGAACATTTCAAAACGCTTGGAATGGCGTTAGCGCCTTTTATGGCTGGAGCACCTGAGATTTCAGTACATAAAAAAGTCTAACTCTGAAAAAAGAATACTTAGCTCAAGTTGAATCAGGAATCCTTCAAAAGGATCCTGATCAGCTCAAAATTGTCGAAATACTTGAGAGCCTCTCTGAAAATATAGCTAAGGATGGAATCCTTGAAGATATTAAAGGACTTTTCAAAAAATCTACCAATTCTTTAGAAGGTGTTTACATATATGGCGGCGTTGGAAGAGGCAAAACAATGCTTATGGATTTATTTTTTGATTCGGTAAGGACTGAGAAAAAGATTCGCCAACATTTCCATAGATTCATGCAGTCTATCCATGCAAGGTTAGCTGAACTATCTGGTAAAACTGATCCTTTGAGTCTCGTAGTCTCAGAATTAGAAAGAGATTATGACCTTATCTGCTTCGATGAGTTTTACGTTGAAGACATCGGTGATGCTATGTTACTCGGTAGATCATTAGAAAAGCTGCTGGCCTCGAAAGTTAAAATGGTTTTCACTTCAAACATCAAACCTAGCGATCTTTACTTGGGCGGGCTACAAAGAAAATCTTTTATGTCAGCAATATCTGCAATTGAAAATCATTGTGAAGTTGTATGTTTAGAGTCAGTGACAGATTACAGATTAAGAGAGCTAGAAAAGAGCGGTATTTATTTCTCTCCTATAGATTCTGGGAAAATAAATAGCTTCAATGAATTATTTCTTCAGTTATCTAAAGGAACTAATTCTGGGCCAGATGCCATAGATATTTTGGATAGAAAGATTGCTTTTGAAGATTCTGCAAATGACATTATTCATTTTTCAGCTGATGTGATCTTTAACTCTCCAAGAAGTTCATCAGACTACATCGAGTTATCAAGAGAGTTCCATACAATTTTTATTTCCAATCTAGATGTAATTGAAGAAGAAGATACAGCAAGAAGATTTATAGCTTTTATTGATGAATGTTACGACAGAAACGTTAAGGTAATTTTTCTGTCAAATCCCCTTCCTAGTGAAATATACATTGGCACAAGGCTTGCAGATAAGTTTCAAAGGACCCTAAGCAGACTAACTGAAATGCAATCTAATGATTATTTACAAGGAAGTCACAAAGGTTGATTTTTTTGACTAAGCCCACATTAAAAAGATGTTAGAATGAAATTATCAATGAAAGAACTTATCGAAACCAATTATTCCATAGGACAAGTTGTCAGACATAAATACCTAGATTTTAGAGGTGTAATTTTTGACGTTGATCCTGAGTTTAATAACACTGAAGAGTGGTATCAAAGCATTCCTCAACAAATAAGACCTAGAAAGGATCAGCCTTTCTATCATGTGTTCGCCGAAAACGATGATGTTTTTTATACAGCTTATGTTTCTCAACAAAATCTTATTGCTGACGATTCAAACTCTCCAGTTGATCATCCTGATGTAAAAGAATTTTTTGGACCTTTCAAAGGCCAATCTTACGAAGTAAGAGAAACTTCAAGAAATTAAGTTCTTCTCCATTTCATCTGCCAATTTCACGCAACATACAAATATTTGCATTGCCTTTTCAAGCTCTTCAATTGAGACGTAAGTTGGTGCAATTCTGATATTGCTATTTTCCTGATCTCTTCTGTAAGGAAAAGCAGATCCTATAGGGGTTAGATTAAGTCCAGCCGTCTTACATAAATCAAAAATTTTTGATGCTTGTCCAGGCTTTGATTCAAAGGACACAAAATATCCACCAGTTGGTTTTGTCCAAGAAGCTAATCCTTCTGGTAATGAATTTAGATATTTATCTACTAGCTCAAATTTAGGCTTAATGAGAGCTGCTAGCTTTTTCATGTGGGCTTCCATACCCTTTCTATTCTTTAAAAATTTAACGTGTCTTGCTTGATTAACTTTATCTGGACTGAAATTGAATTTTGAAAAGTAATCAAGAAATAAGCTCATCAACTTATCGGAAGCCCCTAAAAAAGCTATGCCTCCCCCGGCAAAAGTGATCTTGCTGGTGCTGCCAAAAGTAGCAACATTATCAAAAGTATTAAGTTCTTGAGAAATCTCCTGAATGCTAGATAACTTTTTTGAACTCTTAAAATCATGAACGGCATATGCATTATCCCAAAGAACAATGAAATCAGATACGCCAATCAATGGTAAATTGGCAATTCTTTTTACGGTATCTTGAGAATAGATTTCTCCGGTAGGATTTGAATGTTTGGGATTACACCATATACCTTTTATGCTCTCATCATTTTTGACTAAGTCTTCAACTATATTCATGTCTGGACCGTCTCCTATAAGAGGAACTTTTATCATCTTAATCCCAAGTTTTTCACATATTGCGAAATGACGATCATAACCAGGGACTGGACAAATTATTGAAATACTCTCCAATTCATTCCAAGGAGCGTCTCCGCTACCATTAAAAAGGAATGCTGACAAAAGATTGCCCATCAAAGTTAAGCTACTATTTGAGGAAGCAAGGATAAATTCTTCGGAATAATCCAATAACTCAGCACCAAGCTTTCTAGCAGAAGGTAAACCTTTTATTTCGCCGTAGTTCCTTATATCTATGCCATCTAGGATAAAGTTACCATCTAAAATACCATCGAGCTCCTCAGATAAATTAAGCTGTTCTGGAGATGGCTTTCCCCTTGTAAGGTCAATTACATTTTTTTCTTTGCACAAAGAATCATATTGTTCTTTAAGGTCTTCCATCTATTTATTTTAATATGTTAACGATAAATAATTTCTAATTTATTTTCCTGAGCAAATTTTTCTAACTTATCATCAGGGCATACAATCACATTTTGGGGACTAAGCTTAACCAAAGGGAAATCATTTATAGAATCGGTGTAAAAAATAATCTCTTCTTTTGAAATATTTTTTCGTTTGCACCATTCTTCAACATTAGCTTTCTTGTTAGATCCAAAGTTTGGCAAACCATCTAACCTGCCAGATATTTTGTTGTTTATAACCTCTGTCTTGGTAGCAATGCAGTCTTGGATGCCAAATTTGATAGAAAATTTATTCCCTAAAAAATCCATAGCCCCGGTGGCAATAATTGATAGATCTTCTTTCTCAACCCTATCCAAAAGATTAAAGGTAACTTGATCTACTAATTGATCAAAGTACTCTTCAATAAATTCATCGGATAATTTTGATAATTCCTTTTCATGAAGACCCTGCATGGAATGCAAGATATAAAGACAATATTTTTCTGAATCAAAATTACCGGAACGATAATCTACTTCAAACTGTTCCATTATTGAAGCGTGGTCATCGTTAACAAAGAAACCTTTTGTTGATAAAAAATTTATCCATGCTCCCTCAGAGTCTCCGCAAAGCAGTGTGTCGTCCAAATCAAAAACGTGTAATTTCATCTTTCACATTTGCTCAGCAAATTCTTTAAGTGCCTTTCTATATGCTTCCTTTTTAAAATCAATAATTTTTCCTAAAGGATACCAATATGTGACCCATTCATATCTGTCAAATTCTGGCTTTGTATCCCGATTTAAGTCTATTTTCTCTTTTGGGGAAACGAGATCAACAAAATACCATTTTTGAATCTGGCCTTTAAATTTACCTCCCAAAACGTAAGATCTAATTGATGTTGGGATGTCATAAGTTATCCATTCTTTTGAAATAGCCACAATATTAATATCTTCTTTACTAAGCCCTACTTCCTCATATAGTTCTCGAAACATTGCTTCCGTGACATCTTCACCAATATCAATACCGCCTTGTGGAAATTGCCAATTGTCTGTTTCGCATCTTCGACAAAAAAGTAACTTTCCATTCGATGGATCTCTTACAATGACAGCCACATTCTTTCTATAGCCTTCAGGAAACTCTTTCATTATTTATAATAAATTCAAATTTATTTTCTTTTACAAAGCCCTTGTCATCAAAGACCCTCTCTGTAACTAAACATAAGTTTTCTTTATCAATTGTTATGATTGTTGTTGCTCTCGTTCCATAAATATCTGAATTTATAAAGCGCGCATTGAATTCATTACCATGATTACCTTTAATAAATGTATTTGAAAAAGCAAAAGGTTCATTTGCTGGTTCAGACATCAACTGAAGCAGTCCCTGATGAGTCAATTGAGATTGAAGAACATCACTAAAATCATTTTTTGCGCTTAAGAGTTTTTCACTTTTTGAATTATATTTTTTATTGCCTAAAACAAAGATCCCCTCACTCTGCTCATCTAATTCTGTGCCTTCGCTGGAAATAATACTTAACTTGGAATCTTTGATGAGAATCAGATTAAATCCTTGATAATTTGATCCAGTAATTCTATTTGAATAATCTTTTATAGATATGTTTTCCTCAAGGAAATTTTTTACTAGATCGCCTCTGGATTCTTTTTTTTCAGGTTGATTAAGGGCTACATCATCAGAAAAATCTCTGACGTTGGTAACCGCTGCGAGACTTCCATTTTTATTTAGGCCTAACCACATCCCTTTTTTAAGCTCATCCTCTCCAGAGAGAATACTTTTATCTGACCTCCAAAACATATTTTTTGTTGGTCTTTCGTAAAACTCATCACGATTTGAGGCTAAGACAAGTTTAAACTCAGAGTTAGGATTTATTGCGGTAAGTATGAGACACATTTTATTTTGGAAAGAAGTTTATCAGAGCACCTCTATCATAGATAATGCATGTAATGATTGAAATAACCATAGCTCTCTTGTTTCTAGGTATCTTTGCAGGGCTACTTTCGGGTTTCTTTGGTATTGGATCTGGCATCATTCTGGTGCCAGCGTATATTTTTCTATTTGAATTTTTAAACTTCCCTAAAGAAATTATCCCATTTTTAGCAACAGGCACTTCAATGACTACTATGGCCTTAGTAATTCCCAATGCTGCCAGAACTCATTATAAAAATGGAAATGTAGATACGGATGTTTTAAGGATTGTTTTTTTAGTGGGATTACTTTTTGCTTTTTTAGGAAGATATATTTCATTTTTTTTCGAAAGCACGACCTTACAAATTATCATTGCTGTTTCATTAACTTTGGCAGCCTTACAATTGATTTTTGACATTTCTCCAAAACAAGTTTCTACACAAATAAATAAAGTAGAGCTAATACTTGTTATTGCCGCAATAGCCTCTTTAACATCAATTGTAGGAATTGGTGGAGGCATTTTAATGATTCCTTATTTTAAATTTAGAGGATTATCTATGCACAAGGCAATTGGCACATCTTCTGTGATGGGATTTTCATTTGCTCTATCAAGCTCTATAGCAGTTTTTTTATTTGTTCCAGAGGCTGCTAAAGAATTAGATTATCTTATTGGAGCAGCTTTTTATCCTGCCATTTTGATTGTTGGATTGAGCAGTATTTATTTCGCTCGGATCGGGGCTAATTTATCCTCAAACACTCAAGGAGATATTTTAAAGAAAGCTTTTGCAGTTTTGGTGATCCTTGCTGCATTTAGGGTCTTTTATTCAACCTTTTTATGATTATAAATATCGACCCAGTTGCATTTTATATTCCAGTTCCTGTGGTAGGTTGGTGGCCAGTTTACTGGTATGGCATCTCATGGTTAGTTGCGATTTTAGGAGTAAATTTTGCTGCTAAAAGAATTGGTAAAGTCAGCAGAAGATTGTCACCTGCGCAAGCTGAAGACTATTTGACTTATGGGATATTAGGAGCAATTTTAGGCGGCAGAATTGGTTACATGGTCTTTTATGCACCTGATCAATTAATCTACGACCCTTTGTCAATCATAAGAATCTGGGAAGGCGGCCTATCCTTTCACGGAGGTTTGATCGGGGTTCTCTTTTCCTTTTATTTATTTGGTAGAAAGTTTAACCTCAAGTTCTCTGATGTTATGGAGCATTATGCTATCTGCTTCCCTATAGGTCTTGGATCAGTAAGAGTAGGAAATTTTATGGGAGGAGAATTATTGGGACGGCCAACTGAAGTTTCTTGGGGAGTCGCTTTTTCAAATGATCCTGAGGGCCTATTAAGACATCCATCTCAACTTTATCAAGCATTTAGCGAAGGGTTTATTCTATTCATTTTGCTTTACCTGTTTGCGCAAACTAATCCGCCAAGATGGTCTATAGCTGGTTTATTTCTGAGTGGCTATGCAGTTGTAAGAATTTTTACAGAAAACTTTAGAACACCAGATGCACACATAGGATTTGATTTGTTGGAAATATTTACAAGAGGTCAGCTTTTAAGTTTACCTATGTTAATAATAGGTATATCTTTAATGATCTTTGCTTACAGGAAAAAACCTTCATGAGAAATTATTTAAATTTAGTAGAAAAAATTATCAAGGAAGGCGTTGATAGAGAAGATCGAACCGGCACAGGAACAAGGAGTATTTTTGGAGAACAATTAAGGTTTGATATAGAAAATAATTTCCCTTTATTAACAACTAAGAAGGTACATCTAAAATCTATCATTTATGAACTGCTTTGGTTTATAAAAGGAGAAACAAATATAAAATTTTTGAAAGATAATAAAGTAACTATTTGGGATGAGTGGGCAGATCAAGATGGAGAGCTAGGGCCGGTTTATGGATCTCAATGGAGATCATGGCCAACTCATGATGACAAAAAAATTGATCAATTAACTCAAGTCGTTGAAAGCATAAAAAATAATCCGAATTCCAGACGCCATATAGTAAGCGCATGGAATGTTTCCCTTATCGATGAAATGGCATTGCCGCCTTGTCATATACTCTTTCAATTTTATGTAGCGGACGGAAAAATTTCTTGTCAGTTATATCAAAGAAGTGCGGATGTCTTTCTTGGAGTACCGTTCAACATTGCATCCTATGCTCTTTTAACAATGATGATTGCTCAAGTTTGTAACCTGAAGCCAAAGGAATTTATTTTGACTTTAGGTGATGCGCACCTCTATCACAATCATCTTGATCAAGCTAAATTACAACTTGAAAGAGAGCCTAAAAAGTTACCTAGCCTCGAAATAAATAAAGATGTAAAGGATCTTTTTGATTTTTCGTATGAAGATTTCAAAATAAAGGAATACGATCCTCACCCTGCAATTTCAGCTCCTATTGCCGTCTAATGACTTTAAGTCTAATTGTTGCCGTTTCTAAAAATGGTTTCATCGGAAAGGATGGTTCCCTACCATGGCAAATTTCTGAAGATCTAAAAAGATTCAGGAAAATTACGAGCAATTCAGTGGTGATAATGGGTAAAAATACTTTTTTATCGATAGGAAAACCTCTGCCAAATCGAGAAAATATTGTTGTCTCAACAACATTGAAGTCGGCAGATGGCTGCATAGTAGTTAGATCATTGGAAGAAGCAATAAATTCATCAAAAGAAAACTTTCCCAATAAAGATATTTTCTTGATTGGGGGTTATGCCATTTATAAGAATGGAGAAATTTTTGCAGATACGTTATACCTAACTAAGGTTGATATTAAAGTAGAAGGAGATGTGAGACTGCCTGATTTTAATTGGGAAAGCTGGAAGGAAATGGAAAGAGAAGACTTTTTTGATGAAGGCTCTGGAATAAACTGCGCTTTAATAAAATACGCAAAAAGACCTTAAGCGTTTTCTTCTAAATCTTTTCTTCTTAAGTTAAGAATCCTTACTCTTTCTCTTTCATTCTCAGTATAGGTGAGCCACTTAAGAGCCTGATTTCTAAGCTTGTCTTGCTTTTTAAATGTATCTTCTTCGTTTTTCCCTTTTATATCACTTACCTTGTCAAGAGATTTTCTAAAAAATGTCGTGGCTTCGTCAAATTTTTGCTGTTCGTAAGCAACTTGCCCTAGGAGAATATTTACAGATACAGGATCTTTTAACTTTCCTTTTTCAAGACCTTTTTTCAAGCTTTCTGAAGCCTTATCTAATCTATCGGTAGCGAGGTAAATCTGTCCTAAGAAAACATACAATTCACCATCTTTGGCTTTTTCAGCAGCCTTTTTATAAACGGGTTCCGCTTTGTCTAGCTCCTGCGATAAATGCCATGCTTGAGCTAAGTATTTAAGATGTTTTTCATTTTCTTCAACGAATTCTTCTTTAATTCCATAATCAATTACTTTTGCTGCTTTAAAAGGCGCTTCCGCTCTCATCAAGAGTTGATATAAAACAATGTACTCATTTTCTTTATCTAGAAGTCTTTGATCATGGGCTGCTTCTAAAGCTCCTAATTGTTTTGATTCTTCTTTAAATTCGCCATAAATTCCTGAGAGCTGAACCCAATATCTCTTCTTCGGGTAAAAACCTACCAACTCTTCATAAAGAGTTAACATTGATTGAGAATCTTCAATTTCGTTATACAAAGCTATTAATAGATTGTAAGTTCCTTCTCGCGGAATTTTTTGGTTGGCTTTAGAAATACACATTGCAGTCTCAGCATTTTTTAAAGCTAGTTTTTTTTCTTTAAGTTGCCAATGGGCAGCTGCCATAATGTCGAAACCGGTTGAACTAGGAGCTTCTTCTAAAGCAAGCCATTCTTTCAAGCGTCTAATGGCTTCTCTGTAGTCCTCGCTTGAATATGCTATTTGAGCAAGACTAAAGATTACACCTGCCTTAAGTCTGGGATCAGTGTCAGGAATTGCTAAAAATTGTTGGTAATCGTATTTTGCAAGCCTAAGATTATCTTGAGAAAAATGAACATAGGCATAGTAATACCACATTTGTGCCAAATCAGTGTCAGTAGCTTTTTCAAGACCTTTAATTTGATCTAATAATAATAAAGCTTCATCCCATTGTTCTTCTTCAAGAAGAGGAAAAATATCAGCCATTATTCTTTGGACAGATCTGCTTAAGGTTTTTGCCGATCTTCTTTTGCTGGCCTTTTTGATATCAAGACTCTTTAAGCAATCATCTAAGTTGTACTCTGGGAAAAGAATCTGTTTCTCTTTTGGCTGCTGCTCTTGAACAAATCCAGAAAGGGAAACAAAAGATAGTGAAATTATTAAAAGAAACTTAATCATATCAGTACATTTCTAGACAGTTTTGAGGAATGTAGTCAGGTCCCTTGCCCTCACCCTCTAAAATAAAAGTTATTCTTTGTTTAACTCCAGGAACTTCCACTGCTACACCATCTCTTATCATAGGTTTATATTTATATTTTAGTGCAGCTCTTTTTGCTGAGCTATTGAATATTCCAGATGGATTGGCCGCTATAACTTCAGGATCTCTAACAGTTCCCATAGTAGTAACAGTATATTCAACGACCACACAACCTTCGATTCCTCTTTCAGCAGCTCTTCTTGGATACTGAGGAGGGATTTGAAATATAGGAACATAAGCTCCGTCTGCAAAGACTCCCTGCCTCCTAGCTTTAAAATTAAATTTTGGCGCTATATTTCCCGATAAATCTTCCATAGTATCCATCTCAACATCAGGAGGTAACATGTCTGGCGGAGGTTCTTGTTCTTCTGGTCTTTCCATAGAATCATCCATCAGCTCAAGTTCTCTCTCAGGCATGAGGAAATCAGCTATTTTTCTCGTATTAATATCATCAAGTGAAACATCTCCAGTAGCAATTAATGCAGCCATAAATAGCAGAGAGAAAATTGCAAAAGCAGTTCCACCTGCGGCTATGAGACCGTACTTTTGATAATCGTTTTTATTGAGACCGATTGCCATGATTAAAATTGAGGTTCCGATGCTAGAGAGATGTTATAAACGCCAGCTTCTCTAGCGCCATCCATTACCGCCATAATTGTATCTGCAGTAGCTTTTTCGTCAGCTTGGATTACTACCGATCCCTGAGGATTTTCTGCAAGTAGTCTCACTACATTTGCCTTTACCTGACGCTTATCAATTCTCCTTCCATCCATATATATTTCGCCAGCGTTGCCTACAGCGATTAATATTGCAGCATTTTCAGTAGGCTCTGCAGTTTCTGAGTCTGGTCTGTTTACTTCTAAACCGGGCTCTTTGATAAAGTTTGCTGTGACAATAAAGAAAATCAGCAGGATGAATACTACATCCAACATAGGTGTAATATTTATTTCTTCTTCTTCTGCTACCGCTTGGCTAATAGGTGCTCTTCTCATTATTTATCCTCTTTAAATTACATCAAATTTTTTATCATAAGTTAATCTTTCTGTAAGAATCTCTATGTTCTTTTTAGCTGCTTGGTCAATAGATCTCAGAGCTAATAAGGCTGGGATGGAAGCAAATAAACCTGCCATTGCAGGTATAGTAGATCTAGCTACACCACCTGCCATAGCCTTGGCATCACCACCGCCTGTGACAGCAAGAATATGGAAAACTTCCATCATTCCGGTGATTGTTCCAAATAATCCAAATAAAGGAGCAACAGCTGTACATACTTTTATGAGATCTATATTTGAATTGATTGATGAGCTTGCCTGAGAAATAAGCATACTTCTTATCATATGACCTTCCCAAGATTTTCTTCCAGGTCCACCATTTTCAGATCTTACCTGATCCCACTGTTCTCGAGCATCTTGAATAAGTTGAGGTTTTGAGAATCTGAAAAACCATAGTCTCTCAAAGATGAGAATCCACATGACCATAATGAGGACTCCTATTAGAAGAACTACAGGACCCCCTTTTTCAAGAAACTCGAAAAGAAGGTCTTGAAGATCGTAAAACCACCTCATATCTAGACGCTAGGCTTTACCTTCAGATCTTGCAGCCACCATTCCAGTACTTTGTTCTTCGATGATGGACAAAATACCTTTTGAATAATTAGCAAGGATAGCTGCCATGAAGACAGATGGTATAGCACACATTAATCCTAACCAGGTTGTGACTAGCGCTTCTGAAATACCACTAGCCATAGTTTTTGGATCACCTGTTCCAAATAAGGTAATTGCTTGGAAAGTATTAATCATACCAATGATTGTTCCAAATAATCCTAGGAGCGGAGCAACTGCTGCGATTAATTTAACGACCCAAATGTAAGCTTCTATAGCCGGTCTTTCTGCAAGAATTTGTTCAGCCATCTTAAGTTCTAAAGTTTCCGTATCGGCATCTTTTGCTTCTTCAGCTACTTTCATAACTCTTGATAATGCATTGTTTCCGGAACCTTTTCCTGCAGCCTCTGCGTTAACTCCTCTTCTTACTCCGTATAAAATATAAAAACGCCATATGAATACTGCCGCAGATATAGCTAACAGCACAAGAATCAAATAACCAACAAATCTTCCCTGTGCAATTTTTTCGCTAAAAGTTGGAAGTGTTATTAAATTAGAAAGCAAGGTACCGCCTTGAGGTCCTGTTGGATCAACACCAAATTGCACAAATCCAGAGCTCTCATCGAATAGGTCATATGTACCACCAGTGTATCTTGCTGGTTGTCTTGGAAGAACTTCATAAGCTCCTCTTGTTTTCAAGTAACTTAAGTAACTTCCTTCAGCAACGGCATTAAAGGTTCCAACCCTTACAACATCCTCTTCAGTTGCATTCCCGTTATTATCGACAACTGTTGCGTTGAATTTTTCGACCGATCCAGAAGCTTCTAGCTCTCTTAATAACTCAAACCAAAGTCTTTCTAATTCTGGAATTGATGCTAAAGAAACACCTTCACTCATTTTTTTAGCTAGATCAGATAGAAATACTTCTCTATCTTTACCAAATTGAGCAGCCGTAATTGATTCTTCGAACCTTGCTAAAGAGTCACTTGCCGTACTTTGCAAATGTCCAAACATTTCGTAAAGAGAACCAAGTCTTTCTTTAAGTTGTTCTTCAAGCACCACAAGCTTTGCATCATTGGCTTCAAACTGAGCTTCTAATTCTTCAGCTATTCTCTCTAAACGTGCCCTTTCAGCTTTTGCATCCGTTAAAAGTTTTTGCTGTCTGTTTCTTTCAGTTCTAAATCTATCTTCTCTATCTGATGCTTCTTGTGATTCAGCAAACCTTCCTTGTTTAACAAGTTCCAATAACTCATCAAGAGTAGCCGCTGCGGATTCTGGTTTTTCCTCTTCTTGAGAAAAAAGTGGGTTTAAAAATAACCCAACGATAAAAATCAATATTAGTTTTTTCATTGGACCACCTCAGCTGCTGGAATTGGCATCTCTAGAATGTTAACAGTTTGAAGTTTTTGAGCTATGCGAATACCATTTTTAACAGGATTTCTGTATCTAGACGGCAATTCTTCCCATGTGTTTGTCTCTTTATTCCATACCCCAGTTTGATCAAGATCTGATGTTTGATAAGCTAAAACTAATCTTCCGACTCGAAGAATATTTACTTCTCGGTCTTGGCCATCAATGGAAATTGTATCTTTGTAAGTATCCATTTTCATTCCATACTCAGATTCAACTGTGTAACCTTCAAGAACCTGTCTTAATTGCTCCGCGGGAGAAACGGTTGGGTTATCTAAAGCTTTCTGAATAAAAGATAATCTTTCTTCTCTTTCACCAAGCCTAAATGGCAAGTCTAATGAAATGAAACTTTTTAGCCCTTCATACATTCTTCTTGATAAAGGTGGAATTTGTCTCTGAAGAACGGATGCATCCTTCATGGTAGTTTCGATTTCTTCCATTCTTTCGACTTGTCTTTTTATTTGTTTTCTTTTTTGTGCGTTGTAAACCTTTAAACCCTCAATTTGCTTGCTGACTATTTTGTATTCAGCTGATAATTTATCGGTTTTATCTTGAAAACCATCAATAGCTGTTTGAGAAGTTGCAGCTCTTTCGGTTCTCTCATCATTAACTTGCAGAACTGGTTGAAGCTGAGCAAAAAGTGCCCCTGAAAAAGAAAAGACAATAATAAAGACAGTAATTTTTAACTTTTCAACTGTTTTACTAAACATTTCATCTCCCTAAAAGAAAGCCAACAAAAATTAATAATAAAATTTTTGCTGGGCGGATTTTTTTTCGTTATCTACTTTAGTAAGAATAACTTATCAAAGCAACAAACTTATAAGTTTTTCTTTTATTGGAATTCATATAAAAAATCAACATCTATCTATGAAAATATTTGTCACTCTAATGTAAAATTCACTATGGCTTCTGTTAGTACAAATGAGTTCAAAAACGGACTAAAACTTATTGTTGAGGGCGATCCTTGCGAAATCCTTGAGCATGAATTTCATAAACCTGGCAAAGGGCAAGCTGTTATGCGTGTGAAGTTCAAAAATTTAAAATCCAATAGAGTATGGGAGAAAACTTACAAAACAGGAGAGTCGCTAGAAAAAGCAGATCTTGAGAACATACCTATGCAATTTTTGTTCGAAAGCGGCGAAGAAATTGTGATGATGAATAATAATAGTTTCGATCAGGAAACTTTCTCCAAAGGAGATCTTGGTAACTCAGTTCAATGGATGGAGGAAGGGCAGTCTTATGAGGTGCTATTATTTAAAGGCTCGCCTCTTTCTGTTGAGCTTGAAACGTTTGTTGAAATTGAAGTGACTGAAACTGAGCCTGGATTTAAAGGGGATACTGCTACAGGAGCAACGAAACCAGCGATCCTTAAAAATGGTGTAGAGGTAAAAGTTCCATTATTTATTGAAATTGGAGATATTCTAAAAATTGATACCAGAACTGGAGAATATCAAAGCAGAGCGAAAGATTGAAAGAGGATATTCAAGACCTTCTTTATGAAGAAATAAAGTCATCAAATCTTAAAGGAGTCACAAAGGCATCCCAGATTGAGGTTTTTGAACCCAAAAATCTGGAGTTTGGGGATTGGACTTCTAATATTTGCATGAAACTTGCTGCTAATTCTCAAGATAATCCTCGGCAGATTGCTGAAAAATTAATTCAGAACCTCACAAAAAAGGATTGGATAACCAAAATTGAGATTGCAGGAGCAGGCTTTTTAAATTTTTACTTAACCTCCGAGCAAAAATATATTTTTATTCAAGAATGTTTAGAGCAAGAGGAGCCCTTCTTAATTAAAGGCAAGACTAAACAGAAAGTATTAATTGAATATGTCTCAAGCAATCCAACTGGGCCCATTCATATTGGCCATGGAAGAGGAGCTGCATTGGGTTCAGCTTTAGCAAACCTTTTATTTAAAGCAGGAAGTGAAGTTACCCAAGAATATTACGTAAACGATCAGGGATTGCAGATAGAGACTCTTGGTCTTAGTCTTTTGCTTAATTATCTATCTCTCGGCGGAGAAAGAATAAAATTACCTAAAGAGTGTTATCAAGGGGACTATTTGAAAACTCTTGCAAGTGATCTGAAAAAAGATAAAAAAAATAAATACGAATTCACTCTTCCAAAAAAACTACCAACAAATTTTGATGACTGGCTCATTTTGGCAAAAAAAGAGTTATCTGATTTTGAAGAGTTAGGAAAATTCGCCCTCACAAATATTTTAGATGGCATCAAGACAGACCTAAAAGAATTCAATACGTTCCATGATGATTTCTTTTTTGAATCAAGTCTTTTTAAAGACTCAAAAAAATCAGAATTTCATAAGACTCTCAATTTTTTGAGTAAAAAAGATCTCAGCTACGATAAAGATGGAGCTATTTGGTATAAATCAACGGATTTTGGAGATGAAAAAGATAGAGTTTTAATTAGAGAGAATGAAGCACCGACTTATTTTGCTTCTGATTTGGTCTACCATAAGAACAAATTTGATAGAAAATTCGATGAAATGATAAATCTTTGGGGGTCAGATCATCATGGCTACCTACCTCGAATAAATGCTTCATTAAAAGGTCTAGGCTACGATAGCAAAAAACTTAAAACAATTTTTATACAGTTTGTATCTTTAATAAGAGGAAAAAATAAAGTTGCTATGTCCACAAGATCAGGTGAGTTTGTGACCTTAAAGAAACTTATCGATGAGGTGGGTGTAGATGCTGTAAGGTATTTCTTTTTAGAAAGAAGATCAGATCAAACGCTTGAGTTCGATATTGAGCTTGCTAAAAAGAAAAACAAAGATAACCCCGTTTACTATATTCAATATGCTCATGCTCGAATCTGTAGCTTGATGAAAGAGTTGCCTGAAAGAGGTTTTAATTATTCCAATTCAGAAGGTTTTAAAGCCTTACCATCTTTATCTTCTGATAAAGAAAGTGAGCTTGTTTCACAAATAAACAGCTACCAACAAACTCTTGAGCGATGTTTTGATAAAAGAGAAATCCATTCTTTGTGTTTTTACCTCAGAGACCTAGCGGCTATCTTCCATTCGTTTTATAACTCTCATCCAATCTTGGATAAAGATGATAATTCAAGAAATGCAAGGATTGCTGTTTCTTTAGCAACAAAAGCAGTGATTAATGATGGACTAGGTATTTTAGGGATAGATGCTCCTGAAAAAATGTAATGGATATTTCAGACAATATTGTAAAAATTAACGACAAAATAAGATCTGCCGCAGCTCAAGCGGGAAGATCTTCAGAAGAGATAAAGTTAATTGCGGTATCAAAAAAGAAAAGCACTGATTTAATCGTTGCAGCTCATCATTGGGGATTAAAAAACTTTGGAGAGAATTACCTGCAAGAATCAGTTGAAAAGATTTCATCCATTAATTCAAAAGAAATTGATTGGCATTTTATTGGCAACATTCAATCAAAAAAAAGTTCGCAAATAGCTCAATATTTTTCTTGGGTGCATACAATTGATAGGGAAAAAATAGTCAATGCATTAGATGCTGCTGGCAAAAATATTAAAGTTTTAATTCAAGTTAATGTCAGTGAAGAAAAAAGTAAGTCGGGCATAAGTGAAAGCGATCTGATGCCTCTGGCGGAGATTGTTATAGAATCGAAATGCTTAGAGCTTAAAGGCTTGATGGCGCTTCCCTCTCCTCCGGTAGATGGAAAGATTAATGAAAAAGAATATGAGAAAATGAATATGCTTAGCGATCAACTCAAAAATTATTACTCTCCTGCTAATGAACTTTCATTGGGAACCTCACAAGACTTTGAGTTGGGCATTAAGCATGGATCAACCATGGTTAGAGTTGGAGAATCAATATTTGGTAAACGATGAATAAACAAAACATAGGGTTTATAGGATGCGGAAACTTAGCTTTGCAGGCAATTAAAACTTTGTCCGGTTCTTATAATATTTTTTATTCAAACCTTTCGATTAATCAAGCCGCTGAAAATCTTGCAGCAGAAAAGTTAGAAACTATAGATTTAGCAAAAAAATGTGATGTAATTTTTATAACCGTCAAGCCAAACGTTACAGCAGAAGTTCTTTCTAGCATTGCCTCACAATTACAGAACCAACTTATAATTTCTTTTGTTGCTGGTATCTCAAGAAGTAAGCTCATCGATCTAGCAGGTGGTTATAAAAATATCGTGAGAACCATGCCATCACTTGGAATTGGTTTTAAAAACGGGCCCATCGCTATAGCGGAAATGGGAGATAAAGCATTAGTTGATCAAACCGAAGTGATTATTTCTGAGTTAGGTAGCACTTATGTATTGGAAGAGAAAGACATTGATGCATTCACAGCTATTTACGGTGCTGGACCAGCTTATTTTGCTCTTGTAGCAGAAACAATGAGCAAGATTGCTGCGGATAGCGGTTTATCAATGTCCGATAAAGACTTAGCATCAGTTATGTTCACTGCTGGTGAATTGCTTCAGGAAAATGAATCAGCTGGATTTGCTGAAGTTCAAAATAAAGTTGCTTCAAAAAAAGGAGTCACAGAAGAAGCTTTAAATACAATGAAGTCTTCTGGATTTAATGAGATCATTTCACAAGCAATCAATAACGCAATTGAAAGATCAAAAAAACTAAACGATTAAAATGGCTAATAACTTTTTTCTCATAGCATTGGTAAATTTCTTTTCGGCTATTTTTTTGCTTTATCTACTTTTTAGATTGTTTCAATTAAGTTTTAATAATCCGATCGTTTCGAATTCCTTTAAGTATTTAGAACCGTTCCTTAAACCTTTTAGATTTGTTTTACCTATTTTATTTGGAGTAGATTTGTCTGCGTTGGCTTTGGTGATTTTGGCAAAGTTCGGTCTGTTTAATTTAATTTTTAGTGCCGACCAGATCTTCGACACAGTAGATGCTTTATCTTGGGCAGCTATTGGCTCTTTATATATGGCCTCGCAAATAATTAGATATAGTTTGTTTATCTCAATATTTGCCAGTTGGTTGGCACCTATGTCAAATAATTCCTTTCTGAATATATGCCATGGTCTTACGCAACCTTTGCTGTTGCCATTTCAGAGGTTTACTTCATTCTCGGGAATAGATTTTTCACCGATCATTGTATTTTTTCTCTTAATACAGATCGATAGAATTCTTCTAACTCTAGGCGCAAACTTAGAATTACCTCGGTTCATATAATGTCAAACGATTCACTAGGTCGAGTAGAAACAAAGAGTTTCATTCATAAAGATTCTTTTTCCTTAAAATCAGGCAAAACCCTTCAAGGATTTGAAATGGTTTATCAAACCTACGGAGAATTAAATGAAACTAAAGATAATGCTATTCTTATTTGTCATGCCCTCAGCGGTAATCATCACGTCGCAGGGTTGAGTGAAGATGATAAAAAAGGCTGGTGGGATGATATGGTTGGTCCAAACAAAGCCTTTGATACGAACAAATATTTCATTGTAGGTTGCAATAATTTAGGCGGCTGCCACGGTAGCACAGGTCCAAATTCCATTAATCCAGATAATAATATAGCCTACGGCTCCTCCTTCCCGATGGTCACAGTTGGAGACTGGGTCAAAAGTCAAGATTTGTTGCGTACTCATCTTGGACTGCCCTATTGGTATGCTGTTGTTGGTGGCAGTCTAGGCGGTATGCAAGCTTTACAATGGTCCATAGATTACCCCGACCTTGTTAAAAAAATTGTTGTAATAGCAGCAGCGGCTAAGTTGAGCGCTCAGAACATTGCTTTTAATGAAATAGCCAGGCAAGCCATATTGGCTGATCCCAACTATAACTCTGAGGATAAGCTTCCGAAGACAGGTTTAGGGCTTGCGAGAATGCTTGGTCACATTACTTACCTATCAGATGATGCAATGCGAGAGAAATTTGGGCGAGATATGAAAAAAGGTGAAGTGAATTTCTCCTATGATGTCGAGTTCGAAGTAGAAAGCTATTTGAGGTATCAAGGTGAAAGTTTTTCGAATAGATTTGATGCGCACACTTACCTGCTGATGACTAAAGTTTTAGACTATTTTGATCCTGCTGAGTCTCACAAAGGTGATTTAGCCAAAACTCTTGAATCAGTTACGGCGAAAACTCTTCTCATAGCATTTTCATCCGACTGGCGATTTTCACCGGAAAGATCCAGAGAGTTAGCCAATGCTTTTATTGAAGCTGAAAAAGACGTCTCCTTTTTAGAAATAGATTCACCGCATGGTCACGATGCTTTTCTAATGCCAAGCGAAACTTATGATAGCGCGATAGAAACATTCTTAGAGAAAAATGAATAAGTTAATAGGTAAGTTTATTAATACTAATGACAGAGTCCTTGATCTAGGATGCGGTGATGGCTCACTATTAGCTTTTCTAAAAGAAAATAATCAAGTTAAAGGTTTAGGTCTAGAAATAGATCATCAAAAAATTCAAAAGTGCTTACAGAAGGACGTCAGTGTTATCGATCAAGATATTGATTCCGGATTAAGTAACTTTCAAGACCAAAGTTTTGATGCAGTTATTATGAGTCAATCAATTCAAGCATTAAGAAAGCCCGAAGTTGCTCTAGAAGAAATTATCAGAATAGGTAAAGAGGCAATAATCAGTATTCCCAACTTTGCAAATTGGCGATGTCGCTTACAGCTTATTTTTGGTGGCACTATGCCGGTATCTTCTGCACTTCCGCACGATTGGTATTCAACTCCAAACATACACCTATGCTCTTTAAAGGATTTTGAAAAGTTATGCGTTGATCACGGCGCGGACATTCTTGATAGACAACTTTTAAGTTTTGATGGAGAAGAACAATCGTTTATGAAAGTTGCTCCTAACCTCTTAACCGAAATTGCTCTTTACAGAGTTAAGGCCAGGAATTGAAAGTTGTTATAGCCACCTCCAATCAAGGAAAACTAAAAGAATTTGAAACCCTATTAGCGCCTTTAAATTGGGAGTTTTATTCTTTACAAGATCTAGGAATTGATAGTCCCATCGAAGACGGCGCTACTTTCTATGAGAACGCGCTGATCAAAGCAAAGCATGCGGCAACTATTTCGGGTTATCCCGCAATAGCTGATGACTCAGGTCTTTGCGTAAACTGTTTAAACGGAGCACCGGGTATAAAATCTGCTCGTTATGCAGGGGAAAATTCAAGCGATGCTGAAAACAATTTAAAATTATTAGAATCTTTAGAAAATGAAACGCAAAGAAATGCTGCTTTTGTGGCCTGCCTGGTGTTTTTCGATCCCAATTCAAATGAAAGTCCCTTATCCGCAGAAGGTAGGCTTGAAGGTGAGATAGCCGGAGACTCGAAAGGTAAAGATGGTTTTGGCTATGATCCAATTTTTTATATCTCTGAAGAAAATAAAACCCTTGCTGAATTAGGCAAAGTTTATAAAAACAAAAATAGCCATAGGGCTAAAGCAACCAAGATTCTTTTGAATAAATTACTTAAAGAGAAGTGATGTAATTGATCTGCCTGCTTCAATTCCTTTCCTTTGGTATTTAGTAAGAGTCAGCTGGTTAAGAAGAGAGAACTTTTCTAAATCTTGAAATTCAACTTTCTGATCATTACAAATTTTTTTGACAGAATCTGCGTATTCTTGCCAGTCAGTGCGAAAAAAAATAAATCCTTTTTTAGAAAGATAGCTTCGAAACTTTTTTAAATTATGTGAACTTAGAAGACGTCTTTTATTATGTTTTCTTTTATGCCAAGGATCAGGAAAGAGAAATAAGAGCAAATCAAATGTTGTCTCGATATCTTTATCCAGAATTAAGTCGACAACATCGCCTAAGTATATTTTCAAATTTTTAATGCCAGACTCCTCTATTTTTGAACAAGTTCTTGCAACGCCGGTTTCATAAACTTCTATACCAAAAAAGTTAAGATCTGGATTTTTTATGGCCATTTCAAAAAGAGAATCTCCTTCGCCAAAACCAATTTCAAGAATCTTATTGTTAGTGCTTCTTAGTGTTTTCTCAAAAGCTGACTTGGTGTTCGCCGAAAAAAGGAAATCATTCTCTTGGTTTAAAATTTTTTTATGATTAGCAGAGAGTCTCGACCTTGCTTTGGCAAAGCTTCTTATGGATCTCAAGAGTTAATAACTCCTTCTATAGGCGAACTGGCAACGGCCTGATCAGATTTAGGCATGCGGCCAGCAAGATAGGCAGACCTACCTGCTTTAACTGCTTGTCGCATTGCAGCTGCCATTAAAACTGGATTTTGTGCTCCTGCAATCGCCGTATTCAATAAGACTCCATCGCAGCCTAACTCCATTGCCAAAGTTGCATCTGAAGCAGTTCCGATGCCAGCGTCAACAATGACCGGAACTTGAATTTTTTTAACGATTGCTTCAATTGCTTGTGGGTTCTCTATTCCTCTTCCAGATCCTATGGGAGCTGCTAAAGGCATCACTGCAACGCAACCAGCATCTTCCAAGGCAACTGCGTAATCAAAATCATCGGTACAATAAACCATCACCTCGAAGCCTTCTTTAACAAGGTCCTTTGCTGCTTTTAATGTTTCTGGCATATCGGGTAATAAGGTATTCTTGTCGCCAATGACTTCTAATTTAATCAAGCTGTGGCCGCCTAATAACTCACGCGCTAATTTACATGTTCTCACCGACTCGTCTGCCGTATAACATCCAGCAGTATTAGGCAAGATAGTAAATTCATCTGGCGAGATCAGTTCGAGAATATTGCTCTCACCTTTATTTTGACCTAGGTTTACTCTTCGGATCGCCATGGTGACGATATTTGCTCCGGATTCTCTGATAGCATCAATTGCTAATTGGTCGTTGGAGTATTTTCCTGTGCCAACCATGAGGCGAGACTGAAATTCACGAACTCCAATTCTGAATGAATCGGACATTACCCTCCTCCAATGGCTTTGACTATTTCTAGTTTGTCGCCTTCTCCAACTGTTGTAGTCTCCCAATCTGCTCGCATAACCACTTCTTCGTTCAATTCGACCACAAGCAGATCATCTTTGAGCTCTAAAAAGTTTAGCAGCTGAGGAATATTGAGGTTCTCGGGAATTTTTTTTGATTCGGCGTTAATGCTAACTTGAATGTCCTTCATGAATAAGATCAGTTTATATTAGTTCTGATCTTTTCCATGGCTTTCTTTTCAATTTGGCGAATTCGTTCAGCGCTGATTCCATACTTGTCAGCTAACTCATGAAGAGTAGGCTTGTCATCGGTTAACCAACGTTCTTTAAGTATCAATTGGCTTCTCTCATCTAAGTCAGAGATTGCACTTTGCAGTTGATTAATTTGATCTCTAGCAAAATCCTCTTTCTCAACGATTTCCATTGGATCCGAGTCTTCATTTGTTAAGTAATCAGCCGGGCTGTAAGTATTCCCCTCTTCGCTATCATCGGCTGAGTAGGGATCAAAAGAGACGTCATGAGATGACATTCTTTGCTCCATCTCCCGCACCGTATCTTCCTTGACGTCGAGCTCGTTGGATATCATTTTGACATCGTCTTCACTTAACCAAGTGATGTCTTTCTTTTTGTTTCTTAAATTAAAAAATAATTTTCTCTGAGCTTTGGTGGTTGCTACCTTAACTATTTTCCAATTTTTTAATACGTATTCGTGTATTTCCGATTTAATCCAATGCACAGCAAATGAAATCAATCTAACGCCCACCTCAGGATTGAACTTTCGGACAGCTTTCATCAAGCCAACGTTACCTTCTTGAATGAGGTCTGCTTGAGGTAATCCATACCCTGAATAGCCTCTAGCGATGTGCACGACAAACCTTAAATGCGCCATTACGAGTTGCCTCGCAGCTTCTAGATCTTCTCTGTAGTAAAGATCTTCTGCTAATTTACGCTCCTCTTCTGGTGAGAGAATAGCTATGTTTTGAATGGAGTTAAGGTAGGCCTCCAGGTTCTGACCTGGTGCTGAAATGTCCATTGGTTGCAATTCTTTGCCCATAGATGCGGGATTTTAACTCCTATTTTATGAAAATGACAAAATATTAAAAATTAGAATAAAGATATAAGTTTTATAAGTTATTGAATTCGTTGATTATTCCTTTCCAATATTCTATATCAGAAACGGCGAAAAATCCATTTACTGGCTGATTTGAGTCGTTTTTGTATGAAATTGGCTTTCCGTGTAAATCCACTACTTCACCCCCTGCTGATCTTAAAATAGCGTGCCCAGCAGCAATATCCCACTGAAAAGTCCTGCCAAATCGCGAATATATATGCGCTGAACCTTGAGCAATGGCATTAAATTTTAATGAGGATCCTAGACCAAAGGTCCTCATTTCTTCGAATTTATCCTGAAGAAACAAGGCAAATTTAGTTTCTTCTCCCGAGCTATGGCGTTTGCTAACGGCAAGCATACATGAGTTCTCTGGTGTGCTGGCGGATAATTCTTCATCATCTCCAGCAATAAAAGCACCGGACTCTTGGCTACCAAATGTCGTGATATTAGCTGGTGGTTGATGAATAACACCCAGAACTGGCTCACCTTTATTAATAAGAGCAATATTGACGGTAAACTCTTGTGATCCGTTAATAAATTCTTTGGTTCCATCTAAAGGATCCACCAACCAAAAGATATCAGCGTTATCTAAATTTTGAGCTAAACCTTCCTCTGAGATAATAGGAATAGAGTCATCTAAATTGATTAACTCATCGACGATTTGTTTGTTAGCTGCTTTATCGGCTAAGGTAACCGGAGATTGATCAGCTTTGTATTCCACATCTTCTTCAGCTAATTCATCAAAGAAGGTCATAATTAGATTTCCAGCATTCTCAGCAATGTGCTGAGCTTCTGAAACTAGGCTATTGAGGGTTTCTTTATCCATTAAAAATTGTTTTCCAATAAATTATTACTTTACAATGGTCTTTTGAATTTGCACATTATGGAAAATACAAACGACGTTCTGAGTGATTTAAAAGATATCGCATCAGGACTAAAAAGAATAGGGAAAAACAGAAAAGTAGTTCTGCCGCATCACAAAGAGTTTGAATTAATCGAAGAACTCGAAGGCATTGCAGCAGGCGCTATTGCAAAAATTGAAAACGGAGGTTCGTAATGAGTTATGAAAGTTTTACTTTAGAAAAAGACGGTCACGTTGCAAACATGACTCTCTGTAGGGGGGAATCGTTTAACACTATGACTAAAAAATTCTGGATTGAGTTACCAGAAATATTGAATGAAATAAATCGTGATCCTGACTTAAGGGCAGTTGTCATGTCTTCAACTGGAAAGCACTTCTGTGCAGGCATGGACTTAGCTAATTTCGACAACGGGGTTGATAACATATCGCCTGAAAAGAAACCTGATCATGCAAGGGTTGGTGAAGTCATGTATCGAGTTGCTAAGGAGCTGCAAGGCTACATCACAAACATTGAAACCATCAGAGCTCCTGTGATCGCTGCTATACAAGGCGGTTGTATTGGCGGAGCTCTAGATATGGTTACGGCTTGTGATATAAGACTGTGCACAAAAGATGCTTTTTTCTGCATTCAAGAAATCAACATTGGTATGGCAGCTGACGTTGGCACTTTGCAAAGACTGCCTCGCTTGATCCCGGAAGGAAAAGTCCGTGATCTTGCGTACACCGGCAGAAGGATGATGGCTGAGGAAGCAAAAGAATGCGGTTTAGTGAATGAAGTTTACGATTCACACGAAGCTATGCTCGAAGCTGCAGATGCCATGGCCAAAGAGATCGCCAGCAAATCTCCTGTTGCTATTTATGGTCTAAAAGAAGTTCTGAATTACTCTCGCGATCATACCGTGAAAGATGGCTTGGAATACAATGCCCTGTGGAGTGGAGCCATGTTGAGCTCCAAAGACATGGGCGAAGCCATGCAAGCGAAAATGGAAAAAAGAGAAACCTCTTTTGACAAGATGGTTGCTGTCAAAAAATACGACGAAACAGGAAGTTAAGAAGTTTTTCGTGTAAAAGTTGGCGCGTTGTCTTGTGAGAGCTTCGCGTTGAACTTGTAACCACCGTAATTAAAGGTAGCTAATCCATCGGGATTGGTAACTTTATTATCAATGATATACCTTGCCATCATACCTCTAGCTTTTTTGGCAAAGAAACTAATGATTTTATAATCACCGTTTTTGAAATCTTTGAAAACTGGACTGACGATGTCACCAGCGATGTCTTTTTTATTCAAAGCATTAAAGTATTCGTTGGAAGCAAGGTTAATGAGTGTTGAATCTTTTTGCTCCGCTAATTGTTCATTGATATCCGCAGTGAGAGTGTCTTTCCAGAAACCGTACAAATCATCGTGCTTTTTCGTAGCCAGCTTGGTGCCCATTTCTAAACGATACGGCGCCATTAAATCTAGAGGTTTCAGCACTCCGTAAAGACCAGAGAGAATTCTTAAATGTTTTTGAGCAAATTTTAGATCGCCCTTTTTCATGGTTGCAGCTTCTAAACCTTGATAAACATCCCCTTGGAAAGCAAACACTGCTTGACGGGCATCCGCACTTGGCTTGGTTGGCTTTTTCCAGCTTTGATAACGCTCAAAATTCAAAAACGCCAAATTGGTGCTTAACCCCATTAATTTGGATATATCCTCGGTTTCATAGGACTTTAAAGTCTTGATAAGTTCAGCAGACTTACTTAAATGATTGGCAACGGTATAATCAATACCGTTCATTGGAGTTTCGTAATCCAATGTTTTAGCTGGAGAAAGAACAATAATCACAAAAAAATTCTAATCAAAATTACCCAAATGAGCAAAAAAATAATCCATTTATCTCAATCGGTACTAACCTTTTTACCCACAGCTATAGGCAAATTTTCGGCCTGGTTTGTCGTTGCAATGATTTTTTTAACCGGAATTGTGGTTTTTTGTCGTTACGTTTTGAATATTGGAATCATTTCTTTACAAGAAATGACCATCTATCTGCACGGCTCTCTCTTTTTATTATGCGCAGCTTATGCGCTAGGAGAAGATGAACACGTTCGGGTGGATATCTTTTATCGCAATTGGAGTAAGTCACGCAAAGCATTAATTAACTTTTTGGGTCAGGTTTTGTTTGTACAACCGATGGCATGGCTAACCCTGCTTATTTCAATCGATTACGTTAGTTTTTCATGGTCAATTGGAGAAGTTTCCCCTGAACCGGGAGGTTTACCGATTGTCTACGTTTTAAAATCCATATTGTTGGTTTTTGCAATTCTTTTGATTATGCAAAGCTTTGCCATGATATTGAAATATTTTGAGGATCGATAAGTGTTGCCCTTGTTGTTATTTGCCCTTGTTTGCTTAATTCTTTTGGCAGGGTTTCCGGTTGCTTTTACTTTGGCAGGTGTTTCTCTAATTTTTGCTGCCATCGTTTCCTTGTTTGGAGGTTTTGATTTATACCTCTTAGAAACCATCCCGAATCGATTGTACGGAGTCATGACCAACGCAACCTTAATTGCGGTGCCGCTCTTTATCTTCATGGGAGTCATCATGGAGAAATCAAAAGTTGCTGAAGATCTATTAACTTCAATGGCGAAGCTCTTCGGTCGAATGAAAAGCGGATTGGGTCTGTCGGTGGTCATCGTTGGAGCTCTCCTTGCTGCGAGCACCGGTATCGTCGGCGCTACGGTCATCGCGATGGGGTTGATTTCTTTGCCCGCCATGTTGAAGCGCGGTTACCCACAAGAAATATCCACTGGCTTGATTTGTGCGACCGGTACTTTGGGACAAATCATTCCGCCGTCCATTGCTTTGGTCATTTTAGGAGACGTGCTGTCGAGCGCCTACCAACAATCGCAATTAAGTCTTGGGAATTTTGCTGCGAAGACAATTTCAGTCGGTGATCTCTTCATCGCGGCCATCGTACCCGGACTAATGCTCGTTGTGGCTTATGCAATTTACTTTGTGCTTTTCGTTAAGGTCAGTTCCGAAGGACAATCCCAAGATCAAGATGACCTAGAAGTTCCTAAACTCATAAGATCTTTGTTACCGCCTTTTGCTCTGATCTTTATTGTTTTGGGGTCCATCATTTCCGGGGTTGCCTCGCCAACGGAAGCAGCCGGCATTGGGGCTTTAGGTGCGATGTTGATCGCTTGGAGCGGCGGTAAACTCTCTGGTGGTGTGCTTAAGGAAGCAACTCGTCAAACCGCTTTTATTACCACTATGGTTTTTCTCATTCTTATCGGGGCGTCAATTTTTTCTCTCGTGTTTAGAGGTTTGGGCGGCGAAGAAATCATCAATGAAATTTTTAATGCCATACCTGGAGGTCTTTTTGGCGCAATGCTCTTGGTCATGGTGATGGTCTTCCTGCTTGGTTTTATTTTAGACTTCATCGAAATCAGCTTTGTGGTGGTGCCGATTGTTGGACCGGTGTTGATGGCAATGGGTGCTGATCCGCTGTGGCTTGGTATTATGCTGGCAGTTAATCTGCAAACGTCATTTTTAACGCCGCCGTTTGGGTTTGCACTCTTTTATTTGCGTGGCATTGCGCCTGAGAGTATTGCAACAGAATCGATCTACAAGGGAGTGATTCCTTTCATTGCCATCCAAATTGGTTTGTTGATCCTGATGGCTATCTTCCCAGACATCGTGACTAAGTTGCCGTCTATCATTTATAGTTAAAAGTATGAAAGTAAAAAGTCTTATCGCACTAACCGGCTTTATCTTATTAATAGGTTGTGACCAATCGCTTGAAAGAAAGGCGATTGAAATGAGCTTAGAAAATGCGATTATCGATACGCACATCGATACGCCTTACCGTTTGTACAAACAACAAATGGATACCGGCTCATTTGAAGATATCACCCGAAGAACCAGCATACACTTTGATTTACCGAGAGCACTTGAAGGCGGATTGAACGTGCCCTTCTTTGCTATTTACGTCCCGGCAGTCGACGAAACCAACGGCGTAGCTTTCGATACCGCCAATAAGGTGATTGATTTTATGAATGCCATTATCGAAGAAAACGAGCGCTTTTTTTATTTTGTAAGATCTCCTGAGGATATTGATAAAAGTACCTTTAACAAAAAAGTCGGTATCGCTTACGGTATGGAAAACGGCGGTCCCTTGGAAGGAAAACTTGAACGACTTCAGTATTTTGCCGATAAAGGCATCAGTTACATCACCCTAACGCATTCAAAAAGTAATCACATTTCTGATTCCTCTTACGATGAAACTCGTCAATGGGATGGACTAAGTCCTTTTGGGGTTGAAGTTGTAAAAGAAATGAACCGTTTGGGTATGATGATCGATATTTCTCACGTTTCCGACGAAGCTTTCTTTCAAGTCCTTGAATTATCGAGTGCGCCGACGGTAGCCACACATTCCTCGTTAAGACACTTTGTACCAGACTTCGAACGTAACGTTTCCGATGAAATGATGATTGCTCTGGCTAAAAACGGTGGCGTCTTGCAACTGAATTTTGGTGACTACTTTATTCGTGACGTTAGAAATAATCCTGACTTAAAAGTCACCACTGCCGACGTCGTTGACCACGTTGACCGAGTCGTTGATTTAGTCGGGATTGACCACATTGGCATAGGCTCAGACTACGATGGCATCCCAAGATTACCGATCGGTCTTGAAGACGTATCAACTTACCCGCAATTCATCAAGGAGCTCTTAGTGCGCGGCTATTCCGATGAAGACATCAAAAAAATAATGAACGGCAATATTCTAAGAGTTTGGAAAGAGGTCAGACGCTTGGCTGATGACTAATTTTTTAAAAGGTTTGGGGTATTTTTTAATTTGGGGTGATTTTTATCTGTTGTTTTTTGCGCTGCATGCCTTCGTCGTTGGACCTATTAATTTTGAGCTACATCTGCAGGCTTATCTAAACGTTTTCTTTTCTGTGATCGAATGGTTTAAAAACTTAAACGGTCTTTTCCAAGCATACATTGAATTCATCTATACCTTACCGGCGATATTTATTTATCTATTGAGGTTTACGGTATCGACGTCGATTGGGATTTGGTTGGTTAAAAAATACGCTTAGTCTAAATCGCGCATTTCATAAACGGCTTTTTCAGAAATCTCGTGATAATTGCTCACGTTTTTTTGAAACTCAGTGAAGGAATCACGAATTTCTCGAAAGAGCGGGTCTTCTGCGGCTATCTCATCCACCAGCTCGTCGGTGATTTCTCGGAATTTTTTTAAAACATCATCCGGTAGTTTACGCAGTTGTACGTCGTGGTCGTTAACTAAAGTTTCTAGGGCTTGATTGTTTCTGGCCGTGTACTCATCGAGCATATCTTGATTCACAGCGCGGGCAGCGACTTTCAAAATACTCTGTAAGTCTGCCGGCAGCGACTCAAATGCTTCCTTGTTCACAATGGTTTCAAGCACCGCACCGGGTTCATGCCAGCCAGGGTAATAGTAATATTTAGCTGCCTGATGGAGGCCAAAAGTAAAATCGTTGTACGGTCCTATCCATTCCGCGGCATCGATGACTCCGGTTTGTAAATTGGTAAAAATCTCGCTGCCAGGCATCAATACCGATTCACCGCCAGCTCGAGTAAAGACTTTTCCTGCCAACCCAGGAATACGCATGCGTACACCTTTAATGTCTTCCAGAGAATTAATTTCCTTGTTAAACCACCCTGCCATCTGCACGCCGGTGTTGCCGCCAGTCAAAGGCAGCAAGTTATAAGGTGCGTAGGCTTTTTGCCACAGCTCAAGGCCACCGCCGTAATGCAACCAAGCATTCATCTCTTGGGCATTCATACCGAAAGGGAGAGCGGTAAAAAATTGCGCAGAAGGTACTTTTCCAACCCAATAATAAGAGGCACCGTGTCCCAGTTGTACGCTGCCTCGAGAGACAGCATCGAATACCTCTAAAGCTGGCACCAGCTCACCGTTACCGTAAACTTGAATCTGTAAGCGCCCGTTGCTCATCTCATCCACGTAACGCGATAAATTTTCTGCAGCTAAACCAACGCCGGGATAATTTTTCGGCCAGGTCGTTACCATGCGCCATTTGTAGACCTTATTATCGGTAGCGCCAGCAGCCTCGGTGCCTGAGTCAGTGCAAGCAAAAAGCGTCATCGCAATAATGACGATTAAACTTTTTCCAAATTTGCGTAACTGATTACCAGCCATTTACTGCCTCCCGAATCAAAATTGACTTCCACTCTAGCATTATCCCCTTGGCCTTCATAATTCAAAATTATGCCTTCACCGAACATGTTATGCGTCACTCTATCCCCTAAAGCAAAAGGCGTATCGGCCACATCGGTGCCGCCAACAATTCTGGGTTTAAAGCCCTGGTCTGGATGTTCTTTTTCTGCTGCTAAACGAATTTCGTACTTTAATTCTTCCGGTATTTCTTTGATGAATCTTGAGACCGGACTGAATGAGTCGCTCCCATACAAACTTCTTACTTCAGCGTGAGTCATATACAAGCGCTGCATCGCGCGCGTCATGCCCACGTAACAAAGGCGACGCTCTTCGGCGAGCTGTCCGGCATCGTCCATGGAGCGTTGATGCGGGAACAACCCTTCCTCGCAACCGGCAATGAAGACCAATGGAAATTCTAATCCTTTGGATGAATGCAAGGTCATCAGCTGAATGGCTTTTTCGTTTTCATCGGCTTGGGTTTCGCCGGCATCCAAAGCAGCTTGGTCGAGAAATAACTCCAACGTGGTTCTCTCGTCGGTATCGTCTTCACCGATACCAAAATAGTTTGAGGTGGCAGTGATGAGCTCTTCTAAGTTTTCGACCCGCGATCGACCTTTTTCTCCGGGTTCTTTGCCGTGAAATTCTTTTAACTCAGATGCCTCAATCAAGTCAGTGAAAAAAGACCCTAATTCTTCGGTGTCTTTATGAGTAGCAATCTTATTGATGAGATCGATAAACGTTTGAAAGGATGAAACTGCGCGACCGGAGCTATTAGCTTTAGCCATTTCTTCAGCCGCTTCCCATAACGAAGAGTCCGCCTGTCTTGCAGCCTCGCGTAAATTATCCATCGTTTTAGCACCGATCCCTCTGGTCGGCACGTTGATCACTCGCTCAAAGGCAGCATCGTTATTCCGATCCACAGCCAAGCGCGCATAAGCAAGAGCGTTTTTAATTTCCGCCCTCTCATAGAAGCGCACGCCGCCGTATATTCGATACGGCAATTCGGCGCGCAAGATAGAATCTTCGAGCGAACGAGATTGTGCGTTCGAGCGATAAATGATGGCGCATTCTGATAGACAACCGCCTTCTTTGACCCAATCTTTAATAATATCGACGATGAACTTTGCTTCGTCTCTTTCGTTGAAGGCACGGTAAACCTTTACCATCTCGCCCTCTTCGTTATTGCTCCATAATTCTTTAGCCATTCTGCTGGGATTATTTTTAATGACCGAGTTAGCAGCAGATAAAATATTTTTGGTTGAACGGTAGTTCTGCTCAAGCTTGATGACATCGGCTTTGGGAAAGTCTTTGGTGTAGCGTTTAATATTCCCACTTTTGGCTCCCCGCCATGAATAAATACTTTGATCGTCATCGCCAACCACCATAATGCAGCCATCGGGACCGACGATTTGTCTTAATAATAAGTACTGAATTTCGTTGGTATCTTGAAACTCATCCACTAGAACGTACTCAAACCGCCTTTGGTAATGATCGCGCAGGCCTTCGTTATTATTAAGAAGCTCGTAGGAGCGTAACAAAATCTCTGCAAAATCCACCAGCCCTTCTGCTTCGCATACGGCCTGGTAACTCTCATAAATCTCTGCCATTTTTTCTTCGAGGTATGAATTATTCGAACTGATTTTTGCTTTGCGGCGTCCTTCCTCTTTTTGTTTATTGATAAACCATTGAACTTGACTGGGTGGCCATTGATCTAGATCGATGTTCATTTCTTTCATGACACGTTTGATTACGCGCAACTGATCGTCGCCGTCTAAAATGGCAAAACTTTTAATAAGTCCTGCCTCTTGCCAGTGCATCTTCAGCATGCGATGGAACAAGCCGTGAAACGTACCGCACCACATGGTTTGCAGTTGTTCACCTAAAATCCCTTCGATTCGGCCGCGCATCTCGCGTGCAGCTTTGTTGGTGAATGTCACCGTCATAATCGACATGGGATTGATATCAAGAATGCTCGACAGCCACGCAACTTTATGGGTGATAACCCGAGTTTTACCCGAACCAGCACCCGCTAAAATCAACGACTGCTTAGCGTCGGACTTAATCGCCTGTTGTTGGGCTTCGTTTAAACTTTCAAGTATATGATTAGCATCCATTTTTTTTGATGTTGGGCTACACTACCACCATTATGCAGGACTTACCTTCGCACTACGATTCGCTTGAGCAGACGTTGCAATCTGCTGAGTCTATTTTAGAAGATGCCATCCGGAACGCCAAAAATTTGTTTCACACGCCGGTAATCTCGAGTCATTCTGCCGAAGGCATTCAAACCCGTACCGTAGTGCTGCGTGATTTTATCAAAGATTCCAGAATTATTCGGTTTCATACCGATTTGCGCTCACCCAAAGTTGCGGAGTTACAAGCCAATCCAGCAGCAACGATGCAAGGCTACGATCCCAGCATAAAAATTCAATTGAGGATGCTTGGTTCAGCTGAAGTGCATCACCGAGATGCGGTCACCGAAGCTGCTTGGGCGGAAACCAGAGAAATGTCCAAAGAATGTTACTCGGTCGCCGATGCGCCAGGATTATCGATAGACGATCCGAATGCGTTTGATATAGACGCGAAAAATTTAGATTTAGAATTGGGCTACGCTAATTTTTGCGTAGTACTGTTTCAATTTGATTCCCTTGAATTTCTGCATTTAAAAGGAAGCGGTCACAGGAGGGCGAAACACGTGTGGCTTAACAATGATTTATCATCAAGCTGGCTAATTCCCTAGTCGATTAAATACACTCCTTCGGCAAAATAAAAATCATTGGCTCCCGCGGTGCCCAAAGTGCCTGATTTACTCAGTCCAACTCCTAATCGCCCGCCACTTTCATCAGGTGAGGAGTCTCCGTAGAGCGCACCCGCTATCACTGCCTCACGAGTCCAGCCGTTATTGGTATCGGCTAACGAGCCTGTGTAGGTCGCACCGGAACCAGAAATATTGACCGCAAAAGAGGTAAACCCAGCGTTAGCCACAATGGCATTGTTATCGTCAAAATTAGTGAAATTTAACTGTCCGGTGTACCCGCTCGCACCCCAATTGAAACTGGCCGCTACATCGGCGGTGGTCGTGTACTTATGCACGTCGTAGTCAGTGCCGGATTTATTGTATCGGTAGGCAACGCTCATTACCGCTGCACCGCTCATGGAGGCCGAACCGGAAGTCGGCACTTCGCTTTGGTCTAGAACTTCTCCACCGACCCAGGTGCCTAGGTGCACTGAGGCGTTTTGCGTACCTGAGTTAGGTGAAATATCCGCCGCGCTCATGGCCCAAAAACCCCAACTGGAATAAGTAGTGTCCGGAATGGCATCGTTGCCGCCGGAATGAAACAAATCAGAATCAGGCGTGTCGAGTGTATTAAAGGAAACCATCACACCGGCTAAATTGTTTGACCCGCCTGAGGTGCCGTCGATCTGGGTCCCGTCGTCTTGAATCTCAGCCGCAAGCACATCCCAAGAAAAATAAGCCGACTTAGCCTCGTCGTTATCGGCATCACCAAACTTCAATGTCATTGATCCGGTATCCACGGCTGACCAAGTCGCGGTGTAATTGTTAGTAGGGGCTGCGCTAACCGTGACCGGCGCTACAACCTGCACATCGTGGTAAGTGCTATCAAAAGTGAAGGTTGCCAAGGTAGAACTCGAACGCAGCGAAGCCAGTTGAGAATTACCCGTCCCGCTGACGTCAAACTCTAAGATACCGCTGAAAAATCCGCTAAAGCCAGACGGGTCATATCCAAGGCCACTGATCCCTCCTCTGGTTTTAAAATCATCAAAAGTATAATTATTCTTAGTAGTACTCGCATTAGGATTCGAATGCTCTTTAAGCATAGCTTGGTCAAAGGAGCCGGTCGAAAAAGTATCGGCATTACCGTCGTAACTCACGCTCAACGTCATGTCTCCGGATTTATAAGGATCGGAAGATGTCAGCATCGCAGCTTTAGTATTGATTGCAGAGCCGCCGTAAAAACAACCGGCATCGTTTGCCGTGGCGCATTCTATGGCTGAGGTACCGTAGACGATTGCGCTGCTGTTATCGTTAACATTGGTGGGTTGCTGATAAGACCAATAATGATAACCGTCTAACCCAATGTTGGTATCACCAACCGAGTACCTAGTGGTGTCATTCTTTCTAGCATCCATTTGAGAGATTACTACGTTTAACAAACTTTCCTGGTCGTCTCGGGTAGTAGATCCAGATGCTCCGTCGTAAGAATCTTTAAAGGAAATTTGTGCCCACAACCCAGGGAGTACGCCCTGGTTATTAAGTCCAGTAAACACATCATCATCGATGTGTTGATACCAAAGAGACATGCCTTCTGGCACATTGTTAGTGCCCCAACCAAATCGGCCAGTATGCATAACAGAACTACCGCCGGTTCTAAAAGCCAATTCATGCCATTGGTAAGCATTTGAATAGTCACTGTTGCAATTGCTTTGAGTGTCTACTGCCAGGCAGTAATCAACACCAACGTCCCCGTAGCTCCAAATCGATGTCGGTATGAAGTTTGGATAAAAATAATCGTTGCTGGTTCCGCTTGGAGAAAAGTGCTCTCGCGGGATAACCGCAAATGCGTAGATATGCCTTGCCGTATTCGACGGGAAGCCCTCATCAACCCTTCCTGCTATGGTGACTTGATCTTCATAGAGGCTGTAGGTAGATGTGACAACGCCGTTATAAACAAGAGCTCTATCAATAGCAGTGCCATAAATATTGCTGTTAAAAATATCTCCTGAACCATTATTTGCTCTAAATTCAGAACTACAAGTATCGGAGTTAGACGACCTCCAACAAGAGTTGGGTGCATTGATATCTGAAAATAACAGAACGTCACTTAAAGTTTGTGAGTTAGTATCGTCTTTTAAATAAAGCAATGCAGATGAATAATTACTGACTGTGCTTGTCACCAAAGATATCCCCATTGACGTGTCTTTAATTAAATTTTGACTTCCTTTGTGTTTATATTTGTTGCTGAAATTTGGGCTTGTGAATCCATATGTATCTATTGCATCGCTAGTAAGAGCAAAACTGTTTGCAGCATTCGAATTAAAAATATCGCTTGAAGTTACTGATGTATCACCAATGTCACTAAGAATCTCACTATAATATCCATTGAAATAAGTAGCGTTATTAGTGCAGCACGGATCGTTAGAAAACCCTATAAATACTCTACCTTCAGTTTGCAGCCAAGTGGAAATCGCATTGCTATGCAGGTTAAAATCAGACTCACTGCCAACCCAACTTCTCATATCAACAATAATCCTGTAATCATCAAGGTTAGTTGGGAAGCTGCCTGTGAGTTTTGTAACATCATAAGTGATGCCTCGGTCATCAAATAAGTCTTGAAAACTTCCTTGAACACTTCCGTCGTATAAATAGGTGTCACCATACCAATTCCACAGAATTAATGCCTTATCACCGCTTGCAAACGACCCGCTAACTCTTGAAGTATAAGAAATATTGGCTGCCGCCTTATCGGTGGTCATAAACCAGAAATTACCGCCTTTCATTCTGCCTGCTGAAATAACTTCTGAGTTGCTGATGGTCGTTTCTACCGACGTACCCAAAAGGCTTTTGTATTTTCCATCTACCGAAGCAGAGTTAGGAGCAAATGCGAATTGTCCGTTGCCGCCGGTATCGGTTGGAAAGAAGTAGCGCCAATTGAGTGCCGTGCCTCCGGCAATTTCGACCGGAACGGAATTATTTGAAGTGTTGTCAACGTCCGTAATGTCATCGGTAGGCTCCGTGCCGACTTGTTCTAAATAATAATTCGGCAAACTGGATCCAGACGTTCCTCTGGTTGCAGTTGCAGCAAAGCCCGATCTGGAAACCGAATGATAATCAGCAGAATATCGTAACACCACTGAATCTATTTCATTTTGGTTAGTAACCGGCACAACGACGTTCGTTGAAGTGGTATCGCTGCCTACCGTTGCCGTTAAGGTAAGGGTGTGCGATTTTGCGGTTTCAAAATCAAGCGCGGTTGCGGTGGTTGAAATGGCTCCGGTACCCGAGTTAACTTCAAATAAACCAGCATCATTACCAGCGGTAATGCTGTAGGTGGGTGAACCGCCGTCGTTTTCTATGCTGCTCACGGTGTATAGCCCTGTTCCGCTGGCCGTATTTTCTGTGGCTAAAGTGCTTTGACTGGTGACCAAACCACCCAAATCAACGTCGCCAATATTTAGGGTAAATGTTTCAGACGTGGTCGTTGTGCCGTCGGTTGCTGTCACCGTAAAGGTATGCGAAGTTTTAGTTTCATAGTCTAGTGCATTGGCTAAAGTCACTTGACCGGTCGATGAATCGATCGCGAATTTATTATCGGCATCGGTCAGCGAATACGTGACCGTTCCTTCTGCGTTAATGCTTGAAGAGGACAGAATGGTAGAACCGGTTGATACGGTTTCCAATTGACTGCCGCTGGCAAGGCTTGCGGAAAGCGATAAATCTATATCGTTAATTTGTAAGGTAAATGTTTGCGATTCGCTGTTGCTGCCGTCGCTGGCGGTAACGGTAAACGAGTGCGACGTTTTGGTCTCGTGATCGAGCGCATTAGCAAGGGTCACTTCCCCAGTAGAAGAGTTAATAGCAAATTTATTATCCGGATCGGAAATGGAATACGTGACGGTGCCTTCCGCACCGCTGGTGCTTGAACTCAAGATAACCGAACCGGTAGAGATAGTTTCGTTTTGAGAGCTTGCCGTCAAATTTCCGGAATACACCAATTCAGCCACGTTACCGACGTTAATGGAAAGAACTTTTGTGGTAGTGTTGGTGCCATCGCTAGCGTTTAAATTAATTGCATAAGAGGTAGCCGTCTCGTAGTCCAAAGCACTGGCTAGGGTAACCTTACCGTCGGCGTCCACGCTGAATTTATCGCTCCCAGTACCCGAGAGTGAGTAAGTAATTGTATCGTCTTCAGGATCGGAGCCGGTGGAAGTAGCTATGGTGGTACCCACAGTGGTGTTCTCTAGAAACGAGTTAAAAGCAACTGATGAAGTGACCGACGGTGCCTCGTTGCTGTCGGTGATGGAAACGGTAATTACTTTCGGCACCGTAAACAAACCGTCGCTGGCAAATATAGTTAACTCGTAACTTTGCGCAGTTTCGTAATCCAAAGAATCTACTAATGTAATGTTTCCGTTATTGTCGATTTGAAAGTTTTCACTGCCTGTCCCCGCGATCGAATAAGTGACGTCCACACCTTCAGGATCAAGGCCGGTTGCCGTAGCAAGCACTGTTCCAGCTGCAGCGTTTTCAGCCACCTGAAAATTATCAAGGGTTACGCTCGGGGCTTCGTTATCGTTGACCACGTAAATAACAACGTCTTGAACCATTTCGTTGATGCCGTCTGAGCTGATCACTTGAATCGTGAATTGGCTTTGTGATTCAAAATTCAACTCTGAAGTCAGAGTGATTTCACCGGAATTCGAAATAGCAAAGTTATCGCTGCCTGTACCGGCTAAAGTATATTGCACGGTGTCGCCATCGGGATCAGCAACCGTGATGTCGGCAACCACAGCACCTATTTCGGTGGTCTCACTGATGTTGGAACCGTTGGCTTGCACGTCGTTTATCGATGCATTGACCGAGATTAAATTATTATGGGTCATCGAAAGCATGCTTGGCGCTTCGTTAACATCGTCCACTTCAATCGTTAAGTCATTGATTTGGATGTTACCTAGG
>CABZYK010000001.1:0-172095 GCA_902529935.1 uncultured SAR86 cluster bacterium | reverse complement strand
ATAAGAATATTAGAGACGCAGGACTCAAGGTAACTTTACCGAGGGTAAGGATTTTAGAAATTTTTGAGTCATCTGATCAGAAACACCTTAGCGCTGATGAAGTTTATAAAAAGCTTATTGAGGCTGGAGATGAGGTTGGTTTGGCTACTGTTTACAGAGTTCTTACTCAGTTTGAATCGGCGGATATACTAATGAAACACAACTTCGAATCAGGGCATTCAGTTTATGAATTGATGCCAGACGATCATCATGACCACATGGTATGTATGGAAACAGGCAAGGTTATTGAATTTAATGATCAGATCATTGAAGAAAAACAAGAAGAATTAGCCAAGTCTATGGGGTATAAAATCGTTGATCATAGGTTAGTTTTATACGTTGAACCTATAAAAAATGACTAAAAAGAAAGACTCTAAAGTTAATCAGGATAATTTCTCAGAGCTTGAAGAGGTTCAAGATAATATTGAACAACCGGATGAAGAATTAGACCTAGAAGAAGAGGTTGAGCCTTCGGCAGAAGAAAAAATTTCCTCGCTTGAAGATCAGATGATGAGACTCCAAGCAGAAATGATCAATACACGAAAATCTGCTCAAAATGACATTGCACGCGCAAGAATATTCGGCTTAGAGTCATTCATGAAAGACTTGCTGTCAGTTATTGATAATCTATTTAGAAACCTAGATTTTAAAACGGAAGAAAATACTATTCCCGCGGATGGTTACGAATTGATTTTGAGAGAGTTGGAAAATGTTCTTGGTAAAAACGGAATAGTTCTTTTAGATCCTTTAGGAGATGAATTTGATCCAAAATTGCATGAAGCTATATCAACTTCAAATGATAAGGACAAAGGAAACAACATTATTTTATCCGTTGCGCAAAAAGGTTGCACATTAAATGATCGACTTATCAGGCCTGCCCTTGTAATAGTAAATAAAATCCCGCATTAATCTTGTTTTTTCCTAAATAAGCCATATTTAGGGTTTAAAGGAGATAAAAGTTATGTCTAAAGTTATAGGAATTGATTTAGGAACCACTAATTCTTGTGTTGCTGTAATGGAAGGTAACCAAGCAAAAGTTATTGAAAATTCAGAAGGAGCAAGAACAACACCATCTGTTGTGGCTTATACGGACGAGATTCTAGTCGGACAGAGTGCTAAAAGGCAGTCTGTAACTAACCCAGAAAATACTCTATATGCCATAAAAAGACTTATAGGTAGAAGATTTGAAGATGATGTTGTGTCGAAGGATAAAGACATGGTGCCATTTAAAATCATTAAAGCGGATAACGGAGATGCTTGGGTTGAAGCAGGTGGTAAAGGCTTAGCACCACAACAAGTTTCTGCCGAAATTCTCAGAACCCTAAAGAAAAGAGCTGAAGAATATCTAGGGCAAGAAGTCAAAGAAGCGGTCATCACTGTCCCTGCATATTTCAATGACTCTCAACGTCAAGCCACTAAAGATGCTGGGAAAATAGCTGGCCTTGATGTCAAGAGAATTATCAATGAACCTACAGCTGCTGCACTTGCTTTTGGTTTAGATAAAAAAACCTCTGATCAGAAAATCGCTGTTTATGATTTAGGAGGAGGGACATTTGATATTTCTATTATTGAACTTGCTGAGGTTGAAGGAGAAAAACAATTCGAGGTTCTTTCCACAAACGGAGATACATTTCTTGGCGGAGAGGATTTTGATATCGCAATAATAGATTATTTGGTTGATGAATTTAAAAAAGATCAAGGCGTTGATCTAAAGGCAGATCCTGCTGCGCTTCAGAGATTAAAAGAAGCTGCCGAAAAAGCAAAAATAGAATTGTCTTCTAATCAGCAAACTGAAATCAATCTTCCTTATGTAACTGCAGATTCTACAGGGCCAAAACATCTACTCTATAAAATCACAAGAGCAAAATTCGAATCTTTAGTATCAGGATTGGTAGAAAGAAGCATAAAGCCTGTTGAAATAGCAATGAAAGATGCTGGCTTATCTCCATCTGACATATCTGATGTAATTTTAGTTGGCGGTCAAACTAGAATGCCTCTTGTTCAAGAAAAAGTTAAAGAATTTTTTGGAAAAGAGCCAAGACAGGACATTAATCCTGATGAAGCGGTCGCTATGGGTGCTGCAGTTCAAGGTGCGGTTTTAGCAGGAGATGTTACAGACATCCTTTTGTTGGATGTAACTCCTTTAACTCTTGGGATAGAAACTTTAGGTGGTGTTGCAACTCCATTAATAGAGAAAAATACAACTATCCCAACTAATAAATCTCAAATTTTTTCCACTGCAGAAGACAATCAAACCGCTGTAACAGTAAACGTTGTTCAAGGAGAGCGAAAACAAGCTGCTGATAATAAGCAATTAGGTCTTTTCAATCTGGACGGTATTGCTCCTGCTCCTAGAGGCATGCCGCAAATTGAGGTAGCTTTCGATATAGATGCAAACGGAATATTAAATGTTTCAGCCAAAGACAAAGCAACTGGCAAAGAACAAAAGATCACTATTCAGGCATCCGGAGGACTATCTGAAGACGAGATAGAAAAAATGGTTTCAGATGCTGAAGCGAACGCCGATAACGATAAGAAGTTTGAGGAACTGGTAAACGCTAGGAATACTGCAGATACTCTTATTCATGGTTGTAAAAAAACTCTGGAAGAATCCAAAGATAAAGTTTCAGAAGATGAAAAATCTGCTATTGAGGCCGCCATTTCAGATTTAGAGGAGGCTCTAAAGGGAGATGATAAAGACAGTATAGAAGAGAAAACTAAAGCTTTAACAGATGCTTCCTCATCAATGGCACAAAGACTTTATGCCGAACAGCAACAAGAATCACAGGGAGCTGATCAAGCTAATGATAGCGATAATCAGGGATCAAATGAAGAAAATGTTGTTGATGCTGATTTTGAAGAAGTAAAAGAAGAATCTAGATAGATTCTTATCAGTTCCAGTGAGTAAACGAGACTACTACGATGTTTTGGGAGTCTCTAAATCTTCCTCAAAAGATGAGCTAAAAAAAGCTTATAGAAAATTAGCAATGAAATATCATCCGGATAGAAATCCTGATGATCAGGAGGCTGCGGATAAATTCAAGGAACTATCTGAGGCATATGAAATTCTTTCAGATGATCAAAAAAGACAAGCCTATGATAACTTTGGTCACCAGGGAGTAAATTCTCAATATTCAAGTGCACAGGGTGCTGCAGATGCTTTTAGTGATATTTTTGGAGATATTTTTTCAGATATTTTTGGAGGATCTACAAGGGGTAGATCGAGATCCAGCGGTGCAGATCTAGCTTACAATTTGAGTATTTCGCTTGAGGAAGCTGTTAGGGGAACGGAGGTTAGTCTTCAAATCCCATCAAAGGAAAGATGTTCTGGTAAGTTTTCTACTTGTTCTTATTGTTCTGGAGCAGGAGTTGTAAGGATGCAACAAGGTTTCTTTTCGATGCAACAAACTTGTCCTCAATGTAGAGGAGAAGGAGAGATACACGATCCTAATTGTAATATTTGTCATGGTCGGGGATATATCAATAAAGATAAAACCTTGTCAGTGAAAATACCTGCAGGAATTGATTCGGGAGATAGAATAAGACTTTCAGGAGAAGGCGAGCCCGGAAACGGCAATAATCCCAATGGAGATCTTTTCATCACGGTAGACATTCAAGAGCATAAAATATTTCAAAGAGATGGAAGACATCTTTATTGCGAGATACCAATAAATTACATCGATGCCGTTCTTGGAGGAGACGTTGAAGTTCCAACTTTAGAGGGAAAGGTTAAGTTAAAAATCCCTTCAGGAACGCAGAGCCATAAATTGATGAGACTTAAAGGGAAGGGAATCAGGCCTATTAATGGAGCATCAAAAGGGGATATATTAGTAAGGGTGCAGATTGAAACTCCAATCAATATATCGTCAGAGCAAAAAAAACTTCTTGAGCAACTTAAAGAATCATTCGATAAAGATAAGAATTCTCCCAAAGAGAAATCATGGTTTGAAAACGCTAGGGATTTTATGAGAGGGCAATGATTAAATTATTCATATGCGGTATTTCAGGACGACTAGGATCTAGCATTGTTGATGAGGTAAAAAAAGCATCAAATATAAGCTTGATAGGGGGTTTAGTCAGTGGCAGGGAGGACTCTTCAAATAAAAACTTAAGCTCGCAGGGCTTTCAAATCATTTCTGACTTAAACGATCTCACCGATGCTGATGTCGTAATTGATTGTTCTACTTCACTAGATTTAAAAAAAATTAAAGAAAAATGCGAACTAATCGGTGCTAGCTTAATTGTTGCTTCAACTGGAAAAGGAGATTTCAGGGAGATTTTTAATAATAAAAGTCTATCAATTCCTGTTTTAGCCGCACCTAACTTAAGTATTGGGATAGCCTTTCTGAGCAATTTATTAAATTACGTTTCTGAAAAAAAGCTTCCTTTGAAAAGAATTAATATCGAAGAAACTCATCATAATGAAAAAATTGACACTCCTTCAGGCACCGCTTTGATGTTAAAAAAGGAGTTAATAGAACTATTTAATGTTGATGAAATTGAAATAATTTCTAATCGAGATGAATCTTCTGTAGGCACTCATAAAATTAATATATATCTTGAGGACGAGATTCTATCTTTAGAGCATGAGGCACTTGATAGAAAAGCATTTGCTTTAGGGGCTCTAAATCTAATTGAATGGATTCATCGTAAATCCCCTGGAATATATTCAGTTCAAGATGCATTGAATAATTAGTTTTCCTTTATATTCAGTTGTGATATAAAACACTCGCGAAAGCTTAAAAACACACTTGGATAAATCAAATATTTGGGTGCTGCTTTGCTTCGAAGCAGTTAAATATCTGATCCAAGGAAGAATAACCCGGCGTCATGCCTATAACAAAAGGAGCTAAATATGGAAATATCCATAGAACAGATGCTTAAAGCAGGTGTCCATTTCGGTCATCAAACAAGGTTTTGGAATCCTAAGATGGAGAAATTCATCTTTGGATCTAGAAACAAGGTACACATAATTGATTTACAAAAGACTTTAGATTGCTTGGAGCCATCTCTAGACTTTTGCAAAAAAATTGCATCCTCCAATAATAGAATTCTATTTGTGGGAACAAAAAGATCAGCAAGAGAAGTCATAAGACAAGAAGCAGAAAGGTGCGGTATGCCTTATGTAAATCACAGATGGTTGGGAGGAATGCTGACAAACTATAAAACAATTAGAGCCTCGATAAGAAGATATGAGTTTTTAGTATCTCAGGAAGAAGAAGGTAAGTTTAACCAATACACAAAAAAAGAGGTTTTAAAGCTAAAAAAGGAAATGGATAAACTGGAAAGATCTATTGGAGGAATAAAGAATATGGGAGGACTTCCAGAAGCTTTATTCATTGTCGACGTAGAGAATGAGAAAATTGCTGTAGCTGAAGCTAAAAAAATGGGGATTCCTATTGTTGGTCTTGTAGATACAAACTCTGATCCTGATTCAGTGGATTATATTATTCCTGGAAATGATGATGCCATAAGGTCAATCTCTTTACTTGCGAGATTAGTCTCAAATGCTTGCCTTGAAGGAGCTGAGAAAGCCACGGGTATTAGAGGTGATGGTGATGGTCCAGTAATTGTAAAGAAATCCGATCTTGATAAGAAAGAAAAGGTAGATGCCAAAACTTCTTCAGATGCAAAGGAAAAAAAACAAGCTAAGGAAGAATCTCCAGCCGAGAATGTTTCTGAGGAAAATGAATCTGTATCAGAACAGAAAGAATCCAATGAGGTAAAAGAATGACTGAAATCAAAGCTGCAGATGTAAAATCTCTCAGAGATAAAACTGGTCTTGGAATTATGGAATGCAAAGCTGCCCTCAAGGAAACAGGAGGAAATCTTGACGAGGCGGTGGAATATCTAAAAATTAATAGCAACTTAAAAGCAGAGAAAAAAGCTTCTAGAACAGCCATTGAAGGTCTATTGCTAACAGCCAACAATCTAATGGTTGAAGTTAATTGCGAGACTGATTTCGTTGCTAAAGATGAAAACTTTAAAACTTTTTGCCAAGAAGTTTTAAATTATTGTTTAGAGAATGATTCGAAATCTATAGAAGAAATATCAGATGACCTTGAATCAGAAAGACAAAGCCTTGTTCAAAAGGTTGGAGAAAATGTAATTATCAGAAAAAAGGAATCTATCGGAGGAGATAACTTGTATTCATACATCCATAGTAATGGGAAGGTCGGTGCTTTAGTTTCTCTTAAGGATAACAATGAAGAATTAGGAAAGGATATTGCTATGCACGTCACAGCATCCAATCCCAAATTTCTATCTCCAGAAGATGTAGACTCTGAAACAATTGAGAAAGAAAAACAAATTTTAAAGGCTCAGGTTGAAGATACAAATAAGCCAGAAGAAATTATTGAGAAAATGATCGAGGGTAGGTTAAATAAATTTCTATCTGAAATAAGTCTCCTTAAACAGCCTTTTGTTAAAGATCCTTCAACTTCAATTGAAAATATTCTTAATGATCACAAGAACTCTATTGTTGAATTTACACGTATAGAAGTAGGCGAGGGAATAGAAGTAGAGCAAAAGGACTTTGCTTCCGAAGTCCAAGCACAACTCCAAAATTCTTAAATGGCATCAGCAAAACGCGTTCTTCTAAAGCTCAGTGGAGAGTGGTTTGCTGGGAAAAAGGAAAAAGGTTTTGATGAAAAAACGTTTGAAAGAATATCTTCAGCTATAGACTTTACTAAACAAAAAAAAATTCAACTAGGGATAGTTTTAGGAGGAGGAAATATCTTTCGAGGAAGAGATCTCAAAGACATAAAAATCGATAGAGTGTCTGCAGACTACATAGGAATGTTATCTACTATTATGAATGGGATAGCTTTATCAAACTTCCTTAGAGAAAAAGGCCATTCGAATAAACTTTTCTCTTCATTTGCTATTGGAAACTTTGTTCAAGCTTATAATACCGAAGATGCTTTAAATGCTCTCATGAACCAAAAAGTTGTCCTCTTAGTTGGGGGAATAGGAAATCCCCTTTTCACCACGGATTCAACTGCAAGCATAAGAGCAAATGAACTGGAAGTAGATTTTATGTTAAAAGCAACCAACGTAAATGGAGTTTATGATACGGATCCAAAAGAGAATCCAAAGGCCAAAAAATTTGAAAACTTAACTTTTGATGATGCAATTAATCAAAACCTTCAAGTAATGGATCAAACTGCCCTTTGCTTTTGCAGAGATAATAATTTACAAGTTAGAGTATTCAATGCTGATGAAAAGGACGGATTTGAAAAAGCAATATCTGGGGAAGAAATAGGTACATTACTTAAAAATTAATATGTTAGAAGAAATAAAACAAGAGACTCTAGAGAGAATGGAAAAAAGCATTTCATCTCTTGAAAGTTCATTACAAAAAATAAGAACGGGCAGGGCTAATCCTTCTCTGCTAGACGCCATACAAATTGATTATTATGGGAATATGACGCCACTTTCACAAGTAAGTAACATTTCTGTTCAAGATGCAAAAACATTGTTGATTTCTCCTTGGGAAAAAAACTTAGTACCTGACATAGAGAAAGCAATTCAGTCATCTGACTTAGGTATCAATCCAGCTACTTCAGGTGATGTCATTAGAGTCATTCTTCCAGATTTAACTGAGGAAACCAGAAGAGATCTAATTAAAGTAGCAAAATCAGAAGCAGAAAATTCAAAAATCGCTTTAAGGAATCAGAGAAGAGACGCCAACGGGCTGCTCAAAGAATATCTTAAAGAAAAAGAAATTAGTGAAGATGATGAAAGGCGGGGTCAAGAAATTATTCAGAATCTAACTGACGATTTTATTTCCAAGGTTGAGCAATTACTTGAATTAAAAGAGAAAGACTTACTTGAAATTTAGTTTCTATGACGAGCAATTCATCCAATAAGATTGGTCATGTGGCCATAATAATGGATGGAAACTCACGATGGGCAAGGCAACGGAATCTAAAGACAATTGAAGGTCATAAGCAGGGAGTAAATCGATTAAGAGATATTGTTAAATATTCTGCAAAATCTGAAATAACCCATTTATCTGTATTTGCTTTCAGCACAGAAAATTGGAAAAGATCTGCTTCAGACGTTTCAGATTTAATGAAACTCTTTCTTCAATCAATAATTAAAGAAGTTCCAGAATTAATTGAAAACAAGGTTCAGCTAAATTTTATTGGTGACATCCCTCGTTTCTCTAAATCTCTTGTATCTCAAATTAATTCTGCCATGAAGGATACTCAAGCCAAGAAACCAAACCTTAATCTTAATGTTGCCATAAGTTACGGTGGTAGATGGGATATTCTGAATGCTATAAAGAGAATCAAAGATCATAAAATAAATACAGACAAATTAAGTGAAGATGACTTCTCTAATCTTCTATCGACTTCTGATTTTCCGGATCCAGATTTATTGATAAGAACAGGAGACGAAATTCGTATAAGTAACTTCTTTCTTTGGCAGATATCATATTCGGAGTTGTACTTCTCAAAATTACTATGGCCTGATTTTAAATTATCTAATTTTAAATCTGCATTAAATAAATTCTCTACAAGAGATAGACGATTTGGAAAGGAATAATAATGATTAGATGGATATCGGGCATAGCTCTAGGATTCCTTTTTCTTGCTTACATACTCTTATCTCCATCCTTCTTTTTTAACTTTGGATTGATAATTATTTTTGGCATTTCAATCTATGAGCTTATCAAGTTGAGAGTTTTCTCTCTTCAATCTCTTTTAGCTTTTATTCTTATAGTAACTGCAATCTTATATTTATATTTATACGAGCTGGAGCGATCCTTGATCTTGATAGCGGTTATGATTTCAGTTGCAACCGATGCATTTGCATTCTTTGCAGGTAAAGTTTTAGGCAGAAATAAAATATTCCCTATTATAAGTCCTAATAAAACTTTAGAGGGAACGATCGGGGGAGTAGTTTCATCAGTTGTGATCAATTCTCTGATGATAACTTTGATTTTTCAAAACTCACTAAAAACTTTAGATGTAATCATGCTTACTCTTATGATCTTTATTTGTGCAGTAGCAGCTGTGTTCGGTGACCTGTTAATAAGCTCCATAAAAAGACAAGCTAATTTAAAAGATACAGGGAGCCTTATACCTGGCCATGGTGGACTGTTAGATCGGATTGATAGTCACATCCTATGTATTCCAGTATTTTTTGTTTTATATGAGGTTCTTCTATGAAGACAGTGCTTGTTCTGGGATCAACTGGGTCTATAGGAAAAAGTACGCTTGAAGTGCTGGATCTTCATAAAGAGAATTTTAAGTGTATCGGCTTGAGCGCAAATAAAAATTTTCAAGCTTTGCACGAGCAGGCAAATAAATATTCAGTTAAAAATATTTGCATACAGGAGGGCTCTACCTCAGAAACTGATATTGAAAAGAACTCAGACATAAAAATTTATAGAGGCTCTGATGGCCAAAGTGAAATGATTAGAGATATGGATGCAGACATCGTAGTTGTTGGAATTTCAGGTGCAATTGGCCTTGAAGCAACTCATGAGGCCATAAAAACTGGCAAAAGAGTATTGATCGCTAATAAAGAGCCGCTTGTAATGTGCGGCGAATTCTTATTGAATGAGGCTAAAAAATATCAATCAGAAATAATACCTCTCGATTCTGAGCATTCTGCTATTTTCCAATGCCTTCAAGGTTCTTCTAAAGATGATGTAAATAAAATCATATTATGTTGCTCAGGTGGTCCATTTTGGGATAAAAAAATTGAATCTTTTGAAAAGATAACTGTCCAAGATGCATTGAATCATCCTATTTGGAAAATGGGAGAAAAAATATCAATTGATTCTTCAACCTTGATGAATAAATCTTTAGAGATCATAGAGGCATCGGTTTTATTTGGGGTAGATGCTAATAAAATAGACGTTGTGATTCACCCTCAACACATTGTTCACTCAATGGTTGAGTTTAAGGATGGCTCAATACTTTCTAATTTATCAGCACCCGATATGAAAGCCTCAATATCGTATGGATTAGGATTTCCTAAGAGGCTTGAATCTGGAATAGAAAGACTATCTTTTTCTGATCTTTCTTTAAATTTTTTTGAGCCTGACCATAAAAAATTTCCAACTTTAGATTACGCAAAAAAAGCTTTATCTCTAGGAGGGAACCTTCCCTTAATTCTAAATTCATTTAATGAAGTCGCGGTTGATCTTTTCTTGCAAGAAAAAATAAATTACTTGGATATCTTTCAATTGATTAGTCATGCGTTTGATGCGAAAGATAATCTAGACATAAATATAGAATTTGATACTGTTGACGAAATCTTGCATTTAGAAGCCTTATCTAAAAAACAGGCTAAAGTTTATGCAGAGAGATATACTTTCTAATCATGACTGCCGTTTTAATTTACTTAATTGCATTTGTTGTACTGATTTCGGTGATAACCATTATTCATGAGTCAGGTCATTTTTTTGCTGCAAGAATTTGCAGAGTAAAAGTTTTAGATTTCTCAATAGGCATGGGACCATCTATCTTACAGAAACAGGATAAGCACCAGACAAATTACAACATAAGAATTTTACCAATCGGAGGATTCGTACAAATGCTAGGGGAGGGTGAGAGCTCCGCTGAAAAAGATTCCTTTCAATCAAAACCATATCATCAGAGATTATTCATAGTTCTCGCTGGTCCTATGGCTAATTTTATTTTAGCTTTCATAATCTTTGCCGGTTTGAATATTTATGGAATTCAAGAAATATCCTCTGACATCGGGCAGGTTAAAAAAGACAGTCCTGCTTATAACGCTGGAATAGAATCAGGAACTAAGATAAAACGTATTGATGAATCTTTTGTTGAAACCAGAATGGAGGTTCAATCTGCCTTGTTAAGACGGCTCGGGGAAACTGGCATTATAAATATTGAAACTGAAGATTTTCAAGGCGCCACTTCTTCGCACCAGGTATATATATCTGAGTGGCTAAAGGGACAAGAACCAAACGACCTAATGAGAGATCTAGGAATGTATTTGCCTTCGGAAATAATCATTGCTCAAATGACAGAAAATGGTCCAGCTGAAAATTCTGGACTAATGATAGGCGATAAAATTAATGCTATCGATTTCAATGAAATACAATCTTGGGAAGATCTTAAACTTTTTATCAATTCATCTGAAGGAAAAGAAATATTGGTAAGTATTTCAAGAAATAATTCCAACTTTGATTATCTTGTTCAGCCTGAGTTTAGAGAATCTCCTGAACCTGCATGGTTAATTGGAATAGCAGCAAATTTGAAGATTCTTCCATCTTCGATTATAAAAAAAAGGTACGGTCTTCTTGAAGGTTCTCTTAAAGCCTTTAAGGATACCTATTCTAAATCTGCAGAATCATTAATTTTTCTAAAAAAGATGGTACAAGGCTTGATTTCGCCTAGAAATCTGGGTGGTCCGGTTATGATTGGTCAATATGCAGGAGATTCAATTAAATATGGGGGTCTTTTTTCCTTCTTAATGTTGATGGCTCTTATCAGCATCGGATTGGGTATCATCAATCTATTACCTATTCCGGTTCTGGATGGTGGCCAAGCCGTGATGATGACTTTAGAAAAAATAAAAGGTTCACCTCTTTCTGAAAACTTTGTAGGAATATCGTATAGGCTAGGTATAGCATTTATTGTATGTCTTATGATCTTTACCTTTTTTAATGACCTTTCTAGGATTTTTTGATGAAAAGATTATTATCCTTTTTTCTATTTTTATATTCTGTTGGCACTTTTGCAGATTCCTGGGTAATTGAAGATATAAGAGTTACTGGCCTTCAGAGAGTTTCAGCAGGATCAGTTTTTGCCTCGATGCCAGTATCTGTGGGTGATGAAATAGATCAAAGAGAAATTCAACTTGTTGCAAAGTCAATTTTTAATACTGGTAAATTCGACGACATAGAAATTGGAAGGGATGGAGGAGCCTTACTAATTAACTTGGTTGAAAGGCCTTCTATTGCTTCTATAGACATTCAAGGTAACAAAGCAATAAAAACTGATGCATTACTTGAAGGACTAAGGAACTCTGATTTGTACGAGGGCCAACTTTATAGAAGATCAATTGTAGAAGGGTTAAGTGTAGAGCTAGAAAGACAATACGTAGCTCAAGGAAGATACGGCGCAAAAGTTAAGGTGGAAAGTAATAATCTACCAAGAAACAGAGTTGCAATCTTAATCGAAGTTGATGAGGGCGAAGTGGCTCAAATTAAAGATATAAATATAGTCGGTAATCAGATGTTTACTGATGAAGAACTTTTGAGAGGTTTTGAACTGAGCAAGGGTAATTGGTTATCTTTTATCACTAATGACAATAAATATGCTCAAGAAAAGTTGAGAGGTGATCTCGAGACGCTAGAGTCTTTTTATAAAAACCGAGGATATGTAAAGTTCTCAGTTGACTCTAGAGTTGTTAGCGTGTCTCCAGATAAAAAATCGGTTTTTATAACCATAGGAGTAAGAGAGGGAGGAGTTTATAAAGTTAAAGAGACTAAATTAGCTGGAGATCTTCCTTTATCAAAAGATAATCTAAGAAACTTAATTTTCGTAAAGCCAGATACAGTATTCTCTCAGGAGCTCGTAACGGCATCTGAAGAATTTATTACTAATACACTTGGGAATGAAGGTTACGCCTTTGCAGAAGTCTCAGGAGTTCCTGAAATCTTAGATGATGAACAAGCGGTAAATCTAACTTTTTTTGTTGAGCCTGGCCAAAGAACCTATGTCAGAAGAATAGAATTTATTGGAAACGAAAGGACCTATGATGTAGTGCTTAGGCGAGAGATGAGACAAATGGAAGGGGCATGGGCATCTAATGCTTTAATTGAAAATTCTAAACTTCGTTTAGAAAGGTTAGGTTTCTTTAAGCAAGTAGAGGTTGAGACAAAGCCGGTGCCTGGTATTAGTGATCAAGTGGACATTGAGTACACCGTAGAGGAAGAATTCTCTGGTTCCATTGGAGGATCAATTGGATATGGTGCATGGGGTCTTACTTTGGGTGCAAACTACTCCGAGAATAATGCTTTTGGAACTGGAAACAGATTAGTGGTAGGAATCAATAAGAATGCTTGGCAAACTAGTTATAACTTCAATTTTTTTGATCCTTATTACACCATTGATGCAGTAAGCCTCGGGTACAATGCCTTTTACCGATCATCTGACTTTGGTTCTTACAATCTTGCTTCTTACTCAACAGATTCTTACGGTTTAGGAGCTCAATTTGGTTTCCCTATAAGTGAAATTGAAAGATTAAATCTTAATATATCCTACGATAATACTAAGCTAGATGCGGGTAATTTCTCGTCTTTGCAATTGAATGATTTTGTTAATCAGGAAGGAGATACATTTGAGACTTATAAATTAACCACTACATGGTCTAGAGTTACCCTAAATAGAGGTATTTTCCCTACGGCCGGTCAATCGCATGCTGTAAGTATCCAAACCTCCCTCCCTGGCAGCAGTTTGAATTATGGGAAACTAATTTATAGAATGAAATATTACGCTCCCATGGGGAATGATTGGGTTTTTTCTTTCAGAAATCAGATCGGAATTCTTGCAGCATACGGAGATACTTCTACGCCACCATTTTTTGAACATTTCTATGCTGGGGGGATGAACTCCGTTCGTGGTTTTAGAGCAAATACTTTGGGACCAAGGTCGGAAGCAAGTGAATATGTGATTGATTCAAATGGCCAAATCGTAACTGATTCAGATGGTAACCCAATACCAAATCCGTATTACTTTTATGAAAGAAGACCTATAGGTGGACAATACTCTCTTGAAGGTGGAGTAGACTGGATATTCCCGTTACCTATCAGCCAAGATACTCGATCTGTAAGAAGCTCTGTTTTCTTTGATTATGGAAATGTATTTAGCGACGGTTGCAAAGCTTACGAAAGAAATTGTTTTAAATTTGATACAAAAAATCTCAGATATTCCGTTGGCTTAGCCGTGACTTGGATAACGCAATTAGGTCCTTTATCATTTGCAATTTCTCAAGTATTCAACAGAGATCCTTTGGAAGAAATTGAGCAGTTTCAATTTGAAATTGGTACGCAATTCTAAAATATTTATTGGATAATTTGCCTCGCAATCATGTAAACTTGCCGTCAAATTTATAAAATTAAGACATAAGGCATATTATGAAAAAAATTACTTCCGCTTTAATTTTAGTTTCTCAACTATTTTTTGGTACTTCTTTATTAGCAAATACCGATGGAATGGCTGTTATCGACTATCAAGCAATCTTTTTTGGAACTGATGCAGCAAGACAGGCATTTGAAGAGCTCCAAGAGTCTGATGAATATAAAGAAATCACGGATGATATTGCCTTAAAAGACGGGGAAAGAAAGGACGCTGCAGATAAGCTTGAAAAAGATGGACCCACAATGTCAGAATCTGAAAAAGCTGATCTTTATAAAAAGATTCAATCGTTGACTCAAGATTTGCAGTTTTTAGCTCAAAAGAGAGGAGCGCTCGAGCAAGAATTAGGTCAAAAATTACAAGCTGAGCAAGCAGAAACAGTTCAAAAAGTCGTTAATGAGCTAATTATTGCCAAAAAAATCAAGCTATTATTCAGAAGAGAGGCTTTAGCAGCATTTGAGGGAACTAATCCACTGATAAATATTACTCCTGAAGTAATTGAGCTCATAAATCAAGAAAGCGAAGAATAAGATTAAATTTTGTCCTCAAAGCCCTATAAGCTTAGTTACATAGCAAAATATATCGGTGCCTCATTAGATGGAGATGATATTGAGATATCATCCATGAAATCTTTGGCTTCGGCATCTGATAAAGATATTTCATTTTTTTATAGTAATAAGTTTAAGGAAGACCTTTCAAAAACTAACGCGGGTGCTGTTATTACAGATACTGAGAACTCAAAATACTTCAAAGGAAATAAATTAATAATAGATAACGTTCATCTGGCATATGCCAAAGCAACTGACTTATTTGCTGAATCAACTTTTTTGTCTGAAAAAAAAGGTTTATCTAAGGAAGCATTTATTAATAAAGAAGCTGTAATTTCAGATGATGTTTATGTTGGACCTGGTTGCGTGATAGAAAAAAACGTCAAGATAGGAAAGGGTTCTATTTTATTACCTAATGTAACTGTACTTTCAAATGTTTCAATTGGAGAGAATTGTATAATTCATTCAGGAACTGTAATTGGTTCAGATGGACTTGGTTTTGCTAAGGACGAAAACGATAAATGGAAAAAAATAAATCACTTAGGAAAAGTGGTGATAAATAATGATGTCGAGATAGGATCTAATTGTACTATTGATAGAGGTACTCTAGACGACACAATCATAGGTGAAAATGTGAAGTTAGATGATCAAGTTCATATTGCGCATAATTGTAAAATTGGAAAATCTACAATAATGGGAGCAAATGCAACAATTGGAGGAAGCACAATCATTGGAAAAAACTGCATGATAGGTGGACTTTGCGGTGTAGCTGACAATCTGGTTATCACAGATGGGGTCACAGTATCTCCAGTTTCGTTCATATTTAAATCAATAAATAAAGCAGGTAAATACTCGGGTTCTGCGCCGCTGATGCCAAGAGGAGAATGGTTGAAAGCTTCAGCAACTTATAAAAAGTTTTCAAAAAAAGATTAATGATTGAAAAGCAAGATATAAAAAGATATCTACCTCATAGAGAACCTTTCTTATTTGTTGATGGCGTGACAGAAATAATTAAAGATGAATATATAAAAGGTTTCAAAGAGGTTAAAGAAGATGAGTATTATTTTAAAGGTCATTTTCCTGATAACCCAATACTCCCTGGAGTAATAATCATTGAGGCATTAGCTCAAGTATCTGGAATTTTAGGTTTTGTTACTATGAATAAGACCCCTGAAGAGGGTTCAATTTACTACTTTGTTGGAGCTGATAATGTTCGTTTTAGATCTCCAGTAGTTCCTCCAAGTATATTGACATTAGAATCAAAGAAAATTCAGGATAGGCGCGGCATATGGAAGTTTGACTGCAAGGCCTCATTGGAAGAGAATTTAGTTTGTTCTGCCACGATTCTATGTGCAGACAGACCAAAATGATTCATGAAACTGCAATAATTGATCCCTCAGCAAAGATCGCTAAAAATGCCTCCATTGGTGCGTATTCATCTATCGGTAAAGATGTAGAGATTGGTTCAGGAACCATAATAGAATCAAATGTAGTCATTCATAAAAATTCAAAGCTTGGAAAAGACAATCATATATATCCTTTTGCAAGCATTGGAGGAGATCCTCAAGATTTAAAATACGAGGATGAAGAAACTTTCCTCAATATTGGTAACAACAACCAAATCCGAGAGGGAGTTACCATAAATAGAGGGACTGCCCAAGAGAAAGGTTTAACATCAATTGGAAATAATAATCTCTTTATGGCTTATTCTCATGTGGCTCATGATTGCACTTTAGATGATGATATTGTTTTAGTTAATAATGTTGCTTTAGCTGGAGTTGTAAATATTGCAAAAGGTGCAAGGTTAGGCGGATATACTTTAGTTCATCAATTTTGCAATATTGGCCCATATAGTTTTTGTGCCATGGGATCTGCAGTTTCAAAAGATATTCCCGCATTTGTAAGAGTTAGTGGAAATCCTGCCATACCAAGAGGACTGAATGTAATTGGAATACAAAGATTAGATCTTGGAAAAGATCAGTCATCACTGTTAAAAAAATTCTATAAGCTTGTATATTTAAGAAAACTTAAACTTGATCAAGCCATCTCTGAGATTGAAAAAGAAGTATCCGATTTTGATGAAGGAAAACTTTTTCTTGATTCAATTCAAAGTTCTGATCGAGGAATAGTTCGCTAATGCCATTGAAAGTGGGGTTATGTGCCACGGAGTCATCTGGAGATATTCTCGGTTCAGACTTAATTAGAAACCTTAAATCTAAAGATCCGTTAATAGAGTTTTTTGGCCTAGGCGGCTCTGAAATGAGAAAAGAAGGTTTTAATTCATTTGATTCAAATGAAGAATTTCAAGTAATGGGACTGATTGATCCAATATTTAGGATAAATAGAATTCTTAAAAAAAGAAACGAACTAATAGATCACCTAATAGATAAAAATATAGATATCTTTATAGGAATCGACAGCCCATCATTAAATTTAGGAATTTCCAGAATTTTAAAAAAAAAGTCTAATATCAAAACAGTGCAGTATGTTTGTCCTCAGGTTTGGGCATGGAGATCGAACAGAGCTAAAAAATTTAATGATTTTTTAGATCTCGTTTTAAATTTATTCCCTTTTGAGAAAAGGTTTCTTCAAAATTTCAGCGTTAATTCAGTTTTTGTAGGTCATCCTAAAGCATCTCGCATTTCAACTAATATTGATAAATTAAAATATAAATTTGAATTAGACTTAGACCCTGATCTAAAAACACTTTCTTTTTTACCTGGGAGCAGAAAATCTGAAATCAATGCTCATTTGCCCGTGATGATTGAAACGATTAACTCTCTGAGTAAAAGGGGAGATTATCAATTTTTAATTCCCTTTAAGGATGAAAACGAAATTTCGAGGAATTTAGGTAATTTAAAATCAAAAACTTACAAAATATTTATCGACAAGACAGATTCAGTTCTTGCTGCGACTGACATAGCAGTTAGTGTGTCTGGTACAGCTACTCTTGAGTGCCTTTTAAATCAGGCTCCTCCAGTAGTTTGTTACAAAACAAATTTTTTTAATAACTTTCTTTTAAATCAATTTTTAAATACAAAATACATTTCACTCCCGAATATCCTTGCAGAGAGGAAATTAATCCCAGAATTGAGACAAGGTTTTGTAAATGCCGATCAAATAGAAAAAGAGCTGCTTAATATGAGCGAGGCCACCAACTTAGATCGGATAAAAACGAAATTCCATGAAATTCATAATTCTTTGAAAGTAAATCAAGAAGATAAATTTAACTGTCTTTTTGATTTAGTATGATTCTTGGAGTAGACGAAGTTGGAAGAGGATCCATCGCCGGTCCGGTTGTGTCTGCTGCGGTTATTTTAGGAGAAAATAAAATCTTTGGGCTTAAGGACTCTAAAGATCTTTCAGAAAAAAAACGTATAGAATTTTCTAATCAAATTAAGGAACTATCTCTTGAGTGGTCAATTGGATTATCTTCTGTAGAGGAAATAGATAAATATAATATCCGGGAAGCTACTAAGCTTTCAATGATAAGGGCAATAAGCAAAGTAAAAAAACCTTTTTCAAAAATAATTATTGATGGAAACGATAATTTCTTTAATGATAAATCTGTAGAATTTATAATTAAAGCAGACACTAAAATTAGAGAAGTAATGGCCGCTTCTATAATTGCAAAAGTCTATAGAGATGAATACATGACAGAACTAGAAAATAAATTTAAAGGCTATTTTTTTGACAGACATAAAGGTTACTCAACCAAACTTCATAAGAGTATGATTAAGAAATATGGAGTCACAAATATTCATAGAAAATCTTTCAGTCCAATTAAGCAATTTCTAAATGAATAAATTTTCACACTTAAATATACATTCTCAATACTCAATCTCTGATGGCCTAGTGAGATTAGATGAGCTTTCGAGCAAAGCAAAAGATTTAAATTTTGAATCTATTGCAATAACAGATGATTCAAATTTATTTGGATTTGTAAAATTTTATAAAGAAATGCGCGACAAAGGCATTAAGCCAATCTGTGGGGTAAATTTTAATTCAGTGAAAGACATTAGCGATAATTCTGAGTCTGGCAAATTAACTCTTTATGCAAAAAATTTTGAAGGTTATAGAAACCTAACAAAGTTAGTTTCCAAATCCCATATAGAAGGAAGAATTAGATCGATACCTCATCTTAAATTGGAGTGGCTTAAAGATTTAAATGAAGGATTAATTTTATTATCTGGAGACATGGAAGGACACATCGCTGATGCAATTCTAAAAAATAATTTTGAGCTAGCCGAAGCAAGAATAGATTTTTTTAAAAAAATATTTAATGAGGATTTCTTCATTGAGATTTCCAGGTTAGGAAGGGAAAGGGAAGAAGATTACATCAATATTGTTTCTTCTATGGCGGCCAAAGCAAAAATACCTCTTGCAGCAACCAATCAGGTTAGATTCATGGAAGAAGAAGAATTTGAAGCTCATGAAACTAGAGTATGTATTCAAAATGGAAATGTTCTAAGCGATCCTGCTAGAAAAAAGAATTACTTATCAACTCAATATTTCAAATCTACAGATGAAATGTTTGAGTTGTTTGAGGATATACCAGAAGCTCTAGAAAATTCTTATTTGATTTCTCAAAAATGTAACCTTGTAATTGAGCTAGGCAAATATATTCTTCCTGATTTTGAGACACCTAACGGTGAAACAGAAGATGATTACCTAAAAAAAATATCTATCGAAGGCCTGCATAAAATTTTTGGTGACGAAGTTAAGGAAGATTATTTATTAAGACTAGATTTTGAATTAAGTGTAATCCAAAAGATGGGATATTCAGGCTACTTTTTAATTGTTGCAGATTTTGTTAACTGGGCTAAAGAGAATGATGTTCCTGTCGGTCCTGGGAGGGGATCTGGAGCTGGATCATTAGTTGCATATGCCATAGGAATAACAGGATTAGATCCAATCAAATATGATCTTTTGTTTGAAAGATTTCTTAATCCTGACCGAATTAGTAATCCAGATTTTGATATAGATTTTTGTAAGGATGGTAGAGAGAAAGTAATTGAATACGTTACAAATAAATACGGACAAGATTCTGTTGCTCAAATAAGCACCTTAGGCACTATGGCTGCTAGAGCAGTTGTAAGAGATGTGGCAAGAGCTCAAGGAAAATCCTATAGCCTTGCAGATCGTCTCGCTAAATTAATCCCTTTTCATCCTGATATGACACTAAAAACTGCATTGCAAAACAAAGAATTAAAACAAGCAATTAAAAATGATGAAGATGCAGAAGAAATTATTGAAATGTCACAGAAACTTGAAGGTTTATCAAGGAATGTGGGAAAGCATGCTGCTGGCGTTGTCATGGCTCCATCAAAAATAACAGATTTTTCTGCTCTCTACTTAGATGAGGAAACCGGTGCAGTATCTACTCAATATGATATGAAAGATATTGAACTTGTTGGATTGCAAAAATTCGATTTCTTAGGTCTTAAAACTTTAACAATAATGAAAAATGCCCTGAAGCTAATTAATCAGAACAGGCAGACATTAAAACTCGATCCAATTAATTTAGATGATCTTCCTCTTGATGATTCAAAGACGTATCAGCTTCTCCAAAAAGGCTTAACTACTGCTGTTTTCCAATTGGAATCACGGGGCATTAAAGAGTACATAGTAAAGCTAAAACCGAATAACTTTGAAGATATTATTACCTTGATTGCCTTATACAGACCTGGTCCTTTAGAAATGAACATGGTTGAAACTTATATTGAAAGAAAGCATGGAAGAGAAGAATTCTCTTATGGAGACGAATCAGTTGAAAAAATACTTGATAAAACTCACGGTGTGATTGTTTATCAAGAACAAGTTATGCAATTGGCTCAGGAATTCTCCGGTTTTACGCTTGGTGAGGCAGATATTCTTAGAAGAGCAATGGGAAAGAAAATAGCTTCTGAGATGGAAGAACAAAAAGAACCCTTTATAACAGGCGCAATTGAAAAAGGAAAAAATAAAAGATTTGCAGAAGGATTATTTGATCAAATTGAAAAATTTGCTGGCTATGGTTTTAACAGGTCTCATTCTGCAGCTTATGCCTTTATTTCCTATCAGACAGCATGGTTAAAAGCCCACTATCCAGCAGAGTTTATGTCTGCTGTCTTAAGTTCAGAAATGGACGATACTGATAAGATTCAGATGCTTCTTGATGACTGCAAGCTTTTGGGCCTTAAAGTTTTGCCGCCTGACATTAATTCAAGTTTTTATGAATTCAGGAATATAGATAATGAAACACTTATGTATGGATTGGGAGCAATAAAGGGAGTTGGTAAGTCTGCTATCGAAAGCATAATTGATAATAGAACCTTAAAAGGTAACTTTAAGACACTCTCGGATTTTTCTAGTCGTATTGATACAGAAAAAGTAGGAAAAAGAGCTCTAGAACCGCTGATTGCATCTGGCTCAATGGATTCATTTCAATCTAGCAGGGAAGAGATGTTTGTGAATATTGAATCTGCTTTGAAGTTTGCTAAACAGGTGTCTGAAGAGAAAAAAAGCGGAATTGATGATTTATTCGGTGACGTTGAACTGCCTAATGTTATTCCCATCACAAAAGCAAAAGCTATTGAATTTGATAAGTCTCTGGGAGAGCTAAACTCTTTAGGATTTTATTTTTCATGCCATCCTATGGATGAATATAAATGGGAAATTGAGCAAATTTGCCCTAATAGGATTTCTAGTCTCAATGAAGATAAGAATATTCAAAGGTGTGCAGGTGTTATAACTACCAAAAGGACAATTCAAGGCAGAAGAGGTCCGGTAACATTTGCAACGTTAGATGACGGAACTGAAAAAATAGAGATTATTTTGGGTTCTGATGTAATGCAATCAATGCAGGTTGAATTAAATAACAAAGATATTTTTATTGTGGACGGCAAGGTTACTGTAGATAATTCTCGAGAAGTTTTGTACGGATTAGCAAAAAAAATTGAAGTCACTAATATCAATACTTTAGAAAACTTAAGAATCAGGATGGTAGAAAAATTAAGAATATCTTTGATTGAATCAAAAAAGTCTAACATTGAGAGCTTCAAAAGATTGCTCGACGACCTTGATACAGAATCTTCAATTGGTTGTCCTGTCGAGCTGAAATACACTTCAAAAAAATCAGAAGCAGAAATAGAATTCGATGAGGATAGGAGAATCTTGTTGACTAATAACACCATGAAAGCTCTTCTAAATACTTATGGAAGAGATAATTTAGAACTTATGTATCATAGAGGATGATGTCCTACTCTTTTTTAGATTTTGAAAAACCAATCAGCCTTTTAGAAAAAAAGATTGAAGATCTGCGCTCCAGCCAAGAACAGCCGGATGTAATTCAAAGCCAAGTTAATTCTCTTAATAAAGAAATTATAAAAATAACCAAGGAGCTATATTCAAATCTTTCCATATGGCAAAAAGTTCAAGTTGCGAGACATCCCCACAGGCCGCATTTTAGCGATTACATAGAAAAAATATTTCATAATTTTGATGAACATCATGGCGATAGAAACTTTGGTGATGATAGGGCAATAATTGGAGGGACCGCTACTTTCAAAGGAAAACCTGTGATGCTTATCGGCCATGAAAAAGGTAAAGACACAAAAGATAAGATAGAAAGAAATTTTGGCATGTCACAACCTGAAGGTTATAGAAAAGCAGCCAGGTTAATGAAGCTTGCAGAAGATTTTTCTATGCCGGTTATTACATTTATCGATACTCCTGGAGCTTATCCTGGCATAGAAAGTGAAGAAAGAGGCAATTCACAAGCCATAGCTTACAACTTAAGTGTTATGTCCAAACTTAAAACACCAATTATTGTAATTATTACCGGAGAGGGCGGTTCTGGCGGAGCTTTGGCAATTGGAGTCGGAGATAATATATCAATGTTAGAGTACTCTATTTATTCTGTGGCTTCTCCAGAAGCTTGCGCGTCGATAGTTTGGAGAGATTCTTCAAAAGCAGAGGATGCCGCAAAAGCAATGAAATTAGACGCTTCCAATCTTCTAGAGTTAAGTTTGATAGATAAAATCATCGATGAGCCTTTAGGCGGTGCACACAGAGATATTCAAAAAATGAGTTCTGTGCTTTCAGACCACATTTCTGAGCAGCTCGAAAAATGTTCGTCCCTTAATATTTCGGATCTTCTTAATGAAAGACATAAGAAAATTATGAGCTACGGAGCCATCGAGTAAGTGAACGAAATTTATGAGTCTTTCTCAGGTTACTTAACCGAAGATTCAAAAAAATTCTTAGTTGCTTTCAGTGGAGGATTAGATTCAACGGTTCTCCTTTATGCTCTTAAGCAAGCTCTAGCTAAAGAAAAATTAAACAAAGAAATCCTTGCGATACACGTAGACCATAAACAGAACAAGAATTCAAAGAACTGGATCGTACACTGCAAAAAATTTTGTGAATCCATGCAGGTTTCTTTCGCTTGCTCTCAAATCAAATCAAACAAAAAAGCACTATCAGAAAATGATTTAAGGAATCTTAGATACCAAGTATTTTCTGAATATGTAGATAAAAATTCTACTCTCTTCCTTGCTCATCACTTAGATGATCAAATTGAAACTTTTTTCTTTAGAATTTTTCGCGGTACGGGAATGGATGGCATAGTTGGTATTCCAGAAGAAAGAGCTCTCAATGAGGGAAGACTAGTCAGACCTTTTCTCGGTTTGTCAAAAGATCTTCTTCTATCATATGCAAAAAAACATAAACTTGATTTTATAAACGATCCATCGAATAAAGATACAAGTTTTGATAGAAATTACATAAGGAAAAATATCATCCCAAAAATAAAGAATCGTTGGCCTAACTATGAAAACAAAGTTCAATCCTTTATCGATATTCAAAAGGAATATTTAGGTGTAGCTGAAACTTCTCATGACTTTAGTGATGCTGAGCTTTCTAAAAATACTCTTAATCTCAGAAAGCTAATTGATGAAAAAGATAGTCAAAAAAAAATCATCCTTAGAAAGTGGATAAAATTAAATGGTTTAAATTCACCAAATCAAAAAGTACTTGATAATTTAATCAATATTTTTATAAAAACTTCAAAGAACAATTCCTATTTTCACTGGGGTGCTAAAGGCAAAAAGGGATCTGTCTCAATAAAAAAAACAAAAGAATGCTTAGTTGTCTCTAACTTGATCTAATCTAGGGCGTTTAATACAGATATAATAGAGGCAACTAGCGTGTTGGCATGAATACCTGCCCCCCAAGAAAGGTTTTTCTTATCTTTCTGTACTTCTATGTACGCAACTGCCTGAGCATCTGCCCCGGATGAGATTGCGTGTTGATGATAATCAGAAATTGAAAATGATGATTTATTGTAGTTATTGAAGGCACTCATAAATGCATCTATAGGCCCATTTCCTACACCCTTTATGTCAAATTCTTTACCTTCATTAGACAGAGTAACTTCAATATTATCTTTTTGTATTCCTTTATCGTCAGGACCAGAAGAAATTTTATGAGAAACATATCTGTACTTGTTTCCTTCCAAATAAGTTTCCCTGAATTTGGTCCAAATGTCTTCACTCTCTAATTCTTTTCCAGTCTCATCAGTAACTTGTTGAATAACCTGACTAAAATCAATTTGAAGCCTTCTGGGCATTGATAGTCCATGGTCTTTTTCTAGAATGTACGCAATTCCACCTTTTCCTGACTGACTATTTATTCTAATAACAGCTTCATATGTTCTTCCCAGATCTTCAGGATCTATTGGAAGATATGGAACTTTCCAAAGTGGGTCATTGGATTCTCTCATTGAATCAAAACCTTTTTTGATTGCATCTTGATGCGATCCTGAAAACGCAGTGAAAACTAAGTCCCCTGCATAAGGATGCCTAGGATGCACAGGTAATTGATTACAATATTCAACTTCTCGCATTACATGATTGATATTGGAAAAATCTAATTCTGGGTCTAAACCTTGTGTAAGTTGATTTAGGGCAAGGGTTACTATGTCAACGTTGCCAGTTCTCTCTCCATTACCGAAAAGACAACCTTCGATTCTATCCGCTCCTGCCATTAATCCTAATTCGGCTGCGGCTACAGCAGTCCCTCTATCGTTATGGGGATGAAGACTCAATATTACACTTTCCCGATTATTTAAATTTCGTGACATCCACTCAATTTGATCTGCGTATATATTAGGAGTAGACATCTCAACGGTAGCAGGAAGATTCATTATTGATTTATTATCACTGGAGGGATTCCATATCTCATTTACCTCATTACAAACCTCAACCGCATAACTTAATTCTGTTCCGGTGAAGCTTTCAGGACTATATTGAAACACCCAATTAGTCTCATTATTTTTATCTGCTAGTTCTTTAACTAGGGAAGCACCGTTCAAAGCAATTTTTTTGACCCCATCTTTACTTTCTCTGAATACTACCTCGCGTTGAAGGGTAGAGGTGGAGTTATAAACATGAATGCAAACATTTTTTGCTCCTTTAACAGCTTTGAAGGTATCCTCAATTAAATGATCTCTAGCCTGCGTTAAAACCTGAATAGTGACATCATCAGGAATTAAATCCTTTTCAATTAAGTCTCTAACAAAATCAAAATCAGTTTTTGAAGCAGATGGAAATCCAACTTCAATTTCTTTAAATCCAGTCTCTAATAGTAATTGAAAAAATCTATGCTTTTTTTCAGACCCCATAGGTTCAATCAAAGCTTGATTACCATCTCTTAAATCGACACTACACCAAATAGGTTTTTTAGAAATAATATTTCCTGGCCATTTACGATCGCTTAGGTCGATCCTTTCAAACGGTAAGTACTTTGAGGTATTTGTATTTGTAATTTTTTTCAATTAAATAACCAATTTATAAATTATTATACTATTCATAACGAATGATAAATGAATAAAGAGACTTTAAACAAAATGGGTATCTCAACTTATGAATTGGTTGAGGATTTTATATTTGTAGATAACAAAGTAAAGGCAGTCGATAAAAGTGATGAAAGCGAAGGCAATGATCAGTTTTTAAAATCATTGGATTATTATCTAAATAATTTCACTAAAGATAACGAAACAGCATTAGATTTTCTAAATTCTAAATCATTGAAGTTATCTGAATTATTGGAAAATTCTCAAATGAGGAAACAAGCTTGGAAAAATGAAAATTAATTTCAGACCTATGAATAAAAATGATATCTACTATGTCCATGGTATAGAGTCACTAACTAATGAAACTCCTTGGTCTGAAAATAATTTTTATGATGCCTTAAGATTTAGCAAAGCTGATGTGGTTACTATTGACGGTAAAGTTAATGGGTATGTCATCTATCAGTATGTGATGGATGAAATCCATTTATTAAATATTTCTGTCGCTCCACAATTTATTGGTAAATCAATTGGTTATAAGTTGCTAAAAAGGGTTGTAGATCAATCAAAATATACTTTTAAAAAAAGAATTTTTTTAGAGGTTAGAGAATCAAACCAAAGAGCTATTAAGTTTTATCGTCGAAATGGTTTTCAGGAAGCAGGAGTAAGAAAGAATTATTACAAATTAAATTTTGGTAGAGAGGATGGATTAATTATGCAAAAAAATCTAAGCAAGCCTGTAATTATTCTCCTACTCGATAATGTCTTTAAGTTCTTCTTCAATCTCGCTAGGTTCCGTTTGAGGTGAATACCTTTTTATAACGTTCCCATCTCTATCAACTAAAAACTTTGTAAAATTCCACTTAATGGCTTCGGTTAAAATTCCAGTTTTTTCTGATTTTAAATATTCATAAAGCGGATGGGTATTTGACCCATTTACTTCAATTTTTTTCATTACAGGAAAATTAACATCGTACTTCGTTTTACAAAAAGTTTGAATTTCCTCATCGGTACCTGGTTCTTGACCCATGAATTGGTTGCAAGGGAAACCAATAACTTGCAAATCTTTCTCATATGAATCCTGAATTTGTTTAAGGCCTTCGTACTGCGGTGTAAGACCACATTTACTAGCTACATTAACTATCAAAATATACTTTCCTTTGTATTCTTCTAAGTTTTTTTCTGCTTCTTTTGAATCCTGAAAATTTATTGAATAGATGTTTGGTTCCACTTTTTCCCCCTATATACTAACAAATGTTTTTGGAGGGTAATTATTATGGAATATAGAAAATTAGGCAATACAGACATCGATGTGAGTGTTATTTGCTTAGGAACCATGACTTGGGGACAGCAAAATACTGAAGAAGAAGGTTTTGAGCAAATGGATTACGCCGTTGATCAAGGAGTAAACTTTTTTGATACTGCTGAGTTATATTCTATTCCACCAATGGAAGATACTCAGGGGAGCACTGAGACAATAATTGGCAATTGGTTTGAAAAAAGAGGTAACAGAGAAAAAATTATTCTTGCAACTAAAGTTGCTGGAAGAAGCGGCATGAAATGGTTTCGAGGCGGTGAAACAAGACTTGATAGAGATAATATTACAAAGGCTATTGAAGAAAGCCTTAAAAGACTCAAAACTGACTACGTTGATCTTTATCAACTTCACTGGCCAGATAGACCAATAAACTTATTTGGTGGAGGCCTCTCTTATAAGCATTACGATTTAGAATCAGTAGCCATAGACGAGACATTAAAAGTTTTGGGTGATTTAGTGAAAGAGGGAAAAATTAGGTACGTTGGCCTTTCCAACGAAACTCCATGGGGCTTGTCCGAATTTATTAAGGCTGCAGAAATGCATGACTTACCTAAAGTTGTTAGCGTTCAAAATGCCTATAACTTGTTAAACAGAATCTATGAAAGTGGGATGTCCGAATTCCATCACAGATCTCAAGTTGGTTTGTTAGCTTACTCACCTCTTGCACAGGGATATCTAACCGGGAAATACCTTGACGGTGCTAGGCCTGCTGGAGCTAGGACTACGTTATTTGAACGAGGCCAAAGATACGAAACGGAACAGGCAGAGGAAATAATAAGGAAGTATGTAAATCTTGCTAATGAATATTCAATGGATCCTGCCTTGATGGCTAATTCATTTGTTAATGATCAAGATTTTGTGACCTCAAATATTATTGGCGCCACAACTATGGAGCAGCTAAAGATTGCTGTTGGCAGTATCGATACAAAGCTTGATGAAGAATGTCTGAAGAAAATTGAAGAAATTCATTACGGATGTCCAAACCCTTGTCCATGAGTGACATTATCTGGGTAGAAGGAACATTCGAAGACTTAAGCGTTCATCAACTTTATGACGTAATGAATCTTCGCCAAGAAGTATTTTTAATAGAGCAAAATACTTCATATCTGGATGCGGACAATGTTGATCAGGACTCTTTTCATTTGCTTGCTTACATAGGATCAAATCTTCAGGGTTACAGTCGTCTAATACCGCCAGGAATAAAATATAAAGACGCTTCTATAGGAAGAGTGGTTTTACACAAAAAATCTCGTGGCAGTGGGTTAAGTAAAATTTTGATGGATAAATCTATCCATACATGCCACGTTCTATATCCCGAGACAGACATTAGAATTTCAGCACAACATCCCTTGGTAGATTTTTATCAAGGTTACGGCTTCAAAACAGTTGGAAAAATTTATGATGAGGATGGGATTCCTCATATAGAAATGGTTCTAGAAAAATAATTGAATATTTCTTACCTCAATTTTGGATTCTTGCTTTCATTTATTCTGGGAATAGTTTTCTTAACTTTTGATTTTTTTGAAGATATTTCTCTTCCGTCCTCAAACTGGGCAATAAAAGTTGGGGACAAATCCGTTTCCATGGAAAGTTATCTAGCTCAGATCAGCCAACTTGATTTCAATAATGACGGGGAAATAGACGCCGAACTTAAAGAGTCAGTGATTGATCAACTCGTCATTGAGCAATTATTGATTAAGAAGGCAATCGATGAAGATATTATCCAAAGCGATCCTCTATTGAAAAATAATCTCATCGATTACATGACAAACATCATTTCTAATCAGACCATCTTGGATATTGAGTATGAAGACGTTGAAGAATATTACAACAATAATCTAGATAAATTTTCTCAAAATAATTTGTATTTAATGGAATCTGATAGTGAATTTATTAATTTACCCAATGATTATCTTACAAAGCAGAAGCTAAGAGATTATTTGGGAGCAGATGCAATTATAAATATTGATATTCTTGAGATCGGCAGTGAAATTAAATTTATCCAAGATGATCAATCGTTTAGTGTTTTGCTTATAGATAAGATAGAAGGGGAACCCGCTTCATTGAACTCGATATTTGACATAGTAAATCAAGAGGCAATAAGGAGCGAAAGAGAGAGGTTTTTTAGAGAATACATAAATGAACTTAAAAAAAGTTATCCAGTTGAAATAAACCCTATCCTATATAAGTAATGAGACTTCTGTCTTTGTATCTCTTATTGACAGCCTCTTTCTTGAGCTCACATGAGCTTCAAAAATTTAACCTTTCCTTAGACTTTCTTGAAACAGATGAATCCAAGGAAATTGAGATGAACATTATAGTACCTCGAAACTTATACAGACCATCTTTGGAAGAAAACCTCAACAATGGATTAAATTTTGATGCCTGTAACGAAAAAGATTTTGATCTAGTTAATTCAACAGCGAGATACTTAACTTTCAAGAAAAAAATTACTTGTAAAAATTTTCCTAGATCACTTGACGCTAGAAATTTCTTTTCTTTTTATCCAGATCAAACTATTTTGGTGAATATAAAAAAAGAGACCAGCCTTCAAAATCAAACATTTTTAAATAATTCTAAAAGTAAAATTGATTTCAAAGAAGCCGATCAGAATTTTAGTTTTTTTTCTTTAGGATTAAACCACTTTCTAGGGGGCTATGATCATATTGCGTTTGTATCTCTTTTAGCCTTACTGATAATTGGAATAAAACAATTAATTTATCTACTCTCTGGCTTTACCTTAGGCCATGCTATCAGCATTACGTTCTCATCCTTAGGCTTTATTTCTGTAAAAATTTCAATAATTGAAATCCTTATTGGCTACTCAATATTTTTATTGGCTCTGGAGTACTTAACAATTAGACAAGTTAATAAAAATGGAATTATGAAGATAAATTCCATGTTTTGGATATCACTGGTCTGCGTTTCTCTTATCTTCTTTCCAGAAATAACTGTTCTATCCGTAGGCATGGCTTTGATTGGAATTTCCTATCCTTATTTAATTACAAGAAATTCACTCATTAGAATTATTGCGACCGTATTTTTTGGACTTTTGCATGGCTTTGGATTTGCTTCAAACTTATCTAATTTTGATTCTCAATCACTAGTCTCATCTATTATTCTCTTCAACTTGGGAATAGAAGCAGCTCAAATTTTATATGCTTTTTTTCTTCTTTTAGTCCTTAACCTTATTGCAAAAACAAGGCTTATAAGCAGACTATTTTTAAAAGATTTTATCTCTTTGATTGTTTTTTTCTTCTCTACCTTATGGTTTATAGGAAGGTTGCTGTTCTAGATAATTTTGACTTGTTCTGCCTGGGGTCCTCTTGCACCATTGGTAACGGTAAAGCTTACTCTAGTACTTTCTTTTAATAATTTTCTATCACTTTCATTTACCGAAGCAAAATGAACAAAAAGATCACCACCTTTATCTCTCTCAACAAAACCGTAACCTTTGCTAGGATCAAACCATTTGATTGCTCCTTTTTCTCTTTTCAACCTCCTAGTAATTTGTCTTCCATAGACTATCGCCATACTGGAGATAAAAGTTGACATCAACAGAACCAAAAACATAGGTCCGAATGAGAAAAAAAATTGAGGGAAGTTAAAAATTAGAAAAGTAGCTAAGAGAGAAATGATTGCTGAAGTTGTTAGTCCGCGTAACCACATCCAATTATATTAAAGGATTAGTTAAGTTTATTTAAGTTCTTTAAATGTAATTGAATAGACTTAGATTCTTTAAGTGCCTGCTTATATTGACGTTTTCTCTCATTTACAAGGCTTTTAGGAGCGCTTGAAATAAACTTTTTGTTGCTTAAAGTATTTTCAATATTGGCCAAATTTTTGGTTACTTTCTGTAATTTTTGCTCATTTCTTAATTTTTCTGATATTGGATCTACGTTTCCTTCAAAAGGTATATGAAATTTGAGATCGTGTGAAACAACTATGGCGCAAGGTTTATCTATCTCTAATACTTTTAAATCTTTTATTCCAGCAAGTTTTTTTAAATGATCTGAGTTTTCGAGAATAAAATTCAGTGAAGTTTTATTGCCCGATATAAACACCTCTTCAAGCTTTAAAGATGCAATACCCATTTCAGCTTTCATGTTTCTTATTGACGATATTGAGTTTTTCAAATTTTCTATTTCTTTGTATTTTGATCCTGAAATTCTTACTTTTTTTGGAAACGATTGATTTAACAAGAATGATTGTTTTTTTCCGGAAGCAATCTGATTCCAGATTTCTTCTGTAATAAAAGGCATAAAAGGATGACAAAGTTTTAAGATTGACTCAAGAATATTCAGCAAACCAGATATGATTCTATCTACTTCGCTTTTCTTAATGTTATCTGAATCAAGTCGATTTTTTGAAAACTCGATGTACCAATCACAAAAATCATTCCATACGAATTCGTAAACACTTTGAGTGGCTAAATCAAATCTATAATTATCCATATGCGTATTCATAGAAACTATCGTGTAATTTAATTTCTCCACGATCCATTTATCTTCGGGAGTTTTTATAAATTGATTAGTCTTTTTGAAACTAGCTGGCTTATTTAATTCAATGAATCTAGAGGCATTCCATAGTTTGTTACAAAAATTTCTATAACCTTCTACGCGCTTCATATCAAAATTAATATCTCTACTTCCAGAAGCCAGAGACAAAAAAGTAAATCTCAAAGCATCAGTACCGTGAGCTTTTATTCCTTGAGGATAATCTTTCTTTGTCTGATTGATTATCTTCTGCTCGTCGTCTGGATTTAACAGACCAGAAATTCTTTTTGAAATAAGAGCTTCTAAATTTATTCCATCAATAATATCCAAAGGATCAAGAACATTTCCTTTTGACTTAGACATTTTTTGGCCTTCACTATCTCTGATAAGCCCAGTAATGTAGATTTCTTTAAACGGTATTGCCTTTGTGAAATGCTTAGTCATCATTATCATCCGGGCAACCCAAAAAAAGATGATGTCGAAACCGGTCACTAATAATGAGGTAGGGTGATACTTATCTAATCTTTTTGTTTGTTCGGGCCAACCAAGGGTAGCAAAAGTCCACAAAGAGGAAGAAAACCACGTATCCAAAACATCTTGATCTTGAACCAAAGATACTTTTTTATCTAATTTATATTTTTTTCTAATATCTTTCTCGTTTTCTCCACAATATTCACCTCCATCTTGGTCATACCAGATTGGGATTTGATGACCCCACCACAATTGCCTACTGATGCACCAATCTTGAAGCTCGTTCATCCAAGAGAAATAGGTCTTTTTCCAATTATCAGGAATAAAATTGATTGACTTTTTTTTGACCAAGCTCAAGGCTTCCTTACCAATAAGGTCTGTATTTAAATACCATTGATCTGTTAGATAAGGCTCTAGTATCGTGTCGGATCTTTCTGCTCTTGGAATAGATAATTTATGCGGTTCAATTCTCTCTAACATCTGGATATCTTTTAAAGATTTAATAATTTCTTTCCTAGCATCAAAACGATCCATGCCTGAGAAAGGGGCCGGAGTCTCAGCATTCAAAGTGCCATCAGGATTCAAAATATTTATAGGCTCTAGTCCATGTTTTATGCCTAGTTCATAGTCATTAAAATCATGACCAGGAGTGATCTTCAAACAACCAGTACCAAAATCTTTATCAACGTACGGATCAGCAATGATGGGGATATATTTATCGGTAAAAGGTATTTTTGCTTTTAAACCTATTAATTTTTTATATCTTTTGTCTTTGGGATGAACAGCTATTGCCTGATCACCAAACATTGTTTCAGGTCGAGTTGTAGCAACAATAATAAAGCCATCTCCAACTTCGTATTTGATATGCCAAATATTCCCATTTTCCTCCCTCGTGGTTACCTCTAAGTCGGATAAGCCAGTCTCATTTTTGGGATCCCAATTAACCAATCTATTCTTCTTATAAATCAGTCCTTTTTCATAAAGCTCAATGAATACTTTTCTTACAATGTGCGCATAATCTTCATCCATTGTGAAAGCTTCATTTTCCCAGTCTAAAGATGCACCTAACCTTCTTAATTGACTTGTGATGGTATTTCCTGACTTGCTTTTCCACTTCCAGACTTCTTTGATAAATCTATCTCTCCCTAATTTATTTTTACTTTTATTTTCCTTTTCAAGATTTCTTTCAACGACTATTTCTGTTGATATGCCAGCATGATCTGTGCCTGGTTGCCATAAAACATCGTATCCATTCATTCGTTTGTATCTACAAATCGAGTCCATGATAGATGTTTGAAAGCCATGCCCCATGTGTAGAACCCCTGTCACATTTGGGGGCGGAAGCATGATGGAGAAAGCTTTGCTATTTTTCTTTAAGCTTGGTGAAAATAATTTAGATTCTTCCCATTTAGAAGACCACAATCTCTCAATTTTTTTGGGTTGGTATTTAGAATCCATTATCCAATATAGTTTGGTTTAATTCCGTATTCTAAACAAACTTTAAAACTCTCTCTCGCAATCTTTTGATATTCACCGCCATCTTCAATAACCAATTGATAAGAGGATTTAAAATCTTGAAAATTCGAAGGCAATTTTGGGTTCAAATTAATCAAATAAGTATTTTTATTACAAGGATGCTTTATTCCAGGGAAGGAAATCAAAATTGGAGCATCAGGTGAATCTAAATCATTACAGATTTTATGAGGTAGAAAAATATCTGAAATATTTTCCCACAGAAAGTCATCTAATTTTTTTGCTTGATTTAGATCTTCACAATTTATGACAATATAATTTTTTTCGTCAGATTCAATATTTTGCCAATAGAGGTCTTTTGTAAACTGGCAGCAAAACTTTTCTCCCTCGTCTAAGGAAGTTCCAGCCTTGTAAAATTCCATTAATTACGATTGAGACAATAGGTAATTAGTTAAGAGTGGAACAGGTCTTCCTCTAGAGGCTTTGGCTTTTCCAGAACCATGAGCTGTCCCGGCTACATCAAGATGCGCCCAAGGATACTTTTTAGTAAACCTTGAAAGGAAACACGCAGCAGTAATTGTTCCAGCTCGCCCACCAATGTTGGCTATATCAGCAAAATTACTATCCAAATCACCTTGATATTCATCCCATAGAGGCAATTGCCATGCTTTGTCCATTGAAGCATGACCCGCATCTATTATTTTGTCGGCTAATTTCTGATTATTACTCATCAAACCTGAAGCAACATGACCTAAAGCTACTATCACTGCTCCAGTTAATGTCGCTATATCTATGACATTTTTAGGTTTAAATCTTTCTACATAGGTGAGTGCATCGCAAAGAACTAATCGTCCTTCTGCATCTGTATTAAGTATCTCCACAGTTTGCCCAGACATTGTTTTAACAACATCTCCAGGTTTGGTTGCCTTGCTGCCAGGCATATTTTCAGCAGAAGCGACTACTCCAATGATATTAGATTTTGGTTTTATTAAAGCAATAGCCTCCATGGTTCCTAGAACGCTCGCAGCCCCACTCATGTCATACTTCATTTCATCCATTGCTGGACTTGGTTTTAAACTTATACCGCCAGTATCAAAAGTTATACCTTTTCCAACAATAACTTCCGGTTGTTCTGTTTTTTTACCGCCTTTGTACTCGATAATAATGAACTTAGATTCTTGTACACTCCCATTTCCAACAGACAAAAGACAATGCATTCCAAGCTTTTCCATTTCTTTTTCACCTAGAACTTTCACAGATAGATTTTTATATTTTCTTCCAAGCTCTTTTGCTGTATTTCCAAGGTAAGTGGGCGTACAAATATTTGCAGGAGTATTGCCAAGCTCCTTCATTCTGTTTATCCCAACACCTATGTTAGTCCCAATAGATATTGATTTTCTTAGATCGGTAATATCCTTTTTGGAGTTAACAAGTAAATTTACGGACGTAAGAATATTATTTTTTTGTTCTTTTTTTCCATCAAAAATATATTTATAAGTCGATGATTCCAATTGCATTGAAAGGTTTTGCAAGAACCAAGAAAAATCTCTTTTTTCAAATTTAATTTCTGGAAGAAAAAAAGAAACTTTTTTTGTATTTGCAGTTTTTGCTAAGGTGCAAATCTTAGTTATCAACTTCGATGCACCATCATCTTTGAATTTATCTGACGCATTACCTAAACCTAATAAGAAAAACTTTTTATCTTTTTGATCCGCTAGGGCGGGGATATAACAAGAAGTATTAACTTTTCCTGAGAATTCTTTTCTTTTTATCAAAGTGTTCATTAGGCCCTTAGAAGCCTTATTGAATATATTTTTACTGGATTGAGAGTTGCCGTTTTCTTGAATACCAATAATAAGAGTTTCGTTTTTATCAGAAAGCATCTCATTTGGAGAAGTTATAGATAGGTTTATTTTTAAATTTGATGTCATTTATTACTCCTTAGTAAGCCAAATTTCTGTGGGATAATATCACCATAGACAAATTAAAATGTTCAGCATTATATCTAAGTATATTATCAGAAGCTTCTTACAGACTTTTTTAGTTATATTCTCAGTACTATTTTTAGCCTTTTTCTTTCTAAGAAGCATTGATTTCTTGGAGATTGCAGCCAGAGGAGACATGTATCCACAAATTGCCTTGGGTTATATATTTTTTAACATTCCAAGTGTCATTGAGATTATTCTCCCTTTGAGCATCTTCCTCTCAACTTTAATTTGCATTGCAAGAATGAACACAAGCAATGAAATAAATTTCATGAGGCAGATGGGGTTAAAGAGCGGTAACTTTCTTAAAATCCTTGCAATACCAATACTGTTAATGTCTTTTTTTGCACTATTTATATCTCTGATAGTCTCTCCTTATTCTCTTGACTCTTTGTACAAGCTTACAAGTAATCAAACTTTCTCTGATAGATTCAAAATGATGGGGGCAGGCAAGCCTACCTATTTTGAGGATGTGAATACTACCTTTTTTGCCAAAGAATCTAATGACTTTGATTTTGGATTTAGTGAAATATTTGCATCAATTGAACATGAAGATATGGAGATCATTTTAACGGCAGATCAAGTTTCTTCTATACCGACTGACAAATCTACCAACAGATTAACTTTTAAGAATGGGAAAATTGTTGGCCTAGAGATGGAGGGAGACTTTTTGATGAACTTCTCGCACCTAGAATTTACTTTTCCCAGAAAAATTAAAACCTCATCGACCGATCTAAGTCATCTTTCAATGACTAGCTTGATCTCAAATTTAGAGAATAATCGAGAACAATCAGAACTTTTTAAAAGGCTATCAATTTTTGTATTAATTATTGTGAGTGCCTTCGTTGCTCTCAATTTTGGAATTTCAAATCATAGAATTGGCTTCACAGTATCGTTAATTACCGGATCGTTATTCTTTTTGCTTTATTTTGGTATTTATTTAGGTTTGCAAAACTGGACGCTATCTTCTGAGTACAATCCATCTATTTCTTTTGCTGCTTTTCACTTCGTATTTTTTTTGGCGGGTATTTTCCTTAGTTATTTTCTTAATAAAGAGTCACCCATAAATATTTACAGCAGTGGAGTAACTTCGATAAATAACTTTCAATTAATATTTAATCTAGCTCTTCTGACTTTTGTAATTTATATGTTTTTTTACTTTTTAATCTAAATGTTTAAGAGTCTATTTGATATAACTGGTGTGCTGATACAGCTTTCAATCCTCAAAAGCATAGGTTTGGTTTTTCTGATCCTTTTTTCTCTTGATTTCATTCTAATGATGGTGGGTGAGTTACAAAATATATCCGATTATCAGAATTTTGAATCTTTTATAATTTCATTAGCTTTTAGTCTGCCTAAAAGAATTTATGATGTGGTTCCTTTGGCCTGTTTGATTGGTGCAATAGTTTCATACGGAAGACTTCAAGAGTCTGGAGAACTGATTGCCATAAGGGTTTTGGGAAAATCTTTCAAACAAATCTTCTCTTCAATGCTTCTTCCAATATTTATCCTCTTATCAATAATGCTCACGATAGGGGAATTTGTTATTCCAAGTTCAAATTTGATGTCTGAAGTTTATAAAACAAATCCTCAGCAAGCGCAAAAAGCCCAGTGGTTAACGAGAAAGAATGAACTCATTTACCTAGGCGACATATCTAGCGATAAAATTGATAATTTGAGAATTTATGAATTCAACGCTGAAGGCGATATTGATTCAGTTTTTGAAAAAGACGAGTTTGATTTTTCACTCGATCAAAAAGAAGCATCTTTTAAAGATAGAGCTTCCGATAATCAAATACAAAAAATATGGAAAGCTCCTTCTAAAATTGAGCTTTCAAAATACATTAAGTTAAACAGACAACCCCCATCTTTGCTTTTTCAGAATTTTAAATTTTCAGATAGCACCAGAGAGAAGAACTTATTTCTGTGGCAGTTTTTAAAAAAAATTATACAACCAATATCTGTCTCAGTTTTTGTCTTGTTAGCCCTCATTTTTTGCCAAGCATTCTTAAGAGATTATTCCATCGCTTATAAGGTGCTTACAGGGGTGGTTTTAACAATATTTTTCAACTTTACAGAAAAAATAGCGGGGAACGTCTCTATCGTTTTTGGCTTCAGCCCACTTATAACTACTTTAATTTTTCTTCTTGGGCTTGTAAGTCTTATTTTTTTATTCAGTAAAAGACTTTAAGAGCGAACAATTTTGGTCTTTGAGAAGATATCATTGAGACTTCTTTTGTCTGATCTAAACAGAATCACAAAAAAATTTAAACCTGCTATTGATCCAAATAATAAGCCCAACACCAACCTTTGAAGCATAGATTTTATGGAGATTGCTTGATTATCATTTGCAACTAATTTTATTTTCCAAGCTTGCATTCCAAGGGTTTGTCCATCGTTGAAATGCCAAAAATAAATATAAAAAATAAACGAAATTAAAAAATACGAGAGAAGCATCAAGTTGCTTCCTAGGAAAGATGAAATGGCACCGCCGTTAATGATAACGATTAATAGAGTGAAACTGAGCAATATGCCTGCTATTAAAAGCAAGTCATAAAATAACGCCAATAATCTTCTAAAGAACATTCTAGAATTATGATATCTTAAATTCCTATATTTATGATGAATCCAGAAACAGAAAATACAGATTCGATTGATCAAGGATTTTTTGGTCATCCAAAAGGCTTAAGAACACTTTTTTTTACCGAACTTTGGGAAAGGATGTCCTATTACGGGATGCGTGGTTTATTGGTTCTCTACATGACCGTAGGGGTAACTGGCAATCCTGGTTTAGATTGGTCCAATGCAGAAGCAAATGCAATTTACGGCATCTATGCAGGCATGGTCTATTTCTTAGCTCTCCCTGGCGGCTGGCTAGCAGATAACCTATTGGGCTATCAAAGAGCGGTTTTATTTGGAGCTTTGATCATAATGCTTGGTCATTTCACTTTAGCAATTCCATTGGAACAAACTTTTATTCTAGGACTAATTTTAGTCGCTGCTGGAACAGGTTTACTTAAACCCAATATATCATCGATTGTCGGCCAACTTTATTCTACTAACGACGATAGAAGAGATTCAGGTTTTACGATTTTCTACATGTCTATCAACATCGGAAGCATGCTTGGTTTTGCAGTCTGCGGATGGCTAGGGGAAAAAGTAGGATGGCATTGGGGATTTGGTGCAGCCGGATTTGGAATGCTTCTAGGTGTAATCCAATTTATTTATTTTAGAAGCCAACTCGGAGAAGCCGGTTTGAATCCGAATCCTAATTCTGACGAATACAAAATTAAACTCAGAAATATTTCTTTAGGGATTATTGTGTTGGTTTCTTTAATAGTCCTCTCAGGCCTTTTAGGGTGGTGGTCGGTTGATGCAGTATTTTTTGCTGAAAGATTTAGAGATTTCCTTGTCATCCTTTCAATGGTTTATTTTGCCTACCTTTTTCTTTTTGCTGGACTTAACTCAGCAGAGAAAAGAAACGTCTTGATGCTTCTATTATTGTTCATAGGTGCGGCAGCTTTTTGGTCTGGATTCGATCAATCGGCCGGTTCTTTGACTATTTTTACCAGAGACTACGTTGATCTAACCTTTGGAACTTTTACTGCACCTGTCAGTTGGACTCAATTTGCTAATCCACTGTTCGTGGTAATGTTCGCTCCGTTTTTTGCTTACATATGGGTATTCTTAGGAAAAAGGAATCTCAATCCAAATACACCTGTTAAATTCGCTATAGGTTTAATCTTCATGGCTCTGGGTTTTATAATCATGCTTTTTGCAGTTGAGTACGCTTTAGTTTCATCCCCGGTAGGCGTCCAGTGGTTACTGTTAACTTATTTACTGCATACCTTTGGAGAGTTAGCTTTATCTCCGGTAGGGTTATCAGCTTTTTCTAAATACTCTCCAAAGAGATACTTAGGACAGATGATGGGATTGTGGTTTCTTGCCTCTTCCCTAGGAGGTGTTTTGGCAGGATTGTTTGGTGGCGAGGCTACGTCAACTGGATTAGATAGCATGACGCCTATATTTTCAGAGCTAGTATATTACTACCTTGTTTTAGCAGTGGTCTTAATTGTATTGTCTTTCTTCATTAAAGGAAAAGTTGAACAATGAAAATTTTTTTTTACTTGCTATTTATCTTTACAATTTCTGTTACTTTAATTTCATGTGGAGGTGAATCATCTAATTCTGATGAAATAGAATTGGAAATTAATTCACAGGCTAATACGGATTCAAGCCTTCAAAATAACCAATTGGAATCTGACAAGGATATAGAGGAAATTTCAACTTATGAAAATACTAAATTTGATGAAGCAATATTTAACTAACTCAATGAAAATTTTCTCAATCTTAATTTTCTTAGGCTCAAATACATTATTTTCTCAATCTACTATTCCGTCGGGATATGGTGGCCCCTATGATGAAGTAGTTTGTAATCCTGAGCCTATAAACATAAATGCTGGCGATGTTATTTCAGCCGATGTTTTAAATGAAATTCTAACCCGTATTAATAATCTACAAACTGGAGGTATAAATTCCGAACAAGATTTAGTAGGAGAGTGGAGTTGTACTTCAACTTGTCGGTACGGGGCTTGTAATGATACAGAAATTTATAATGGGTACTGGAAAAATCAAGATGGTATTTACATAGTAAGTCAAAATATGAAAATTGAATCAGTTGATGATACAAAAGTTTTAATGACTTATCCTCACAACCTTGGTCAGAGCTTCTCCGAAACCGGACCACAACAGTGCTTGGTGAGAGTAAAAAATGGAAAAATTTTTGTCACAAACAATGTTGATGACAAAAGTGATTATGGCGATACTTCATGTCATGGTGGAATTGGCGGAGGTTATGTAGGTAACTGCAATAACTGTTTTAACACAGGTACCTACGCTATTGAAATGATCGCAAATCAGTGTTTTCGAATGGAAAATATTAATGATTCTGTGACGAGTTGTAAGAAAATAAATATCCCTCCATCTTCTCCTCTAAATTTAAAAGCTTCGTTTTCTGAATCCTCTGCTTCACTATCCTGGCAAAAAGGAGACGACAGACATACCGGTTATACCCTGAAAAGAAAACAAACTGCAGATGGTATTTATGAAGCTATAGCGAGTGTGAGCACCGATTCTTATACAGATAATTCTATTTCATCTGGAAACACCTACTGGTACAGAGTCTTTGGCACCAACGAATACGGAGAGGGCACTGGCTCAAACGTTGTCACTATTACTTATTCTGAGTAAAACTTTAAAAAAAGTTATACCAAATTACTGATACTAAAAAACCTAAGAAACTTAATTGCAAAGACAGCCACCACCTTTTCTTGGGATCAATTCCCTTGAAAATAAAGGTTGTGGCGTATGCAATTACATAAAGAGCCAGCCAAGTTAGAAGAAGATTAATGACCATTAATTATTATCGTGAAGGTCTTCGTTTAATTCGTTAACGTTTCGGTTGTCTCGGCATTCAATAGAGCCGGTGATTGAATTTCTAATGAACAAGAGATCGGACTTATGCGCCAATTCCATCGCTTTGACAGTTTCTTTTACTTTTCCGTTTTCTATTACTTGAACTTTTGATGAACCAGTTACATAAAGACCTGATTCAATTGTGCATCGATCTCCAAGAGGAATGCCCAAGCCTGAATTTGCACCCAGCAAACAACTTTCTCCAATGGATATGATCACTTCGTTGCCTCCAGATAGAGTTCCAAGAGTAGAGGCACCTCCGCCAATATCTGATTTATCCCCAACTATCACCCCTTGAGCAATTCTGCCTTCAACCATTGCTTCACCTAGGGTTCCACCATTGAAATTAACCGAACCTTCATGCATAACAGTAGTTCCTGGCCCAAGATAAGCTCCTAATCTGACTCTGCTGGCATCTGCAATCCTTATATCATTCAATGCAACGTAATCTGTTAAGCAAGGAAACTTATCAACTGAATACACTTTTACGTATTCGCCTTTACTTCTTTTTTCATTAAGAAATTCTTTTAATTCATTAGAATCTATTGGACCAGCTGAGGTCCATGCTACGGTGTGTAATATGCCAAAAATACCCTCTAAATTAGTTTCGTTGGGCTTTACCAAGCGAAGAGAAAGAAGATGTAACTTCAGATAAGCTTCTGGGACTGAAGAGGGTGGCACATCATCAGAAACTTCTACCTTTTCATATCCTTCTTTGATTTCTGCAGCACTTGTAGATATATCATCAGGTGAAAAATACATTTCAATGTATTCACCCTTTTTATTTTTGGTTCCTTTGCCAAAACCAATCCATTTTTGATTCATCATTTTTTTATAAAAGATTATTGATTCTTTTCAATGCTTCTTCTGTGGTTTCAAAATCATACACTAAAGCAATTCTTACGTATTTTTCTCCAGGATTAAAACCATTGACCTCGGCAGATAAATAACTTCCAGGAAGTACAATTAAACCCTCTTTTTCAAGAATATTTTTTGAGAAAGATTGACCGTCTACAACATCCAACCAAAGATAGAAAGCACCTTCAGGAATTACATTGTTTACTTTATCTTTAAAGATATCTGCTGCCAGGCTAAATTTATCGTTGTAAGACTTTCTATTTTCAGCGACAAAATCATAATTCAGCCAAGCTTCAACGCTCGCCTTTTGAATTGGCAAAGGAACGCTGACCCCATGAAAAGACCTAAACTTCTTGTAGGCAGAAATGGTTTTTTTACCGGAGCAAGCAAAACCCGATCTAAAGCCAGGTAAATTAGATCTTTTCGATAAGCTATGAAGAGCAATCAATCTATCCGATCTATCTGATGAAGCTTGGAGGATACTTGGACAGGATTTCTCAGAGGTATATAAATCTACATAGCACTCATCAGAAACAACATAAAAGTCATACTTTTCAGCTAAATCTAAAATATTCTTAAGTTTGCTTAGAGGTAAAACAGACCCAGTTGGATTGTTTGGGGAACAGAGAACTAAAATTTGACACTTCTGCCAATCCTCACTTTTAAGGGAATCTAAATCAGGCTGAAAATTGTCTTCTTCAGGACAATCCAAAAACTTCGCTTCTCCACCGGCAAGAGTCGTTGCTCCGCCGTAAATTTGATAAAAAGGATTTGGCATTACAACATAGGGCTTTTCTTTAACATTCTCTTTATTAAAGAGAGCCTGAATGATTGAGAATGTTCCTTCTCTTGTGCCAGCTACAAGACAAACTTCATCATCAGCAACATTCTCAATACCGAAATGATTTTTCAAATATTGCCGATATGCCTCTGATAATTCAGGAACTGCATTCATAGGAGGGTAGTTTGAAAAAGAATTTGTTTCTTTATTCAAAATGTCGAGGACTTTGGAGTCAGCATTTAATTTTGGCTCACCAATGGACAGGTTGATTACTTCTTTTGATGGCTTTATGTCCTTATGTAGAAGATTAAGTTTTTCAAATGGATAAGATCCAATTTTAGACAGTAAATGATTCATAGAGTTTCTTCTGATCTAGCAGTAAGAACTTCGCAGCCATCATCGGTTATAGCCAACGTATGCTCCCATTGGGCTGACAATCTTCCATCAATAGTTTCTACTGTCCAGCCATCATTTTTAGATAATTTGGTTTTATGAGTCCCAAGATTAATCATAGGTTCAATGGTAAAACACATACCCGCTTTTAATTCCATTCCAGTTCCTGGATTTCCGTAGTGAAGAATTTGAGGATCCTCATGGAAAACTTTGCCAATACCATGCCCGCAATAATCTCTGACAACTGAGTAGTGATTTTCTTCTGCATGTTTTTGAATCACATATCCTATGTCACCTAGGTTTATTCCTGGCTTGCATATTGCTATGGCTTTATAAAGACATTCTTGAGTAATACTTACCAGCCTTTCTGCATGAGGTTGTTTTTTTCCAACAAAAAACATCTTGCTTGTATCTCCGTGGTAACCGTCTTTGATCACAGTTACATCAATATTGATAATATCTCCGTTTTTTAGGACTCTGTTGTCATCAGGTATTCCGTGACAAACCACTTGATTTATCGAAGTGCAAATAGATTTTGGAAAACCATTGTAATTTAGGGGAGCAGGAATACAGTCAATTTCATTGACAATGTAATCGTGACAGATTCTATCCAACTCACCTGTAGATACCCCTGGTTGAACGTGTTGTTCAATCATTTCCAAAGTTTGAGCTGCAAGCTTTCCTGCAACCTTCATTTTGGCTATTTCGTCAGAACTTTTAATCATTTTTTGAGATTTTACATCATAAGTCATAGACTTATTAAGTACTCTTCATTATAGTGTCCTTCTAATGCCAGTAGCATTAGAAAAGATCTGAAACGCGAGACTAAAAATTTAGTTCCGCGTTTTTTTTTGCCTAAATGACAGAAAAAAAAGCTTATTTATATTTGGATTCCGAAAGATTTTTTGAAGGTTTTTCCGTTGGTAAAAATGCTGATACTTGCGGAGAAGTCGTTTTCAATACTTCCATGTCTGGGTATCAAGAAATAATATCTGATCCATCTTATACCGATCAAATTATTAATTTTACATACCCTCACATAGGTAACGTAGGAACTAATGATGATGATTTAGAGTCCGATTCAAACGGATGTAATGGGGTCATCATCAGAGACCCGTCAACAATTACAAGCAATTGGAGAAAACAGGATGATTTATCAAACTTCCTAAAGACAAAAAATATTTCAGGTATTTATGGAATTGATACTAGAAAAGTCACTCGAATAATCAGAAACGAAGGTGCAAAAGTAGGTGCCATCGTTTCCGGCAAAGATCATAAAAAGAAAGCGCTTAAATTAATTGAAGAGTTTGTGCCTTTAGGTGGAAAAGATCTCGCCTCAGTTGTTTCAACGAAAAAAGTATACGAATGGAAAGAACCCTCTTGGAGGAAGGATTTCGATGATAATAATTTAAAAATAGTTGCGATCGATTTTGGAGTAAAGCACAACATTTTACGAATGCTTAAAGATAGAGGATTTCAAGTGATCGTGGTTCCAGCTAAAACAACTGCTGCAGAGATTATGGCAATGAAGCCCGACGGAGTATTTCTTTCTAATGGACCTGGTGATCCTGAACCCTGCAAGTATGCAATTAAATGCATTAAGGAACTTAGGACAAAAAGAATTCCAATGTTCGGCATTTGTTTAGGCCATCAACTTTTAGGATTAGCTTTGGGAATGAAAACTATCAAAATGAAGTTTGGACATCATGGCGCCAACCATCCTGTTAAAGACTTGGATTCAAATAGAGTTTTCATAACAAGCCAAAATCATGGATTTACCATTGATTCGAGATCAATTCCTGAGGATGTAAAAATTACACACCTTTCTTTATTTGATGAAACCATTCAAGGAATAGAAACATCCGATAAAAGATGCTTCAGTTTTCAAGGACATCCCGAAGCCAGTCCCGGTCCGCAAGAAATACAAGAATTATTCGATAAATTTTTAACAGTAGTCAAAAGCAGTGCCAAAAAGAAATGATTTAGATTCCATTTTGCTTATTGGAGCTGGTCCAATTGTGATTGGTCAGGCATGTGAATTTGATTACTCTGGCGTGCAAGCATGCAAAGCTCTTCGAGAAGAGGGATATAGAGTGATTTTGGTGAATTCTAATCCAGCAACAATAATGACCGATCCTGAGACTGCTGACTCAACCTATATAGAGCCTATTAATTGGAAGACATTAGAAAAGATAATCGAAAAAGAAAAACCATCAGCTCTTTTACCGACAATGGGAGGACAAACAGCCTTAAATACTGCTTTAGATCTAGATCAAAAGGGTATTTTGAAAAAACATAATGTCGAGTTGATAGGAGCCACAAAAGAAGCTATCGATAAGGCAGAAGACAGAGAACTGTTTGCAAAAGCGATTAAAAAAATAGGTTTAAAGACTCCAAAAGCTGGATTAGCGCATAATCTAGAGGAAGCACTAAAAATCCAACAGGAAATTGGTTTTCCTTGCATTCTTAGACCAAATTTTACTCTCGGCGGCATGGGCGGTGGAATAGCTTATAACTCTGAAGAATTCGAATCCATATGTTTAAGAGGTTTGGATCTATCTCCAACTTCTGAGCTATATATAGATCAGTATCTTTCGGGCTGGAAAGAATACGAAATGGAGGTTGTAAGGGATAAAGTGGATAACTGCATAATTATTTGTAGCATAGAAAACTTCGATCCTATGGGAGTGCATACAGGAGACTCCATTACTATTGCACCTGCTCAAACGTTAACGGACAAGGAATATCAAGAAATGAGAAATGCTTCTTTTGCCATTCTCAGAGAAATAGGAGTGGAAACCGGCGGCTCAAATGTACAGTTCGCTATAAATCCAGAAGATGGAGAAATGGTGGTTATTGAAATGAATCCAAGAGTCTCTAGGTCTTCAGCTCTAGCATCGAAAGCAACAGGATTTCCCATTGCTAAAATCGCAGCAAAATTAGCTGTTGGGTTTACTTTAGATGAATTAAGTAATGATATCAGTGGAGGAAAAATTCCAGCTTCCTTCGAGCCAACTATTGATTATGTGGTGACTAAAATACCCAGATTTAACTTTGAAAAATTCCCTCAAGCTGATTCCACTCTAACTTCTCAAATGAAATCTGTTGGTGAAGTAATGGCGATAGGAAGTAATTTTGCTGAGTCATTACAAAAAGCTATAAGAGGTATGGAGAATGGAAAAACCGGTTTTGACAACATAGAGGAAGAATTAACAAAGACTACTTTGAGATCAAAATTAATATCTCCTTCTCCTGAGAGACTTTGGTTTATTGGCGAAGCTTTCAGACAAGGCAGTTCTCTGGATGAAGTTCATGATTTGACTAAAATTGATACATGGTTTCTTCAGACCATTGAAGAAATCATTTCCACAGAGAAAAAAATAAATAAAAAAACTTTGTCTTCAAGAGATTTCCTTTTCAATCTCAAAAAAATGGGCTTTTCTGATCAGCGTTTAGCGGCTCTTTCAGATCAGTCGGAAGAAAAAATAAGATCTTTGAGACAAAAGTTAAACATCAAACCTGTCTTTAAGAGAGTTGATACATGTGCAGGAGAGTTTGAAACTACAACAGCTTATATGTACTCAACATATCAAGACGAATGTGAATCAAACCCAACAAAAAATAAAAAAGTAGTCGTTCTAGGAGGAGGCCCAAATAGAATCGGTCAGGGCATAGAATTTGATTATTGCTGTGTTCATGCATCAATGGCAATGAAAGAAGAAGGGTATGAAACAATAATGGTTAATTGTAATCCTGAAACTGTTTCAACTGACTACGATACTTCCGACAGATTGTATTTTGAACCAATTACTCTTGAAGACGTTCTTGCAATAATTGAATTAGAGAATCCTGTTGGTGTAATCATTCAATTTGGAGGACAAACTCCATTAAAACTAGCACAAGAGCTTGAAAAAAATAAAGTACCAATCTTAGGAACTTCACCAGATAAAATAGACCTTGCAGAAGACAGAGAAAGGTTTCAACAATTCGTTAATGAAAATAAATTAAAGCAGCCTCCAAATGGGATGGCCTCAAATAAGTCTCAAGCTAAATCTATCGCACATCAAATTGGTTACCCTATAGTTGTAAGACCTTCATATGTCCTTGGTGGAAGAGCCATGGAGATTGTGCATAACGATAATGATTTGGAAAAATATCTGGATGAAGCCATACAAGCTTCTGATTCTAACCCCGTACTTTTGGATAGATTTCTAGATATTGCTACTGAGTTGGATATTGAGGCGATATCCGATGGAAGCCAAGTTGAAATTTACGGAGTTATGCAACATATTGAGCAAGCAGGAATCCATTCAGGCGATTCAGCTTGTTCTCTTCCTCCTTACAGTCTCCCAGACAAAGTTATTAAGAAAATCAAGGAACAAGTGAGAGTCATCGCAAAGGAAATGGATATTATTGGATTAATGAATGTTCAAATGGCATATGCCAACGAGGAAATATTTCTCCTAGAAGTTAACCCCAGAGCTTCAAGGACAATACCATTTGTTTCCAAGGCTATTGGACTTCCTTTGGCAAAAATAGCTTCCAAGACAATGATTGGAAAGTCTCTTAAGCAACAAAAAATAAAAAATCCTTCAAATTTAAATCATTTTTCAGTTAAAGAAGCAGTACTTCCTTTTGATAGATTTCAAAACGTCGATCCTATTTTAGGCCCAGAAATGAAATCCACCGGGGAAGTAATGGGTATAGGTACATCATTTGCTGAAGCATATGATAAATCTCAAATCTCAGCTGGAACAATTATCCCAGATGGAGGGTCGGTATTTCTTAGCGTTAGAGAGAATGATAAACCTCATCTTGAAGAGCTCGCAACCAGGCTAGATCAATTGAACCTATCCATTGTGGCCACAAAAGGAACTGCTAGAGAGATTCAAAAAATGGGTATTAAGGCAAGAATAATAAATAAAGTAGCAGAGGGAAGACCACATGTTGTTGATTTAATTAAAAACAATGAAATTTCTTTGTTAATTAATACGACGGAAGGTAAAGAATCTATCCAAGATTCTTCTTCCATCAGAAGAACCGCTCTAGATAATAAAATTCCATGTACGACAACTTTGCAAGGCGGTTTAGCCATATGCGAAGTCCTAGAAAAGAGACTTGATTGGTCCGTCCAAAACATTCAAGATATTCATAAAAGTATTGAATAAAATTGAACAGAGAGCCAATGACAGTCGAGGGAGAAGAAAGCCTTCGAACGGAATTACAGCATCTAATTACAGATGTTAGACCAAACATTACCAAAAAAATTGCCGAAGCAAGAGAATTTGGCGATCTTAAAGAAAATGCCGAATATCATGCTGCCAAAGAACAGCAAGGTCTTACCGAAGCGAGAATAAGAGAAATTGAAGGAAAATTGAGTGCATCTCAAATTATAGATATCAAAAAAATTGAATGTACAGGAAGGGTCATTTTTGGATCTACGGTTTCCCTCCTAGATATGCAAAACGATGAAAAAATCAGCTATCAAATTGTAGGAGAGGATGAAGCAAACGTGAAAAATGGAAAAATATCTTATTCTTCCCCTTTGGCAAGATCTCTCATAGGTAAAGAAGAAGGAGAAGCTACAAAATTTGAAAGTCCCTCAGGCATCAAAGAGTATGAGATCCTAGAGGTTTCTCACATTTAAATGTCATATTCGGGAGGCGAGCACTTTAATAAGCTTGCTAAGTCTAGGGGGTATAGATCGAGAGCAGCCTTTAAGCTTCATCAAATAAATAACAAATTTAATCTTCTCAAAAAGGGTTGCTCTGTGATGGATTTAGGCAGTTCTCCAGGCGGTTGGAGTCAAGTAGCAAAAGAATTAGTAGGCAATTCAGGAAAAGTATTTGCTTTAGATATCATTCCAATGAAACCCATAAATGGGGTTGAATTTATAGAATTTGATTTTAGGGATAAAGATATAAAGAAATTTATTAATCTTGATTTTAATGTTGTAATTTCTGATATTGCGCCCAATATAAGTGGTATAGCTATTACAGATAAAGAAAACATGCTTGAACTATTAAATAATGTCGTTGATTTTTGTAACTCCTCTTTAATGAAAGGAGGTTCTCTGATAGCAAAATGTTTTGAAAATTCAAAAAATGATCTAAAAAGATCTTTATTAAACCACTTCAGTAACGTAACTTTTTATAAGCCAGATGCATCAAGAAAAACATCTAAAGAAATTTATGTTATTGCACAAAATAAATTGAAATAAGTTATGTCAGATTTTCTAAGAAATATTTTCCTTTGGTTGGCAATTGCTGGTACTACCTTTTTTGTCATTCAAAGTCTCTCGGGTCCAGCAACTTCTTCTTCGATGAACTATTCTGAGTTTGTGTCTCTTGTAAATTCAGATCAAGTTTCATCTGTAGAGTTCAAAGGTGATGGATATACTCTTGAAGGTACACTTCAAGATGGCTCTCAATTTAAAACAACACGTCCAGTCTATGTGCAAGACAATCAATTGATGGATGATCTTTTCGAACATAGAGTACAAGTATTAGGTGAAGAGCCACAACAGGAAAGCATTTGGACTCAATTGTTGGTTGCAAGTTTTCCAATTCTAATAATTATTGCGATTTTCATGTTTTTTATGAGGCAGATGCAAGGCGGAATGGGCGGTAGAGGTGGCCCTATGAGCTTTGGTCGAAGTAAAGCTAAACTCCTTGAAGGTGGGAAAGTTAAAACTTCATTTGCAGATGTAGCCGGGGTTGAAGAAGCAAAAGAGGAAGTACAGGAACTAGTCGATTTCTTAAGAGATCCTTCAAAATTTCAAAAATTAGGAGGAAAGATTCCTCGAGGAATTTTAATGGTTGGTTCTCCAGGAACAGGTAAAACTTTGTTAGCTCGTGCTATAGCAGGTGAAGCAAAAGTTCCTTTTTTCTCAATATCAGGGTCTGATTTTGTCGAAATGTTTGTTGGAGTTGGTGCTTCAAGAGTGAGAGACATGTTTGAGCAAGCTAAAAGACAGTCACCATGTATTGTGTTTATAGATGAGATTGATGCTGTTGGAAGACATCGTGGTGCGGGTCTCGGAGGAGGACATGATGAAAGAGAACAAACACTAAACCAACTACTTGTAGAGATGGATGGTTTTGAAGCTAACGAAGGAATCATCATAATTGCTGCAACAAATAGACCTGATGTTCTAGATCCAGCTCTTTTGAGGCCTGGTAGATTTGATAGACAGGTTGTCGTTCCTTTGCCAGATATCAAAGGTAGAGAGCAAATACTTAAAGTGCATATTCGAAAAGTGCCAGTAGATAAGGATGTTGAAGTATCCTTTATTGCAAGAGGTACACCAGGATTTTCAGGCGCTGATTTAGCTAATTTGGTCAACGAAGCTGCTTTGTTTTCTGCTCGAGCAGGAAAAAAGAAAGTTACTATGGAAGAGCTTGAATTGGCAAAAGACAAAGTCATGATGGGTGCGGAAAGAAAGTCCATGGTTATGAATGAAGCCGATAAAATTAAAACTGCTTACCATGAATCTGGTCATGCAATTGTTGGAAGATTGCTTGAAGAACATGATCCAGTTTACAAAGTATCCATAATTCCTCGTGGAAGAGCTTTAGGAGTGACTGTCTTTCTCCCTGAAGAGGATAAATACAGTAACAGCAAACAAGAAATTCTCGATAGAATTTGTGGTTTATTTGGTGGCAGGATAGCAGAAGAATTAATTTATGGTGATAAAGGCATTACCACTGGTGCTTCTAATGACATTGAAAGAGCTACAGATTTAGCAAGAAACATGGTCACTAAATGGGGTTTATCAACTGCAATCGGACCAATGAAATACGACGAAGATTCAGACGAGCCCTTTCTAGGAAGATCAGCTAGTTCGCAATCTAAAGGAATTTCTGATCAAACTGCAGAGAAGATTGACAAAGAAATCAAGAAGATTATTGATGATTGTTACAAAAGAGCAACCAAAATTCTTAAGGATAATATTGATAAACTTCATTTAATGTCTGAGTCTTTAGTCGAGCTGGAAACTCTTGATACAGCTCAAATTGATGACATTATGGCAGGGGCTAAACCAAGAAGAGAGTCAGATGATGATTCTGCTCCAAAGAATACTGGCAAAAAAAGCTCCTCTATAGAAGAACCTGCAAATCAAACTTAATATGCCTTCTGTATCTGGGAGCCTCATAAAAGAGTCTCCTAGATTAATGGGCATAATAAATCTAACTACAGATTCATTTTCTGATGGTGGTCATCTATTCTCCGGTGATAAAGTTGATTTATCGAAAGCTCTTAGAAAAGTTGAAAAACTTATAAATGCAGGCGCCGATATTCTAGATTTTGGAGCTGAGTCTACAAGGCCAGGCTTCACTGAAATTCCTTCACAAGTCCAGATAGATAGATTGATTCCGATATTAGAACAGATTAAAGATGAAGATATTATGATCTCCGTTGATTCAAGGGATTATAAAGTTCTCTACGAAGCTTCTAAATTTGGAATGAAATTTATAAACGATGTATCAAAGAACATATCTCAAAAGAAGTTAAAGTTGGCAAAAGAAAAAGAACTTTTCATATGCACAACTCATCATGGAAATAAAACAAAAAAAACATCAAATATTCTTTTGGATGTGGATAACTTCTTTCAGGCTAAAGAAAAATCATATCTTTCGAAAGGCATAAACATTAAACAATGCTTTTTTGACCCTGGGTTTGGTTATGGGAAAACACCCCTGGAGAATATATTAATGATGACTAATATAAATTTTTTCAAAAAAGAAAATAGGAAAATACTTACTGGAACTTCAAGGAAGAAATCTTTTGCAGATTTCTTTAAAGATACCTCAAAAACTAAACTATCAGCTAGCTTACTGAGTGGTATAATTTGTGCTCTAGGCGGGAGCAATATAATAAGAAGTCACGAAGTTAAACACCTTCGAGAGGAATTAGAAAAATTAGGTATTTATGAGAGATAGAAAACTAATATTTTTTGGTACCGACGGTGTAAGAGGATCTATAGATAATGAAGTTAATCCAGAGTCAGTCCTCAAACTTGGTCATGCTGCAGGGAGACATTTCAAAAAAAGGGGAATCAACACTTTAGTAATCGGAAAAGACACAAGAATTTCTGGATACATGCTGGAGTCTGCCCTTCAAGCTGGAATTATTTCATCTGGAGTAAATGTCAGATTAGTAGGTCCTATGCCAACGCCGGCAATTTCATATCTGGTATCTACTTTCAAAGGCCATGCTGGAGTGGTAATAAGTGCCTCACATAATTCATTTGAAGATAATGGCATTAAATTTTTTGATGAAAATGGAGAAAAGTTATCCATTGAGAATGAAAGAGAAATAGAAAAATTTGCTGAAGAGGCTTATGAATTCGTGCATCCTGAAAATCTTGGCAAGGCAGCAAGGATTAGTGATGCAAAAGGTAGATACATTGAATTTTGTAAGAATACTTTAAGTGAAGATATTTCATTTTCAGGTTTAAGTCTTGTTATTGACTCTGCTAATGGCGCTGCCTATGAAGTTGCACCCAAAGTTTTTAAGGAGTTAGGAGCCGAAGTTTATTCGATTGCTGATAGTCCAGATGGTTTAAACATTAACAAAGATTGTGGAAGTACCAATATAGATTTTTTAAAAGATGAAGTTTTAAATACAAATGCAGATTTTGGCATTGCTCTTGATGGTGATGGAGATCGATTAATTATTATTGATTCAAACGGTCGAGAATTAGATGGAGACGATATTTTATATGTCATCGCAAAAAATAAATTTGAGTCAAAAATACATCTTGGCGTTAAAGGAGTAGTTGGTACTCTTATGACAAATAAAGGGTTAGAGAAAGCTTTTAACGATGAGGGCATTGAGTTGGTGAGATCAGATGTTGGTGACAAGTATGTTTTACAAAAGTTAAATGAACTTAATTGGACTCTTGGAGGAGAACAGTCTGGACATATTCTTTGCCTAGATAAATCAAATACTGGAGATGGAATAATCGCTGCGATTCAGTTTCTTCAATCTATTGTAGTTTTAAATAAAACAATACCCGAATTACTTTCAGAGTTTAAAAAATATCCTCAAATTCTTACCAATGTAAAAGTTAAGGATGGAAATAAAGTTTTAAAAAATAAAAAATTACAGAAAGCTCAAAAAAAATCAGAAGAGTTATTAGAAACTTTTGACGGCAGAGTGCTCATAAGAAAATCTGGCACAGAACATAAGATTAGAATAATGGTTGAAAGTAATTCTCAAGAAGCAACTTCAGAGCAATCAGCTTTATTGACTGATCTCGTGGAATCAATTTCATGAAGCATTTAGTTGCAAACTGGAAAATGAACTTTGTTAATCTAGATGCATGGCTGAAAGATTTTGATCTAAATAAAATCTCAGAAGAAATTAAGGTAGTAATTTGCCCTAACTATCTGGATATAAATGATTTTTATAAAAAATCATTGAAAACTCACAAAAAAATTTTAATCGGCGCTCAAAATTTATCTTCAGAGACTGAGGGTGCATTTACTGGTCAAATATCAGGGAAAATGCTCAGAAATATTGGAGCTTCTTACTCAATAGTAGGCCACTCCGAAAGCAGGCTTCAAGGGGAAGACGATGAAACTATTCTTAATAAAGTTCAAACAGCCTTTGATTGCGATCTTATACCTATTTTGTGCATTGGTGAAAATCAGGACGAATATTCCGAAGGTGGAACAGAAAAAAAAATAAAACATCAATTAACTGAAAATTTATTTCCTCTTAAAAACTTATCAAATAGCGTTTTGATTGCCTACGAGCCCATTTACGCTATTGGTTCTGGAATAGCTGTCCAAAACGAGCATTTAGAAGAGGTTTCTCTTCTCATAAAAGATTTAGTTAGAGACAATTTAGGCAGAGATTTGACATTGGTCTATGGGGGCAGTGTAACTTCAGAGAGTGCTAAGAACCTTGCCAAAGTAGACGGCATCGACGGATTTTTAGTAGGAAATGCTTCTCTTGACCCTAAAGAATTTGCTAATATCGCGCAGAGTTTAGAGTAATGATTCTTTTTTTGATTATATTCCAAGTGATTTCAGCCATATTATTGGTTGGAATAATTTTGTTGCAGCACGGTAAAGGAGCCGATATTGGTTCTGCATTTGGTTCTGGTTCTTCAAATCCAATGCTTGGCCCTATTGATTCAACCAATTTATTAACAAAAGTCACTTGGGTTTTAGTAGTTATATTCTTTGTTGTAACTATTTCTATATCAATAGTTCAAAAAAATGAAATTAATAATGAATTTGATTTTCTTATTGATCAAAATAATATTGAACAGATTGAAGAAGAAATCATTCAAGAATTACCAGAGTAAGGGCCGAAGTGGTGGAACTGGTAGACACGCTATCTTGAGGGGGTAGTGGACAACTGTCCGTGGAGGTTCGAATCCTCTCTTCGGCACCAATTTACTTGAAAAACAAGCTTTAAAAACCTATACTCGCGCAGTTTAAGAATATTGCGGGGTGGAGCAGTCTGGTAGCTCGTCGGGCTCATAACCCGAAGGTCGTAGGTTCAAATCCTGCCCCCGCTACCATTTTTTGGGCCCTTTATGGGCTTCTTTTATATGTGGTTATGACAAGTACGATAGAAAAGTTAGAAACGAATATTACAAAAGATATTGAATCTTTTGGTCTCTCTCTATGGGGGATTGAATTATCAGGGAATTCAAGATCAAAATTAATAAGGATTTTTATAGACAAAAAGAACGGCGTTGACATAGATGACTGCCAGAAAGTTAGCAATCAAGTGAATGAATTACTCACCAATATAGAGCTTGTATCATTTGATTATACTTTAGAAGTATCTTCACCGGGGCTGGATAGGAAATTCTTTAAATTAGAGCAATTTCATGAATTTATTGGACATGAGATTAAAGTCAAATTTTATGACGGAAATAAAAAAGTAACCAAAACTGCTTTACTGCTTAATGCCAATGAGGAAGGTATTTTTTTGAAAGATGAAAACGAATTCTTTATTAATTTTGACAAAGTTATAGTCGCAAGACTTGAACCAATTTTCGAGGTATCAAATGAATAATGAAATATTAATGGTTGCAGAATCGGTCTCTAACGAGAAAGCATTACCAAAAGATACTATTTTTGAAGCAATTGAATTTGCTTTAGCTAGCGCTGCTAAGAAAAAATATTCTGATGAGGTAGATATTCGAGTGGATATAGATCACCAGACAGGAGATTATGAAACTTTTAGATGTTGGGAGGTAGTCGAAGTTGATAACTATGAAACTCCTGAAATGCACATTCTTATAGATAGTGATGATGCAGAGGAAAAAAACCTTTCTATTGGCGATTTAGTCAAAGAAAAGATTGAAAATGTTGAGTTTGGAAGAATTGCTGCTCAAATAGCAAAACAAGTAATTGTTCAAAAAGTAAGGGATGCAGAAAGGCTTGAGATAATTAAAAAATTCAGATCTTACTTAGGTCAACTTGTTACTGGGACAGTAAAGAAAGTTACTAGAGAAACAATCATAGTTGATCTTGGAGAAGGAGCTGATGCAATTCTCCCTAGATCAGATTTAATACAAGGAGAGATATATCGCATCGGAGATAGGGTCAGGGCTATTCTTGAAGAGACTGTTCGTGAAAATAGAGGATCACAATTAACTTTATCTCGAGGTTCAAAAGAGATGCTAGTTGAATTATTTAAGCTTGAAGTTCCTGAGATAGCTGAAGAAGTAGTTCAGATAAGAGCTGTGGCCAGGGAACCTGGGGGAAGGTCTAAGATTGCAGTTAAAACAAACGATACAAGAATTGATCCCGTCGGAGCATGTGTGGGAATGAGAGGAGCGAGAGTTCAAGCAGTTTCAAACGAATTAGGTAATGAGAGAATTGATATTATTGTTTGGGAGGATGATCCAGCAAAATTACTTATAAACACTTTGTCACCAGCTGAAGTTACTTCAATAGTTCTAGACGAAGATGCAGATAAAATGGAAGTTCAGGTCAAAGATGAAAGCTTGGCTCAAGCAATAGGAAGAAATGGTCAGAATATTAGATTATCCTCAGAACTAATTGGATGGGACATTCAGATTCGAGGAGAAAATGAAGATAAAGAATCTTCTGGGTTTGATCAAGCTTCAAATACTCTTGAAAAATACTTAGATATTGATACCTCTACTTCAGAAATTCTAATTTCCAACGGTTTTGAATCAGTGAACTCTATTGCAGAAGCTGAAATATCGAAACTTTGCGAAATAGAGGAGATTACAGAAGAAATTGCCGAAATGTTAATTGAAAGAGCTTCTGATGCATTGATTGAAATTGCTCTTTCAGAAATGGAAGAAGCATTTGACTTTAATTCATTAGAGGAAGTCGATGAAGAAATTGCAAAAGTTCTTTCAGATAATTTATCTAGCAAAGATGAGCTAGCTGATCTATCTGTTGATGAATTAGTAGAAATGACCAAAATAGATGAAGAATTAGCTGCAAAAATTATTATGGATGCAAGATCTGATTGGTTTGAGGAATAAAAAATATGGATGTAAGTGATTTAGCAAAAGTCATAGGATACGAAGTAGATTCATTGTTAGAAGCGATAAATCAAGCAGGTCTATCTCAATCATCTGCCAACGATAATATTTCTACAGAAGATAGAAAAAAAATTCTTGAACATATTAAGAGCACTAAGAAAGGTTCCAAGAAAACTATTTCTATTGCTAAGAAAACAAAGACCGAGACTAAGAATGATGAAGGACAAATCTCTATAACTAGATTTAAATCCGAGAGTCAATCTGCTAAGGAAAAAAGTTCATCAGGAGATTTATCTGGAACAATTGATTTTGAGGCTGCCGAAAAAAGGAGAGTCCAGGCGTCTAGTGATAAGAAAGCTCAAGATGAAGAAAGAGAAAAAAGAATCAAAGATTCTTCTACAAAGGTAATAAGGAAGACAAAACAGGAGCAAGCAAAACAGAGCAAAGGAAGCACTTCTCCAAAAAAATCAACTAAAACTCAGAGAAAAGATCTCAAAAGTCCTGCTAAAGATTCAAAACTAGATAAAAAAGAACAAGAAGGTGAAAAGTTTTTAGAATCTCAACTTGCATCAGTCCAAAAATTTGAGAAGCCTGCAGAATTTATTCAGAAAGAAATATCAATCCCTGAAACTATTTCTGTAGCTGAACTCGCTAAAGGACTTTCCGTAAAGTCTTCTGACCTTATTAAAGCTCTTATGAATAATGGAATTATGGCTACTGTGAATCAGTCTCTTGATCAAGAAACCGCAGTTCTTATAACCACTGAACTAGGTCATGTAGGCAACCCGATTCAAGAAAATGAAGCTGAGGAAAAAATGCTTGAGGGATTTGCTCAAGAGGGAGAGCAAATTGCAAGAGATGCCATTGTCTCTGTGCTCGGACATGTTGATCATGGAAAAACTTCACTTCTTGATTACATAAGAAATTCCTCCGTTGCAGATAAAGAAGAGGGAGGCATCACTCAAAGTATAGGTGCTTATCAAGTATCAATTGAAGACAACAATCTCACATTTATTGATACACCAGGACACGCTGCATTCTCAAAAATGAGAGCTAGAGGTGCAAATTCTACAGATATTGTTGTTCTAGTAGTTGCTGCTGATGACGGTGTTCAACCTCAAACGATTGAAGCCATAAATCATGCTAAAGCTGCTGGTGTGCAAATTGTGGTTGCGATAAATAAAATCGATAAACCAGAGGCTGATGTAGACAAAATAAAAGGGGATTTAGCCAAGGAAGAACTTGTTGCAGAAGATTGGGGCGGTGATATTCAAATGGTTCCCGTATCAGCTCAATCCGGAGAAGGAATCCCTGAATTATTAGAAACAATTTTCTTGGTAGCAGAAATTATGGACTTGAAGGCATCTTTTGAAGGGCCTGCAACTGGAGTAGTTTTAGAATCTGGTGTAAAAAGAGGTGAAGGTGCAGTTGCTACATTATTAATTCAACAAGGCAGCCTAAATACAGGTGACTTTATTCTTGTAGGAGATCAAACCAGAAAAATTAGGGCTCTAAAAGATTTTAATGAAAAACCAATTAGAAGTGCACAACCTTCCTCGCCAGTATCTATATCAGGCTTGGAATATCCTCCATCAGCTGGGGATCAGTTTTATGTATTAAAAGATGAAAAAACAGCAAAAAATCTATCAGAAGAAAGAGCTACAAAAGAAAGAGAAAAAAGACTTTCTAGAATGGGTTCTCTAAATTCTGAAAATATATTTGCAAATGCCGATGGAACTAAACCTTCAATAAATCTTATTCTTAAATCAGACTCTAACGGAACATTGGAAGCTCTATCCGGTTCAGTTCTCAATATGAAGATAGATGAGGTTAATTTAAAGATTGTACTCGATGGAGTGGGCTCTATTACCGAAAATGATGTCAACTTAGCAATTGCCTCGGAGGCAACTATTTTTGGCTACAACGTGAGAGCTGATTCCACTGCACTCAACTTGGCAGAAAGCGAAGGTATAGAGATAAAGTATTTCGGAATAATATACGATTTGCTGGATTCAATTAAAGCTTTGATAGAAGGATCTTTAGAGCCAGAAATAAAAGAAAGACAATTGGGCATTGCAGAAGTAAAAGAATTATTTAAATCGCCAAAATTCGGCCTGATAGCAGGTTCAATGGTTACTGATGGAAGCATCATGGCAAATAAACTCGTTAGAGTTCTAAGAGATAATATTGTAATTCATGAAGGAAAATTAGACTCTCTAAGAAGATTTAAAGATGAGGCTTCAGAAGTAAAAAGCGGCACCGAATGTGGAATAGGAATTACTAATTATACTGATGCAAAAGTTGGCGATGTCATTGAAGTATACGAAAGAGAAGAAATAGCCAGAAAACTTGAATCTTGACAAATAAATACTCATTTAAGAGGTCTGACAGGATTGCAGATCTTATATTCAGGGAAATTTCTAATTTAGTTCAAACGCAGGTAAAAGATCCCCGACTAGAAAATACCGTCATCACTAAAGTAGAGATGTCTGACAATATGAAGATAGCCAAAATCTTCTACAGAAATTTGATATCTTCTTCCGATCAAGCAGGGTTAGAAAAAGGTTTTAAAAAGGCATCAGGCTTTTTAAGATCAAGTCTGGCAAGAAATTTATCTTTGAAAAGAGTTCCAAGTCTGATTTTTATTTTTGATGAGCTAAATATTTATGATTAATGGCGTACTTCAAATTGATAAGCCAAAAGCTGAGTCATCTGCATCTTATATAAGAAGACTGTCTAAATTAGATCCAGAACTAAAAATTGGGCATTGTGGAACTCTTGATCCAATGGCTAGTGGAATATTGATAGTTTGTCTTAATCAAATGACCAGATTTGCTTCCTATCTGAGCTCGTCTGAAAAAACTTATCATGCATGCATATACTTTGGGAAAAAGACTAGCACTGGTGACTCTGAAGGGGAGACAATCGATTCAAAAGAATTTTCATTCTTAGATTTCTCATCAAAAGATGTAGAAAACATAATTCAAAAATTCCTGGGTAAATCAAAACAAAAACCTCCAGCATACTCAGCCTTGAAATACAAAGGAAAATCTCTTTATGAATACGCAAGAAAAGGCATAAAAATAGATAAAGATGAAAGAGAAATTTTTATATCTTCAATAAAACTATTATCCATAATTGGAAATGAAATTAATATTGAAGTCTCTTGTAGCTCTGGAACTTACATAAGATCCTTAGCAGAAGATATCGGTGAACTATTTAATTGTCCAGCGTATTTGAAAGATCTTAGAAGAACCAGATCAGGGAATTTCTATGTTAAAAATGCAATCAAACTCCCTGAAGAAAGTTTACCTATCGATAAAATAATTTCACCAAATGATGCACTTAATTGCTTTAATGAGATACAATGCGCGCCAGATATAGTAGATAAATTAAGAAACGGCCAATTCGTCGAATCTAACTTGAAATACGATTCTTCGACTATTTTAAGGCTAAGGGATTCCAAAAGGGGATTCATTGGATTGGTAGAATATAACGAAGGTTTACTAAAACCAAAACGATTCCTAGAAAATTTTCTATCTTTATCTTAAAAACTAGGAGGACTCATTGAGTTTAACAACAGAACAGAAAAATGAAATTGTAAGTAAATTTGCCGTATCGGATGGAGATACAGGTTCACCTCAGGTTCAAATAGCATTATTAACTGCGAATATTGAATCGTTACAAAAGCATTTTAAAGATCATGCGAAGGATCATCACTCCCGTCAGGGACTAATAAGAATGGTGAATTCTAGGAGAAAGTTATTAGATTATCTCAAAGGAAAAGATCCCGAGGCTTATTCTTCTGTTCTAGAAGCACTGAATCTAAGAAAGTAGTTTAGATTTAGATTTATAAAGGAAATTAAATGTTTGAAGAGACTTATGCGTCAGTTACAACAAATGTAGCTGGTAGAGATATAAAATTAGAAACAGGAAAAATAGCACGACAAGCCACAGCATCTATCATTGCTTCTTCTGGCGAAAATCAAGTTCTAGTAACTGTTGTTGCTGGAAGAGAGCCAGAAGGACAATCCTTTTTTCCACTAACAGTAAATTACACAGAAAAATATTATGCTGCAGGAAAGATTCCAGGCAGTTTTTTTCGCAGAGAGGGTAGGCCAACTGAAAAAGAAACGCTTGTCTCAAGACTTATTGATAGACCTTTAAGACCTTTATTTCCGAAAGGTTATTTTCAAGAAGTACAGGTAATATGCACAGTTTTATCTGCTGATAAGAATGAAAGTCCGGAGATTATTTCTCTCATTGGAGCATCTGCTGCTTTAGCGATATCTGGTCTTCCTTTTGAGGGACCAATTTCTGCTGCAAGAGTGGGATTTGTGGATGGATCATATGTGCTCAATCCTGATAATGAATCACTTGAAAAATCGATGTTGGATATGGTTGTTGCTGGAACGAAAGATGCTATTTTGATGGTTGAATCTGAGGCAAAAGAACTTTCAGAAGATCAAATGCTCGGAGCTGTTCTATTTGCTCATCAAGAAATGCAAAAAACAATTACTTTAATTGAAGAGCTCGTTTCAAAAACCTCTATTCCTGAAATTGAATATTCTATAAAAGAAGATAATTCTGAATTAAAAGAAAAAATTATAAATATTGTAAGAGATGACCTAGTAAGTGCTTATTCGATTCCAGAAAAGGCTAAAAGACAGGAATCAGTCTCTCTTGCTCGAGATAAAATGAAAGAGAGTCTTAGCGATGAAGATTTGGAAGATGAAAACGCTGTTTCTGGATATTTCAAATCAGTAGAATCAGAAATAGTAAGATCTAGGCTCCTTAATGGAGATTCAAGAATAGATGGAAGAGACCTTGATACAGTCAGACCAATAGATATAGAAGTTGGATTTTTAAATAAATCTCACGGTTCTTGTTTGTTTACGAGAGGTGAGACTCAATCTATTGGTGTTGCAACACTAGGTGGGTCTAGAGATGCTCAATTAATTGATGCTCTAGAAGGTACAACAAATGATCCCTTTATGCTTCATTATAACTTTCCTCCATTTTCTGTTGGTGAAGCAGGTTTTATAGGGGCGCCAAAAAGAAGAGAAATCGGTCATGGAAAATTGGCACGAAGAGCTTTGGAAGCAGTTTTGCCATCCCAAGAAGAGTTTCCCTACACCATAAGGGTTGTATCCGAAATAACTGAATCAAATGGCTCTAGTTCCATGGCAACAGTTTGTTCTTCAAGTCTATCAATGATGGATGCAGGAATTCCTATTAAGAAAGCTGTGGCAGGAGTAGCTATGGGACTTGTTCTTGATGGTGATGATTTCTGCGTGATAACAGATATTTTAGGAGATGAAGATCATCTAGGAGATATGGATTTTAAGGTAGCAGGAACTTCAGACGGAGTAACGGCTCTTCAGATGGATATCAAAGTTAAGGGAATATCAGAAGAGATAATGGAGGTAGCTCTTGAAAAAGCACAGACAGCAAGGACTCACATCCTTGCAAAAATGGACTCTGTATTGGACTCACCAAGAAAAGAACTTTCACCTAATGCCCCGCAAGCTGTAAATATGACTATTGCAAAAGATAAAATTAGAGAAGTAATTGGGAAAGGCGGTTCGGTAATTAAAAGTATTACCGAAAAATCTGGTGCAAATGTGGATATTAATGATGATGGGGAGATTAAAATATTTGGTGATTCACCTGAATCAAGGCAAACAGCAATAGACCTTATTAATCAAATTGTTGCAGATCCAGAAGTGGGTCAGATCTATATAGGAACTGTAGTTAAAATTGTCGAATTCGGAGCTTTTGTTTCAATAGATGGTGGAAAAGAAGGCCTAGTCCATGTCTCAGAAATCATGGAAGAAAGGGTTGAGAAAGTTTCTGACTACCTTGTTGAAGGAGAAGAAGTCGATGTTAAAGTCATAGGTATTGATGACAGAGGTAGGGTAAAACTTAGCATCAAAGCAGTAAACTCACCGGAAGAAACATCTGAAGGATAAATCTGGTGGCTATGGGTAGACTTGAACTACCGACCTCTGCGTTATGAGTGCAGCGCTCTAACCAGCTGAGCTACATAGCCAAAGAAAGAGAATTCTCTTAGTCTGATCATTAAAAGTCAAGCAACAAGCTATACATTGAATCTGAAGTGAACTATGTCTCCATCTTCAATGATGTATTCAGAACCTTCTGATCTTAATTTTCCAGCCTCTTTAGCTCCTGTTTCTCCATTAAACTCAATATAGTCTTCATAAGAAATGGTTTCAGCTCTGATAAAACCTTTTTCAAAGTCTGTATGAATTGTTCCTGCAGCTTGAGGTGCAAGAGATCCTTTTTTTATTTCCCAAGCTCTTACTTCTTTTTTTCCAGCCGTAAAAAAGGTTTGAAGACCTAAGCTATCAAATGCTGCCCTGATCATGATGTTTAGTCCAGGCTCTTCAAGACCTATATCTCTCAAAAGGTCATCTTTATCATTCTCAAGTTCAGCTATTTCAGCTTCTAGCTGATTGCACAGACCAATTACTTGAGAATTATTTTCATAGGCGAATTCTTTAACGGATGAATAAAATTCATTTTCTTTAAGGCTATCATCTATGTTTGCAACATAAATAACAGGTTTGATTGAAATAAGATTTAAGCCTTTAAGTTCAGCTAAATCGTTATTATCAAAGTTTATATTTCTTAAATTTTCTTCTTTGTTGAGAAATTCCAATGTTTTTTCATAAACTTCTAAGGTATAGAGAAGTTTTTTGTCGCCACTTTTTGCTTTCCTCTTAACATTTTCGATGGCGTTCTCAAGAACTTCCATGTCAGCAAGGATGAGTTCAAGTTCTATCGTTTTTATATCATCTACAGGAGATATTTTATCTTTGACATGAATTATGCTTTCATCTTCAAAGCATCTAACCACGTGAATGATTGCATCTGTTTCTCTGATATTGGCAAGAAACTTATTACCTAGACCCTCTCCCTTAGAAGCTCCCTCAACAAGGCCTGCGATATCAACAAACTCAACAGTTGATTGAATTATTTCTTCAGGATCAACAATTTCAGCTATTTTATTTAGTCTGCTGTCAGGTAGATTTACTATTCCGACATTAGGATCAATTGTGCAGAATGGAAAATTTTCAGCTTGTATGCCGGATGATGTTAACGCATTGAATAAGGTAGATTTGCCAACGTTAGGCAATCCAACAATTCCACATTTAAGTCCCATTATTTTTTTGAATGTAATTGCGTCAAAGCTTTTTCCCAATCATCAAAAGCAATAAGTTCAAAAACTTCCAAAGCATTATGCATCGCTATAAGTTTATTTTTTCTTTCGACAGAAGATCCTTTTTTTACGACAAAAGAATTTACTTTTTTTGTGTCGCCTGGATGACCTATACCAATTCTTAGCCTCTTAAAATCTTTTTTACCAGATAAGCTTTGCATAATATCTTTTAAACCATTATGACCCCCATCTCCTCCAGAGAATTTTAATTTTGATATTCCGGGAGGAAGATCAAGATCATCATGAACAACAAGAAGATTTTTTAATTTTATATTTTCTCCCTTTACAGTGGGAGCAACGCTTTTTCCACTTTGATTCATAAACAGGGTAGGGATAGAAAGTATGACTTCCATATCCTTCAATAGAAATTTTCCTATAGAAGCTTTATATTTTTTCTTTTCTGTTAACTCAACATCATACTTTTCACAAAGCATATGAACGAAATCAGTTCCTGCATTATGTCTTGTATTAGCATACCTTGAGCCAGGATTTCCTAACCCAACTACTAAAAAGGTTTCCATAAATTAGTTATCGTTAGATTCTTCTTCTTGAGACTCGTCTGTTTGAGATGAATCGGCAGAAGCTTCAGCATCGTCTGTAACTTCTTCACCATCTTCTCCAATTACAGGATCATCATCAATTTCAAGTGAAGCTCTGGTAACAGAACAAGAGAGAACAGGTTGATCTTGGAGATCATTCAATACGCTGGTCAGTTCGACACCTTCGGGCAAGGAAATTTCTGACATCATCACAGATTGATTCAATTCAATGTTTTGAGTGTCGATTTCTATAAATTCTGGAAGAGAGGCTGCAGAGCATAAAACTTCTACTTCGTTTCTGAGGTGAGAAATCATACCGCCTTGTTGTTTGACGCCAACACAAATATCCTCATTAATGAATTTTAATGGGACATTAACAGTTACTTTGGTATCTTTTGAAACAACAAGGAAGTCAACGTGTGAAGGTCTATCATTTCTCGGGTTTCTTTGAATATCTTTCAATAGAACCTCAAAAGGGGATCCATCAATATTCAAATCGATAACTTGGGAAAAAATACTTGGGTTTTCAAGAATTTTCTTAAGATCTTTCTCCAAGACTTTGATATTTGAAGATTTTTCTTCTCCGTATATAACCCCAGGGACTATTTCAGAAGATCTTAAGCTTCTTGAATTTGCCTTACCTGTTTCTTGCCTGGATTCACCAGATATAGTTATTTTTTCACTCATTTTTTATAAAAACATTTCACTGATTGATTCTTCTCTATTCACTCTTGTTATAGCGCCTGCTAATGTTGAATCCATAGAGACAATCTTTATTTTTTTACAATTTTCAGCCTCTTTTGAGAGCGGAATTGTATCAGTTACTATCAATGAGTCTAGCTTTGATTTGGATATTTTTTCAATTGCAGAACCAGAAAGAACTGGGTGAGAAATATAAGCATAAACTTTTTGAGCGCCTTGTTTTTTCAATGCATCGGCAGCATTGCATAGAGTTCCTGCTGTATCAATTATGTCATCGACAATGATGCATGTTTTTTTCTTAACGTCCCCAATAACATTCATGACTTCAGATTCATTCGCCTTTTCTCTTCTTTTATCAATGATAGCTAAATCAGTATCCCCCATATATTTTGCTAGTGCTCTTGCTCTTACAACACCACCTACATCAGGAGAAACTACAATTTGGTTTGGATATCTTGATCTGTTTATATGATTTAAGAATGCTTTTGTAACGTAGATATTATCCACAGGTATATTGAAGAAACCCTGTATTTGGTCAGAGTGTAAATCCAGAGTCATGATTCTATTTGCGCCAGCAATCTGAAGAATTTCAGCAACTAGTTTTGCTGAAATAGGCACTCTTTCAGATCTAACTCTTCGATCCTGTCTGGCATAACCAAAATAGGGAATCACTGCGGTAATTCTGGAAGCAGATGCTCTCCTTAAAGCATCTATCATAATTGATAACTCCATGAGATTTTCATTTGCAGGAGAACAAGTTGATTGGATTATGAATACATCCTTTCCTCTGACATTAACGTTTATCCTTACATCTGACTCGCCATCGCTGAATCTCTCAACTTCAGCTTTTCCTAGATTTTTACCAAGTTTTTTAGCAATCTTTCCAGCTAACACATTGTTAGCATTACCTGAAAATAAAATAAGATTTTTAGCAGGCTTTAACATTTTATCTGGCTGGGGTGGTAGGATTCGAACCTACGCATGGCGGCATCAAAAGCCGCTGCCTTACCGCTTGGCCACACCCCATTATTTATTAAGTTCATCATATATCGGAGACTTGTCTAAACTTCTTGTTACAAAAAACTTACAGTTAGTCGGAACTTTGGTTGCAATTGTATACGCCTCTTCTGAAGAATTAAAATTTAAATACATTGAAGAGCCAGTTCCAGATAATTCTACAGTTCCATATTGAGACATGAGGTTAAAAATTTCATTTATTTCTGGATATACTTTTCTTGCAAAGTACTCAAAATCATTTTTTAAATGTTTTGGAAAATCTGTCTTATTTTCTTCATAAAACTTGAATGCATCAGCCGTGGATATTTTTATATCTGGATAGATAATTAAATAATAGTTTGCCTCTATCTCAATAGTTTCGAGTAATTCGCCTCTTCCTTTAGCAATAGAATTTTCTCCTTTTATAAAAAAAGGAACATCGCTTCCTAGACTAAGTCCAATTTTTAATAACTTACTGTCTGGAAAATTTAATTTAAAAAGTTTATTTAGAACGATCAATGCAGAGGCACAATTTGAACTTCCACCCCCTAAGCCTGCACCAATTGGTATATTTTTCTGTACTTTAAATGAGAAATCATATTTTTCATGGCATAAGCTTTTCATCAAAAAATAAGCTTTTGTAATTAGATTATCTTCAGTTTTAATCTCATCATTATTGATATTAAGTTGGAAATTTTTACTTTCTTTTATTTCAAGATAATCATACAAAGATATTAACCTGAACTCAGTTTCAAGATCATGATAGCCATCAGGTCTCTTTGAATTTATTTTTAGACCAATGTTTAACTTCGCTGGGCAGGAAACTTTCATTTATTTATCAAAATCTTAAGTTTATAAAATGGATTAGTTGCAACTAATTTATCCGTGTCTTCTTCAGCGTCGGATATTTTTTCAACAAGGATAGAATCTTCTATTATTTTTAGGAGTTTGCAGTCTCCAGATATGCAATCTCTGTAGTACCAATCCACTACAGAATAAAGTGTAAAAATTAATTTATCATTATTTTGAATTATTTCTTCTGCTTTGCTTCTGAAAGAATTATTGACTAGTAATTGATATGTATTTTTATTTTTGAACACAAGGCTGAACTTTGGATAAAACCTACTACTTTTAAAATTTATTATTAATTTTTCTTTTTGTTTTAAAAAACTGACTTTTCCGTTAAGGAAAGATTCACTTGTTGTAAATGAAAAACTTGCATCTAAAAAATCTCTATCATTTTTTGAAGTAATTAAGTCCTCTTTAACAGTTGCACAAGATGAAAGATAGGATACTAAAATAAAAATAAGTAGAATTGACCACAGGATTGAATTTTTATTCATCTTTTAAAAATTTTATAAATGTTAGATTCAATAAAAACAAGATTAACTGAGATTAAGGATAATTTCTCTGATATTCAGACTAAATTGAGCATGCCAGATGTAATAAATGATCAAAAGCAGTATGCATCTTTGTCGAAAGAATATTCTAATTTAAAACCTATTGTAGAAAAATTCGAAGAGTACATTCAGTGCGAAAGCAATATTTCTAGTGCTGAAGAAGTCCTTAATGAATCTGATATAGATTTAGCGGAGTTAGCAAAAGAGGAAATTAAAGAAAATAACGAAAGAATTTCTGAGATTGAAATAGAGCTGAAGAATCTTCTTATACCTGTTGATGAGAATGATGATAAAAATGTTTTTGTTGAAGTTAGGGCCGGAACCGGTGGCGATGAGGCAGCACTTTTTGTTGGAGACCTTTATAGAATGTATCTAAGGCTAGCAGAAAGAAATAGATGGAAGAGCGACCTTATTTCGTCAAGAGAAAGCGAGCAAGGTGGATTTAAAGAAGTTGTAATAAAAATTTCTGGTGAGAATGTTTATAAAAAATTGAAGTTTGAATCTGGGATACATCGTGTTCAAAGAGTTCCTTCAACTGAATCACAAGGAAGAATTCATACCTCGGCATGCTCGGTAGCTGTTCTTGCAGAAATAGAAGATGTTGAAGAAGTCGAGATAGATAAGTCTGAAATCAGAACCGACACTTTTCGTGCCTCTGGTGCAGGAGGACAGCATGTTAATAAGACAGATTCAGCTGTGAGGTTAACCCACATTCCGACCGGAATAGTCGTTGAGTGCCAGGATGATAGGTCTCAACATAAGAATAAAGCAAAAGCACTTACTTTGCTTGGTGCAAAGCTCAAAGCAATGGCAGAACAAGAACTAACTCAAGAGCAAGCTGAAAAAAGAAAAAATATGGTTGGGTCAGGAGATCGATCTGAAAAAATTAGAACATATAATTTTCCTCAAAGTAGAATCACTGATCATAGAATTGAATTTTCGGTTCATAATTTGGATGGTTTCCTAGATGGTGAAATGGAAATCATGATCTCAACCTTATTGGAAGAAAATCAAGCTAGATTATTATCAAACCTTGAAAAAACATTCTCGTGACAAATCTTCGAAAGTTATTTTCAATTTCTAACCTGCCAACAATAGATAAGGAACTGATTTTGTGTCACATCCTCAAAATTGAAAGAGTTGATCTTTATAAAAAGTCTGATATTGAAATTCAAGATACAACAAACAAAGCCTTTACCGACCTTGTAAAGAAGAGAGAAGAAGGTTTTCCTTTGGCATATATAACAGGCATAAAACCTTTCTGGGATGATGAATTTCAGGTTAATGAAAGTACGTTAATCCCCAGACCAGAGTCAGAATTATTAGTAGAAACAGCCATCTCTTTTGATTTAGAGAATTGTTCACTTCTTGAGCTTGGAACAGGATCTGGAGCTATAGGTATGTCTATAGCTAAAGAAAAGCCTTTTTGGACTTGCACCTTAACAGATAAAAGTTTTGAAGCTTTATCTGTTGCGAGAGAAAACATAAAAGCTCTAAATCTAAAAAACTCTGTTCTGATTCAGCATGATTGGCATAAAAGATGGCTTTTTGAACCAATGGATTTGATAATTTCTAATCCACCATATATTTATCGTAATGATTTAGATGGTGATGAAGATGGAATTTGGTTTGAGCCACCATCAGCACTTTTTTCTGAGAAAAAGGGACTGGCTGACATTAGTACAATCGTAAAAAATAGTGTTACTTTCTTAAAAGAAAATGGGAAATTGCTTTTAGAACATGGATTTGATCAGAAGGATCCTATAAATAAAATGGCAAAACAAAATGACTACAGTGATGTTTCTTTTTTAAAAGATTTGAATGGAAAATGGAGAGTAGCGTGTCTAACCAAGTGAACTTTAGTGAAAAAGAGCTGATGAAATACAGCAGAAATATCATGCTTACTGACATAGGGGTTGAGGGACAAAAGCTACTAAAAAATTCTACTGTCACGATTATTGGGGTTGGTGGTTTGGGATGCGCCTGCTCGCAGTATCTGGTTGCAAGTGGAATTGGTAACTTAAACCTCTTTGATCCTGACCAAGTTGATCTAAGTAACTTACAAAGGCAAATTTTATTTCGTGAAGAGGACTTAAATGCTTTTAAAGTCGATGCTGCAGTTACATCTTTACTGAGACTTAATCCTGATGTGAATATAAAAAAATTCAGACAAAGTTTTGAAAAAAATAGTGTTCCTGATGAAATAACAAAGAGCGAAATTGTTATAGATTGTTCTGATAATTTTGAAACTAGAAGGTATACAAATAATTTTTGTTATAAAAATAAAATACCCTTAATTTCAGGTTCATGCATTCATTGGAAAGGGCAGCTTATGAAATTTGATTTCCAAAATGATAGTGCATGTTATGAATGCTTATTCGAAGATACATCTTCGGAAGACTTAAGCTGCACAGAATCAGCAATATTTTCTCCAATAGTAGGGATAATTGGGTCAATGTTAGCTTCAGAATCAATAAAAACAATTACTAAGATATCCAAGAACTGCCAAATTTTCCAAGATTTTGATTTCAAAGATAATTTAAGCAGGGAAATATCTTTTAAAAAAAATAACCAATGTAAAATTTGTGGTAAGTGTTAATGATGAAAATCAGAGGATTCATAGAAGGTTTTTATAATAGAAAGCCAAAAAAGAACGATTATGGTTTTGAGAATAGTAACATTACCCATTACATTTATGCGCCAAAAGAAGATTCTCACATCAGACAAAAATGGCGTTCAAAAGATAAATCTCTTGAAGCACGAAGCATTCCCAAAAATATAGCTCAAGTATATACATTATCTCCAGGAGCAGACTTTAATAGAAAATCTAAGAAGGATTTTAACTTTCTGCTTTCAAAGTTTAATTTTGCCATTGATAAAGGATTTTCCGAAGTAGGTTTATTGTTTGATGATATTGATATAAATAACATTGGAATAGAATCTGATGATAAGGATTTAGGTAAATTTCACGGCGAATTAATTTCAGAGGTAACTGTTAAGTTGGGTCTCAGTAACGGATGGTTTTGTCCATCAATTTATTGCGAAAGCTTTTCTAAAAAAGGAATTCAAAATGATAAGTATCTCGAAGGAGTATCTGAAACTATAAATAATGATTTATTTTTTCTTTGGACGGGTCCAAAAGTAATTAGCGATTTTATTTCTCAAGACCACCTCAAAGAGCTAGGTCAAGTAATAAAGAATCCTGTGGTTATTTGGGATAATTTTTATGCAAACGATTATTGTCCTACAAGGCTTTTTTTAGGCGATATTACGGGCAGGGATTTTTTTAGAGGTAATCCTTATGGACACGTTATTAATGGCACCGGCCTTATAGAAACTGATGAATTTTTAACAGGTAAAGTTTTTGATAAGAAAAAAAAGATAAATTTACCCAGTGAACTGCTGCCTTTGTTTGATAGTCCATTCAAAAATATCAAGAAATCTGAAATCAATAAAATGATTAGAAATTTTAAAGATATTAAGAAAGCAGTTTTTGAGACTACAGATGATAATTTGTTTTTGGAATGGAAACCTTATTTAGTTCAAGCCTTAAACGATATAGAGCTAATAAAAAATTTTAAATCTAAGCAGACTATTGAAACTTACTTGCATCGAAGATATTCTCCATTAGTTAGTCAGACTTTTAATTAATATTAATCATAAAGAGGTAATTATGCTGGGTAATATGATGACTGAACCTTTGCTCATTTCAGGAATTCTTGAGCATGCAATTCAAAATAATTCTAAAACTGAAATAGTAAGCAAGAGAGTTGAAGGAGACATTCATAGATATTCTATTTTAGATGCTGCAAAAAGATCAAAGCAGCTTGCCAATGCCTTAGTTAACTTAGGAGTTAAAGAAGGCGATGTTCTCGGCACAATGGCTGTCAATGGCTACCGACATTTTGAACTTTATTTTGGAATCTCTGGGATTGGAGCAGTATTGCATACTCTAAACCCTAGGCTTTTTCCAGAGCAGATAGATTTCATAGTTAATCATGCTGAAGATAAGTATCTTTTTATTGATCTTCCTTTTATACCAATAATTGAGGCAGTTGCTAAAAATTTAACAAACGTGAAAGGCTTCATTGTTTTATGCGACATAGAAAACCTTCCCAAAGATTCAAAGCTAGAAAATTTGATGTGTTATGAAGAGCTAATTAAAGATGAGAGCGAAGCATTTGATTGGCCAACTTTTGATGAAAACACAGCATCTTCTTTGTGTTACACGTCTGGCACAACTGGAAATCCAAAAGGAGTTCTCTATTCTCATAGATCTACAATACTTCATGCTTGGTACTCGAGTGCAGGAAATGCAATGAATTTAACTTCAAAAAGTGTTGTCCTCCCAGTGGTTCCAATGTTTCACGTTAATGCTTGGGGAGTTCCTTATGCAGCTAGTATGCTTGGGTGTAAATTAGTATTTCCTGGTCCTTTTACTGATGGAGAGTCTATTTACAACTTGATTAACGATGAGGGAGTGAATAATTTGCTTGGTGTTCCCACAGTGTGGCTCGGGTTACTAAATTATTTAGATGAAAAGGACATTACCCTAAAAAATGTTAATTCAGTATTAGTAGGTGGATCTGCCGCTCCTAAGTCGATGATAAAAGACTTCCAAGAAAAACATAACGTTTTTCTTTTGCATGGGTGGGGAATGACTGAAATGAGTCCTTTAGGAACATTAAATCAAGATACAGCAGAGATGGATTTGATGGAGTTAGATGATCGTTATGAGCTTCAAACCAGTCAAGGAAGAGCAATATATGGATGCCAAATTAAAATTGTTAATGATGAAGGAGATACTTTGCCTAACGATGGGAAAACTTTTGGCAGGTTAATGGTTAAAGGACCAGCAATAATTGAAAGATATTACAAGTCATCAGAAAGTGCTTTAGAAAATGGTTGGTTTGATACTGGAGATGTATCAACTATTTCACCAGATGGATACATGAGGATAGTAGATAGGAGTAAGGATGTAATCAAGTCTGGAGGTGAGTGGATAAGTTCTATTGATCTAGAAAATACCGCCCTCGGATGCCCTGGAGTTTTGGAAGCATGTGTCGTTGGAGTTGCTCATGAAAAATGGGATGAGAGACCTCTACTATTTGTCGTTAAAAATTCTGACGAATGTACAAAAGAATCTGTTTTAGAGTATCTTTCTGATAAAGTTGCAAAGTGGTGGTTGCCTGATGATGTGATCTTCATTGATGAGTTACCTCACGGAGCAACTGGAAAACTATTAAAAACAGGTTTAAGAGAAGATTATAAAAATCATTTAATTACAAAAGGAGATTGAAATGGCGGGATTAGTACCAGCAGATACTTTAAAAGATTACATAGGAAAAGATATGGGTACATCAGATTGGTTGGAAATTGATCAAGAAAGAATAAATCAATTTGCTGATGTAACGTTAGATCATCAATTCATTCATGTCGATGAAGAAAAGGCAACACCATTATTCGGTTCCACCATTGCTCATGGATTTCTCTCATTATCATTGATGGCTGGAATGCCTGCTCCTCAAGTAGCTCCAGAGAACATGAAAATGGCCTTTAATTATGGTTTAGATAAGGTTAGATTTCTAACTCCTGTAAATGTTGGTTCAAAGGTTCGAACTAAAGCCACTTTATTATCTGTAGATGATAAAGGGGATGGAAGGTATCTAGTTAAAAATGAAATAAAAATGGAAATTGAAGGGCAAGAAAAACCAGCATATGTAGCTGAAGCTCTCACTATGTATGTAACTTAGACTAATTTCTTTTTTAGAATCTCATTTACCAGCTTAGGATTGGCCTTGCCTTTGGATTCCTTCATTACCTGGCCTACAAAAAATCCAAATAAACGATCTTTCCCAGAAAGAAACTGTTCTTTTTGATCAGGGTTATTATTTATAACCTTTTCTATTATCTCTTCAATCTCATTGTCGTCTGATATTTGCTCTAAACCAAGGTCTTGAATGCTTTTGGAAACAGATAAATCTGGATTTTCCCATATATTTTCCAGAACCTTTTTCGTAGCTTGCCCAGAGATTTTTTCTTCTTTGAGATAAGTCAGTAGTTCGGCGAATTTGATCGCATCAACTTTTGAGTTGTTAGCTTCTGCGTCAAATTTATTTAATATGGCTGAAAAGTCTCCTAATATCCAATTTGCCACAAGCTTAGGATCATCAATATTAACCAAGGTTTTTTCAAAGAAATATGCAAGTTCTAGATCATATGTAAGATTCCTTGCATCATATTCTGATAGACCTAATTCATTTATAAACCTTTCTTTTTTTTCATCAGGCAGTTCAGGCAATTCATTTTTGATCCTCTGGATTTGATCAGATGTAATTTGAATAGGGATTATGTCTGGTTCAGGAAAATATCTATAGTCGTTAGCTTCCTCTTTTGATCTCATTGATCTAGTAGTATTATTTATAGCATCATACAGCCTAGTCTCTTGAACAATCTCTTCTCCTTTTTCCAGACAAGAAATTTGGCGTTTTATTTCAAAATTAATTGCTTTTTCGACAAATTTGAAAGAATTTATATTTTTAAGTTCCGTTCTTGTGCCTAATTTTTTATCGCCTTTCTTTCTTACAGAGACATTTGCATCGCATCTCATTGAACCCTGAGACATATTCCCATCAGAAATTTCCAAAGCACAAACTATAGAATGAATTTTTTTTAAGTAAGCAACCGCTTCTTCAGAATTCGACATATCCGGCTCAGAGACAATTTCTAATAAAGGTGTGCCAGCTCTATTAAGATCAATCGCAGTCTCATTTTCAAATAGATCATGTATCGACTTGCCAGCATCTTCTTCGAGATGAGCTCTTGTGATTCCAATTGTTTTGATCTCCTGATCTCCTAGTTGAATTTCAATTGATCCTTTGCCAACTATTGGATCATCAAGTTGACTTATTTGATAACCTTTTGGTAAATCAGGATAAAAATAGTTTTTTCTAGCAAAGCCAACTTTCTCAGCAATCTCTGCATTAATAGCAACTCCAAACTTTATAGCCTTTTCAATGGCTTTTTCATTTAAAACTGGAAGAGTGCCTGGCATTCCAAGATCAACTTCGCATGCTTGCAGATTCTGATCAGATCCAAATTTAGTTGGAGCATTAGAAAAGATTTTAGATTCTGAATTCAACTGAACATGAATTTCCAGTCCAATGACACTTTCCCATTTGTCATTCATTTTTCACCTAACTGAAATTTATTAGAAATATTTAAAAGCGAGGACTCCTCTAAAATGTTTCCTATGAATTGTATTCCAAGGGGCATATTATTCTTTTCTCCAAATGGTACAGATGTAGCAGGTAAACCTCCGAGGTTTGCAGGAATAGTAAAAATATCCTGTTTATACATTTCAACAGGATCAGTTATTGAACCCAAATCAAAAGCCTCTCCAGATGTTGTAGGCAACATTACTGAAGTAACTTCTTTGAATGCATTAACAAAATCACTTGAAATCAGGTTTCTTATCTTTTGTGCTTTTTTGTAGTAAGCATCATAAAATCCTGAAGATAAGCAATAAGTTCCTATAAGTATCCTTTTTTTTGTTTCGTTTCCAAAACCTTCTCCTCTAGATTTAAAATATAGATCTTCGAGATTTTCAACGTTCTCAGCTCTGTATCCAAACCTGATGCCATCATATCTAGATAAGTTAGCTGAACATTCAGCAGGGGCTATTACGTAATAAACAGGTAATGATAATTCTAAATTTGGTAATCTAATCTCTTTCGTCTTAATTTTTAATTTTTCTAGCCTCTTGATGGCTTCACCATAATTTTTTGATAAATCTTCATCTCCAAAAGAATGAATTAAATCAGTAACCAAACCAACAACATGCTCAAATTCACTTGATTCACAATCTTCAGAAAAATTGGGAACTTCCACTTTTATCGAAGTAGCATCTTTTGAGTCATACCCTGATATGTATTGAAGAGCAATCGCCGCATCTTTTATATTTTTTGCAAGTATTCCTCCCTGATCAAGACTTGATGCAAAGGCAATCATTCCATACCTAGATACCCTTCCATAGGTTGGCTTAATTCCTGCTATGCCGCAAAATGAAGCAGGTTGTCTTATAGATCCTCCTGTGTCAGTTCCAGTTGAAAAGCTACTGAAGTTTGCGGCAACCGCTGCTGCAGATCCTCCAGAAGAACCTCCTGGAGTTTTTTTAATGTTAAGAGGATTTTTTACTGCTCCATAAAAGCTTGTTTCATTTGAAGATCCCATCGCAAATTCATCCATGTTTGCCTTTCCTAGACAAATTGATCCAGCTTGTTCTAACTTTTCTACAACTGTTGCGGAGTAGGGAGGATAAAAATTATCCAACATTTTTGATCCGCATGATGTTTTGATACCTTTAGTACAAAAAATGTCTTTGTGTACCATTGGTATTCCATTCAAAGGGATATCTTTTTGGCTCTTTTTAGACCCATCAGACTTTTTTGCTTTCTCAAGCGCTTTTTCAAAATCATTGGATACAAAGATATTGAGATCTTCTTTATCTTCTATTACCGAAATATAATTTTCTACAAGCTCTACGGAAGAAAATTTCTTTTCTCTTAAGCCATCTATCTGCTCATGAAGTGTTAATGTTTCCAAATTCATTTATTCAATAACTTTAGGCACGAGGTAAAATCCGTCTTCAGTTTTATTTGAAGTTTTTTGAAGACTTTCTCTGTTGATATTTTCAGAAACTATATCTTCTCTTAAATTAAAATTATCTTTTATTGGATGACTTAGTTCTTCTATTTGATCGCAATCAATTTTATTAATTTTATCAATCATATTCATCGTCAAATTAAGATCTTCTTTCAATTTATCTCTAAGATTATCGTCAATTTTAATCTTAGATAATTTCGAAAGATTTTCTAAAGTCTTATCATTTATTGTCATTTTTCAAATTTTATTTTATTGCTATTTCTTGCCCCTTCGACAGAGCATTGATACGATTCGCTTATAAAACGAGAAAGCAATGGTACTAAAATATTTTAGAGGATTATACTCCAATGATTTATCAATTGATCTTGGAACGGCAAATACTCTTGTTTACGTCCGAGATAAAGGAATTGTCCTCAATGAACCTAGTGTAGTTGCAATTAGAAAAACTGAAGGGGCAAGAACAGTAGTAGCAGTTGGAACTGAAGCAAAAAGGATGCTTGGAAGAGTTCCAGGAAACATTGAAGCAATAAGACCGCTGAAAGATGGAGTTATAGCAGATTTTCAGGTTACTGAGAAAATGCTTCAACACTTCATTCAACAAGTTCATGGCGATAATTTTATGCGACCTAGCCCGAGAATTCTTGTGTGCGTACCTTGTCAATCAACACAAGTGGAGCGAAGAGCAATCAGAGAGTCCGTGCTTGGAGCTGGGGCAAGAGAAGTAAGACTAATAGAAGAGCCTATGGCTGCTGCAATTGGAGCTGGACTTCCTGTAGAGGAGGCTTTTGGATCCATGGTAGTTGATATTGGTGGTGGTACCACTGAGGTTGCTATACTGGCACTCAATGGAGTGGTTTACTCAAACTCATTAAAAACTGGTGGAGACAGGCTTAATGAATCAATAATTTCTTATTTAAGAAGAAAATATGGAATTCTCATTGGTGAATCTACTGCTGAAAGAATAAAAGAAACTATTGGATGTGCTACTCCTGAAAGTGAGTTACAAGAGATGGAAATCAGAGGGCGTAATTTAGCTGAGGGTGTACCTAACACTCTTTCTATTTCAAGTTTAGAAGTATATGAAGCAATGTCTGGCCCTCTATCTTCTATATTGCAAGCAATCAAAAATGGTCTAGAGCAATCTCCACCTGAGCTGAGTTCCGATATATCAGAAAGAGGAATTGTTTTGACTGGTGGAGGAGCATTACTCAGAGACCTTGATGTTATGATCTCAGAACAAACAGGTATACCTGTTATCCCAGCTGATGATCCTCTTACTTGCGTTGCGAGAGGAGGGGGAGTTGCCTTAGAAATAATGGATAAATACGATATCGATCTTTTATCAACAGATTAATAATCCCTTATGGCCAAGGAGCATAAACAAGCTGTAATTGCTCAAAAAGCCATTTTTACAACTGGCTCCATGAGACTTTCCAGAGTGGTTCCATCTATACTCTTTGCCATTTTAATCCTCGCAGCTGATGTTCGATTTAATCTAGGAGAAAAAGTAAAGATTTATGTTGGTTTTGCTACAGAGCCTATAATTTATATACCGCAATTTGTAAGAGGAGGATGGATTTCTTTTTCTGATTATTTCGAGGATAGGGAAATATTACAAAATGAAATACTACGTTTAGAAAAAGACGTCGATGAACAAAGATTCAATCTTATAAATTATGAAAGGGTCCTTCAGGAAAATATAGAACTGAAAAAATTATTGGGATACCTAGAAAAGACTAGTAAAAAAGAGTTCATCTATGGCGAAATAGAAGAGATAAATTATGCTCCTAAACCTTCACTAACTGTGGGGATTAATAGGAGTCAAAAAGCTGATCAAATGGTAGCATTTAATTGGACCGGCTTGATAGGATCGGTAGAGTTATCAGCAGGTTCCAAAGTTGAAATTAAACCAATTTTTGCTGAAGATTCTCAAATTCCTATAAGAAATAGAAGAACAAATTCAAACATGATTTTAGTTGGAACTGATATGCCTCAGAATTTTTTAATTAAAGGATTAAAGAAAAACGAAGATATTGTTCCAGGCGATAAACTTGTAACATCCGGCCTTGGCAAGAAATATCCCAAGGGAATTGATGTAGGAATAGTTAATAAAATTTCAGCAACATCAAATAATGAATTTTTAGAAATTGAGGTACTTGGAACTTCAGAATTTAGTTCTGGCGATCAGATTTTGTTAACTTTACCGTAATGGCTTATTTTTCTTCAAGAAATCCTAATAAGACTTTTTCCACTCAATCAGCAATTGGCATTTCATTAATATTTGGAGTTTTTTTTCAATCGCTCTTAAATTTCTTTTCACTAGAAATTTATGGATCTTCCATTCCGATTACTTTAATGATTCTAATTTATTGGAATATTGCTTTACCAAAAAATATTGGTCTGTCTTGGTCATTTATTTCAGGGATTCTTTTGGATTTAAATCTAGGGTATTTTTTAGGAACTCATGTGATCCTTTTTTTAATCATATCTTATTTAACTCAGAGGTATTTTCATAGGATCAGGGCCATGTTTCAAATTCAACAATCTATCTTGATAGGAAGTATCGTATTTCTTTACTTATTAAGTCTTTATGTTTTTTTTCAGGAATTCAGTTTTTTTATCATCCTAGCAATTATATTAAACAGTTTAATTTCAGCTTTGGTATGGCCTATTTTGTTTGGATTATTAAGGATTGTCAGAAGAAAATATACTTATGCGTAAACGATAGATGCGATTCCAAGAAAAGTAAAAAAACCAACGATATCTGTTACTGTTGTAACAATTACTCCACCGCCAATAGCCGGATCAAATTTTAATTTTCTCAATATAAGAGGTATGGAGATACCTGATAATGCTGCTGCAATTAAATTTATTGTCATAGAGAAGATGACAATAAAAAAGATATCAAAATCTTTAAACCAGAGTGAGGCTATCAAACCTAAAATTATTGACCAAAAAAGACCGTTCCAAAAAGAAACAATTAATTCTCTTGATAATATCCATCTTATATTGCCTGAAACTATTTGACCTAAGGCTAGGCCTCTCACGGTGATTGCCAGAGTTTGAGTTGCAGCAACACCGCCCATACTCGCAATTATCGGCATTAAAACTGCTAGAAATATGACCTTTTCAATAGTTCCCTGAAATAGATTAATGACAGAAGAGGCAAGAAGAGCTGTTATGAGGTTTGCACCCAACCACAATCCGCGAGATCTCAAGGCTAAGAAGGTTTCTTGAAAAGTATCTCTGCTTAATCCTGAAATTTGTCTGAAGGGCTGATCGACTTCTTCCTTAATTGAATCTATGACATCATCAATTGTAATTCTTCCTAAAAGTTCACCTTCATTATTGATCACAGGAGCAGAAATAAGATGATTACGTTCAAATAATCTATCAACTTCTTTCTCTGAGTCTGTAGCAAGCAAAGAATGAAATTTTCTGATCATTAAGTCTTCGGCTTTGTCTGAACTTTTGGCCGACAAGATCTTAGTAAGAGGCAAATTTCCTCTTAAAATATTGTTTCTGTTCACAACAAAAACTTTATCCATATCTTGAGGGAGCTCATCTCTAATCCTTAGGTAACGTCTTATTACCTCGATGGTATGTGAGGGTCTAACCACCACAACGTCAGGATTCATCATTCTTCCCGCAGTACCTTTGGCAAAAGAAAGATCTTTACTAACAAGCTCTCTATTTTGGCTTGACATAGCCTTCAATACATCTCCAATTACCTTTTCGGGTAATTCCTGAATAATTTCAACTATTTCATCCGCTTCAAGCTTTTCAGTTACTTGAGCAACCTCGGTAGCATCCATGTTAGATAAGAAGAATTCTCTTACCTCTATGGATAACTCATTTAACACTTCTCCTTCAACACTTATATCTACAAGCTCCCATAAAATTCTTCTGTTATTAGGGCTGCTTGACTCTAAAGCTGATGCAATATCAAAAGGCGACATGCTATTAAACATACCTCTGATAAGTTCAAATCTTTTTTTTGTAAGCTGTTTTTGGATTTCTTCAGATAGAGAAAAGGTGTTTCCTTGGATCATCTCAAGAAATTTTAGGCTAAGTTTTCGCCTAAATATATTTGTCGTACAGTATTATTTTCTTTAATGCTGGAAGGATTTCCCGATGCAATAATTTCTCCATCATTAATAACAGAAATATTGTCACAAATATCCATTGTTGCTTGTGCATTATGATCGCTTATTACTACACCAACATTTTTGGAGCGTAGTTTTGAAATAATATTTTTGATTTCGTTTATTGTTAATGGATCAATCCCTGCAAAAGGCTCATCTAATAAAATAAATTTAGGTTCAAGCGCAAAAGCTCTAGCTATTTCAAGTTTTCTTCTTTGGCCGCCAGAAAGGTTTTCTGATATTTGTCTCTCTAAATTGAAAAGATCAAATTCTCTCATTAACCTTTCATATTTGTCCTCGATCTCAATATTTTTGAACTTAGTTTGTAGGGCAGCTTTGATGTTATCCGCAACAGATAGCTTTCTAAAAACAGATGGTTCTTGTGGTAAATAAATTATTCCTTTTGAAGCTCTGAAAGAAATATCCTTGAAAGTAATATCATTTTCATCAAGAAGAATTTTTCCTGAGGTAGTCATCACTAAACCAGAGATTAAAGAAAACAAAGTGGTTTTTCCTGCTCCATTAGGCCCAAGAAGACCAAATACTTCAGAGCTTTTTATTTGAAGATCTATCCCATGTAAGATTTCTTTTTTCTTAAAGCTTTTTTTTATATTTTTGAGTTCAAGAGTTCCCACTTTTGATCCTTAAATTTTCAGAATTTAAAATGCTGTTATTTGAATAGTCAAAGATGATTTCTTCGCCAGTAATATCTTTACCATCAATCAAAATATTTGATGTTCCGGAGAGATATAAAAGCTTCTTTTTTAAATCTATTCTAATCTCATTGGAATAACCTTCAAATTTATCCTTTTTTGAAAAAATTATAGGATTTCCAGACATAGAAATGAATTCATCAGATAAGGAAACTTCTCTCCCTGAAAAGGTAATATCATTATGGTTTACTTTCAAATTCGTAGAACTTAAATATTCTTTGTCGATATCAACAAAAACTTTTTCTGCAAAGAGTTCTATCTCCTCTTTGTCTTTGATGATGTTGACACTTATTCTTTCTGATAGATCGAATTGATTTCTTTCAAAGAAAAAATCACCCTTATTTGCCGATAACTTTACTTCATAGTCATCCTTATTATTTATCTCAATTTTAGGTTTGAAGATTGACAAGTTATTGGAATTAGAAAGAGCATTAATCATCTCGCTTTCAATAGAGTAAAAAATTTCTTTGTTTTTCGAAGAAGATCTTATCTCTATTTCTTTCGCATTAAATATTGAAGAACTATTTTTTTTTGATGAAACAGACTCATTTTCAATTGTTATAAAAAGAAACGATCCTGATAACGCTATAAAGAGGGCACAATAAACAATTAATCGCCATCCCATCAAAATACTCTTAATTCATTAAGCTCATGCATCCTTAAGACACCAATTACTTTTTTTTGATCTTTTACTACCAGACTATAGATTTTATTCTTGGACATAATCTCTCTAGCTAAGTAGGCATTTTTATTATGTTCTATACTTTTAAAAGATTTTGTCATTACTTTTGATATTGATATATTTCTTATATCAATTTTTTTATTTAGGGTTCTTCTCAAATCACCATCAGTGAAAATTGCATTAATCCTTTGTTTTGAATTTTTAACTAAACAAAATCCCAAGCCAAATTGCGTTATCACTTTAATTGCCTCTAAGATGGAAATGTTTTCTTTCACAGTTGGTATTTCCTTGATATCAATCATAAGATCTTTCGCAAGGAGAAATCTTTTTCCTAATTTCCCGCCAGGATGATTTTCAGCAAATTCTTTCGGACTAAATCTATTATTTTTCAACAATGCAATTGATATAGCATCTCCCAACATAAGCATAAATGAAGTACTTGTCGTTGGCGCTAGATTATTTGGACAGGCTTCCTTATCTACTTTTGCTTCAAGATGTACCACAGATTTTTTGGCAATAAAGGACTCTTTATTTCCAGTAATTGAAAGAATATTCTTTGTCTTTTTCATAAGACCTTCTAGTATCAATACAATTTCATCGGTTTCGCCAGAATTTGAAATTATTAAAATTCCATCATTTTTAGAAATTGCTCCAAGATCACCATGACTAGCTTCTGATGGATTAATAAAAAAAGAAGGTGTACCAGTGCTTGATAAAGTAGATGAAATTTTTGCGGCAATATGGCCCGATTTTCCTACGCCCATCAAAACTAATTTTCCCTTGAGATTTCTTATATGAATGCATATTGAATTAAAGTCTTTTCTAGATAGATTATCTAAAGAGTGATTTATTGATGAAATTTCATCTTTAAAAGTTTTTTTAGCATGATTGAAAAAGTTATCTGCAGACATTATTTTTAAATTTGATTAAAGAACATATAGTAAACTTACATTCCATGATTAGGAAATTTGCTTTTGAGATTAATTTTATATTAATTGCGTTGATGTTATTAATTCATCCTGTCTCTGCAGATGATGAACTAAATGGTTATGTCAATAATCAGCATGAAAAAATATATACATTTTTAAAAGAAAATGCCGAGATGTTAAATGAAAACAATCGAGTTGACCTCATAGAAAAAGAATTTTCCGGACTAATATCTATAAGTGAAATATCCAAAAGGGTCATGGGTAAAAAATATTTCATGACCGCAACAGAGGAACAAAGAAAAAGATTTAATAATAAATTCAAAGAAACTTTTTTTAATACTTACTCGAGTGCTTTAAGTAATTTAGAGGACCAAAAAATTGAAGTTATTGGTCATGCTCACCCAAAGGATAATCCTAATGCAGCAATTGTCAGAGTGAGAATAACATCTAGCGGAGATTCTTATGATCTTAATTATCAAATGATAAAAAAGAATGATAGATGGGGAGTGATTAATATAATTTTTAGTGGTGTAAACATTGTTTCTATTTTTAAGACTCAATTCTCATCTCTTGCCATTGAACATCAAGATGACCTTGATAAAGTAATTGATAGCTGGGAAATTTCAGATATCAGGCAGAATTCTTAAATGGATAAATTGGTCGTCGAGGGCGGTTTTCAGCTTAACGGTTCTATCACTTCATCCGGAGCAAAAAATTCTGCCTTACCAATCTTGGCAGCATCAATACTCCTCGATGATCCAATAATTATAAGAAATATCCCTCATCTTAATGATGTCACAACCATGCTTGAATTGCTCGGTTCTATGGGTGTCGATATGACTTTATCTGAAGACATGGAAGTAGAATTAGATCCATCCGGTTTGAATGATGTTGGCGCAAGATATGAATTGGTAAAAACAATGAGAGCATCCGTTCTAGTTTTGGGGCCACTTTTATCAAAAACTGGCTACGCCAAAGTAGCTCTTCCAGGTGGATGCGCTATCGGCAGTCGTCCAGTTAATCTTCATATTGATATTATGAAAAAAATGGGTGCACAAATTCTTATAAAAGATGGATACATAGAGGCAGAGTCTAAAGGCAGACTGAAGGGTTGTGAGTTTCACTTTGATCTAGTAAGTGTCACTGCAACTGAGAATGCTCTAATGGCAGCATGTCTGGCAGATGGAACTACATTCCTTAAAAACTGTGCAAGGGAGCCAGAGGTATCTGATTTAGCAAATTGTTTAAATAATTGCGGTGCAAAAATATCAGGGATTGGATCTGATCAACTTGTCATCGAAGGAGTAAAAGAATTACACGGAACATCCTTTTCAATAATGCCTGATAGAATCGAAACTGCAACCTATTTAGTTGCAACTACTATGACGGGCGGTGAAATTACTATCAAGAACTGTCAACCAAATTCCTTGGGCGCAGTAATTACTAAATTAGAAGAGGCTGGCGCAAATATAATTTGTAGTGAGAATGAAATTAATTTAAAAATGAAAGAGGATTTACCAAAATCAACATCTCTAAGTACTGCGCCGTTTCCTTCGTTTCCAACAGATATGCAAGCTCAGTTTATAGCTCTGAATTCGATTTCTAACGGGTTTGCAACTGTGACCGAAACTGTATTTGAAAATAGGTTTATGCATGTTAATGAACTCATAAGAATGGGCGGAGATATAGAGCTTAGAGGAAATACTGCTTTTATAAAGGGTAAAGGTAGGAGACTAATCGCTGCTCCGGTAATGGCTACAGATCTAAGAGCTTCTGCTAGTCTGGTATTAGCAGGCCTTGTTGCTGAGGGAGAAACTTTAGTTGATAGGATTTATCATATTGATAGAGGATATGAAAGAATCGAGGAAAAACTTAAGCTTTTGGGTGCAAAAATAGAAAGGATTTCAGCATGATATTAGTTGGGTTACCAAAAGGAAGAATTTATAAGGAAATAAAGCAATTGCTAGAAAGATCAGGAATTGACCTAAAAGAAGATAAGAGAAAATTAATTTTTGGTTCATCAGAAAAAAATATTCAATTTTCTATTCTTCGAGGATGGGACATTCCAAAGTTCGTAAGTTATGGAGCAGTTGATATTGGAATCGTTGGAAAAGATGTTCTTCTGGAGACAGATGAAGAAAATTTTTTTGAAGTTCTTGATCTAGAAATTGGAAAATGTAGATTATCGTTGGCAGCCAAGGAAAAAAAAGTCAGCGAATTAGCTGGCTCTACAATAGCCTCAAAATTTCCCAAAGAGACAAATAATTTTTTATCGGAAAATTTCATAGATGCAGAAATAATTCAGCTAAAAGGATCAATTGAAATTGCTCCAATCTTGGGAATATCTGACTATATAGTTGACCTAGTAAATACAGGTAATACTCTGAAAGAAAATGGATTGAAGGAACTTAAAGTCATAAAGGAGATATCAACTAGACTGATTGTTAATAAATCAAAATTTAGAACGAAAAATAAAGAAATTAAAAAATTTATACAAAGGATTCAGAGTGATTAAAAATATCGAAAGTCATTCTCTGGGAGAATATTTGATAAAAGAAAAAAATCTTATAAATGAAAATAGCATCGTAGATGTTGTTAGAGAAATCATTCTTGAAGTCAAAGGCTCTGGAAATGAAGCATTGCTTAGATTCATAAATAAGTATGAAGAAAAAGAGCTTAGATCTATTGATGAAGTTTTATTTAATCAAGATTTTTTAGAGGATAAGTTTAATTCCTTAAATAATAAAGATAGAAATATGTTGATCTACATGGCAGAAAGAATAGAAAAATTTCACAATAACGATATTAGATTATTTGAAGAGTTTGAAGATGACACAGTTGAAAAGTATGGATATTTTTTGAGGCCTATAGATAAAGTAGGCTTGTATGCTCCGGGAGGTAAAGCACAGTATCCCTCTTCTGTTCTTATGACAGGAGTTTTAGCTAAGTTAGCTGGAGTTAAAGAGATAAACGTTATGTTTCCTGGACAAATAGATGACTTGAATCTTATGTTTGCGGCTTCTCATTTAATCGGAGCAAAAAGTGTTTTAAATTCTGGTGGGGCGCACACCTTAGCTGCTGTTGCATTCGGAACTGAGACTATAGAAAAAGTTGATAAAATATTTGGACCAGGAAATAGCTATGTTTCTGAGGCAAAAAGACAGCTTTATGGCGAGGTAGGAATCGATTCTCTAAATGGACCATCAGAAGTTGCAATTATTGTTGATGAAAAATCTTCAGTTGAATACGCTGTAAAGGATTTTTTAGCCCAGGCAGAACATGGTGAGGACTCAAGATGCTTTTTGATTTATCTTCCAGGTTTTGATTTAAATCAGTTCAATGAATCATTAAAAAAGAATTTATCAAAATCAAAAAGAAAAAAAATTATTAATGAAGCCTTAAAAAATTGTTGCTCAATTGAAGCTTCTTCATTAAAAAATGCTATTTCACTATCAAATTTAATTATTCCTGAACACTTAGAAATTCTGATTGATGATACTGATCTAAATCAGATGCCAGAAATAAAAGCTGGGGCTGTTTTTATTGGAACAGAGGCATCTGCAGTAATGGGAGATTATTGTGCAGGACCATCACATGTAATTCCTACGGGAGGGCAAGGAAGATTTAGTTCTCAAGTATCATTGAATGACTTCTTTGTAAAAACTTCCTTCATGGTTGCCTCAAAGAACTCATATAAAAAAAATGGGTATAAAACCCTACTTGATGAGTCAATTAATATTGCTGAAAGCGAGGGTCTTTGGGAGCATGCTAATGCTTTGAAAGAGAGAGATAATTAATTATCTTTCTGTTTCTTTCAAAATTTTATAATAACTCTCTGATACAACATCAATTGGAATGGCAAAATTTAAGCCTTGATTCCCACCTGTTGTCGACTCAATGAAATTAATGACGCCTAATAAATTACCATTTGAATCAACCAATGCACCACCAGAATTGCCAGGATTGATAGAAGCATCAGTTTGTATAAACGAACCTTCTTTATTGATGAACTTTCTGCCTATTGCGGAAATTATTCCCATACTAACTGATTGACCAAGGCCTTGTGGGTTCCCAATCGCGTAAACTGTCTCACCAATATTTATATCTTCAATTTCTCTTTTTCTTTGAATTGGTGAAATATCTGCAGTTTCTTCTACTAGTTTTAATACTGCTAAATCATTTTCTCTATCTATACCTATAATTTCAACTTCGTGATTTGAACCATCATAAAATTCAACCAGAAGCTTTTGTTTTAATTGAATTGAATTATTTAAAACATGTAAGTTAGTGATTACATGACCATCCTCATCAAAAATTACTCCAGATCCATCAGGAAAAAAACCTGTCTTGATAACTTGTTTCCATCTTCTTAACCCTAATGAAGGAGTTTTTTCTTGCCATTCTCTCCACCTTCGAAGACTCCAAATATTTACAACAGATGATGCAGATTTTTCGAAGTCAAATTCTCGCGAAGAGTATTCATTTTTATCTGCTAAACCAATCAAAGTTAGGAAACCATACCCTGCTAAGGTTCCTAGTAATATCCATATAGAAAGTGTATAAAAAGAACGCATTTTTTATTATTCAGAGTTGTAAATTATAACCTCTCTAATGTATCATTCACGCGCCTTATGCGTTAATTATGGATACAAAATCTTACAAAGTAGATTCATTAGATAAAGGTTGGTTGTTAGTAGACGCTTCTGACAAAACTTTAGGTCGATTAAGCACTAATATTGCTAAGATTTTAATGGGTAAAAATAAACCTGAGTATACCCCACACAATGATGTCGGAGACTATGTAGTTGTCATAAATGCTGAGAAGATAAAAGTAACTGGAAATAAAAACGAGCAAAAAATGTATTACCGACATACTGGTTATCCCGGTGGAATTAAATCTCAAAATTTCAATGACCTAATTGCCTCATATCCGGATAGAATAATTACCTCTGCAGTCAAAGGTATGTTACCAAAGAACAAACTTTCAAACTCAGTGATTAAAAAGCTTAAAGTCTATAAAGGAGAGTCTCATCCTCACAAAGCTCAAAATCCTCTAAAACTTGAAATCTAGAATATGAGCGATAATCAGTATTATTCAACCGGCAGAAGAAAAACATCCACAGCTAGGGTTTATCTTAGTTCTGGCGGTGGATCCATATTAGTTAACGATCTACCATTAGAAGAATATTTCGGCCGAGAAGTAGCTAGAATATTGGTCAAACAACCAATAGAACTTGTTGAAATGGTAGATAAATTCGATTTAAAAATTTATGTTTCTGGTGGCGGATATTTTGGTCAAGCCGGAGCAATAAGACATGGTCTTTCAAGAGCTCTCGTTAAGTATGACGAATCTCTTAAACCAGTTCTTAAAGAGGCCGGTTTCCTTACAAGAGATTCAAGAAAAGTAGAAAGGAAAAAAGTAGGTTTAAGAAAAGCTAGAAAAGCTCCTCAGTTCAGCAAAAGATAGACTCTATGCAGCCAAAATCTCCTCCGAACCCAATAAGACGACAATTACTAACTTCAATCACATCCTTGCTTGGATTTGTGGGTGTTATTTTTGCAGCTATTCCTTTTTTAAGTGCATTTAGGCCAAGTGCTCGAGCTGAAGCTGCGGGAGCTCCTGTGAAAGTTAATATAAGCAAGCTGACTCCGGGAGAGTTAATGACTGTGGAATGGAGAGGGATGCCAGTATTTGTCTACAAGGTTTCAAACGAAGCACAAAACGTTCTATCAGAAGAAAAATCCAAATTAGCTGATCCAAATTCAGATCAACAACAACAACCTGAGTACGCACAAAACGACACAAGATCTAGAAAAAAAGGTATTGCTGTTGTGAAAGGTGTTTGTACTCACTTAGGCTGTGCCCCAAAGTTTTATCCAGAAGCCACCTCACAGGATTTTGATCCCAATTGGCAGGGTGGTTTCTTTTGTCCATGTCATGGATCAAAATTTGATCTTGCTGGAAGAGTTTATGCCAATGTACCTGCCCCAACCAACCTCGAAGTCCCACCTCATTATTTTGAGACCGATTCAACGTTGGTAATCGGTTCCGATGGAGCAAGTTAATGACAACTGACACTAGAACTAAACGATTCCTTAGTTGGATAGACTTCAGATTTCCTTTAACTGAAGTTTTCGAAAGGCATTTATCTAAATATCCTGCACCTACTAATCTCAATATTTGGTATCTCTTTGGATTTCTGCTTATTGTTGTATTGGCAATGCAAATTATTACAGGTCTTTGGCTGATGATGAATTATACAAATTCAGCAGAAGAGGCTTTTTCTTCTGTTGAATACATCATGAGAGATGTAGAGTATGGATGGCTTATCCGTTACATGCATGCTGCAGGAGCCTCAGCATTTTTCGCTCTCATCTATTTACACATGTTTAGAGGAATGATGTATGGATCCTATCAAAAACCTAGAGAACTCATTTGGCTCGGAGGATGGTTTACTTATCTTATTCTTATGGCTGAAGGTTTCACAGGCTATGTTCTTCCTTGGGGTCAAATGTCATTTTGGGCTGCTCAAGTTATCATTTCGTTGTTTAGTTCAATACCTGTTGTAGGAGAAGATTTGGCAACATGGATAAGGGGTGATTATTTGGTATCAGGAATCACTTTATCAAGACTATTTGCCTTCCACGTAGTTCTTCTTCCAATATTACTAATTGCAATTGTTTTCTTCCATATTCTTGCACTTCACGAAATTGGTTCTAATAACCCAGATGGAATAGACGTTAAAAAACATCTGGATGAAGACGGAGTCCCTTTAGATACAAAACCATTTTTTCCCTACGACATTAGTCATGATATTTTTGCACTCGGCGTTTTCCTGATTATATTCTGTTCAGTAGTCTTCTTTTTTCCAACAGGCGGCGGGTATATTATTGAATATGTAAATTATGAGCCAGCTAATCCTCTTTCTACTCCTGCTCACATCGTTCCATCATGGTATTACACACCTTTCTATGCCATGTTGAGAGCTGTAGATTTTCCTTTGTTTGGCTTAACTGCAAAATTTCTTGGATTTGCGACTATGATGGCTGCAGTTGCCATCTTTGCTGTTCTTCCATGGCTTGATCGAAGTCCTGTGAAGTCGATTAAATATAAAGGAATCTTAAGCAAGATTTTCTTGGGAATCTTTGTAGTAAGTTTCTTTGCTCTTTGTTATTTAGGCATGGTTCCGCCTACAGAAACAAAAACACTGTTATCAAAAATTTTTACATTAGGTTATTTCTCTTACTTTCTATTGATGCCTATTTATACAAGGATAGAGAAATGCAAACCTGTTCCGGAGAGAGTAGCAGAGGCATGAAGCTAATAGTTTTTTTAGCTTTCGCATTTTTTTCAGGTCTTTCCAGTTCAGCAGGAGAATACAAATGTGGCTCCATTGAGTGTTATGAATTTAGCCCAGATACAAAAGATAAAGAATCACTTCAAAGAGGTCTTTCAGCATACATGAACTATTGTTATGGATGCCACTCTCTTAAATATTCTCGTTACAAAAGAGTTGCTGAGGATCTCTCAATCCCTCTCGATATTTATGAGCAAAATTTAATATTCGATGACTCTAAAATAGGTGACTTGATGCATATAAGTCTCAAGGAATCTAAAGCTATAGAGCTATTAGGGGCCAAACCTCCTGATTTGACTTTAGAAGCAAGATTAAGATCACCTGAGTGGGTATACACTTACCTAAATACTTTTTACGAGGATGCCACTAGACCTTACGGAGTAAATAATAAAGTTTATGTAAATGTTTCCATGCCACATGTTTTGGAAGATATTCAATCAGAATTATCAGATGAGGAATACGCTAGATACATTGCTGATATAACCAATTTCCTTACATATGTTTCAGATCCTTCAGCTGAAACAAGAAAACAACTTGGTATATATGTTATTCTTTTTCTTTTAATCTTCACTGCTTTTGCTTATCTCGTATATAGAGAGTTCAAAAAAGACTTAAAATAAATTTTTTAAAAATGACAAGTTTATTAGGTAAAAGATCATCCATGGTCTTATTTCATAATGAAATTGGGCATCAAAGCCATAAAGTAAGAATAGTATTGTCAGAAAAGGGCATTACCGCTGATCTTGAACCTTTAGATCCAGAAAATCTTCCAAAGGAAATCCTAGAGGTTAATCCAAAAGGTTTTCTTCCTTTACTCATAGACAGAGAACTAGCTTTATATAAGTCTCAACTAATTGTTGATTACTTAGATGAAAGATTTCCTCATCCTCCCTTGCTTCCGGTATATCCTGTTGCAAGAGCTCAAACAAGATTAATTCTTCATAGAATTGAGGAAGAGTGGACCTATCACGTTGATATTCTGGAAAATGCATCTGCTACAACAGCAAAGAAGAATTCCTCAAGGAAGGAACTCAAAAAAAATATCACAAATTCTATGATGCTTTTTGACGGCTCTGAATACTTTCGAAGCGAGGAATTTTCTGTATTAGATGCAACAATCATTCCTATTTTGATTAGATTGAAATTCCTAGGCGTGGATATTCCCAACAATAAATCAACTAAAAATATGCATGAGTACGTAGAGAGGATGGTTGAAAATGAGCTTATACAAGAGAGTTTAACGTTACGCGAGAGAGAATCTTTTTTTACCGATTAAGTTAACCTTGCTTTACTCCGCTCAGATCTATTCTGAATTTTAAAGGTTTAGAATAAAGAAAATTCTCTTTAATTTCATATCTACCAAGTAATCCAGAAAAATTAGAAGATCTGCCTCTAATTTTTGCTCCAAAGAAGAAAATATCAAAGCCAGCCGAAAAAGCAATTTTCTCGTTAACATTCAATTTAGGAATGATTTTTTCAAAGATATTCATTCTGTTTAATAATACTGGATACTCAAGGCCTTCAACTTTATTAAGTTCGCTCAAGCTTAATTCAGAATTCCAAACATCTAATGATTTAGGGTAAGTTAAAACCTCGGCATCAAAAATTAAATTATAGCGAATAGCAGGAATAATCCTTTTTGTTTCATTCGGTAAGGCATCTATAAATATTTTATCAATATCCTTTCTTTTTCGAGGAGAGAAGTTAATTTTTTCTTTTAAAACATTCCTCAGGGACCTTACTCTTTCATTGCTTAAATTGATTTCAAAGTAATCAGCAATTTTTTGTTCGTAGTCCGAACTGTTCTTTAAAGACAAGGTATTTTCATTATTTTTTGAATTTCGATTCTTTCCAGTAATGAGAAGAGATTTTTCATCAATCTGGATAAACTCATTTTCATTATCTATGTTTATCGATGTGAAGAGAAAATTTCTTGATAATCTTCTTTTACACTTTCTGTAGAATTCCGAATTAATATCATTCACTAATACTAAATTGAAACCCCTTGCTTTAATTGTGCTGCAATCACTCTCTTCATTAAAAGCGATAAATGAGAGTTTCGATTTCATAGAATCTTGATTTGAAAAAAACCCAAACTCTATACCTTTCATAAAAGAAGAAATGAGTTTTTCATCTACTTCCTCTGAGAAGAAAATATTATATGAAGAAGAGAAGTTTTTATTTTTATTGAAATTCTCAACAAAAGACTGCGAAAAGTTACTGTCTATGATTTGCTCTTTATCTAATAAAACTTTATCTTCCATATTCATAGAACAGTGAAATAGGAATACACTGATGGTTAGAAAATAAATTTTTTTCAAACAATCTTTCATAAATTGTCTACATTATATTTAGTCAGTACACCGATAGGAAATAAATTAGATATTTCTTTGAGAGCTCAAAATGTGCTTTCCTCTGTTGATGTCATTCTATGCGAGGACACAAAAAAATCGGGTATCTTTTTAAAAGATTTAGGTATAAAAAATAAATTACTCTCTTATCATGACCATTCGAATGTTTCGAAAATTAATTATTTCCTAAAATTACTAAAAGAAGGAGCCTCTTTGGCCATAATTTCTGATGCCGGAACACCTTTGATATCTGATCCCGGATACGAGTTAGTTGCTAAAGCCATTGATGAGAAAATCAAAGTTACTTCAATACCAGGGCCTTCTGCTGTTATTTCGGCTTTAATATCGTCAGGTTTATCAACAAGTTCATTTGTATTTGAAGGTTATGCTCCAAAAAAAAAGGGTCAGCTAGAAACGTTCTTAAAAAATTTACAATATGAGATGAAAACTATCATTCTGTTTGAATCTCCAAAGAGGATAGAAAGATTGGTGCAGATGATTGTAAAAATTTTAGGCCCTAAAAGGAAAGTATCCTTAGCAAAAGAGCTCACAAAGAAATTTGAGAGGGTCATAACAGATGAGGCTAAAGAAATTCATGAATTAATAATAAAAGATGAAACTTTAAAAAAAGGTGAGATGGTTGTCGTGATTGAAGGCTCCAAAGAGAAGCAACTTATTTCAGTCGAACATGAGAAAGTCCTCTTTGAAGAGATCCAAAAATTAAACGGAACCAAGGCAGCATCTAAAATTGTGTCAAAGATTTCTTCAAAAACCTCAAAAGAGATTTACTCAATTTTCAGCGAATCAAAGAATGACAAATAAATCTAAATACTTATAATGATCGCCGAGCTGACCGGGTAATCGCTGTCAAATAGATAGAGGAAAGTCCGGGCTCCATAGAGAATGATGCCAGATAACGTCTGGGTGCTGTGAAGTAACGGATAGTGCAACAGAAAATAAACCGCCTTGTGTTAAAAGGTAAGGGTGAAAAGGTGCGGTAAGAGCGCACCAGACTTTTGGTAACAAAAGTCGTTGGCAAACCCCATCAGGAGCAAGACCAAATAGAGACCTGTTAATGTTTCTCGCATTAGGTCAGGGTAGGTTGCTAGAGGTTTATGGCAACATAAATCCCAGAGGAATGATTACCAATTACAGAACCCGGCTTACAGGTCAGCTCACATAATAAATATCCTTAAAACCCTTATATTTTGGGACTAAACCTCTTGACAGTGATTATACAAATGTCTAAAGTGTGCTGAAGTGCACATTTGTGTATCTATGTGTGTAAAAGGGGTCTTGTTTGATGGCTATAGGACTTTATGGATACAGTAGTTTGGCATTGGATTCTAAAGGACGAATTGCAATGCCAGCAAAGTATAAAGAAGCTTTAAAAGAAGTTTCAGAGGGTTCTTTGGTCATAACTAGGGACCCACAATATCCTTCCTTAAGAATCTATCCAGGCAGTTTATGGAAAACCATATCGAAAGCTTTTGAAAACTTATCAGGTCTAGATTCAAAAATTAGATCTATTCAGTGGAACTTTCTTGGATATGCAAATTTAATTGATTTTGAAGTCAATGATCGGATGCAGATACTTATTCCTCAAAGTTTAAGAGATTACGCCCAATTAAAAGTTAAAGAAAAAGTATCTTTGATTGGTATGGGTCAGAAATTTGAAGTATGGAATGAAAAAAATTGGCTTGCAAAAGAGAAAGGTCAACAAATTCAAGGTGAAAAATTAGATATCGACTTACCTTCTAACGTCCAGGAGATCCCTTTTTAGCATCATGTTCACTCATCAGCCAGTAATGATCAACGAAACTATTAAAAATTTAGTTCATGATCCTGCCGGCACTTATTTAGATTGTACTTTTGGCTTAGGGGGACATTCAAAAAAGATTTTAGAAAACCTTAACGATGATGGCCGATTAATCGCAATAGACAGAGACAAAGAAACTGTCTCGTATTCACAAAAAATAAAAGATAAAAGATTTCATTTTAAAAATCTAAATTTTTCAAAAATTGAAAGTTTAGATACAAGACTAGATGGTATCTTTTTTGATTTAGGGAATTCTTCCATGCAACTAGATGATCCAGAAAGAGGATTTAGCTTTCAAAAGGACGGCCCTCTTGATATGAGAATGAATAAAGAAGAGGAAATCACAGCAGAGCAATGGATAAATACTGCAACAGAGAAAGAAATAAGTGACGTGTTATTTCATTTAGGCGAGGAGCGAAAATCTAGGTTTTATGCCAAGAAAATTGTTGAATCAAGAAAAAAGACCAAGTTTAAAAGCACGACACAGCTTTCTTTATTTATTCAGAAATATAGCAGTTCACAAAAGCGTCATCCAGCAACTAATGTATTCAGAGCAATAAGAATGCATATAAACAATGAAATTGAAGAGATGATCAATGGATTTAAATCAGCAGCTTGCCTTCTCAAGCAAAATGGAAAATTAATCATCATAAGCTTTCATTCCATAGAAGACAGAATAGCTAAAAACTTTCTTAGATCAGAAGAAGCAAAAAATCTTAATCTAAAAAAGCAAGGAAAGCCTATTAAGCCAACAATTAATGAAATTAAGTCTAATCCGAGATCAAGGAGCGCAATAATGAGAATTGCGATAAAAAATGTTTAATCAAATGATATTGATATTTATTTTAGGATCTCTGATTACTGCTTTTTTTAGTTCCTACTTAGTGTTGAATAAGAATGCTAGTTACAAGCAATTAGTCTCAGAAAAATATCTTTTAAACGACTATAAGTCAAAACTAGATGAGGAATCAGTTTATCTCAAGAATAAGATATTAAATCTAACTTCTCACAATTCAGTAAAAGAAAAAACGGTTGATGAATACGGAATGATTTTGCCTGAATCCGTTGTTTTGATTCGAGGAGCAGAAAAGTGAAATTCTTAACTTTCATTGTAATGATATTTTCTTCAACCTTTGTTTTATCCGAAGTTTTTGAAGATCCAAAACCTTTATTTTCAAAAGATAATCCTAACTTTGTTGAATCATCTAAGGAAGTCAATTCTTGGCCAATGAAAAGATTGCACGTGAAAGAATTTCAACCGCTTGTTTTTTGGGGAAAAGACCAGATACTGACCCAATCTGGTCGCCTCCTCAAATTTAAAACCAAAGAAAATTTGAAGTTAGTCAATATTGAAGCAAACAGAAATAATATTGACTTTGTCTTAAGGTATTTTTTTGAACTCAATCAAATTTTGAAAGGGTCTAACTTGGTTCTTAATAGAATTCTAATTGAGGATTTTGATTTAATGACCTTAGAGGATAATTCTGGCTTAAGGTTTCACATGAATAAATCAAAAATAGAAAATCAATTAGAAAACCTTAAAACATTTCTCAAGAGCGAATACTTTAACAACATAAAAGATACCTTTTCATATTTAGATTTAAGGTATCAAAACAAAGGAGCAATTGGGTTTAGAGATTAATATGGCCAGCAACGGATCAAATAACATCAGAGTAGGTATTGACATAGGCACCTCGAAAGTCGTGTGTCTAATCGCCGAATATGTTGATCACGAATTACGAGTTATCGGCTTAGGAAGCCAAACTTCCCAAGGTTTAAAAAACGGTGTGATTGTTGATATTGAATCAACTGTATCCGCAATAGAATCCGCTGTAAATGATGCAGAATTGATGTCCGGTAAACAAGTTACTTCAGCTTTTGTAGGTATAAGTGGAGGTCATATCAATGGTTTAAATTCTGAAGGTGTTGTAGGAATTAAAGATAAAAAAGTCAAAGTTAGTGATGTTGATAGAGTCATCACTGCCGCACAAGCATATGCTATTCCAGATGACTCTCAATTGCTTCATGTTCTGCCAAGAGACTATATTATTGATCAACAAAATGGTATTAAAGAACCTCTTGGAATGGCTGGTGTCAGACTGGAGACCAAAGTTCATCTAGTCACCTGTAACAGGAACTCTGCTCAAAACATATCCTCCTGCATGAAAGCTTGTGGTATTACTGTTGAAGGATTTGTTTTGGAGCAACTAGCGTCAAGTTACTCCGTCCTATCAGAAGATGAAAAAGAGTTGGGAACGTGTTTAATTGACATGGGCGGCGGAACTTCAGACGTTGCAGTTTTTCAAAATGGAGCAATAAGTCATACTGCTAATATTCCAACTTCAGGCGATCATATTACTAAAGACATTGCTAGAGCACTTCAAACTCCAAGTATGCAAGCAGAAGAACTTAAGAAGAAGTATGGCTGTGCTTCAAGCTCGATAATTCATGAGAATGAAACAATTGAGGTTCCAGGTATGGCAGGAAGAAAAAATAAAATTTTCTCAAGAATGGCCCTAGCCAGTGTAATAGAGCAAAGGTATTTGGATATTTTTGGCTTAATAAAACAAAAACTTAACTTATCTTCTTTAGAAAATAATATTCCTGCCGGGATTGTAATCACAGGCGGAACATCCAGAATGGAAGGAGTAGCTCAATTAGCAGAGGAAGTTTTTAATGCTCCTGTTCGTATTGGTTCGCCATCAGGATTAATAGGATTGAGTGATATTCTAAGGAATCCAATATATGCCACTGTTGTAGGATTGGTCTTATATAGCCAGAAATCACAAGAAGAAGATCATATGAACTATCTGTTCATGAAAGATAAAAACATTTTTAACAAAGCTTTTAGATGGATCCAAAACAATTTCTAATTTAAATAAGGAGGGACTATGAACTGGACCGTTGTAGAAAATGAAACTAAATCATCTGCTCTTATAAGAGTAGTTGGAGTAGGTGGAGCTGGAGGAAACGCAGTAAATCATATGGTTGAAAGCGGTATCGAAGGCGTGCAAATGATTTGTGCTAATACAGATGAGCAAGCGCTTGATACCAATTTAGCAGAATTAAAAATTACTTTAGGAACCGGTATTTCAAATGGTCTTGGAGCAGGAGGAAAACCTGAGGTTGGAAGAGATGCAGCTCTTGATGATCTTGAAAGAATTAAAACCTTGCTCGAAGGTTCAGATATGGTTTTTGTTGCAGCAGGAATGGGTGGTGGAACTGGAACTGGAGCAGCCCCAATTGTTGCCAGAGCTGCTAAAGAAATAGGAGCTTTGACAGTTGCAGTAGTCACCAAGCCATTAGAGCTTGAAATGCGAGATCAAATTGCAGACGTCGGCTTAAAAGAACTTACGGATGAAGTTGATTCACTAATCGCAATCCCTAACCAAAAATTATTGGAAGTTCTTGGAAGAGAACATAGTCTTCTTGATGCCTTCAAGCAAGCAAATGATGTTCTATTAGGAGCTGTTAGAGGTATATCAGATATCATCACACAAACCGGACTCGTTAACGTTGATTTTCAAGATGTTAAAACGGTAATGTCAGAAAAAGGAACAGCTATGATGGGAACTGGGATTGCAAACGGGCCAAGCAGGGCAAAAGAGGCAGCCTCTGCAGCTGTAGGAAGTCCATTGCTAGAAGATATAAATCTAGAAAACGCAAAAGGAGTTCTTGTCAATATCACTGCTGGGCCAGATATGAAAACGGGTGAAATCGAGGAAGTCCTTGCCTTGGTAAGAGAATTTGCTGCTCAAGATGCAACAATTATTCATGGTGTGGCATTTGATGATTCTATGGGAGCAGATATAAAGGTAACAATTGTCGCAACCGGTCTCGGTGGAAGTGCATCTAAAAAGAAGCCTAAAAATACCTTTGAATTTGAATCGGTTGAATCCATTCTACCGAAGCCAGATATTTCTCATTCTTCTAGGGAAGTTAAAAAAGTTTCTTCTAGTGATTTAATGGATTCTGAATATCTTGATATTCCATCGTTCGTTAAAAAACAAATAGATTAGATTTCTTTGAGCCATCAAACGGAAAAAACCAGAGAACTTGTTCTCTGGTTTTTTCTTCCCATACTTTTTTCACTTCTCTTTGTAAGATTAATATATTTCCAAATAACTGAGGCAGAGTTTTCATTAGATAAAATTGATAATCGAATTTCACAAAGTAAAGTCATAAAGTCATCACGAGGAAAGATAGTCGATAGAAATGATCGAGTATTGGCTGAAGATATTATTTTTTATGATATTGGAATAGACCTTAATTATTTTTCATACAAACCAGATGAGATTAAATTTATTTCTAATTTATTAAATATCGAGGAGCAAAATTTAAGAGAAAGATCATCTAATCAGAGGCTTAAATTTATTCAAATTTCTAAAAAAGTAAATAGGGAAAAAGTAGAGGCGCTTAAAAAGGAAAAAATTCAAGGACTAGTTTTTGATGAAAAATACTACAGAAACTATCCCGAAGGAGAAGCTTTTTCTCAACTAATTGGGATCACTGATATAAATAATGATGGTCTTCAAGGTATGGAGCTCAGCTTTCAGAAAAGTCTCGATAGCTCAGATGGAAGAATAGATTTAAAGAGAGATGGTAATGGAAAAGTTATTGAGGAGGTTATTGTCCCTGAGAAGGATGGCGACTTAATTAAGTTATCTATTGATTCAGATTATCAATTTATTGTTTTTGATGAATTGAAAAGAGCTGTAATCGAAAACAATGCGAGCACTGCTTCAGCAATAATGATTGATCTAGATTCTGAAGAGATTTTAGCAATAACTAATTATCCTAGCTTTAATCCCAACGATAGAAAATCTTTATCAGATATTTCTTTAGTGACAAACAAGGCATCGATTTCTCTTTTGGAACCTGGTTCTGTTTTAAAACCTCTTAGTATTTCTTTAGCTATAGACGATGAATTAATTAACGAAGATACCTTGATTGATACTAATCCTGGATGGGTTGAATTTGAGGATTACAGAACAGAGGATTTTAAAAATTATGGAATTCTTTCTGTAAGCGAAGTTATAGCTAAATCAAGTAATGTAGGCACTGTAAAAATTTGCTCTCAAATGAACAAATCAAGAGTAATATCGGGAATACGTTCTTTTGGAATCGGAGAGTACTTTAGTGAGATGTTTTTAAATCATAGAGAGGGATTTTTGCCTGGAGAACAGAATATTTCTTTAAGAGGTTTAGTTAGTTTATGTTATGGGTATGGTCTCCAGACAACTTTGCTTCATATTGCAAAAGCATATACTGGAATTTTAAACGACGGTATCGAAGCAAATCTAAAGATTATTTCATCAGAAAGTAATGAAATAAGAAGAAGAATTCTTAAAAAGGAAACCACTGATAAGATAAAAAATATTTTAATCCATACTGTGAATAATGGGACTGGAAAACTAGCCAAAGTAAAAGATGGAGTTGTTGGTGGGAAAACAGGGACAAGCTTCATTTCTAAACAGCAAGGATATGATGAAGATTCTATAAATGCTCTATTTGTAGGATTCATAGAAAAAAATAGTGAGAGATATTTACTAGCAATAATGGTCCAAGAACCAAAAAATGATGTTTCAGGCGGCTCCGATGTTGCAGCTCCAATCTTTTCTAATGTTTTTAAATCAATTTTTGCTTCCTCATGAAAAATCTAAAGAATTTATTAGACGGCAGTAAATTAAAAAGTGATATTCAATTTAAAAAATTATGCATCAATTCAAATGACATAGATCCAGGAGATATTTTTGTTGCATTGAAAAATTCTTCCAAAAGAGATGGAAATAAATATATAGATCATGCCTTTGATAAAGGAGCAGTAGCCATTCTTTCTGGCATACACCATGCCAATGATAATAGAAAAATAATTCATGTATCTGGGTTAGAAGAAAAACTAGTACATCTGGCAAATAAGGCCTATGCGTTTAATCAAGTTAAAAAGATATTTGGTATAACTGGTACAAATGGTAAGACCAGCACGATTCATTTTCTCAAACAATTACATGAACAGCTAAATATGAAGGTATCTTTTTTTAATTCTATTGAAAATGGAGGTTCAGGCCTCGAGTTACGATCTTCAAATATGACAACTCCTGATATCTTTAAACTTTATAGGTTTTTAGAAATATCAAGTGAACACAATATTGAGAATAGTTTGCTAGAGGTTTCATCTCATGCAATACATCAAAAAAGGATCGGAGATATCGAAATCAAATTTAAAGGATTAACAAGTTTCTCTGAGGACCATCTTGATTACCATGGCAATATGGAGAAGTATTCAGATATAAAAGAATCTTTTTTTGATTCTGATGACTTTTCGTCAGAAGGATATGTATTTAATGAAGACAATTATTTAGGGGCAAAACTTAAACAAAAATACAAAAATTCTTATTCATATTCATTTCATAATAAAGATGCTGATGTATTTATACATAAAAGCTCATCAAATAAATTTTTATTGGATTCAGAAGATATCTTGCCGAAAAAAATTAATGTTAACTTCCAAGGAGATCATTATTTATCAAATCTGGTTTGTGCTCTTCTTTTATTTAAGGTTGCAAACCAAGACGTTGATTTATCAAGCATAGATATTTTTGACCTTAGCCTGCCCGAAGGAAGAAATCAAAAAATAGATTTTGATGGAAGAGATGTTTTTATAGATTTTGCACATACTCCTGATGCATTAAATGCAAGTTTAAAATCTTTAAGAAGCACATATTCTGGAAATTTAATTTGTCTATTTGGATGTGGCGGTGAAAGGGATAGATCTAAAAGGTCAAAGATGGGAAAAATAGCAGAAAATTTAGCTGATCAGGTTTTCGTTACCAACGATAATCCTAGGAGTGAAGACCCTGAAACTATTGTTGAAGATATATTATCAGAGTGTTCATCAAAGAATATAAAAGTAATTTTTGATAGAAAAGAAGCTATTCTTGAATCACTTGAATCACTTGTTAATAGTAAACCCGGTTCCGCATTATTAATTGCAGGCAAGGGAAATGAAAATTATCAAGAATTTGAGAATGGATTTAGAAAAGATTTTAGTGATTTCGAAGTGGTGATGAGGTTTAAGAATGCTATTTGAATTTTCAAATCAAATATTAGCCGCTAAATTAAACCTTGAGAAACCTAAGAAAGAATTTGTATCCTCAAAAATAGTTACAGACTCTAGGAAAATTTCAAAAGGTGATTGTTTTCTTGCTTTAAAGGGGCCTAATTTCAATGGGCATGATTTTATTGATGAAGCACTGGATAGGGGAGCTTCTTTTATTATTTCTGAAAAAAATCATCCTCAAGATGAAAAAATTTTAGGCGTTGATTCAACTCATGAATGTTTATCTTTTTTAGCTAAATATCAAAGAAAAAAGTTTAAAGGTAAAGTTGTAGGCATCACTGGAAGTAATGGTAAAACTTCGACTAAATTGCTATTGAGCTCTCTTTTATCCAATAAATTTGATCCATCTCAAATTTATGTGTCACCAGGAAACTGGAATAATTTTTACGGATTATGCTTTAGTCTCCTAGAATTAAAAAAACATCATAAATTTGGAATTTTTGAGATAGGAACGAATGACTTTGGTGAAATAAATGAATTGTCGTCAATATTGCAGCCCGAAGTAGGAGTCATCACATCAATTGGAAAAGCTCACCTAGAAAAATTAATAAATCTTGAGGGAGTTGCACAAGAGAAATCTGATATTTTTAAAAATGTTTTACTTCAAGGAACTTGCATCTTCCCAGATATTAATGCTCATCTCAGTGAGTTTCATGCTAAGTCTCATGATAAAAAGATTAGATCCTTTTCTGGTGATGGATTAAATGCAAAAAAATCAAACAGTAAGTGTGTAGAAGCTATTCTAGTAAGTTTAGGCATAGAAAATATCTCTTTCGATCAAATATATAATTTATCAAAAGATGTTGTCGTCCCATCTAGGACAGAGCAAGGCTATAATTCCAAGGGTGTTTTGATAATTGATGATACTTACAATGCAAATCCTGATTCATTTAAAGAGGCATTTAGAGTCTTAGATTCTACTGATAAAGAAAATAAAATTTGTGTTATTGGAGATATGAAAGAGCTAGGTAAAGACTTTCAGCAAGAAATGAAAAAAATAATCGATGAAGCCTGTAAGAGATTTGATTACGTTTTTTTATTTAACTCCAAATTTGAACTCTCGAAGGAGAATGTAGTCAAAATAAATATTGCTAATGCAGAAGAAAAGATCGGATCTTTATTGAGTAAAAATACTGCCATATTATTTAAGGCATCTAGATCAGTTAAAATAGAAGACTGCATGAATATTTTTAAATAATGTTTTTACCTATTTTAGAAATTCTAGCTGAAAGCTATGGTCCCTTGAGGATTTTCAATTATCTTACTTTTAGAGCAATTTTAGCCACTCTAACTTCATTGATTTTTTGCCTATCCTTTGGAAATTGGTTCATTAATTTTTTAAAAATGGAAAGGTTTAATCAATACATTAGAAAAGAAGGACCCGAAAGACATCTTGTTAAAGAAGGAACTCCAACAATGGGAGGGCTGCTGATCTTAGCAGCTGTAGTATTTTCAGTTTTTTGTTGGGGGGACTTATCAAATAAGTACCTGTGGTTGGTATTATTTATGACGGTTTCATTTGGGGTAATTGGCTGGATAGATGATTTAACTAAACTAAAAACTCAGTCAAGCAATGGACTTACAAGTAGGCAGAAGTTTTTTTGGCAGTCTCTATCAGCTTTTATCGGCATAATAATCTTTTATACATATTCCACTAATCCCCTTGAAACGAGCTTAATAATTCCTTTTTTCAAAGATTTTTCTTTGCCGTTAGGTTTATTTTTTATTTTCTTTTCTTATTTTGTAATTGTTGGCTCAAGTAGCGCGGTGAATCTTACAGATGGCTTGGATGGTCTTGCAATAATGCCTTCAGTAATGATTGCAGCTGCTTTAGGGGTTCTTGGATATGCATCTGGAAACATAATCATTTCAGATTATCTCAATATTCCATATTTACCACTATCAGGTGAAATGCTTGTATTTTGTGGAGCTATTGTAGGCTCTGGAATTGGATTTCTATGGTTCAATACTTATCCTGCTCAAGTCTTTATGGGAGATGTAGGCTCTCTTTCATTAGGGGCAGCACTTGGAGCAATTGCGGTTATGATAAGGCAAGAAATAGTATTTGCGATAATGGCAGGAGTTTTTGTTGCCGAGACGTTATCTGTCATGATCCAGGTTACTTCATACAAATTAACTGGTAAAAGGGTTTTCAAAATGGCTCCTTTGCATCACCATTTTGAATTATCAGGATGGGCAGAACCAAAGATTATTGTGAGATTCTGGATAATTACATTAATTCTAATTCTTATTGGATTTGCTACCCTCAGACTTAGGTAGCCAAGTGTCAAAAAAAACTTCACGATCACTTATCTTAGGACTTGGTCAAACCGGCTTATCTCTTTTTAATTACTTAATAAAATTTGAACAAGATCCAATTATTTTTGATACCAGAGATGATCCTCCATGCAAAAAAGAATTACTTAAAAAAAGTAAAAATCCTCTAATTATTTCTAATCTCAAGGAGATAGCTTTTGATGAGGTTCGATCGTGTTATGTCAGTCCTGGATTTGATATTGGTCATGAAATAGTTAAAAAGTTGAACACTCATAACATTGAAATCCTTTCAGATTTAGATCTCTTTTTGAAATTTCATGCTAAAAAATCAATTCTTGTTACAGGAACAAACGGAAAAACATCTGTAGTATCTTTGCTTCAACACATCATGAAATCCTTGGAACTTAAGGTTAAAGGTATAGGAAATAATGGTTTTCCTGTGCTTGATCACATTGAAGATCAACTGGATTATTTTGTAATCGAAGTATCTTCTTTTCAGATAGAAAGGACAAAGTCTTTATCAAGCTTAGTTTCTGTATTATTAAATATTTCTCCTGATCATTTAGATGTGCACGATTCTTTTGTGCAGTACACAAAAATAAAAAAAAGGATATTTGAAAACTCAAACTTTAAAATTGGACCTGAAGGATTAGGATTAGATTTAGATTTCATTCTGCCTGAGATCACAGATCATGAAATTTATAATAAAGAAGCTGTAAAAAGGATTCTTTTACACATAGGCCTCAAAAAAAAATCCATTGAGGAGAAAATACTTACCTTTAACCCGCTTCCCCATCGCCTTGAAGATATTTCTTTAAACAAACACCTCACCATCATAAATGACTCTAAATCTACCAATCCACATTCACTTAATGCTGCAATAAATAAATATAAAGATGAAAAAATTATTTTAATTATGGGCGGGTTAAAAAAGAATCTAAGTTTTAGACCACTTATGGAGGTTCTTAAGAGAAATACTAAGAAAGTTTTTATTTATGGTGCGGACAGAGAAAAGATTTCAAATGAAATAGATGAGTTAAACCCAATCGTGCTTGAGAGTATGGCTCGAGCTGTGAAAGAGGCTATTAATTATTCAACTAAAAATGATTTGATCTTATTTTCTCCAGGTTGTTCAAGTTTTGATGAATTTCAAAACTATGAAGAAAGAGGGTCTAAGTTTAAAGAATTAATCAAAAAATATGTTGGCTAGAAAGCAAAACTTTGTAAATAGAATTTTATTTGGAAGTCACGATCGGAACATTAATTTTGATAATTTCGACTTCACAACAATAACAATATCTATTTTCTTAGCTTTCTTTGGAATCTTGATGGTTTCGAGCATTTCATTTAACGAGTTAACAACTAGGCACATATTTAATTTGATGGTGGGTTTCGTTCTTTTCTTTTTTATATTCAGGTTTGAGATGAGTACATGGAGAAATATTGATTTATATCTTATTTTTTTATCGCTCTTTCTTTTGTTGATACTCTTAGTGCCGAATCTTGCACCAGAAATAAACGGAGCAAAGAGGTGGATAAGGTTCCTTGGTTTTAGTTTCCAGCCTGCTGAACTAGCCAAGTTATCATTATTGATTTATGTATCATCTTTTTGTATCAGGAAGAAAGAAGAATTCAAATCAAATTGGACAGGTTTTTGGAAGCCCATTTTCATAATGGTCTCTCTTATTTCTTTAATTTTATTGCAACCAGATCTAGGTTCTTCAGCAATTATCTTTTTGGTCACTCTCACAATTATGTTTATAGCTGGTGCGCCTATTGTTCATTTTATTGCAATTTCCATGGTAGGTCTTTTAACATTTATTTTGATGATTTTTTTGGTTCCTTGGAGATTTCAAAGAATACTTACATTTATGAATCCATGGGAAAATGCCCAAGAAGGAGGATATCAACTGACAAGATCCTTTTCTGCTATTGGCAGAGGTGACTGGTTTGGCACCGGATATGGAGAAAGTTGGTTGAAATTAAATTTACTGCCAGATGCTCAAACTGACTTTGTTTTTTCAATTATTTTGGAAGAATTTGGTAGTTTTTTTGGATTAATTTTAATTTTTATTTTTCTAGTTTTAGTCATAAGATGTTTCATGATTGGACGTTTAGCAAGACAAATGAATCAAATGTTTAATTCATTTATTGCATATGGCATAGGTACTCTGATTGGGTTACATGTTTTTATCAATATCGGCGTGTCTATCGGACTACTTCCTACAAAAGGGCTGACGTTGCCTTTTTTGAGCTATGGCGGTTCCAATTTATTTCTGACCTTTATTTTGATTTCACTGATTCAAAGAATATATTTTGAATTAAATGAATCAGATAGACATAAAGTGATATCGAGGAGGAAAAATTTCTAAAAAATTCTTCATAGTTGCTGGAGGAACAGGAGGTCATGTATTTCCTGCTGAGCAAATTGCGAGAGACTTATTAAAAAAAGATATCTCCATAATCTGGATTGGTACATCCAGAGGACCTGAGAAAAATATATGTAAAAAGCTTGGTATCAAATTTATAGAATATGATTTGGTAGGTTTCAGAGGAAAGGGCTTGATTAATAAACTTTCATCAGTTCTAAAATTATTTCGCTCTGGATTAAAGTTTTTTTTCAAATATAGAGTTTTCTCCAGTCAGAATGATCAAATGATTGTTTTTGGAGGATACACTTCATTGATCGCTTTATTTTTCCCTTTAAGAACAATCTACGCACAAGAGCAAAATTCAATACCTGGTTCTGCAATAAGGATTCTTTCAAAGTTAAAATATCTTGATAAAGTATTTTTGGGCTTCGGTCAGGCATCTAATTATTTCAAAAAAACTAAAGTCAATTTTCTTGTTGATAGTGGCAATCCTATACGGGATGAACTTTTAGGCTTAAAACAAAAAAATATTGATCAGTTCAACAACCTTCTAATAATTGGTGGCAGCCAAGGTTCAGATTTTTTAAATCATTTGGTTCCAAAAGTTCTTGGGGGAATCGATAAAAACAGCTTGAAAATCCGTCATCAGTGTGGATTAAAACATAGAGAAATCACGCAAGAAGCTTACAAGAAAAATAATGTAAATAATCAGTTCACAGTAAGTGAATTTATAGATGATATGAGGGAAGCATATGAATGGAGCGATGTTGTCATTTGTAGAGGGGGTGCGCTGACAGTATCAGAATTAATCAAGGTTAGAAGATCGGCATTCATAATCCCAATTCCAAATTCAATTGATAATCACCAAATTTTAAATGCAAAATTTTTTGAAGAAAGAGGATTTGGAAAAGTTTTTGAACAAGACTCCGATATTAATAACTTGATATCAAGCCTCAGAGAATCAATTTTAGATAATACTTCTGTAAAAAGTTATTATGAGCAACTTAATAAGAATTCATTCACGAACTCCTCGAAAATTATCATTGATAATTTAAATATCTAATGTCCAGCATAAAAAGTATTCATCTAATTGGTATCGGTGGAGCAGGTATGAGCGGAATTGCAGAAATTCTTCATAATCAAAACTATTCTGTCTCAGGAAGTGATCTAGAGGATACAAATGTGACAAAAAGACTAAAAAATCTAGGGGTAAAAATTTTTAAAGGCCATAAAGAAAATAATGTCTTAAAAAAAGATCTTGTAGTGATTTCATCAGCAATTTCAAAAAAAAATGTTGAGCTAAAAAAAGCAATTTCTATGGGCATACCAGTTATTCCTAGAGCTGAAATGTTGGCTAATCTTATGATGCTTAAAAATAGCATTGCGGTTGCAGGCAGTCACGGAAAAACGACCGTAACTTGCATAATGGCTCATATTTTCACCGAGGCAGGTCTCGATCCTACTTACATCATTGGAGGCAAAGTAAAGTCTTTTGAATCAAATGCCAAATTAGGCCTTGGGGAGCATATCATTGCGGAAGCTGACGAGAGTGATGGATCTTTCTTAAATCTCAGGCCTCTGAAAGCTTTAGTTACAAATATAGATAACGATCATCTAGGCACTTATGGTAATGATTTTAATAACTTAAAAAAGTCTTTTAAAAAATTTTGTCTTTCATTACCTTTTCAAGGCTACTTAATTGCCAATGGCGATGATCCATCAATTAAAAGTATTATTAAAAATATACCAAGGAATTCATTTTCCTTTGGAAAAGATAAAAGTAACGACTATCAAATCAAAGATATAAAACAAAATATCAGAGGGACAAGTTTTAAGCTGAAAGATAATTTCGTAAAAAAAGATTATAGCTTTTCCATGTCAATGCATGGCGAACATAATGTTATGAATGCAACATCTGCGATTATTGCCGCTATTCAAGAGAATATTGATTTGTCTATTATAAAAAAATCGCTCAAAACTTGCTCCTCAATCGAAAGACGTTTTGAAATTGTTTCTCATGATATCTTTTCAAAAAAGATTACTCTTGTTGATGATTACGGACATCATCCCAAAGAGATCAAATATTCTTACGACACAGCATCAGAAATATGGAAAAACAAAAAAAAGATTGTTGTTTTTCAACCGCATAGATACACGCGAACCAAGGATCTTTTTGATGAATTTATAAAAACTCTTTTAAATATAGAAAACCTTTTATTGCTTGATATTTATCCCGCAAGCGAGAAGATAATTAAAGGATATGAAGGTAAAGATTTATTTCAAGTTCTTAAAAAGAATGGCTCAAACGTAGTATTTTGTCAAAATCATACTGAGGTAATTGAAAAACTTGAAAATATGACTACTGGAAATGAGGTCATCATAACTCAGGGAGCAGGAACGACCTCAGATCTTGCCAGAAAGATATCAAATCTATGATAAATAAAAATATCGCAGTACTATGCGGCGGTTGGTCAGAGGAAAGACTCATTTCATTGAAGAGCGGAGATTCTGTATTTAAATGTCTGAAAGAAAACGGTTATGAAGTTTCAAAAATTGATGTCAAAACTGCAAGTGAGGCATTCAATAAGGAGCTATATTCCAAGTTCGATCTAGTTTTTATTTTGCTTCACGGTAGAGGAGGGGAAGATGGAGAAATTCAAAAGTTCTTTGAGGAAAATGACATTGTATTCACTGGATCAAATTCGCAGTCTTCCAGAATTACAATGAATAAAATAAAGACCAAAGAAATTTGGAAGAAAAACAATATTAAAACACCCGAATATTTTATCTATGAGGAAAACTTTCTCTTGGATAATTTATCCTCATTCGAAAGGTGGGTAATAAAGCCAAATTTAGAGGGATCTTCTAACGGTATCTCCTTTTATAACAACATTGAAGGTAAAGAGGATTTTCAAAAAAAAATTAATCTAGCTAAAAAATATGATGATTCAATATTGATAGAAAGGTTTATAGATGGAAAAGAAATAACAGTACCGATAATAAACAAAAGATGCCTTACGCCCATTCATATAATTCCAGAAGGTGAGTTTTATGATTTTGATGCCAAATATATTTCCAATGAGACAAAATATTTAGAGTACGCGATAGAATCAGAAAGGTTGGATACTTTGAACAATCTCGTAATTAATGCATATGAACTTGTTGGTGCCGAAAATTGGGGCCGCATTGATATTATTGATGATGGCATAGATTATTTCCTTATAGAACTTAACTCGGTTCCCGGCATGACGGAAACTAGTTTAGTTCCAAAATCATCCCATCTCTCTGGCATTAGCTATCTTGAACTACTGGAGAGCATTATGGATGATGCTCTTGCCAAAAAAGCTTAATTTCTCTAGAATCGCAACCTTTCTTGCTGAGATATGAAAAATTTTAGCTATAAACCATAAGAAAAATATGAATCATTACGAAATTGTTTTTTTAGTTCATCCTGATCAAAAATCAGATTCTGAGGCAATATTAAATAAGTATTGCGACCAAATTAAATCTTCCAATGGAACTATAGATAGATCTGAGAATATCGGATCTCGAAAGTTAGCTTATCCTATTCAAGATTGTTACAAAGCAAATTACTTTTGTATAAATGTTACCTGTGATTCTGATCAAATTGATAGCCTCAAAGAATCTTTCAAATATAACGACGCAATTCTTAGACATCTGATTGTTAGAAAGGATGAGATTGAAACAGAACCTTCTTCACTCTTAAAACAAACTCAAGAAGATGGGGAAACACAACTTGAAGAATACGAAGCTTCTATTAAAAATGATAATACTCCCAAAGAGGCAACGAAAAATATAGATGAATCCACTTTTGATAAAGAAGCTGAGGCGAAAGAAGATGTCGATCAATCAGATGATACTTCAGATGAAACAGACAATTCTGAAAAAAATAATGATGGCGATGAAACGAAAGTAGAAACAGAAAACGAATCCAAAGAAGACAAAGGCACAGCATGAGAAGGAAAAAAGATACAAGAAAGAAAAATACTGGTCTAGAGCCTTTAGTAAAGCAATCGAGAAAATGCAGATTTACTGCTGCTGGTATCAAGCAGATTGATTATAAAGATGTAAACCTTTTAAAAGACTTTATAAATGAAACTGGGAAAATTCTTCCTGCAAGACTTACAGGAACATCTGCAAAGTATCAAAGGCAATTAGAAACTGCTATCAAGAGAGCAAGACAGCTTGCTCTTCTTCCCTACACAGATAGTCATTATTCTTAAAGAAATGAAAGTTATTTTATTAGAGAGAATTACCGGCCTTGGAGCCCCAGGTGATCTTGTTACAGTTAAATCTGGATATGGTAGAAATTTTCTTCTACCTGGCAAAAAAGCGATTCCAGCTAATAAAGAAAACATGGAGAAATATGAGGCAGAGAAAGCCCAAATTCTTGCTGCCGAAGAATCAAAGAAAGCATCTGCGCAATCTGTTTATGAGCAACTGAATGGACAGAATTTTGAAATTGTATCTGCTGTTACTGAAGAAAATACACTTTATGGTTCTGTAGGGACCAACGAAATTATTGAGAAAATTACAACTGCTGGTTTCGAGCTAGATAAACAGGCTATCAGACTACCTGATGGACCAATAAAAGACCTTGGTGATTTTGAGATAGATGTAGAATTGCATCCTGAAGTTATTGCCAAAATAAACATAAAAGTTTCTCCTGAAGAATAATTTTCATTGTTTTCTATTTATTCGAATGGGAGAATAGAAAACGTGAAGAACACAGACAAAAATTCCTTACCTTCATCAATACAAGCAGAAAAAGCTGCTTTGGGTTGTCTACTTCTAGAGCCTAATTTATGGGATGATCTTGTTACTCAAATTGAGGAAAAAGATTTTACCCAAACAGAAAATAAAGTAATTTATAGAGCTATTAAAAAGCTTTCAGACCAAGGTACTCAATTAGATACGCTAACTCTTATAGAAGCTGTTTCTTCAGATGAAGAAATCAAAAAAAATTCAAATTTAAATTTTTCTTCTTACATTAAAGATTTGTTTGAAGAAACTCCTGGAACCTCAAACTTTTCCAATTATGTTGATATTGTCAAACAGACATCTAGCTTGAGAAAACTTATCGAAACTGCTGATGAAATTTCATCAACTGCGTTTTCTACAGACAGTTTCAGCAGTGATGATGCAATTACTAAAGCCGAAGATAAGATATTAAAATTAAGAGACTCAATTGAAAGAAAAAGCGGACCGCAAATAGCTAAGGACCTTGTTGGTCCAGTCTATGAAAATATCGATATAAATTTAAAGTCATCAGGACCTCTGGTTGGTCATAGCACTGGCTTTAAATATATCGATAACTTAACAATGGGGCTTCAGAAAGGAGATTTATTTATTATTGCTGGCAGACCAGGGATGGGGAAGACTGCTTTTGCAATGAGCATAGCTTGTAATTTATTAATAGATGAAGTTCCTGTTCTTCTTTTCAGCATGGAAATGTCATCAAGATCCATCATGTATAGGCTTTTTTCATCTTTTTCCAGAGTAGACTTCAAGAGACTTCAAGAAGCCAAAAACCTCTCAGAGCAAGATTTTAGAGATATTGATGATGCTTCAACTATACTCACTAAGTCAAAATTATTCATAGATGATACGCCCGGCCTCAGTCCATCTGAACTGATTTCGCGCGCAAGAAAAGTCAAAAGAGAAAATCCTGACTTAGGACTTATAATTATTGATTATCTTCAGCTTATGAATTCTGATAGAAACTCTGAAAATAGAGTTACTGAAATGAGCGAGATATCTAGATCAGTAAAATCTTTAGCAAGAGATTTAGATATTACTGTAATCGCATTATCACAACTCAACCGTGCTGTTGAAAATAGAAACAATAAAAGACCTCTAATGTCAGATTTAAGAGAATCCGGTGCTTTAGAGCAGGATGCTGATCTCGTAGCCTTTGTATACAGAGATGAATACTATAATGAAACTCCTGAAAACAAAGGTTTGGCTGAAGTGAATATCGCTAAGCATAGAAATGGGAAAACTGGAAAAGTAAAACTTCATTTTGCATCTAACATAATAAAGTTTGAAAACTTAGCTGATAACGATCCAGCAATGTCAATGCCAACGAATTATGAGGATTGAGATTTGCCAAGGCCAACAACTGCAATAATAGATCTTTCATCAATTGAGCATAACTTTAATGTTATAAAAAAACATTGTCCTAAGTCTCAAATTTATTCGGTTGTTAAATCTAATGCTTATGGACATGGCGTAAAGAAAGTTGTTGGGGCGCTGAAAAAGTCGGATGGATTTTGTGTAGCTACAATTGAAGAAGCAGATGAATTTAGAGAATTTTCAAAAAAACCCCTTTTATGCTTGCAAGGTTTTTATGATAAGCAAGATCTGAAACTAGCTCATTCTCATAAACTAGAATTAGTTATTCATAATCAAGAACAAATTGGCTTTTTGGAGAAGCTAAAACTTTCTTTCCCTTCTTTATGGCTTAAATTTGATACAGGTATGAATAGACTAGGTTTTATGCAAAATGAAATCGAAAATATGATGCATAGGCTAAAACCCTTTTCAAAAAAGATAGTCTTGATGACTCACCTTAAATCTTCATCTGGAAAAAAAATGTCTAGGAAGGTAACAAATGAACAATTTAACTTATTTACAAAAACAACTTTGAGTCTAAAACAGAAAAAGCACAATTTCCTTACTAGTGTTTCAAATTCAGGAGGAATTCTTAACTTTGATGACTTATTTTCAGATATAGAAAGACCGGGACTGTCTTTATACGGAAGTCATTTTAAAAATAAATCTAAAGATTTTAGATTAAAAAATGTGACAACGTTAGTTTCAAAAATTATCGCAATCAAAGAAATTAAAAAGGGAGAAACAGTTGGTTATGATGGCTTATGGAAAGCAACGAAAAATACCTCAATAGGAATCATACCAATAGGATATTCAGACGGTATCCCTCTGAATTATGGTAACAAGGGTTATGTCTTAATTAATAAAGCTAAAGCTAAAGTAATAGGAAGGGTAGCAATGGACCTAATAGCTGTTGAACTTCCTGACAAAAAAGTGAAACTAGGGGAAGATATAATCTTATGGGGAAAAGATCTTAAAGTAGACGATTTGGCAATGTTGACAGATAATATTCCTTACTCTTTTATGACTTCATTATCAAAAAGAGTTAAGAGAAAATATATTAAATAATTATGAAGATAAAAGTATTAGAAGAAACACCAAGGAAGGTTTTAGAATTTCCTTTAGATAACGATCTTAATTTAACAGAAAAAGAAGTTGAAGATGTAGCAGAGATTTTTAAGACTCCTTTGACTGGTTCCTATAACTGGGATTACACAATACAAGATAATCGCATTAAAAGACTCTATGAGTTAGGAAAAGAGTTGAACTGGAATGTAGAGAAGGACATTGATTGGGATCAACCTTTGCCAGAAAGAGAGGATAGTCCACCTGCTATTTTCTGGGATGAATATGAGCCTTATCAAAAGCTTTCTACAGAGGATAAATTCAAATTTCTTCAACACAGGGCATCTTGGTCCATCAGCCAATTTCTTCATGGCGAACAAGGCGCACTGTTAGTGGCGTCACAATTAGTTTCATGTGCACCAACGTATAATGCGAAACTATATGCTGCTTCTCAAACCTTTGATGAAGCAAGACATGTTGAAGCCTTCAATAAATATATTCAAAAAAGAGTGGGTCTATCTTATCCAATAGGACATGGCCTGAAATCTCTTCTTGATAAAATTCTTTCCGATCCTAGATGGGATTTAAAATTTATAGGTATGCAAATCATCATTGAAGGTTTAGCGCTAGCTGCCTTTAATGTTGCAAGACAAGGAACAAATGATCCAGTTTTCAAGGATATGCTTTATCTAATTACCAGAGATGAGGCCAGACACGTAACTTTTGGCGTGAATTACCTAGAAGAATTTGTGCAAACTCTTTCCGATGAGGAGAGAGAAGATCGTGCTATGTTTGCTTACGAAGCTGCTGTTGTTATGCGTTCCAGACTTATGGCCGCAGACGTTTATTCTAATTTTGGTTGGGATATTGATGAAACGGTTGCATTCCAGAGCAAAGCAGATGTGACTGCAAACTTTCAGCATTTACTTTTCACTAGAGTAATGCCAAATCTTTCAAAGATAGGTCTTATTACAGATAAGGTCAGACCGCTATACGATGACTTGGGCGTCTTAGATTTAGAAAGTTGGCCTAACGATGGCGAAATTGATTGGGTTTCTCTTGAAAGACCCCTTGATGCTAACGAAGATAATTCAGAATCAGAAATCGTAGCTATTTAACTGAATGATCTCAAAATCAGATACTTGCAAAGTATCTGAATTCTTCTGATATACTGATAAACCATCTTGGTTAATAAATAAGATGGCTTCTAAACCTAAATTTCTCTTCGTCACTGGCGGTGTTGTTTCTTCCCTAGGTAAGGGAATTCTATCCGCATCCTTGGGATCTCTACTAGAGAGCAAAAAAATAAAGGTGACAATCATGAAGCTTGATCCTTATATAAATCTGGATCCAGGTACAATGAGTCCTTTTCAGCACGGTGAAGTTTTTGTTACCGAAGATGGAGCAGAAACAGATCTTGATCTTGGCCACTATGAAAGATTTTTAGATGAGAAAATGTCACAGAATAATAATTTTACCGCTGGCCAAGTGTATGACAGTGTCTTAAAAAAAGAGAGAAAAGGTGAGTTTTTAGGAGCAACAGTTCAAGTTATTCCTCACATAACTGATGAGATTAAAAAGAGAATCATGAAAGGCGCCAAGGGATATGATTTAGCAATTGTAGAAATTGGAGGAACTGTAGGAGACATAGAATCGCAACCTTTTTTGGAAGCTATAAGACAATTAAAAATAGAACTTGGAGATCAAAGAACTCTTTTTCTCCACCTTACCTTAGTGCCATTTCTATCTACATCCGGGGAGACTAAAACCAAACCAACCCAACACTCAGTCAAAAATCTTCTTTCTTATGGTCTTCAACCTGACATCCTGATTTGTAGATCAGAGAAAGAACTTCAAAGCTCCGACAAAAGAAAGATTGCCTTGTTTACAAATGTTGGCTTGGACTCTGTTTTCTCACTTCCAGACCTTCCATCAATTTATGCTATTCCAGTCTTTTTATCCAAAGAAAAGCTTGATGAAGTTGTTACAAGAAAAATGGGTATTAAATCTAAAAAAGCAGACTTAAGTGATTGGAAGAAAGTTAATAGACTCGAAAAAGCATCAAACAAAAAAATTACAGTTTCTATGGTTGGTAAATATACTGAGCTAGCAGATGCATACATGTCACTAAATGAAGCGTTAAGGCATGGAGGTCTTCAAAATAAGGTTGATGTAAACATTAATTATATTGATTCAGAAAATTTGAAATCTAACAGTCAATTAAAGGGTTCAGATGCAATATTGATTCCGGGAGGATTTGGGCATAGAGGAATTAATGGAATGATAATGGCTACGAAATATGCGAGAGAGAAAAGGATACCTTTTTTTGGAATTTGTCTTGGAATGCAAGTTGCAGTCATAGAGTTTGCAAGAAATGTGCTAAATCTAAAAGCTAACAGTACAGAATTTGATAAAAAAACAATCCATCCTGTTATTGCTCTTATGCATGAGTGGAAAGATTCTGAAGGATCAATTCAAAAAAGAAACGCAAGTTCTGATATGGGGGGTACGATGCGACTAGGAGCACAAAAGTGCATATTGAGCAACAATAGTAAGTTAAAAAAAATGTATAAAAAAAATGAAATTTTTGAAAGACATCGCCATAGATTTGAATTCAATGGTAATTATGAAAATGCAATGATTGAAAATGGCATGAAGATAGTTGGAAGGTCTAGAGATAAGAAACTTGTTGAGGCTATTGAACTAGATGATCATCCATGGTTTTTAGGCTGCCAATTTCATCCAGAGCTAACTTCAAATCCCAAAGAAGGACATCCTATTTTTAATGATTTTATAAAAGCTGCATCTAAGAAATAAAATGGTTCAAATTACTGAGGTTCAATTAAATAATCGAAAAATATCCAACAGGGATCCTGCCATCGTTATAGCTGGGATGAACGTAATTGAATCTGAGGAACTTTGTATCTCTGTCGCAGGAGAGCTGAAAAATATTTGCGAAAGAAATAATGTCGATTTCATATTCAAGGCTTCTTATGATAAGGCTAACCGATCTTCAATAGATTCCTTTCGGGGCCCAGGAATTGATCAAGGCTTAAAAATTTTAAAAACAATAAAGGATGAATTTAATTTACCTATAATTTCTGACATTCATGAGCCCTCACAAGCGGAAACAGCAGCAGAAGTTCTCGATGTTATTCAAATTCCGGCTTTTTTGTCCAGACAAACTGACTTAATTAAAGCTGCATGTGAAACAGAAAAGGTGATAAATGTAAAAAAAGCTCAATTCCTATCGCCTGCACAAATGAAAAACATTATAGAAAAATGTAATCATTTTGGTAATGAAAACATTTTGCTATGCGAACGAGGAAGTATTTTTGGTTATGATAATTTGATTGTAGATTTTTTAGGGATAGATAAGATTAAAAAAATTGCCCCAACTATTTTAGACATCACCCATTCACTGCAGCTTCCTGGAGGCAAAGGCAAATCAGCAGATGGGAGGTCCTCTCAGGCAAAAGTTTTGGGAACTGCAGCTGCAGCAATAGGCCTAGCTGGTTTTTTTATTGAGGTTCATCCAAGCCCCGAAAAAGCTCTTTGTGATGGAGCTTCAGCCACGAGGTTATCTGAATTTGAAAGTTTACTTTCAGAGTTAAAAAAATTTGATGAACTATCAAAGTCCTTATGAAAATAGATCAATTAAAGTTTTATGAGGTTATAGATTCTAGAGGTAATCCTACAATAGCCTGTAAGATTTTTTCTGGCAAATTTTCATCTATAAGTATGGTTCCTTCAGGCGCATCAACTGGTTCAAAAGAAGCTCAAGAAATTAGAGATAACGATAAAAAAAGATTTCTTGGTAAAGGACTTAAAGAAGTAATTAAGAAAACTGAACATCAAATATTTGATGTAATTTCCCAAAAAAATTTATTGGATCAACAAGAAATTGATAATGGGCTCATTGAGCTCGATGGCAGTAAGAACAAATCAAATATTGGGGCAAATATGATTCTTGCTACATCTATGGCGGTTTCTAAGTTAGCTTCACAATCAGAAAATGTGGAGTTATTTCAATACATTCATCAAATTGCAAAAGCACACGAAATTGATTGCGATTATTCATTACCTTTGCCGATGATGAACATTCTTAATGGCGGCGCTCATGCAAACAATCCTCTTGAGTTTCAAGAGTTTATGATTCAACCAGCTGGATTTGAGAATTTTGATGAGAGTCTCAGATCAGGAATAGAAATATTTCATAATCTTAAAAAAGAGTTGCAGGAAAATAACTTTTCAACTTCTGTAGGGGATGAGGGGGGCTTTGCTCCAGATATCTCTGATACTAAAAAGGCTTTAGATTTTATCTGTTCCGCAGTTGAAAAGTCAGGCTATAAAATGGGAGAAGAAATTTTTATTGCCATGGACTGTGCTGCTTCTGAGATATTTATTAATGGAGAATATCTTTTTGAAGGCAAAAATCATGATAATTCAGGTTTAATTCAAATTTATGAAGAACTTATCAAAAGTTATCCTATTAAATCAATAGAAGATCCTTTAGATGAAGATGATTGGGATGGATGGAAAGCTATTACGAAGCATATAGGAGATGAAGTGTCTATTGTGGGTGATGATTTATTCGTTACCAATAAAAAAATATTGGAAAAGGGGATAAACAATGGCTCAGCTAATTCAATTCTAATTAAAGTGAATCAGATTGGAACAGTGAGCGAAACCTTAGAGACAATTAGCTTGGCAAATCAAAATAATATTAATACTGTTATATCTCACAGATCTGGAGAAACAGAAGATACTTTTATCTCAGATTTAGCTGTTGGAATAGGGGCAGGGCAAATTAAAACAGGAGCGCCTTCTAGATCCGATAGAACTGCAAAATACAACAGACTATTAATGATTAGCAGCGATCATAATTTTTCTTTTGAAGGAATGAACGGGATCAAACAATGATTGATACATCAAAAAACTTATTGTTGTTAAGCTTTTTTATTTTCTTCTTAATTTTGACTCTCAATAATTTTTACAAAATAACCTTAGGAAGTTATTCTTCTACTAATATTGAAAAAGTAAAAAGCGATATTTCTCTCCTCAAGAGTTCAATAGAGATTCTAGAATTAGAAAATAGAATCCTTGAAGTTGAAATAGCGTCTTTTTCAGATGAAGATGAAGCAATTATTGGCTTAGCAAGATCTGAAAGGGGTTTAATAAAAAAGGGAGAGCAATTAATAGAATTTAAATAATAATGGAAGAATACTTAGCATTAATACCAGCCGCAGGAATGGGCAGTAGAGCGCAACAAAACATGGCGAAGCAGTTTCAAAAGATTGGAGCTAAATGTTTAATAGAATATTCTATAGAGCCATTTCTCAGAGATGAAAAATGCCAAAAAATTTGTGTAGTGCTCCAGGAAGAAGACGAAATTTGGGAAAGTCTTACCATATCTAAGAGTGAAAAAATAATTACCTGCGATGGAGGAACATCAAGAATGGAGTCGGTTCATCTTGGCTTAAAGCGCCTGCTTGAAACTGAAGACAAAAATGAACTTATTGCTATTCATGATGCTGCAAGACCTTGTTTAATTGAAGCTGAATTGAACTTATTACTCTCAAAAGCGGAAGAAGAAATAAAAAATGAAGGAGATGGTGCTTTTTTAGCTTATCAGCCAGTAGAGAGTGTAAACATAGTCACGAACGGAACTGTTAAAGAATCATTGGAAAGAAACAAAATTTGGCTTTCATCAACTCCACAAGTTTTCAGAATGATAGATGTTTATAACTCTATTGAATCAGCAATAGCAGAAGAAAAGATTTTTTCTGACGAGGTATCATCAGTAAGTAATTATTTAAAAGGTCAAATTCACGCAGTTCCTTGTTCAAAATCAAATTTTAAAGTTACTAGGAAAGAAGATTTTGAAGTTGCAACAAAGATACTAAAAGAAATCGGTAGACTATGACATCTGATCTCAGGATCGGATTTGGTGTTGACTATCATCAAATCCAAAAAGGCAATTCAATGATCCTTGGAGGGATTGAAATTGATTGTGGTTATTCAATAATAGCCCACTCTGACGGCGATATTATTCTTCATTCAATCTGCGATGCCTTACTTGGAGCAGCCAGTATGGGAGATTTAGGAACGATCTTCTTAGAAGATGAGTCAACAGAGAATATTTCTAGCTCGGTCCTTTTAAATCAAGTTTTAAATCTGATAAGTAAAGGATCCTATCAAATTGTCAATTTAGATATTACCTATGTAGGTGAAGTTCCAAGAATTTCTAAACACAGAGAAAAAATTTTATCTAACTTATCGATGCTGATGAATTTAAATGAAGAGTTTTTATCAATTAAATCAACTACCACCGATAAGTTGGGAGCAATTGGAAACAGAGAAGGAGTAGCCTGTTACTGTTCAGTATTAATTCAAAAGAAATGAAAATTCTCCTAACAAATGATGATGGCTTTGAAGCACCCGGAATCGTGCAGTTGTACGAATCTTTAAAAGATAAATATGAAGTATTTTTTTTAGCACCAAAAGAAAATATGAGCGGAAAAGGATCGGCAATTACTGTTTGGGATCAGCCATCTTTTCAAAATCATGGGAATGGAATTCACAGTTTAAATGGCACTCCAGTAGATTGCGTTAAATACGCTATAAATTTCTATTGTCCATTTACTCCTGATTTGGTTGTCTCAGGTATAAACCCAGGGCCAAATCTTGGAACAGATATCCTATTTTCAGGGACTGTTGGAGCAGCCCTTGAAGGTAGAAATTTAAAATATCCTTCTATAGCTTTATCTGCTAATTCTTTTGAACTTAATGACTATAGTCATCAAGTAAAAATATCAGAAGAAATCATTGGAAAAGTTGATCAGCTGAAATTTAAATCACAATGTATTCTTAATGTGAACATTCCAAATTACTCAGATAACAATAACCCTAAGGTAGAATTTACTGTCCCATCTCTTGAAATAGATGAAAATAATATTTCAGAGGACAGGAAAAGTTTGGAGAAAGGAAAGATATCTATTTCAGCGCTTACACCAATTCTTTACTCTCATGATAACAATGATATTGCTCGCTCTTGGGCTAAAAAACTGAATAATTGATAACCAATAAAATAGAAAAGTTAGTCAAAGTCCTTTCGGAGAAAGGTATATCCGATGTTCGAGTATTACAAGCAATATTGGAAATCCCCCGACATGAGTTTCTCGACGGTGTTTTTGATGCACAAGCATATGAAGATATGTCACTACCTATTGGACACAAGCAAACTATATCTCAACCATTTATTGTCGCAAGAATGACTGAATTACTTATATCAGAGACAGCTTTTGTAGATAGACCGCTTGGAGAGGTATTAGAAATAGGTGCAGGTTGTGGATATCAAACAGCCGTCTTATCTAAAATTTGTCGAAAGGTTTTTGCTATAGAAAGGATAGAACAGTTATGCGCTGTTGCAAAAAATAATTTAAAAAAACTTAATATCAATAACTTTGAAATTAAGCATGGCGATGGATATGAAGGCTGGAAAATTGAAAAAAAATTTGACGGAATTCTTTGTGCTGCAGCTGCTCCTTTAGTTCCTAAAAAATTAAAGCAACAACTAAACATAGGAGCAAAGCTAGTATGCCCAGTAGGGGATCAAGAAAATCAAAAATTAATGACTGTAAAAAGAATCTCTAAAGAAGGGTTTGAAGAAGAATTGATTGAAAATGTTTTATTTGTTCCAATGTTAGAAGGAGTGGATTAAATCCACCCCTTCATCCCCTTATAAAATCTATTAAATAAACTTTGAGCAACTTCCTTTTTCAAAATAAGCTGCAAGTTTTAAATTATCTAAATCCTGAATAAATTCTTTTTGAATATCACAACTTCTTAGGTCTTTAATGGAGTTGTATTTAGAAAATTGAAGATAATCTGCATAAATACCCACTAAGGTTAATGACTTAATTTCTTTAGAAAGTGTTTTATCTATAAAAATAGTATTAGGCTTATCTGCCCTAAAGCATGCAGCCATTTTTCCTTCACAAATTATTCTCAATTTTCTTTGATCAAGTTCCTCTACCTTAGGAGCATCAACTGATGAAATATTTGATAATTTTTGAGTATTTTCAAATAGATTAAGGTGGTCGTTAGAGGATACAAGCCCTGCAACGAACATCAATACTAATAATATTTTTCCCATAATGTCTCTGTTTAGTGACTATATTATGGCAATTGTGTGACATAAACCAGAAAAACTTAAATATTTTTAATAATTTTTTACTATAACTAATCTAATTCTAAATAACTTAACTTATCCTCTCTTTTTTCCCAATCTTTGTAATCTGGCATAGGATCTTTAGCTTCGGTGATATTGGGCCAGATTTTTGAATATTTTTCATTAATTTCAATGAAATCTAATTGATCTGTAGGGACTTCGTCTTCAGCAAAAATAGCATCAACAGGACATTCTGGTTCACATAACCCACAATCAATACATTCCTCTGGATCTATTACAAGAATGTTTTTGCCTTCATAAAAACAATCGACAGGGCAAACCTGCACACAAGTTGTATGCTTACAATTTATACAGTCTTTCCCGACAACAAAAGTCATAAATCATTATAATTTGTTTCATGGATGACAACCTAGGTAAAAATGCTGCTGAACTTGGAAAAATTCTATTAAAGAATCAATTATTTATATCTTTTGCAGAGTCATGTACGGGAGGCTTATTGGGCTCAAGCTTGATATCAGTCCCTGGAAGTTCAAAGTGGGTAAGCCAAGGATTTGTCACCTATTCAAATATCGCAAAAATTAAATTTCTCGGAGTGAATAAACAAATACTTAAGGATTTTGGAGCAGTTGATACGAAGGTCACAGATGAAATGGTAAAAGGAGTCTTAAAATATGATCTTGCTGATATTGCAATAGCTATAAGTGGAGTTGCAGGCCCAACAGGTGGATCTAAGTCTAAGCCAGTAGGGACCGTTTGTATCAGCATCGGGAATAACGACGAAATTTTATCTAAACAACACTTTTTTGAAGGGGATAGAAATCAAGTAAGAGCTCAGTCTGCAGAAACAGCAATAAAAGACACAATTAATTTTATAAAAAATATTGATTAATTCTTTAAAGTATTATTAAATACTGTATAAATATACAGGTGTAATTATGGCTAAATCTTCAAAGGAATCACAAACAAAAGATAAAGAAAAATCTCTTCAGTCCGCCCTTAGTCAAATTGAGACTCAATTTGGCCCCGGAACAATAATGAGGATGGGAGATAGAGAAGTCCAGAATATACCTTCTATTTCAACTGGTTCATTAGGTCTTGATGTTGCTCTCGGAATAGGTGGACTGCCAAAAGGAAGAGTGGTTGAAATTTTTGGGCCTGAATCTTCTGGGAAAACAACTTTAACCCTTCAAATTATCGCTGAGTGTCAAAAAGCAGGTGGAACCGCAGCATTCATTGATGCAGAACATGCACTTGACCCATCTTATGCCGAAAAAATTGGAGTAAATGTTGATGACTTACTTTTATCTCAGCCTGATACAGGAGAGCAAGCTCTTGAAGTAGCAGATATTATGGTTAAGTCAGAAAGTGTTGATGTGCTAGTAATTGATTCTGTAGCTGCCCTTGTTCCAAGAGCTGAAATTGAAGGGGATATGGGCGATCATCATGTTGGTCTGCAAGCTAGATTAATGTCTCAGGCATTGAGAAAAATAACTGGAAGTATACAAAAATCAAATACTTTAGTTATTTTTATAAATCAAATTAGAATGAAAATCGGCGTTATGTTTGGCAACCCAGAAACAACAACCGGAGGAAATGCGCTTAAGTTTTATTCTTCTGTCAGGCTGGATATTAGGAGAATCGGTACTGTTAAGGATGGAGATGAAGTAACCGGAAATGAAACAAGAGTAAAAGTAGTAAAAAACAAAGTTTCACCTCCATTTAAACAAGCTGAATTCCAAATTATTTATAACAAAGGGATCAATAGAACAGGTGAACTTGTTGATATGGCTGCTGACAAGAAAATTATTGAAAAAGCCGGAGCTTGGTATTCCTACGAAGGAGAAAAAATTGGCCAAGGTAAATCAAATGCCTGTGAATTTTTAGACGCCAATCAAAAAATATCTCAAGAAATAGAAAAAAAACTATTCGATGCCATTAAGGCTTTAGCTTAGTTAGAATATTTTGTTTACTTTCTTTGAGCGAATTTCCCTCACATCTAATCTTTAGCTCTAGAAGGTTTTCCTTTTGGTTTTTTTCACTAACTATTAATTGGAATGGAATGCCGGTAAGGTCTGCATCCTTGAATTTCTTTCCTGGTGATTCATTTCTATCGTCTATTATCGAATCTATTCCGATTTTTGTTAGGTCTTCCTGAAGAGATTCAGCCTCACTGAGAAGATTTTTATCGTCACCAATGATAATTATTATTGCTTCAAATGGTGCAATTGATCTTGGAAAGATAATTCCATCCTCATCATAATTTTGTTCTATCGAAGCTGCAATAATTCTTGATATGCCAATTCCATAGCACCCCATCAAAGGGTTTATATTTCCTTCACTAGTTTGAATAGATAGAGATAATGATTTGCTGTATTTGTCACCTAGTTGAAATATATGACCAACTTCAATTCCCTTTTTAATTGAATATTTTTTTCCATCTTTCTCACGAAGATGATCAATTATTTCTTGATCAGTTTTTTCTTTAAATAACTCTAGATTACTAGCAAATAATTCATCTTCGCTAAAAATTATTTTATCTTCTCCTGAGTCCGCTAATACATGAAATTCTTCTGATGCAGATCCACCAATTGCTCCAGAATCAGCAGAAACTATTCTGTAATCAAACCCTATTTCATTGAATATTTTTTGATAAGCATCTCTCATCAAACCGTAACTTTCTTTCATGCCTTTCTCATCAATATCAAATGAATAGGCATCTTTCATGAGAAACTCCCGGGAGCGCATAACTCCAAATCTTGGTCTAATTTCATCCCTAAACTTTGTTTGAATCTGATAATAATTAGCAGGAAGATCTTTAGGACTGTTCAAGGTTTTTCTAGCAATATCTGTAATGATTTCTTCATGTGTTGGTCCCAAAACGAAATTTCTATCATTTCTATCTACAAATCTTAGTAATTCAGGACCATATTCTGTCAATCTTTTGGATTCCTCCCATAAATCAGAGGGTTGAACCATAGGCATTAGTATTTCTTGGGCTCCTGCTTGGTCCATATTTTTTCTGACTATGTTCTCGACCTTTTTTAGAGACCTAAATCCTAATGGTAACCAAGTATAGATACCTGATGCATTTAACTTAATCATTGAAGATCTGAGCATGAGTTTATGACTTATTAACTCAGCGTCAGATGGAGAGTCTTTTAACGTTTTATAGTGATATGAGCTAGTTTTCATTTAAAATAGTAACTATACCTTCTATAAATAAAAAAAATGCCAATTTATGAATTTCAATGCACAAAGTGCAACAAAAAATTTGAAAAGATTTTGCCTATTTCTTCCAAAGAAGTTGTTTATTGTGATTGTTCAGAGGAATCAGAGGCGAAAAAAGTAATTTCGGCACCATCGTTCAGACTAAGTGGCAAAGGTTGGTATGAAACTGATTTTAAGACAGGTTCAAAGAAAAACCTTGTACAATCTGAGCCTAAGGAAAAGAAGGCTAAACCTGAAAAAAAAGAATCTACAAAAAAATCAAAAAAGGTCGATTAGTACATGAAATATTCTAGTTGCGGTCATGTAAATCTTGCCAACGTTGAAGAGCCAACACGACTTAGGGGTTGGATTGATAGCGTAAGAGATCATGGTGGTGTAATTTTTATAGATTTAAGAGATGAAACAGGCATAACCCAAGTAGTTGTAGAGCCTGAAAATAAAGAGTTCTTCTCTATGGCTGAAAGATGTAGATCAGAATTTGTGCTATCAGTGGATGGAAAAATTAGAAGAAGACCTGACGGAACTATTAATAAACAAATACCTACAGGAGAGGTTGAATTATTAGTTTCTTCATTTGAAATTTTATCAGAATCAGATCCTCTGCCATTTCAGCTTGATGACTATTCTTCAGCAGGAGAGGAGGTAAGATTAAAATATAGATTTTTAGATCTTAGACGATCTGAAATGCAAAATAACATCAGAGCAAGATCAAAAGTTTCATCTTTGATAAGAGAATTTATGGACAAAGAAGGATTTCTAGATATTGAAACTCCAATGATGACTAAAGCAACTCCAGAAGGAGCTAGAGATTTTCTAGTTCCAAGTAGAATTTCACGAGGCAGCTTTTACGCCTTGCCACAGTCACCTCAATTATTTAAGCAACTTTTAATGGCTTCCGGATTTGAGAAGTATTATCAAATTGTACGATGCTTTAGGGACGAAGATACTCGGGCAGATAGACAGCCTGAATTCACTCAGCTTGATATAGAAAAGGCATTTACCGATGAAGATGAGATCATCAATCTATCCGAAAAATTGATCAAGTTCGTTTTTAAGAAGTTACTTGAAATAAAGCTGCCTAAATTTCCAAAAATGACCCACTCAGAGGCCATGGAAAGGTTTGGGAGCGATAAACCTGATCTAAGAATCAACTTAGAATTAAAGGAAGTAAAGGAGATCTTCCTAAATTCTGATTTCAAGGTTTTTTCTGGTCCTGCTAACGATCTAAAAAGTCGAGTTGTGGCTCTAAAAATTTCTTCAGAACTTACAAGAAGTAAAATTGATTCTTATACAGAATTTGTTGGAAAGTTTGGAGCAAAAGGTTTGGCCTATATCAAGGTAAATGATTTATCAAAAGGGAATGATGGATTGCAGTCGCCAATTTTAAAATTTTTATCTCAAAAAGAAATTGATTCTTTATTCAAATTTCTAGACGCAAAAGATGGAGATACTGTTTTCTTTGGAGCCGGAAATAGAAAAATTGTTTCTGATTCGATGGGAGCACTAAGAAATAAAATAGCTGAAGATTTTGATTTAATTGAAGAGTCTTGGAAACCTGTTTGGATAACAAACTGGCCTCTATTTGAAGAATCTATTGGAGGAGATCTTTCTCCTGCTCATCATCCCTTTACTAGCTTCAAGGGCTCAATAGAAGACCTCGAGACCGATCCCGGAACAGTAGAAGCCAATGCATATGACCTTGTTATAAATGGGACTGAAGTTGGGGGTGGATCAATAAGAATTCATAAATCTTCTGAGCAAGAAAAAGTTCTGGAAGTGTTGGGTATTTCTGAAAACGAGGCACAAAATAAGTTCGGTTTTTTTCTGGATGCATTGAATTATGGATTTCCTCCCCATGGCGGTATAGCTTTTGGTTTAGATCGCCTTGTCATGCTCATGATGGGTGCAGATTCTATTAGATCAGTGATTCCCTTTCCTAAAACACAGTCAGCTTTATGTTTATTGACGGATGCCCCTGCTCGAGTAGATTCTGAACAGCTTGAAGAGCTGGGTATTTCATTAACCGATCCTGACGGAGATTAAGATGGCTGGTCATTCCAAGTGGGCAAATATTAAGCACAGAAAAGGTCGCCAAGATGAGAAAAAACAAAAAATCTTCTCCAAATTTATTAGAGAACTGACGGTTGCATCAAGGCTAGGAGGCCCTATTGCAGCAGATAATCCTAGACTTAGGTTAGCTTTAGATAAAGCTTTAGGAGCCAACATGCCTAAGGATACTATTGATAGAGCTATTGCAAGGGGAGCTGGAAATTCAGAAGCTGATAATCTGGAAGAAATAAAATATGAAGGCTATGGCCCTAATGGTGTAGCGATATTAATCGATGCATTGACAGATAACAGGAATAGAACCGTTGCAGAGGTAAGACATGCTTTTACAAAAGCTGGCGGGAGCCTTGGAACGGATGGTTCGGTTGCCTATCAATTTGAATCTAAGGGAATAATCTCCATTTCAGGTTTATCAGAAGACGAAACTCTCGAACTCGTCATTGATCATGATATTGAGGAAATTGAATCGCAAGGCGAGATTGTTACGGTAATTTGCAAACCTGATAATTTTCTAAATATAAAAGAAATTTTGGAGCAATCTAATGCAGGGATTGAAAATGCTGAGATTACTATGCTTCCATCTAATTCAGTAGAGTTAGGAGATGAAGATTCAGAAAAAGTCATTAGGCTAATTGATACTCTTGAGGACTTAGACGATGTTCAAAATGTTTATACAAATGCTGAACTTAGTGAGGCATCAGTAACATAGATGACTAATTCAAGAAACAAAGGTGCTTCTTTTGAAAGAGAAATTGCTAATGAATTAACTACAAAACTTGAATTAAAGCATCAACTTAAGAGAATCCTTGAACAAACTAGGGAAAAACATCTACCTGATTTAATTCTCGGAAGATGGTACCTAGAATGTAAAAGATATGGTTCTGGCAATGAGCCAATGGATTCTTGGTGGGAACAAGTAGTATCAGCATCAGGTAGGGGTAAAATTCCTGCTCTAATTTATAAATTTGACAGAAGGCCAATAAAGGTGAGAGTCCCATTGTCAATTTTAAATGAAAATTTCAGTTTCAATGAAAACGTAACTTGTGATCTATCTTTTGAGGACTTTATTACTTTGATAAAAACTGAATTTTCTGAAGACTTAGAAAATCACAATAACAAATTGAAAGACTTTCAGTATTAGTAAAATGCACAAGTTACCTCTTCGAATATATTATGAAGATACAGACGCACAAGGCATTGTTTATCATTCCAAATATCTGAATTTTTTTGAAAGAGCGCGCGCCGAATGTTTGAGAGAAATTGGCTATCGACAAGAAGAATTACTAAAAGAAGATATTGCGTTTGTCGTAAAGAAACAAGAAATTGAGTATTTTTCTCCAGCAAAGCTTGACGATGAGATTGTAATAAAAACGATTTTATCCTCTTCAAAAAATGTTTCTTTTACATTCACCCAATCAGCCAACCTTAAAAAAGATGAGAAGCAAGTTCTTTGTAAAGGACAGGTTTACTGTGGCTGTATTTCTCTAAAAAGGAATGCTCCTGCTAAAATTCCAGAGGAATTAAGAGTTAAAATGAAATCTTTGGTGCAAAACAATGACTGATTATTTTTCAATTTATTCCTTAATTCTAAATGCAAGCATAGTTGTTCAATTAGTAATAGGAATTCTTCTGCTGGCCTCAATTGGCTCTTGGGTGATAATAGTAGAAAAATGGATAGTCACAAATAATGCTTTAAAAGAATTTTTTCTTTTTGAACAATTTTTTTGGTCAGGAGAATCATTGAATGACATTTACGATGACCTAAAAGCAAAAGAAGATCTCGTAGGAATAGAATCAATTTTTTATGAGATTTATGAAGACTCAATAGCTCAAGATAATAAGGAGCTACAAAAGGATGACTTAACTGCTAGATTTATACGTATTTCTAAAGTTTCTTTGATGCGACAAGAGGATCTTTTAGAATCAAGAATTTCATTCCTATCTACTGTTGCCTCGGCAAGCCCTTATATTGGCTTATTTGGAACTGTTTGGGGAATAATGAATTCATTTAGAGGATTGGCTCAGACATCGCAAGCAACTCTTTCTGTGGTTGCGCCGGGAATATCAGAAGCCTTAATTGCCACAGCATTAGGTTTGTTTGCTGCTATTCCAGCTTTAATCGCTTACAACTTTTTTGTGAAAAGAATCAATACTATCTTAAATCGATACGAGAGTTTCATTGAAGAATTCCAAAATCTTTTGGCAAGGTAAATGAGAAAATCAGACAGAAGTCAAATTAATGAAATCAATGTGGTTCCTTATGTTGATGTGATGCTAGTTTTGCTTGTAGTCTTTATGGTAACTGCACCTCTGTTAGTTCAAGGAATAAAAATTGATTTACCTGAAACAACTGCATCTGTGCTAGACGAGAGTGAATTAGAAGAACTTACTTTAACAATCAATAAGAAAGGTCAGTTTTTTATAGAATTTGAATCCTATAAAAATAAATCATTTTCCATTGAAACTTTAAAACCAGTCTTGGAAGACATATTCAAGATTAATAACAATTTGAATGTCTATATTAGGGGAGATAAAGATGTCGAATATGACAATGTCTTAAAACTTTTAGCAGTTATTCAGAATCTCGATCCAATATCAATCAATTTAATTTCCGATCCCATTAATAATGATTAATTTAATAGCGGGTTTTTTTTGCTCCTTCTTTTTGCATGCATTTTTATTCAGCTTCTTTTTCAACATAAATTTTAATGATTATTCAGAAGAAAAGATCATTCAGTTACCAGTTAATCTAATCTTTCAGGAAAAAATAGAGCCTAAACCAAAAAAAACTACATCTAAAAATGTCAAAACCACTTCTTCTTTATCAGAAGATGTCAAATCAAAAAATGATTTTGATTCTGATGTGAATTCTTTTTTTTCTAATCTTGAAAAAGATAGAGATAGAGTTGAACAAATTTCTACTCAGTCAGAAGTGTTAAAAATAGCAGCTAAAATTAGAGCAGAGTATGAATTTCTGTGGCAAAAACCTAAAAATCTGCCTGAAGATTTATTTGTTAAAGTTCTCATCTCAATTGCTCCTTCTGGAGAAGTTGTTAACTATGAAATTCTGAATAAAAGCGGCAATGAGGTTTTTGATCGATCTATTAGGATAGCTCTTGATAGGATAAGCTCTTTTGACTTTATAAAAAATATCTCAAGAAATGATTTTGAGAAAAATTTTAGAGAATTTAACCTACAATTTTCTTCAAATTAATATGAGTCTTAAAGTATTTTCTATTTCTATCTTTCTTTTTTCGTTATCTATTTTTTCAAATATAACTATTGAAATCAGTAGGGGAACAGAAGAGCCTCCAAGGATTGCTATTGTTCCTTTTCTTTATGATGATCAATCAATATCCTATTTATTAACCAATCAAATATCAGATAATTTATCTTTGTTTGGAGAGTTTGAAATAATTGCCAACAGCGATCTGATAGCCTTTCCATCATCTCCAGAAGATTTTTTTTACAACGACTGGAAAACTTTAGATATTGATTACGTCGTAGCAGGCTTCATAAGCCTTGAGGAGGATACATCAAAATTTATTATTAACTACTTCCTCTTTGACATAAGACAAGGAAGAAATCTTCTCAATGGAACTGCAAGGTCATCAGCAGATTCTCTCGTGCTCTCATCGCACAAAATGAGTAATAGAATTTACAAGCAGATAACTGGAGTAGACGGAATTTTTACAACAAAACTTATGTATATTCTCAATCCTGAAAAAGATAAATATCAATTAAACATATGTGATATCAATGGCGATAATGAAATTACTTTGTTTGACTCACCTGAACCGATAATGTCACCAGATTGGTCTCCCGATGGGAAAAAAATAAGTTACGTATCATTTGAGAATGGTAATTCCGAAATTTTTATCCAAGATTTATCCTCAGGAAAAAGAAATTCATTAAGAAGGTATCCTGGAATCAACAGTGCTCCTGTTTGGTCTCCAAATGGAAATTATTTAGCTTTTGTTTCTTCCAGGAGTGGCAATCCTGATGTGTATTTATATGATTTAAAGACGGAAAAGATTTCTAGAATTACTGCGCATTACGGAATAGATACAGAACCTTCATTCTCTGCAAACGGCAGGAAACTTTTATTTACCTCTAATAGATCAGGAACTCCACAACTTTATGAAATTAGCCTAATTACAAGAAAAATTTCAAGAATAACTTTTGATGGAAACTATAATGCTAGAGGAAGATATTTCCCAGATGGGAAGAATATTGTTTTTGTTCATAGATCAGAAGAAAAGTTTCATATTTCGATAAAACGCATCGGAAAAAGTGGTCTAAAGATGCTTACTGAGACTACGTTAGATGAATCTCCAAGCGTTTCTCCTAATAATAACTTCATTATTTATGCCACGAAAGACGCTGAAAACGGCTATTTAGCAGGAATTTCGCTTGATGGGCTGGCAAAGTTTAAAATACCTAGTAAAATTGGCGCTATTCGTGAACCTGTTTGGTCTCCTTTCTTGAACTAATTCAAGAATTTTGAGTCAAACATAATAGAACGTATAACTAGATGAGGATAAAAATGGAACCAATAAGTATTTTTCTAATATCAATATTGGCATGTTTAGGTAGTGGTTGTGCTAATGATGTGGCTGACGATGTATCTGCATCTAGCTACGCTTCTGTTTCTGGTCAATCTGCTCAGATGGGACCGAAAATGAATGTAAATTTGCCTGATAAGGTTTATTTTGAGTTTGATAACTTTGACCTTGGTGATGATGCCATGGATACCTTGGAGCAGTACATTAGATTTGCTAAAAGAGCAAAGGCAATCAGATTAGAAGGGCATTGCGACGAGAGAGGCACAAGAGAATATAACCTAGCATTGGGTGAAAAAAGAGCTCAATCCGTTAAAGAATTTTTAATAGTCAACGGTATCTCATCTTCTAAGATTGATGTCGTTTCATACGGTGAAGAAAGACCAGATAGGCTTGGTTCTTCTGAATCGGCATATAAAGCTAACAGGAGAGTTGAGATATCTCTTTACTAGCTTTAAGTGATTAAAAGATCTCTTTTACTTTTATTTTTTTTAATAACCTCTTCGACTTGGGCACAAGATTCTGAGTCGGAAAGGTTGTTATTAAATAAGATCAATTCCCTCGAAAAAGAAATTCAAACACTCTTGAATCAGCTTGAAGAAATTAACTATAAGTTAAATAGGATTGAAGATACGCAACAGCTCAGATATGTAGATTTAGATAAAAGAATCCATGAGTTGGAAGGTATTTTGTTAGTTCAAGAAGAAATAGAGGGAACAAATATAGATGAATTAGATCCTCTAGCAGGGTTAATCGAAGAAGATGATGCTAGCAATGAATTTGAACTTTGGTCAGATTCTCTTCAACTAATAGAAGACGGAAGATTTGCTGAAGCATCAGAAAAACTAAGATACTTGATCCTTTCATTTCCTGAAGGAAATTTCATTGGGGATGCTTTATTTTGGTTAGGTGAAATATATTTTCTTCAAGAGAATTACATTGATTCCTCTGATTCTTTTAATGAACTAATTTCCACTTATGCGGAACATAGCAGGGTACCAGACGCAAATTTTAAATTAGGAATGATAAGTTTAAGATCAGAAGATTCTAATAAGGCAAAAGAATATTTTAATTACTTAATTAACAATCACCCTGACTCTGGAGCTGGTATACTCGCAGCCGAAGAATTGAAAAAGTTTCAATAATACGTGGGTCGTTAGCTCAGTTGGTAGAGCAGTTGGCTTTTAATCAATTGGTCATAGGTTCGAATCCTATACGACCCACCACTTTAATATGTCTATTTTAATGATTTCTTTTGGTGGAGCTTTAGGCGCTTCATCAAGATATTTGATATCCTCATTTTTGAATAACTATTCAATTCTAAGCTTCTCCATTGGGACTCTGGTAGTGAACATGATAGGATGTTTTTTTATTGGTTTTTATATTTCAGAGACTTCAGAAGTGATTTCAGAAAATATAAAAAATTTCTTAATCATAGGATTTCTAGGATCATTTACAACATTTTCAGCTTTTACCAAAGAGTCTGTAGAGCTATATCAAACATTTGGAATTACAAATTCTTTTTTGTACATTTTAGTAAATGTACTTTTGTGCTTGAGTGCCACTTACTTGGGCTATAAGATTTCTTAGATGTCGGAAGAAAAAACTATCTTTCAAAAGATAATAGATAAAGAAATACCATCCACAACTCATTATGAAGATGATTTATGTATTGTTATTGAGGATATAAATCCCAAGGCTCCAATACATTTACTTATTATTCCAAAAAAACCAATTCCAAAATTATCAGATGCTTCTGAGGAGGATGTATCAATTCTAGGACACTTGATGTTTATTGTCGGAGAGATGTCTAGAAAATTTGAAACAGAAGATTCATTTAACGTCGTAATAAATAATGGAGCCTCAGCCGGACAGACTGTTTTTCATCTTCACTTACATTTATTAGCTGGAAGAGATTTCTCTGATTTATTGCCAGCTTAATCAGCCCATTCGCTTTAAGGCTTCAGTAGTCTGATAAATTTCTTCCATTCTAGTCCTGATACTTTCACTTACCTCGAAGAAGTTTGCAGCCAGCTTTGATGCCTCTCTAAGTTGCATGATTGCCGCTTCAAACCGACCCGTTAAAAAGAAATACTCAGCTCTAGACCTATGCAATCCAATAAGGTTATTTGAGAAGCCTTGCACTTCAGCTAACTCATACCAAACGAAAGGGTCGGTAGGTCTTTTTTTTGAAATGTCATTTAAAATTTCTTCAGCTTCATCATATTTTTTATCCCTGAATAACGCTTTAGATAACAACAGGGAGATTGAATAATTATTGGGATGCAGGGAAATAAGGTTTTTTCCTAAAGAAACACTCTCAAGGATATTTCCAGCTTTCATATGAGCTTCCATTAAGGATATTTGAAGATTGATATTGATAGGATCTAATTCTATGCATTCTCTTATTAACGTAAAGGCTTTTGAATAATCTTTATTATTTAGATACGCAAGGTGAAGGGCATACTTTGAAATAGTCTCATCTTTTTTTGTTTTTGCTTTTCTTAGTTCGCTTGAATATTTTCTTATTAAACCTCTAGGATTTTGCTCTATACCGCTTTCAATTCTTTTTTTAACTAAATGAAAGTCAACTGAGTCTCTGTAAGATACAAATGAGTTTTTTTCTACAAACTCAGTTTCCCTTATCCTAGCATCAGTAATACGATCCTTAGGAAATGGATGTGTTCTTAAGTAACCAAATTGATCTTCAGAATTATTACGAGAGAGATCTTGAAGTATCTTAAACATCCTTCCTTGTCCCTTGGGATCAAAACCTGACCTGACAAGATTATTGAAGCCTATTCGATCTGCTTCTTGCTCATTAGAGCGAGTGAAATTAGTATTCAATTGTTGCATCAAGGCTGGTCCAGTTATGATCGCCTGAGGATTATTAGATGCAGCCGCCAAAGCTATGCTTCCTAGAATCATTAGAGCATTTGCCAAAGGCGATCCTCTATTTTGACTTCTTGCATAATGTCTCTGACTTAAATGAGCTAATTCGTGAGTCATAACTGACGAAAATTCAGACTCATCATTTGTGTAAAAGAATAAACCAGTATTAATCCCTATTATTCCTCCAGCCGCTGCAAAGGCATTTATAGACTTATCATCAATGATAATGAATTCGAATCTTCTATCTTTAACTTGTGAATTCTCTGCTAGCCTATATATCAAATCCTCTATGTATGACCTCACAAGAGGATCGGAATGCTCTTTAGCTTGCGATCTGAATAGAGATAGCCATAATCTCCCCATTTCAAATTCACCAGATAACGACACAGATGCGGAAGATCTATCTCCTAAAACTGGTAAATCATCCTGAATGTCCTGTGCACTCGAGAAAGATAGAACTACTAGAGTTAAAAATAAAAAAAATCTCTTCACAATAACAGTATAATTACTTTTGATTACTAGAAAACAAAATAGTTCAAAAGTTTATGGCTTCATATTTTAAAAATCTTATTGACAAATATTTTCATACGGAAGATCAAATTTCTTTATCAATTTTATTAGTTTTCATAGGAATTATAGTGATTTTCTTCGGTTCAATTCTAACGCCGTTATTTATAAGTGCTCTTGTTGCATATTTATTAAACAGTTTAGTCACTACTACTGAAAGAAGAGGGTTTTCAAGACCGATTGGTCTAACTATTTCGATAACTTTGTTTTTCGGTTTATATCTTTCATTGTTTCTAATCTTCCCCTTACTCTCAAGACAAATAATTGGGTTGGTAAATGAATTACCTAGAATCGTAGAAAACTTAGAAGACATTCTTGTGAATTTCTTCAATGATTACCCAGAATTTTTTACCTCAGAACAAATCGAAAACCTGAGCGTAACTGTAACCTCTAGCTTGCCTAATATTCTTGAGCAAACCCTTTTACAGCTAAATGCGGGGTTTTCAGCTGCAATGAACGCCCTTGTTTATTTGGTGCTAATTCCTTTTTTAGTATTCTTCTTTTTAAAAGATAAGAAGCAAATGCTTGAGTACGTTGCTTATTTTCTTCCTAGCGATAAAAGTTCAGCCTCCAAAATCTGGACAGAACTAGATTCTCAACTCTTTAAATATCTTCGAGGCAAGGTTCTTGAATTAATCATTGTAGGGATTGTTACAACAACCGCATTCTCTATACTCGGTGCCAATTACTCCCTTTTACTCGGCATATTGGTCGGGTTATCGGTTTTGATACCATTATTTGGTGCTATTTTTGTAACGATACCTGTTGCTATCGTTGGCTATTTTCAATGGGGCTTGGATATGAATTATTTAATTTTCCTTGCTACCTATCTGATCATTCAAGCTCTGGATGGGAATGTTCTATTCCCGCTTTTGATTGGAAGAGAAGTAAATCTCCATCCAGTTTTAATTGTTTTGGCAATACTTATTTTTGGAGGTATTTGGGGTTTTTGGGGAGTTTTATTGGCGGTACCATTAGCTACTGCAATAAGAGCAGTGATAAAGTCTTGGCCTGCAGTTAATAATTAACTTTTTAAATATTCTTCAAGAGTTTCTAAGACCTCTTGCGCATGTCCAGGAACCTTAACTTTCCTCCATTCCTTGATTAACTTATTATTTGAATCTATTAAAAAAGTACTCCTTTCTACACCCATGTATTTTTTTCCGTACATACTTTTTTCCTTGATAACATCAAATAGTTTACAAAGTTTTTCCTCAGGATCACTGATTAGTTCAAAAGGAAATTTAAATTTTTCTTTAAAATTTTCATGAGACTTTAAGCTTTCTCTTGAGACGCCGAAAATTTCTGCATTTACATTTTTAAACTTTTTGTAAAGGTCTCTAAAATTTTCTCCCTCAGTCGTGCATCCGGGAGTATTATCTTTAGGATAGAAATAAATCACCAAATTCTTTTTATTATTTTTAAGATCAAAAACAGAATCATTTGTAGCATCTGCCTTAAAAGTTGGAATTTTTTTTCCTTCTATAATTTTTCCCATTTTTTTCCTCTTAAAAAAAGTAATTTATTCAAGTCAATAATATACAATTCAATTTTGCAAAAAGAAATATGTTAGTTAAGGGAAGTATAGTAGCAATTGTGACTCCTATGAAGTCAAATGGAGACCTTGATTTGGATGCTCTCGATAAACTTGTAGATTTTCATATTGAATCAGGAACTAAGGGAATTATTGCAGTAGGCACAACGGGTGAATCTGCTACTTTGGAAGTTTCAGAACATATTTCAGTTATAGAAAGAATAGTCAAAAAAGCAGATAAAAAGGTTTTTATTTTTGCTGGAACGGGTGCTAATAGTACAAAGGAAGCAATATACTTAAGCATGGCAGCTAAAAGTGCTGGTGCCGACGCTTCTTTATCTGTTACGCCTTATTACAACAAGCCAACACAAGAAGGTCTATTCCAACATTACACTCAGATAGCAGATCAAGTTGAATTTCCTCAAGTGCTTTATAACGTTCCAGGAAGAACTAGTTGTGATTTATTGCCTGAAACTATAGCCAGGTTAGCACCTCATGAGAACATTTCAGGAATTAAAGAGGCCACAGGGGATCTATCAAGATTAGAAAAACTCAAAAAATTAATTAGAGACGAAACTTTTTTTCTATACTCAGGTGACGATGCCACGGCAACTGACTTTATTCTAAATGGAGGCCATGGAAATATTTCGGTTACTGCCAATGTTGTGCCTGATTTAATGTCTAAGTTATGTGATTTTGCTCTTGAAAAATCTTCAGAGGCAAAGGTTATTGAAAATAAAATTTCTAATTTAAATGAAATGCTTTTTTTAGAATCTAATCCAATACCTGTAAAATGGGTTTTAAGTAGAATGGGCTTGATAGATATTGGAATTAGATTGCCTCTAACTAATCTTTCTAAAGAGCATCAACAAACCTTGCAAGAGGAATTATTAAAACTTGAGTTAATTTGAGATGAGATTTTTTGTATTACTTTTAATATTAGCTAGCTGTGTTTCTGATCCATCCAAGCAATCTAGAAATGCATATTTATTAGAAGAGGAAGATAATACTTTGTCTGAAGTCATTGAGGACATTACAGTTCTCTTAGATTTGTATCCTATAAATGGCGAAATAGATAAAGAGAAATTAAGTTATGAGCTTCAAAGACCAAGACAGTTTTTTTCTTCAGGAAGCAATAATGAAATAAGACTCCATAAACTGGGTCAAATTAGATGGTTATATGTTGAGTCATTACCAAGCTCTGTATGGCCAATTCTTAATCAATATATTGAAAATGAAAATGATTTATCTATTAGGATTTCTGATCCAGATGTAGGAGTCATTGAAACAGAAATCTTCAACAGAAAGGATAAAGAGGTCAAGTATCGATTTAAAGTTGAGCATGGAATAAGACAAGCCAGCACCGAATTATTTTTTACTGAGCTGGTTAAACAGGAAAATGATTGGGCTATTCTGGATAATGATAATTCTGAGGCAGATGAATTTTTAAGGAAGTTGCTGGATTATTTTTCTTCAGCTACTGTTTCTCAAGGTACTTCCTTGGTTGCTTTAAACTTAAATCAGGGCAGAAAGTCTGAGGTAATCAATACAAATGATGGAAAATCATATATCAAGCTCAGCATAGGTTTTGCTAGAACCTGGGCAGCTTTGAACAGAGCTCTTAAAGAAGCAGCAATTAATGTCAAAGATCTAAATAGAGAAGAGGGCTATGTTTTGATTAATTATGGGTTGCCTGAAGAAGAGGGAATCCTCGCAAGACTTAGAAAAAGTGAGCCTAAAGAGTATAAAATTATTGTAAGATCATCATCAGAAGATCTAACTCAAATAATGTTAGATTCAGAAGAATGGAATGATGAGCTTGAAAGTCTTTTGTCTGAAATTAATCAATCTCTATCTTAAATATTAATTATGAAAAAAATAGAACTTTTATCGAGCGGTAAGGCTAAATCTTTATATACCACTGAAAATTCTGATCAGCTTATTATGGAGTATAGAGATGACACTTCTGCTTTTGATGGAAAAAAAATCGAAAAACTTGCTGGCAAAGGGACTGTAAATAACAGATTTAATGCGCATGTTATGCAACAAATAGAAAAATCTGGCATACCTACTCATTTCATTGACGAGGTCTCAGAAAATGAAAGCCTTGTTAGGAAGTTAGAAATGGTTCCAATTGAATGTGTTGTGAGGAATATTACAGCTGGGAGTATATGCAAAAGATTGGGGCTTGAAGAAGGCATGGAGCTAAATCCTCCAACGTTTGAATTTTTCTATAAAGATGATGAGCTAGGCGATCCGATGGTAAATGAATTTCATATTATTTCCTTTAATTGGGGAACTGAGGAAGATATAGAAGAAATGAGGGAATTAACTTTCAAAGTTAATGACGTTTTAAAAAAAATCTTTGCAGATGGAGGGTTATTGCTTGTCGATTTCAAACTCGAGTTTGGGAGACAAGATGGAAAAATGTACTTAGGCGATGAGATGACTCCTGATGGTTGCAGAGTTTGGGATGCTGAGACGAGAAAAAAGCTTGATAAAGATAGATTTCGACAAGGCTTAGGTGACGTAATTGAATCCTACCAAGAAATAGCCTCAAGAATAGGAGTTAGTTTAGAAAACTAATTTAAACCCTCATTGATTGTCTTCAGTTTGTCTGATCCTGGGCAGAGCTCTTTCTCGTTAAGCATATTTAGAGGCTTGTCGATGGCATTTAGAGTCTCGTATAGATCAGGAGCTTTAGTATCAATATATAAAAGCCCTGTTGCAACTTTGCCCTCATCATTTTTCTCTCTGACGGTATTCAACGCGAGATTAGCATCAGTCGGATCATAACTACTGTCTAACTTTTCTAAAGACATTTTTGATCCATCATGTAAATTTACCTCAACAGTCTCTCCCTCTTCATAGTTTGCAGTAATTTCTCTACCTAAAGGAACAAAATCTACTTTACCCAAAGCATCATTATGTTCTCTGATGTGATCATAACTTTTTGTTGAAGCATCATGATTATTAAAAGTTACACAAGGACTAATTATGTCTAGTAGAGCAAATCCTTTATGTTGAAAAGCTCCCATTATTAATGGAACTAGTTGTTCCCTGTCACCTGAAAAACTTCTTGCAACATAACTTGCTCCTAGTTGAATAGCCAAAGCAGCCAAATCAACAGGCGGGAAGGGATTTTCTTCTCCATATTTATTAGGAGAGTCTTTATCGTTAGTTGCAGAAAATTGACCTTTTGTCAGACCGTAAGTTCCATTATTCTCAACGATATAAGTCATATCTACTTGTCTACGTATTGCATGAACAAACTGACCCATACCAATTGATGCGCTATCCCCATCTCCAGATACTCCTATATACAAGAGGTCATCATTTGCACAGCTAGCCCCAGTTGCAATAGACGGCATTCTTCCATGGACAGAATTAAAACCGTGAGAATCATTTAAAAAATATGCTGGTGCTTTTGATGAGCATCCTATGCCTGATAGCTTTGCAACCTTATATGCTTCTATATTCAACTCAAAGCATGCATCAATAATCGCGGCACTTATGGAATCATGTCCGCATCCTGCACAAAGGCTTGATACAGCCCCTTCATAATCTCTTCTAGTTAAGCCAAGTTTATTTTTCTTTAAGTTTGGATGATGATTTATTGGTTTTTGTATATAAGTCATGACTATATCTTTTCTGGTTCACGTTCTCTAATTTTCTTTGCTATAAAATTTGCTTCAATAGGTTGTCCATTAAACCAAACCAAAGATCTGAGCTTTTCTGCAGATATACCACCTTCAGCCATAAGCAAGGTTCTCATCTGACTATCTCTATTTTGTTCTACAACATAAACATAATCATGCTTTTCAATGAAATCCCAAACATCTAAATTGAAAGGGAAGGCTTTCACTCTCATCAGGTCTAACTCTATACCTTCTTCTTTGAGTATATCTCTTGCTTCTATCATTGCTGCAGACGTACTACCGTAATAAATAACACCGGAGCAATTTTTTTTATCTGAAAGTATTATTTCAGGATCGGGGACTAACTCAGAGGCAGTTTTGAATTTTTGGACTAGCCTCCTTAGGTTAGTTGCATTTATTTCACCATCCTCAGAATATCTAGCGTACTCATCATGTGAAGTTCCTCTTGTAAAATATGCCCCTTTGCTTGGATGAGCTCCTGGATAAGTTCTGTAACAAATACCATCACCATCCACATCATGATATCTTCCAAATTTTTCTTCCATTTTTTCCAAAGCCTCAAAGTCCAACACCTTACCTCGATCAAACTTTCTGGAATCATCCCACTCCAATTCATCGACAACCCAGTCGTTCATCCCCATATCAAGATCTGTAACAACAAAAACAGGAGTTTGCAGCCTATCAGCTAGATCAAAGGCCATTGCAGAAAATTCAAAACATTCTTTTGGATCTTCTGGAAGAAGCATTACATGTTTAGTATCACCATGAGAAGCATAAGCACAAGCTAAGATATCTGATTGCTGCGTTTTTGTAGGCATACCTGTGGATGGACCTCCTCTTTGAACATCAAACACTACAACAGGAACTTCAGCAAAATATGCCAAACCAAGAAATTCACTCATCAACGAAATTCCAGGGCCACTGGTCGCAGTGAATGATCTAGCTCCATTCCAGTTAGCCCCGATAGCCATACCAATAGCAGACAATTCATCCTCAGCTTGAACGCTCGCATAGAGGTTTTTTCCAGTTTTTTCATCAACTCTAAATTTTTTGGCATATTTTTCAAAACCTTCTGCTAATGAGGTAGAAGGTGTTATAGGGTACCAAGCGCAAATAGTTGCTCCTCCATAAACAGCTCCCAATCCCGCTGCTTCATTGCCACTAATAAGAATTTTTCCATCATTCTTGTCCATTCTTTCCAGCGTTAAACCAATTGGATAAGGCAAATTATTCAAAACATAGTCCCTTCCAATATTAAGGGCTTTTAGATTTGGCTCAATTAAGTTCTTTTTCGATGCAAATTGCTCAGATATTAGTTCTTCAAAAATTTCATATTCCATATCCAGAAGAACAGACAAGGCACCTACATAGGCAATATTTTTGAAAAGGGCTCTTTGCTTTGCATTCGTAAAAGACTCAACACAGAGGCTAGTCAGGGGAATTTCTATCACGTTAATATCATCCCTGTAGAAATTTCTTTTCCAAGAAGAATCATATAAAAGATATCCACCGGAGTTGAGCTCTTCAACATCTTGATTGTAGCTTTGAGGATTCATTGCAACTGAGAGGTCAACACTTCCTTTACTCCCAAGATACCCATTTTTATTAATTCTAATTTCAAACCAAGTTGGTAAGCCTTGAATGTTTGAGGGAAAAATATTTTTTGGACTTACAGGAATGCCCATTCTGAAAACTGCTTTAGCAAACATTTGGTTAGCACTCGCTGAACCAGAGCCATTCACATTTGCAAACTTAATTACAAAGTCATTTTTAGAAACTAAGGAATCAAAAGTTTGAAGTTTTTCCACTATGCGACTTCCTTGAATTTTTTCTTATCTTTCGAATTCAACGTTTGAGCTTCAGTGTAAGAAAACTTTTGAATATCCCATGCTCCAGTAGGGCATCTTTCTGCACAAAGCCCACAGTGAACACAAACATCTTCGTCCTTAACCATAACTCTTCCAGTTTTGAGTTTGTCTGAAACATATAAACTCTGATCTAAATTTACCGCTGGAATTCTAAGACTTCCTCTTACAAACTCTTCAGTACCGTTATCAGTAAAGTTAATACAATCGGTAGGGCAGATATCAACACAAGCATCGCACTCAATGCAGAGATCTTCTTTAAACACTGTTTGCATGTCACAGTTAAGGCATCTTTGAGCCTCATCAAGTGCAAGTTGTTCGTCGTACCCAAGTTCAACTTCTACTTTTAAACTCTTCAGTGCTTCGGAATGATCGGCATGAGGAACAATATTTCTATCCTCTTGAGAGATATCATTATCATAAGCCCATTCATGAACACCCATTTTCTGACTCACAAGATTTGTTAAAGGATCCGGTCTATCCAAAAGATCAACATCTCTACAGTAGTTATCAATCGATATAGCAGCTTGATGTCCATGAGCTACAGCCCAAATGATATTTTCCGGCCCCCATGCTGCATCACCACCAAAAAAGACATTTGGTAAGGTTGATTGCATTGTAGTTTTATCAACAACTGGCATATCCCATTCACCAAACTCCATTCCAATATCTCTTTCAATCCAATCAAAGGCATTATCTTGTCCAATTGCTAATAAAACATCATCGCACTCAATGACTATCTCCTCGCCAGTAGGAACCATCTTTCTTTTTCCGTCATCAGAATATTGAGGTGCTACCTTTTCAAACTTAACTCCTTTCAGTTTTCCATTATCATCTACAACAAATTCTTTTGGTGAAGTGTTCTCAAGAATCGGGATTCCTTCATCTATAGCTTCTTCAATCTCCCAATCTGAGGCCTTCATTTCATCGAAAGGACTTCTTACGGTAACTTTCACATCTTCCGCTCCTAATCTGATAGCTGTCCTGCAGCAATCCATTGCCGTATTTCCACCACCAATTACAACTACTTTTTTCCCAATAGAAGATATGTGTTCAAAAGCGATACTAGTTAGCCAATCAATACCAATATGAATGTTTTCAGATGCTTCATCCCTTCCAGGAATATTTAAATTTTTCCCTTTCGGCGCTCCTGTACCTACAAAAATAGCATCAAATTTTTCATCATCTACAAGAGACTTCATGCTTTTGATTTCAGTATTGTTAATAAACTTCGCACCCATTTTGATGACTCTATAAACTTCTTCATCTAAAACTTCTTCAGGTAATCTAAAAGATGGGATATTGGTTCTCATTAACCCTCCAGGCTTAGGATCCTTTTCAAATACTGTTACCTCGTAACCTAAAGGTAGTAGATCTCTAGCTACAGTTAAAGAAGCAGGGCCACCTCCAATCAAAGCAATATTTTTTCCATTTTTTTCAGTCGGAATTTCAGGAAGAAGAGTATCAAAATCTTCTTTGTTATCGGCAGCAACTCTTTTTAATCTGCAAATTGCTACCGGCTCTTCATGTGTTCTAGATCTTCTACAAGCTGGCTCGCAAGGCCTGTCACAAGTTCTTCCAAGAATTCCAGGAAAAACATTTGATTTCCAATTTAGCATATATGCATCGGTATATTTTTTTTGAGCAATCAGTCTAATATATTCAGGAACATTGGTATGAGCAGGGCAGGCCCACTGACAGTCAACAACTTTATGAAAATACTGAGGATCAGATATATCTGTTTTGGGCATGTACTCGCTTACAGGAACATCTGATCTATCAGAAATATCCTTGGATAGTTTAGAATTTTCCAGAAGGTTTTTTTCAGTATTGATAATGTCTCTAAACTCTTGGACAATTTGATCTCTCTTTTTAATAGCCTCATCTAAATTTGAGGTTCCTGTAGTTTGTCTTAGATCATAACCTAACTTATCTCTTAAAATTTTTGGAACTGAAAGTTTTACCCACCAAGTATTATGCCTTTTGTAAAGATACTTGTTTTTGCTCATGATTCTGTACCTATAATCATTTTTATTTGATTAGAGTGTACCTTATTTTTTTTCAAAGGTACATATGAAGATAAAGAAGATCTTCTAAGAGTCATGAAATATAGGTATTTGATCTATTTTCTAGTCCCTTTATAATTAAAAGTTATAAAGTAGTCTATTAATGTACCTTTTTTCTTTACTCTGTACCTGAATGAGAATAGAATACACACAAATTTATTGGTAGGTAATTTTGAAACAAATTTATTTAGATTATGCATCAACTACTCCCGTAGAAGAAGGCGTTGTTAAAAAGATGACAGACTTTATGTCTTTTGATGGGAATTTTGGAAATCCTGCTTCCAGATCTCACTCCTTCGGTTGGAAAGCCGACGAAGCAGTTGAAGAGGCAAGAAATAACCTTGCATCATTAATTGGTTGTGATCCTAGAGAAATTATTTGGACTTCAGGTGCAACTGAATCTGATAACCTAGCAATCAAAGGCGCAGCAAGATTCTATAATAACAAAGGCAATCATCTCGTCACTTCAAAAATAGAACATAAAGCAGTTCTTGATCCCTTTAGGCAACTTGAAGAAGAGGGTTTCGAAGTTACATACTTGGAACCAAACTCATCAGGAGAGATCACTGTTGAACAAGTTGCTGAAGCAATCACTGATAAAACAATTTTAGTGTCACTCATGCATATGAACAATGAATTAGGAACGATTACTGATATTGATTCAATAGGTGAATTAACTAGAAGCAAAGGAATAATCTTCCATGTTGATGCAGCCCAAAGTATAGGCAAAATCTCTATTAATATGTCTTCCAACAAAATTGATCTTTTATCAATATCAGCTCATAAATTTTATGGCCCCAAGGGTGTGGGCGCATTATTTGTTAGGAGAAAACCCAGAGTCAGATTAGAGCCTTTATTTCATGGAGGCGGTCACGAAAGAGGTTTTAGATCTGGTACTTTAGCTACACACCAGATAGTAGGTTTAGGAGAGGCAGCTAGGATAGCTCATCAACAAATGGATGATGACTTAAGAAAGCTAGAAAATCTTAAAAGAATTTTTTGGGAAGAAGTGAAAGATATTGAGGAAATCTATGTCAATGGAGATTCAAAAAACAAATTCCCTGGCATATTGAATATATCTTTTAATTTTGTTGAGGGAGAATCTCTAATTATGGCTCTCAAATCAATTGCAGTTTCTTCTGGGTCTGCATGTACTTCAGCGAGCCTAGAACCTTCCTATGTTCTCAGAGCGCTTGGAAGGAAAGATGAGCTAGCCCATAGCTCTATTAGATTTTCTTTTGGTAGATATACTACTGAACAAGATGTAAAGGAAACTGCTTTGCTTGTTAAGTCGTCAGTTGAAAGATTGAGAGAAATCTCTCCTCTGTGGGAAATGTATCAAGATGGAGTAGATTTAGATAAAATAGAGTGGGCTTAATAGCTAAAGAGGATAAAAATGGCATATTCACAAAAAGTAGTAGATAAATTTGAAGAAACTTTAAATAATCCTGAAAAGGCCAGCGTTGGTAGATGGAAGCCAGGCGATGAAGATTTTCATCGAGTAGGCACTGGAATCGTTGGTGCTCCAGCCTGCGGAGATGTCATGAAACTTCAAATAAAATGCCAGAATATTGATGGCGAAAACAGAATAGTAGATGCCAGGTTCAAAACATATGGTTGTGGTTCAGCTATTGCATCAAGCGGACAATTAATTGACATGCTTAAGGGCAAAACTTTGGAGGAGGCTCAAGCTATTTCTAATCAAGAAATTGTCGATATTTTAGAATTACCCGCAATTAAAATTCACTGTAGTGTGCTCGCAGAAGAGGCAATTCATCGCGCAATAGATGACTTTAAGAGTTTAAGAAATAATGACTAATGCCCAAGATAACTATTTTGCCACATGCAGAGATATGTCCTGAAGGAGCAGTTGTAGAAGCTGAACCCTCTAAGTCAGTCTGCGAAAATTTACTCGATAATAATATCTTAGTAGAACATGCTTGTGAGATGTCATGTGCATGCACTACCTGTCACGTAATTGTTACTGAAGGGTTCGATACTTTGGAAGAATCATCCGATGACGAGGAAGATATGCTTGATAAGGCATGGGGTCTTGAGCAAAGGTCTAGACTTAGTTGCCAGTTAAGAAATCTCTCTAATGATATTACAATCCAGTTTCCACGATATACTATCAATATGGTTTCAGAATTACATCCAAATAAGCATAATTTAGAGGCAGAAGATAAGAAGTCTCTCAGTAAGGACGATTTCAGTGTCTCTAGCTCTGCAGCAACTCATCTTGTTGAGATGATGAAGTCTAATCCAGGCTCAAATGGAATTAGAATATCTTTAAAAGACTCTGGATGCTCAGGATATGCTTACAATCTAGATTACGTAAAAGATGAAGATCCTAATGATTACCATGGAAATTTCTTCGGTGTTGATGTTTATATCAAAGACACAAGCTTGATTTTCCTCAAAGGTACAGAATTGGATTTTATTCAAGAAGGCGTAAATCATAATTTAGTCTTTAAAAATCCCAATGTTGAAAATGAGTGTGGATGCGGTGAAAGTTTTACATTTTCTAACAAACCATTTGCGGAGCTTAAATAGTTTCTAATCTTTGACAAAATGCTTTGGACAGATATTTATGAAATCGTCGATGAACTTATTGAAAAGCACTCTGAAACTGATCCAGAAAAAATTTTGTTTGTTGATTTAAGAAAAATGGTCATAGATTTGGATGATTTTACCGATGACCCAGACAGATCAAATGAAAAGATATTAGAAGCAATTCAGGCAACTTGGATTGATGAAAAAGACTAATTCTTAAGGAGGAAATATGGAAAACACTTTATGCATAATTAAGCCCGATGCTGTAAAGAATGGCTTCATTGAAGATATAAATGAAAAGATAAAAGAATCGGGAATAAAAATTACTAAATCTAAACGCCTTACTTTGGATAGAGAAATAGCAGAAAACTTTTATGCAGAGCATTCTGAAAGACCTTTTTATGGTGAGCTTGTTGATTTTATGACATCCGGTGATTGCGTCATTCAGGTTTTAGAAGGAGATGACGTTGTTTCTAAGTACAGAGAATTGATGGGAGCTACTAACCCAGCTGAAGCTGATGAAGGAACACTAAGAAAATCATTTGCTACTTCTTTGGGAGAGAATGCTGTGCATGGCTCTGATTCTTTGCAGTCAGCTGAAAGAGAGATTGCTATCATGAATGATCTTTTCTAGAGAGAACTTTGGATTTTGACCTAGCAAAATTCCGAGAAGAAAAAGGAATTTCATTACATGAGATTTCTACTAAATTAAATATTCCAGAAAAATTTCTTTTAGCCATAGAGGAATTAAATTTTGATGAACTGCCAGCGCCTATTTTTGCTAAATCACAAATCAAGAAATATTGTTCATTTTACGGTCAAGAACCTTCAATAATTCTTGAAAAATATGAAAAATTTTTGAAGGAAAAAAATATTTCTAATGAAAATGAAGATCAAGAATCATCGGAGAACTTTTTTTCTAATTTTGTATCTAAGTTGATGGAAAGAAGGATTGCTATTCTTTCAATTATTATTTTTTCTTTGATAATTCTTTCATACTTGATATTTGGAGGTGATGATCAAAAAAAAGATGTCAGTTCTATTGAAAATATTTCAGACGATCAAGAAATTATTAATGAAGAGTTAGTTTCTGAAAGCGCTATAGAGAACGATGTAAATATTCCAAATAATATTCTTGAAGACCAATTAGTTTTTGATCAAGATCCAGATGTTCCAACCATTGATATTGACTTTGAGGGGGATGATAAGAAAATTCTCTCAGATGATAATGTTAGTGAAATTGAAATAATAGTCCAAGGCGAAAGTTGGGTAGAAATTATTGATAATGAGCAAATTCTTTTGTTTGAACTTCTTCAAACAGGTCTTTATGAAGTAACTGGTTATGGCCCTTTCAAATTTAAAATAGGACACTCTCCATCTGTGAAGATATACTTGAACGGAAAAAATATAGATTTTTCAGAAACTGTGAGTCAATACACCGATTATGCTCACTTTCTATTTGAGAACGGAGTAGTTGTTGAACTTTTTAAAGATTAAAAGACGAAATTCTCTAAAAATTAAAGTTGGCAATGTAGAAATTGGTGGCGATGCCCCAATTAGTGTTCAAAGCATGACGAACACTAAAACAGAGGATGTCCAAGCGACATTAGATCAAGTAAAAAAGCTTGAAGATGCTGGAGCAGATTTAGTCAGAATTTCTGTACCAAATGAAGAAGCAGCAACGGCTTTCAAGTTGATAAAAAAAGATTCCAATGTTCCTCTCATCGCAGATATACACTTTGATTATAAGATGGGTATTCTGGCTGCTATAAACGGAGCCGATTGCTTAAGAATTAATCCTGGCAATATTGGCAACATCGATAGAGTTAAAGAGGTAGTTAAATGTGCGGAAGATAAAGATATTCCAATTAGAGTTGGCGTCAATGCTGGTTCTTTAGAGAAAAAACTACAAAAAAAATATGGTGAGCCCACACCTGAAGCCTTGGTCGAATCAGCCATGAATCACGTGGATATATTGGAATCTCTTAATTTTCAAAATTTTAAGCTCAGCATCAAGGCATCTGATGTTGGCATGATGGTAGAAAGCTATAGGATTATTGCAGAAATGATAAAACAACCATTACATCTTGGTCTCACAGAAGCAGGTGGGTTCAGATCTGGCACAGTTAAATCATCCATAGCTATGGGTGCATTATTAATGGATGGAATAGGGGATACAATCAGGGTGTCACTTGCATCTGATCCCGTTGACGAAATAAAAGTAGGTTTTGATTTATTAAAAAGCTTAAAACTGAGATCAAAGGGAATAAATTTTATAGCTTGCCCAAGCTGTTCAAGACAAAATTTCAATGTAATTGAAACTATGAATCAATTAGAAGCAAGGTTAGAGGATATAAGGGAAAATATTGATGTTGCTGTAATTGGTTGTTATGTGAATGGACCCGGGGAATCTAAAGCAGCTCATGTCGGTATAACTGGGGCAGATCCAAATAATTTGATTTACATTGATGGAGAGCCTGACCATAAAATAGGTAATGAAAATCTCGTAGAGCATTTGGAAAAACAAATCAGAGATAAAGTAAAATCTATTGAGATTGCGAATAAAAAAATAATTGCTAAAGGTTAGATTATGTCGAAAGTAACAAAGCCCAGAGGTTTTAATGATCTGGATCCGAGTGAGTTTGAGCATAAATCAAATCTACTAAATGAAATAAAAACCATTTTTAATAGTTATTTTTTTAAAGAGATTGAAACTTCAATAGTAGAGAAGAAAGAACTTTTTATCAGATCTGTTGGAGAAGAAACAGACATAGTCAATAAGGAAATGTTTACCTTTCAAGACAGGAAGGGTGAGGATTTAGTTCTAAGACCAGAGGGCACAGCAGGTTGCCTGAGGTTTGCCATTGATTCAGGTTTGCTTGATTTAGGTCCAATTAAGTTGTCTTACGCGGGTCCAATGTTTAGATATGAACGACCTCAAAAGGGTCGGTCAAGGCAATTTTTTCAAGTAAGCGCAGAAACATATGGCGTCAGAGGGTTTGAGGCAGACCTTGAGTTGCTGATGATGGCAAATGAAATTTTCCAAAGATTTGGAATGAGCAATGTTTCACTAAATATCAACTCTCTCGGTGATGAGGAATCTCAAAAAAAATATGCTTCAGACTTAAAGAAGTATTTAAGTGATTTCTCTGAAGCTCTTGATGAGGATAGCTTAAAAAGACTTGAAACTAATCCTCTGAGAATCTTAGATTCTAAAAATGAAGAAACTCAAAAAGTGATTAAAAATGCGCCCAAAATATCCTCATTTTTAAGTCAAAAATCAGCTGACAATTATGAGTTGATCAAAGAAGGCCTTAATGATTTAGGAATATCGTATATAGAAGACGAGAAATTAGTCAGAGGTCTCGATTACTACAACGACCTCGTTTTTGAATGGACATCTCCAGATCTCGGAAGTCAAAACACTTTTTGTGGAGGGGGAAGGTACGACAGATTATCCAAACAACTTGGTGGAAGAGATTGTCCGGCTGCTGGTTTCTCGATTGGTCTGGATAGACTTGCTTTGATTACTCAAGCAAACGAATCAACTTCTTCATCGTCTCTTCAAATAATACTTACCGATGAAAGCTATGTTTCAGATGGGCTTAAGCTCTCACAAGAGTTAAGAAAAGATAATAAAGATTTAAGAGTTTTATTCTCTGGTTATCAATCTTCACTAAAAAATCAGCTGAAAAAAGCTGACAAGAATAATATTGATTTTGCGGTTATAATCGGCCCGGAAGAAGTGAGGTCAAAAAACTTTTCACTAAAAAAATTAAAAGAGGATGAGGATCAACTCACTCTTGAATATGATCAACTAGTTAAAGAGCTAAAAAATGAATGAAGATCCGTTTAGTTCATCTGCAGAAGCGAGACTATCTGGTTTTTTTGCTTGGATAAAATCTAATGCAATATCAATAACTCTTGTTTTAGGTCTTATAATTGCTGCATTTTTTATCTATCTATACTTCCAAAATAAAAACGAAGAAAGATTGTCTGAAGCTTTTGAAGCTTATCAAAATATTATTGAATCTTTTAATAATGCGGAATCAACCCTAGAGGATTTCATGATGCAAATGGATTCAGCGCAGTCTAGCATCGAAAAAACAGTTTACGAGACAGCATCTGATCTCTTAGTTGCTAAGAAAGCTTTCGACGAAGCCAATCTTGATTTAGCAAAAGGAAAACTTACTAAGATAATCAGAACTGCCGATAACTCTAATAACCCGCTGCACGATATTGCTGTTATAAGATTAGGATATATTTTGATCCAAGAAAGAGATTTTGACGAAGCTAAGAAAAATTTAGCTCCAAGATTGGATTTTTATGAACCTAAAAGACTTGAGTTATTAGGAGATATAGCAAGCTTTGAAGAATCATATGAAGCAGCAAACACATATTACGAAGAGGCTATAAAGGCAACAGGTGATCAAGGATTCATAGAGTTGATGAATATAAAATTATCACTTCTCCCGTCATCTTAAATTTCATGAAAATAGCAAATTTAATAGTTTTATTGATTACTTTTTTTGTTTTGCTGGGTTGTGAATCAGATGGAGAGGAAATTAATCTGCCTACTCCCTTGCAAGAAATAGAATCTGAGGTTAGCGGTGAAATTCTTTGGAAAAAGAAAATTCTAAAGAATCCTATTTTTGGAAGGTTTGATATTCACTTTGATGATAATTTTTTCTACTACATAACTTCCGAAGGTTTTTTAATCAAAGGCGATATAAGAAACGGTCAAGAAATTTGGAAAAAAGAAATTTCCAATAGTCTTTCTGCTGGTTTGGGACATAGTTTTAGAACATTGTTTGCTGCTTCTTCAGATGGGGATGTTTTTGCTTTGGATGATGAAAACGGTGAATTGAAATGGCAGTCTAGCGTCAATACAGAAGTTCTGTCTTCTCCGGTTGCAAATGGGAGAATTGTTGCCGTGCAATCTGTTGATGGAAGAATAACAGCATTAGATTTTAAAACCGGGGAATTTAAATGGGAGTATTTGGCAGTAATTCCTCAATTGACTCTGAGAGGTACGTCAGAACCTTATTTTTCTAACAATATGCTATTCATAGGTTTTGCCAACGGAAACTTAGCTATGATTGATCCAGATTCAGGAGTAGTTAGATGGGAAATTCCTTTAACTTTAAGCGAAGCAAGTTCAGAATTTGAAAGGATAATAGATGTCGATGCTAAACCGATAGTAACCTCGGGATTAGCAATAGGAGCTGCCTATCAAGGAAGTATTTCTGCTATTGAAATTCAATCAAGCAGAACAGTATGGAGACAAGATTCATCAATCTTTCAAGATTTTATTTCTTATCGAGGTGATATTTTCTTCGTTGATCAATACGATGAAATTTTTTCACATCGGACTGTGGATGGTGACTTAGAATGGAAAAATTCTGAACTCAAATACAGAGAATTAACAAAACCTATTAGATACAAAAATAATCTGGTTGTTGGAGATTTAGAGGGCTTTCTTCACTTTGTAGACTTAAAAACTGGTAGTTTAGTTGGCAGAATACAGATAACTAAAAATAAATTAGTTTCATTATTCTCTCAGGATAACTTCCTGTTCGGAGTTGATTCGAAAGGCGCTTCCTTTTTACTTTCTGTAAAATAAACCTTAAAGCAGTTATGAAACCAATTATTACGATATTGGGCAAACCAAATGTGGGAAAATCCTCCCTGTTTAATGCTTTATTAGGAAACAACGAATCCCTTGTTGCAAATATAGAAGGTCTTACCAGAGACAAACAATACGCAAATTTAATTATTAACCATAGCAGTTATGTTCTTGTTGATACTGGTGGAATTGGCTTAACTAACAATGAGATTGATTTTGCTGTAACAAAGTCATCGTTAAGTTCATGTGAAGAATCTGACTTAATTATTGCGTTATTTGATTCATCAACCAATTTATCAAAAATAGATGCAGAGATCTTAAATTACATAAGAAAAGCATCTGTCCCTTTTATTCCTGTTTTGAATAAATGTGATTTAAAAGAAAGCGAAAATAATAAAGATCTTTATTACGAGGAAGGATTACAAAATATTATTGAAATATCAGTAACAAAAAAACAGGGAATAAGAACCCTTGAGAAGAAAATAGAAGAAATTCTCCCTTCAAGAGAGCAGGCAGAAGAGGGTAAGCAAAGTAATTTGAGAGTTGGAATAATTGGTAAACCAAATGCCGGAAAATCAACCTTTTTTAATAAACTTCTCCAAGCTGAAAGATCTTTAGTAGATAAATCAGCAGGCACAACAAGAGATTCAATTTCACATAAATTAGATATAAATAAGGCTGAAATTATTCTTACTGATACAGCGGGGATAAAAAGGAAAAGTAAATTAAACGATCAAATAGATAATCTGATCACCAGAGAATCAATAAACACCCTAAAAAATGTTGATGGAGTCGTTTTTTTGATAGACGTTCACCAGTCCATTTCAGATCAAGATCTTCAAATTATCTCCCTATGCCTTACTTCAGGGAAGCCAATCGTTATAGGTTTAAATAAAAGCGAGAATCTAAGTAAATCAGATAAATTAATCCTTAAAAAAGAAATTAATAGAAGGTTGTCTTTTGCGAGTCATTTAGAAAGTAAATTTATTTCTGCAAAAAAAAATATAGGAACTAAGGCTTTAGTCAGAGGGTTAATTAAAATCATAAAAAATTCAAGAAACAAAGTATCAAAAAAAGAATTAAATGAAATTTTAGAAAGAATTGTAGAAAAAAATCCACCGCCAATTTCAGGAAGATTTAGACCAAACCTCAAATTTGTCCAATTGCAATCGAATAGACCTTTCACCATTTCAATTCATGGTAATAAACTCAAAGATATCAGTAATTCCTACACGAAATACATAGAAAAACAATTCAGAAAAGAACTGGATTTAAAGGGAGTTCCAATCAAAATTTTTTATAAGACTGATGACAATCCTTTTAAAGACAAAAAGAATAAGTTGACAGAAAGACAATTAAAAAAGAGGGCAAGGATAAGAAGGCGTTGATCGTTTTATTTTAAGCATTATAATTCTCTTGCCCTCCAAAAAATAAAATGTCAAAACCGCCAGTTAATTTAAATTTATTTACAATTCAGTTTCCAATCACTGCATTGTCCTCTATTTCGCATAGAATTTCTGGAGTCATTTTATTTTTCTTAACCTTCCCCTTTGTTTCATTGGTATTAGTTGCAATTCAATCGCAAGAGGGGTTTGATTATGCGTCAGCTCTAATGGCTCATTTCATCATGAAATCAGCATTGACTTTATACGTCGCTGCAATTGTTTATCACTTTTTCTCTGGGTTAAGACATTTAGCATTGGATTTTGGATATTGGGAGACACTCAAAGCCTCTAGATATAGCGCAATGATTGTTTATCTTTTATTTTTAGTTATGACTGTAATTTTTAGCATTTTAATATGGTAACCAAGTTAAGAACATTTAAGAGAACTGGAGTTTTTGAGTTCTTTGTCATAAGACTTACCGCAGTTTTTCAGGCACTCTATTTTTTGGTTATATCCTTCTATTGGTTTCAGGTTGAACCTGTTAATTTTTCGGATTTAACGGCATTATTTGACAACATTTTGTTTAGGTTTTGGACTTTCTTGATACTCGTTTCAATTTCCTATCATGCAATGTCTGGAATGTTGAATATTGCACATGATTATTTGACATCTAGGCTTTTAGGAAACGTATCAGGATTTGTAAAAAATTCTTTTCTAGCTTTATGTTGGATACAAGTTTTAGGTTCAATTACGGTAGGAATTTTATTAATAGTGAGTTAACTCTATGGCAATGAATGGAAAAGGTGAGGAATTAGACGCAAGTAAACTGAAAGTACTAGAGTTTGATGGAATTGTCGTAGGAGGCGGTGGATCTGGCTTGATGGCTTCCTTGCAATTAGCCCAATCAGGTTTCAAAACTGCTGTAGTTTCAAAAGTTTTCCCAACAAGATCACATACAGTTTCCGCTCAAGGAGGCATTACTTGTGCAATACAAAGTGCTGATCCGGATGATGACTGGAGATGGCATATGTACGACACTGTTAAAGGTTCGGACTTTATTGGCGATCAAGATTCTATCGAGTACATGTGTCAAGAAGGTCCCAAAGCAGTTTTTGAACTTGAGCATATGGGATTACCTTTTTCTAGAACAGAGGAAGGAAAAATTTATCAGAGGGCTTTTGGAGGCCAATCAAAGGATTACGGGAAAGGCGGTCAAGCAGAGAGAACGTGCGCAGCCGCAGATAGAACCGGCCATGCTCTTTTGCATACTCTTTATCAAGCAAACCTTAAAGCCGGAACAAATTTTCTAAGTGAATGGTTTGCAGTCGATCTGGTTAAAAATGGAGATAATCAAGTCGTTGGAGTCATAGCTTTCGAAATAGAAACGGGAGAGCCTTATTTTCTAAAATCTAAAGCTACAGTTTTGGCAACAGGCGGTGCTGGAAGGATATACCAAACGACATCAAACGCGATGATCAACACTGGCGATGGAACTGGAATGGTTCTAAGAGCCGGCTTCCCAGTTCAAGACATGGAGATGTGGCAGTTCCATCCTACTGGCATCTATGGTCACGGCACTCTAGTTACTGAAGGATGCAGAGGTGAGGGCGGTTACCTGGTGAATAAAGATGGTGAACGATTCATGGAAAGATATGCACCAAATTATAAAGATCTTGCTAGTAGAGATGTAGTTGCAAGATCAATGATGTTAGAAATTCTTGAAGGCAGAGGATGTGGCCCCGATGCAGATCACGTTTACCTTAAATTGGATCATTTGGGACCTGAGATTGTTCATAAAAGACTCCCAGGTATAACAGAACTTTCTAAAACATTTGCTCACGTTGATCCCGTTGAACATCCTATTCCTGTAGTGCCAACTTGCCACTATGCAATGGGAGGAATACCAACCAATGTTCATGGTCAAGTACTTACTCAAGCAACAGACGGAACTGACAATGTAGTACACGGTCTCTATGCGGCAGGAGAAGCAGCTTGCGTCTCTGTTCACGGGGGCAATAGACTGGGTGGAAACTCTCTCTTAGATCTTATAGTCTTTGGAAGATCTGCTGGGCTTCATATCGAAAATGCACTCAAAGATGGAATAACTTTATCTAAGGCTACCAATGACGACATTGATCAAGCTTTGATTAATTTAAATAGGGTAAATATCAGTTCAACTGGCGAGGATGTTGCAACTGTAAAAGCTGAGTTACAAAAAAATATGCAATTAAACTTTGGTGTATTTAGAACTGGGGACCTAATGGAGAAGGGGTTAGTTGAGTTAGAGAACATTAGAGAGAAAACACAAAACATACACTTAACGGATAAATCGTCCAGGTTTAATACGGCTAGAGTCGAGGCATTGGAGCTTCTGAACTTAATAGAAGTTGCGCAAGCTACTGCTGTGTGTGCTAATGAAAGAAAAGAAAGTAGAGGCGCTCACGCTAGGGATGACTTCCAAGAAAGAGATGATGAGAATTGGTTGAAACACTCTATTTATTTTGCTGATACAAAGGAAGTGACTAAAAGAGACGTCAATTTCCGTCCTAAAACTGTTCAGGCCTTTCAGCCAATTGTGAGAAGTTATTAAGATGGATGCAATTGCCTCAAAATCTATTTCCTCAATTAATCTTTCTATCTATAGGTATGACCCTGACAGCGGAAAAAAGCCCTACATGCAAGATTTATCAATAGATATTCCTGAAGGGCAAGACATTATGGTTTTGGATCTTTTGAATATGGCAAAAGAACAAGATCCAAGCATATCTTTTAGAAGATCTTGCGGAGAAGGTGTATGCGGCTCGGATGGAATGAATATTAATGGAAAGAATGGATTGGGTTGCATCACTCCGCTTTCTGAGGCTTTGAAAGGCAACAAAATTGTTCTCAGGCCTTTGCCAGGTCTACCAGTTATAAAAGATCTGATAGTTGATATGAAACAGTTTGTAGATCAATACAAAAAGATCAAACCTTATTTGATCAACGATGAAGAAAAACCAGAAAGAGAAATAAAGCAAACTGTTGAAGAAAGAGAAAAACTAGATGGGCTTTATGAATGCATTATGTGTGGATGTTGTTCAACAGCTTGTCCTTCATTTTGGTGGAATCCTGACAAGTTTTTGGGTCCTGCAGCTCTTCTTCAGGCTCACAGATTTATTAGCGACAGCAGGGATACTGCAACTGAAGAGAGACTTGATCAACTTGAAGATGCCTTCAGTGTCTTCAAATGTCATGGAATCATGAATTGTGTTTCCGTATGTCCTAAGGGTCTTAACCCCACAAAGGCAATTAACGAAATAAAGAAAAAATTAGTGAAAAGAGCTTTATAATGAAAGCTTGAACATTCACGAATACCAATCAAAACAGATTTTCAAAGAGTACGGACTTCCCGTTCCTAACTTTTTAACTGCAAACACAACCGAAGAAGTATTAGCCTCTGCAAAAGAAATTTCTGATAAAAATTGGGTTGTCAAAGCTCAAGTTCATGCAGGAGGAAGAGGAAAAGCAGGCGGGGTGAAAGTAACGGATAACTTAAAAGAAGTTGAAGAATTCGCTGACAAGTGGATAAACAATAAGTTAGTAACTTACCAGACAGATGATCAGGGCCAGCCAGTATCTTGTATTTTAGTAGAGGAGTGTACTGAGATAAAAAAAGAATTTTATCTTGGGGCGGTAATAGATAGATCAACAAGATCCCTAGCAGTTATGGCTTCTCCTGAGGGAGGCATGGACATAGAGAAAGTGGCAGAGGATCATCCCGAAAAAATATTTAAAGTCTTTCTTAAGTCTCCATCAGTAGGAAATGAAGATCATTTGCCTCTTGCAGAAGGTCTTGAATTATCTGAAGAACAAACAAAAGAATTCAAAGATATCTTCAGAAACTTGGTCAAACTTTTTTTCGAAAAAGATTTATCTTTAGTTGAGATTAACCCACTCGTCCTTAATGGATCGGACAACTTAGTATGCTTAGATGGAAAAATTAATATCGATTCTAATGCTCTGTTTAGACAGGATGAAATTTTAGAATTAAGAGATATCTCTCAAGAGGAAGAAAAGGAGTTAAGAGCTTCTGAATGGGATCTAAACTATGTGTCCCTTGAAGGAAACATTGGTTGTTTAGTTAACGGAGCAGGTCTCGCAATGGCAACCATGGACATTATTAAATTAGCTGGAGGAGAGCCAGCAAATTTTTTGGATGTTGGCGGTGCAGTTGATGAAAAAAGGGTTGCAGAGGCATTTAAAATCATCTTAGAAGATGAGAACGTAAAAGCAATACTAGTAAATATATTTGGCGGCATTGTAAGGTGCGATGTGGTGGCTGATGGAATAATTTCTGCTGTAGAGGGAGTGGGTGTAGATGTTCCGGTAGTTGTCAGACTGAAAGGGAATAATTCTGAGATCGCAAAGGAAATGCTGGGTAAAACTAATTTAAATATTATAGCTGCATCTGAATTATCTGAAGCTGCAGAAAAGGCTGCTGAGATAGTTAAATGAGCATCCTCGTCAACAAAGATACTAAAGTAATTTGTCAGGGCTTCACCGGTTCTCAAGCCACATTGCATTGTTCCCAAGCTATTGAGTATGGGACAAGCATCATTGGAGGGGTAACTCCAGGAAAGGGTGGAGGAAGTCATTTAGATCTTCCTGTATTTAATTCTACAAAAGAGGCTCAACAAGAGTTGGAAATAGACGCAACAATAATTTTTGTTCCTGCTAAGTTTTGTAAAGATTCTGTTCAAGAGGCTATTGATGCAGAAATTCCGTTGATCATTTGTATTACTGAAGGAATACCTACTCTGGATATGATGAAGTTAAAACAAAATGCTGACTCTGCAGGTTGCAGAATTATTGGTCCAAACTGCCCTGGCGTAATTACACCAGATCAATGCAAACTTGGAATCATGCCCGGGTATATTCATAAGCCCGGGAAAATAGGGATTGTTTCAAGATCGGGAACTTTAACTTATGAAGCTGTTGATCAGACCACTCAAGCTGGTTTAGGTCAAAGTAGTTGTGTCGGAATTGGCGGAGATCCCATTCCAGGGTCAAGTTTTATTGATATTTTGCAGCTTTTTGAAGAAGATTCTGAAACAAAAGGAATCGTCATGGTTGGTGAAATAGGAGGAACTGCCGAAGAAGAGGCTGCTGAGTTCATTCAGTCTAATGTATCCAAACCTGTGGTTGCATATATTGCGGGGGTTAGTGCTCCACCCGGAAAAAGAATGGGACATGCCGGAGCAATAATTGCTGGTGGAAAAGGAACAGCAGAAGATAAATTCCTAGCTCTTGAAAAGGCTGGAGTTCATACAACTAGAAGCCCTGCCAAAATAGGAGAAGAAATAAGCAAACTAGTATGAAAAATTTCCATTGGTATTTTTTCATTTTCTTTTATTCGATTTTTTTTATCTGGTACTCAAATCTTTCAGGCCCATTGAATGATGAGGAGATTGATTCCTTTATGAAAGTCATTTCTGAAAGAAGCGCCAACGATGAACAAAGCATTCAACGTTTAAGAAAATTTATGGAAGAAGACGACGGAAAAGATTTCTTCATGGTTAACTTTTTAGACTACAACGAATCTCCAGAAACAATGCCAGCAACAGGCAAAGGAGCATCCTCTTCAAATCTTATGAATTACTACATGGAATACATGTATCCTGAAATGTTTAAAAGAGCATCTCATCCAGTTTTTTTCTCAGAAGTTTTCTTCCCAGCTATGGACATTGTGTCTGCCGAAGGCATGGAGCACTGGGATAACGTTGCTTTCGTAAGGTATAGGAGTAGAAAGGATATGTTGGAAATTGGCTTAAACCCAATTTTTGATGAAAGACATCTTTATAAAATAGAAGCCTTAGAGAAAACAATAGCTATACCGGTAGAGACGCCTCTCTTAAACGATTTAAGACTAATCCTTTTTTTTCTATTACTGACTTTAGGTTTAGTAATTGATCGGATTCGAACTTAGTCTTATTTATGAGGTGTAACTAAATACTTCTCCCCAGTAGCCTGTTTTGCGTAAGTCAGAATTGATTCTGCATCCAACATCTCAGAAAGAGAAACCTCTTTAGTATAGTTACTAGCAAAAGTTGTTGTAATCTCATCAGCCACGCGTTTCCTCATCTTTTGGAAAATTTCATTTCCTGCTTTTGCAATAAAGGGAGTCAGAAGCCATCCGCCAAGCCCCCAATTCAGTCCATAAGATCTATTTAAAACTGTTGGAGTAGGGTCTAAGCCACCATAAATGTAAACTTGTTTGTAAGTATCTGAACCATAACGGCTGTACTCTTTCATATTTCTATTTGCAGCAGTTTCCATAGCAGATAATATCTGACCGGCTAATTTACCTTCATTGCCTCCACCTGTTGCATCAAATCCAAGAGTGGCGTTATTTTCAGCTATTGCATCAATTAGACTTTCCATAAAATTGTCGTTCGTAAAGTTACAAACATGAGTAGCCCCCAGACCTTTTAGTAATTTTTCATGTTCTTCTTTTCTTACTATGTTCACCAGAGGAATGTTATCTGCCAAGCAAATCTTAATTAGCATCTGACCTAAGTTTGAAGCAGCAGCAGTATGAACAAGAGAAGAGTGATTTTCCATTTTCATGGTTTCAATAAACCCTAGGGCAGTAAGAGGGTTCACAAATGAAGAAGCAGCATCCTTAGATGATGTTCCCTCGTGCATCACAAGACAACTCTGCGCAGGTAAACATCTATACTGTGAGTACATTGCTCCACCAGCAACACCAACTGTTTTGCCAATCATTTCCTTGGCATCTTTTCCTGCATCAATGACTACTCCAGCACCTTCATTCCCAACTTGCATTGATTTATCTAATCTTGCTTGCATGGTCCTCAGTAGTTTTGGATGAACGTTCATTGTTGCTTTCTTGTCATCTCCTTCGCCTTCAACTTTTAAGGATGTGACATCAGCAGCAAAACTTATTAATAATCCAAGATCTGATGGATTTATTGGAGAAGCTTCAACCTTAATTAAAACTTCATGATCTTTTGGTTTTGGAATTTCCGAAGAGGAAATGGATAAAGTTAATAATCCATCCGAGTTGATTTCAGACCTAATTTCTTTTGACATTTCTCCCATTATTTTATCTCCCTTGATTTAAGAAAAAAGCTGGACTACAGCTAGGATCAACATTACAGACAAAACCATGTAGATCATCGAGCTTAAGATGAGTTTTTTCATTTTTTTATAACCGTGAATTCAAATAGATTATCTGATTCCTTTATTTCTTTCAATTTATGCTCTAAGTATTCACAGAATTTCTTAACATCAGGAACACTCATGGGATCGGTAGAAATTAAGCGAACTTCCTCACCGCTTTCAACTTCATAAATTGCCTTATGTAAAAGCATAAGAGGCTCAGGACATTTAAGGCCTTTTGCGTCAATTATTTTCATAAGATTGTTGGAACTGAGTGGAAGTCCTGGATACTAAATTCAATCTCCAAAGGACCAAGATAGATAAAATGAACATTCCTGCTGCCATTCCAATCCACATACCAAGCGCTCCTATGGGTTCAATAATATTATCTGTTAAGGATATGTTGTAACCAAGTGGCATACCTACGACCCAATACGCTATTATCATTATCAAAAGAGGGACTCTTGTGTCTTTGTAACCCCTTAATGCGCCCATACCGCTAAATGCAATGCCATCGGTGATTTGAAAGATGGCTGCAACAATTAAGAGGGTAGAAGCTAAAGAAATTATCAAGCTATTGGGATTAAAAAAACTTGCAAGGTATTCACCATAAAGAATCAAAATTGCAGCATTAATAAAGGCTAGAGCTATTGAAAATCCTATTCCACAAAAGGCTGCAAATCTAGAATCCTGAGAAGCATTTGCGCCTACTAGATTTCCAACCCTCACAGAAGCTGCTAAGCCAATAGCTAGCGGTATCATGAATGTCACTGTTGAAACATGCATGGCAATGGAATGACTAGCTATTACGTCAGCCCCTAGTTGACCTAAAATTAATCCAGAGCCACTGAACATACTGATTTCGACAAAAAGGGTACCCCCAATCGGTAGCCCTAAAATAACTATCTCTTTAATGATTTTAAAATCAGGTAAGTCAAACTGGTCAAAGAGTCCGCAGTCTTTGTAATTATCGCTCGTATAAATATAGGTTGCTAAAGTAATTAGAGATAGCCATGCTGATACCGCAAAAGAAATCCCACAACCAGCACCACCTAACTCAGGTAAGCCAAACTTGCCAAAAATGAATCCATAATTGAGTATTGCATTCACAGCTACCATAAAAAGGTTTATGTAAGTTATGGGCAGGGGTTTTGTTATACCTTCGCTCATCGACCTCAAAGGTTGAAAAAAATATAAAGCGGGAAGCCCAATCATTAATCCATACATATATTTTCTGGTTATCTCTCTAACTTCTTCAGGAGTGCCAAGCAAGTTAAAAGCCCAAGAAGATTGACTCATTGCCCAAATTCCTAAAATAATCAGAGGAATACTTACCCAGAAAGACTGGCGTATTATTTTTCCAACATTATCTAAAGTATTGGCTCCAAAATTTTGAGCTACCATTGCGGTAACAATGAATAAGGTTCCCATCAATCCCATAGAGATTGGGAAAAAAAACATATTTCCAGTAGCTACCGCAGCTTGATCTATGGTGCTGTAATTTCCCGTCATCAGAGCTGCAATTATTCCTGTTGCATGTCCTGCAAGCTGAGAAAAAAACATTGGTATGGCTAATTGCCTGAATTTTGAGAGCTCAAACGAAACCTTGGGCAGAATTTTGTCTGGTCCCTCGTAAATTAATCTAGCAGTATTTGACATAAAAGGACGCTATCATATCACTTAGCACCTAAGCAGGAGTTATAAAATTAGAAAAGATAATCGACCATTTTGGTTAAAAAGAATTCATTGGTTTTTGGATAAACTCTATATTGAAAAAATTATCAGACCGCAATTTGACTACCTTGGAAAGGCTCCTATGATCATGGGTGTTAAGTATGTTCAAATTTTTGGTACAGGAATAAAAATGGGTGATTTTGCGACTCTTATTACCTCACCAGATGCTCATATTCATCTTACTACTTGGATAAGCGGCGGGTATGAAGGAAAAATAACTATTGGAGATTTTTGTTTAATTAGCCCTGGAGTTAGAATTTCTGCTGCTACAAACATTGAGATAGGTAACTCCTGCATGTTTGCTAACAATGCGTACGTATCAGATTCAGATTGGCACGATATTTACGATAGAGCTCAACCAGTTGGACAATCAGAACCTATTAAACTAGAAGAAAATGTTTGGGTTGGAGATAGAGCAGTAATCTGTAAAGGAGTAACGATAGGTAAGAATAGTATTGTGGGTGCTGGAGCGATAGTCACCAAGGATGTGCCACCAAACGCTGTTGTAGCTGGGAACCCTGCAAAAATTGTAAAAGAGTTAGATCAAACAGCAAAAATGAAATCAAGAGAAGATATGTTTTCTGACCCCAAAGAAATGGATGATTTGTATTTAGCTCTTGATAGATATAATCTCAAAGGCAATACCTTTTTTGGATGGATTAAAAGCAAAATTTTGCCCTCAAGCAAAAATTGATAAAACTAATAATTGATAAAAATATTCCTATTTCAGAAGAATCTTTTGAAGGCCAGAATATTGATTTCGATTTTTTGCCTTTCGAAAAAATAAATGCTTCAACAATTAAACATGCTGATGCTCTTTTTATTAGAACTACAACTAAAGTAAACAAGGAGCTCATTTCAAAATCCAATATTTCATTTATCGGATCTTTTGCTTCTGGAGAAAATCATATTTCTAATAATTTATTAGATGATAGTGAATGTTTAATACAAACCGCCAAAGGTTCAAATTCTCAAGCTGTTTTTGAATATGTGCTCAGTTGTATATTAGAAAATGATTTTGAAGCATGTTCGGTTGGCATAGTGGGTCACGGCCACGTTGGAAAAAAAATTCATTCTAGTTTAAGCAATCTTGGTTTCAAAGTAGAGATATATGATCCTTACTTATATGATCATTCAGAAGATGAGTTGAATAAAGTTTTATCGTGTGAGGTATTAAGCATCAATTGCTCATATTCAAAGGAAGGAAAATATCCCTCTCATAATTTAATCTCAAAAGAACAGAGACCGAAAAGTAAATTAGTAATTAATTCATCGAGAGGCGAGGTAGTTGATTATTCTGAAATAGCAAAATCATCAGCAATATTCAATGATGTTTGGGTAAATGAACCAAAAATTTCCTCTAATGATATTTATTCTTTCATGAATCACTCAAATGCTTTTGGCACACCTCACATAGCGGGTTATACATTCTCATCTAAAGAAAGACAGATAGATTTAATTCTGGAAAAGTTTAATGATCTTTTTTCTAAATCTGTAGAACGAAAAGAAGTTAAAAAGTTTACAAAACTCTCAAGCTGTCTTTCAGACAAATTAATAAAATCAAAGAGTCTAGATTTTAAATCCATTATTTCAGAAGTTTTTTCAACGAGAAAAATCGCTACAGAATTCAAGGCTCTATTGAGTGAATACAACGAGACAGGTAAAACATTTGGGCCAGAGGAGTTTGAAAAGCTAAGAAAATCAAAAATGAGACAGGGCTTTGATGAAATTAATATAGATATACCTATGGATAAAGATCTTTTACAAAGAATGGAGCTTTCTGGCTTTAAAAATCAAAAGAAAGAAAAATTTTCCTAAAAAACTCACTTAGTTATAATTAGCATATGAATGATTACAATTCTCTTCTGAGCGATCAAGAAATTGCAATTTTAAGAGAAAAAAAAGATTGGAAAACCACAATGACAATTATTTCAATGTGGGCTCAGGTTCTTTTCGCCTTTTCTTTATTCATTTATCTACCTAATGTCCTAACTTTTATCATTTCTTCAGTGATCGTAGCAGCAAAGCAGTTCCAAATGACAGTTCTTATGCACGATGGTGCCCATGGTTTGATGTATAAAAATAGAAAATTAAATGACTTTGCATCACAGTGGTTTTGCGCTTTTCCAGTGATGACTGATACTTTTCCCTATCGAAAAATACATTCACAGCATCATAAATACACTGAAACAGATAAAGATCCTGACATAGGTTTAACAAAAGCTTTTCCGACATCCAGAGCAAGTCTCATCAGAAAATTTACGAGGGATCTAACTGGAGTCGCAGGACTACGAAGATACTTTGGTGCGCTAAAGTCTGCTTGGGGATCAAACTTGAGCCTATCTGCTCACATTTCACGATTTTTAAGCAAAATGCACGGATTTCTCTTAACTAACTTGATTCTTTTTACAATTCTTTATCAAAGCGGCAACCCTTGGCTTTACCTTTTTTTATGGTGGGTACCGATGATTACTCTGTTCAGCCTTTTTTATAGAATAAGAAGTATCACTGAACACTCAGGCGTGGAAGGTGGCGATGACTTCAAAAACACCAGGACGACAAAAGTGCCATGGTATTTAAGCTACTTTCTAGCCCCCCTGAATGTAAATTATCATGTTGAACATCACCTTTTTACATTTTGTCCTTGGTATAACTTACCAATGGCCCATAAAATGCTCAGAGCAAAGGGCCATACTTCTAAAATGGAAATTGCCAATGGTTATGGAGATGTCTTTAAAAAAATACTTCTAACAAATTAATGTCAAAGCAAGATAAAGAAAAAAAGCAGATCTCAGCAGAGGCCTATTATGTGACCCAGCAGCATGGAACTGAGCCTGCTTTCTCTGGGAATTTGAATGATAATAAAGAGCCGGGAGAATATGTTTGCGTTTGTTGTGGATCAAAGCTATTTGATCATACTGCTAAGTACGATTCTGGTTCCGGTTGGCCAAGTTTTTATAAGCCATTTGAAAAAAATTCCGTTGCTTACAGTGATGATTATGAAATTGGTTATTTAAGAAAAGAAGTTCATTGTTCTAAATGTTCGGCTCACTTAGGTCATGTATTTGATGATGGACCACAACCAACAGGTTTAAGGTATTGCATAAATTCAGTAGCTCTTGATTTTATTCCTGAAGAAAAAGAATAATTTTGACTACACCTTCTAAATTGGAGAGCCCTGAAAAAGGTTTATTTTTTAAGACGGGCTTAGTTTCATTTTGGACTTTTATTTCTAGAATTTTTGGTCTTATAAGAGACGTTGTTACAACCAGCCTTTTAGGATCATCACTTGCACATGATGTTTTTGTGGTCATGCTAAAAATACCTAATGTTTTTCGGAGACTAGTTGCTGAGGGGGCTTTTAATCAAGCTTTTGTCCCTGTACTCACTGAGTATAAAAATTTAAATAGTTTTGAAGAGACAAAAGAGGTTATTAACAAATCATTTACTTTAATATTTTTAGCTTCAGGAATTTTGGTGGGTTTGGTTTTTATTTTTACTCCTGTATTCGTTTTTATTTTTGCTCCTGGTTTTTTTTACGATGAGTCTAAGCTTGCACTGTCTCAAGATATTCTAAGGATAACTTTCCCTTATTTATTTTTTATATCTTTGGTTGCCTTATCGGGTAGTATTTTAAATTCATTTGGTAAATTTTCAGTTCCTGCAGCTACCCCTGTTTTTTTTAATTTAAGTATCATTCTCTGTGCTATTTATCTTAGAGACTATTTTGAGAATCCAGTATTTGCACTTGCTTATGGTGTGATAATCGCTGGAATAGTCCAATTAGCCTTTCAAATAAAATTTTTGTTAGATTTAAAACTTTTGCCAAGACTTGATTTGAAAATACTCAATAAAGGCACTAAAAAAATATTTAATTTAATGATCCCTGGTATTTTGGCTGGTGGAGTCGTTCAGTTGAATATCTTAATTGATACTATTTTTGCTTCTCTTCTTGAAACAGGGAGCCCAACATGGCTTTACCTTTCCGATAGATTAATACAACTTCCCCTTGGAATTTTTGGAATTGCCATCGCCACTGTTATTCTTCCTAAATTATCAAGCGAATATGTCACTGAAAAATATTTTGAATTTAAAGAAAATTTAAAATGGGGAATAGAACTCATTTTAATCTTTGCAATCCCTTCTTCTGTTGCACTTTTTTCTCTAGGGTTACCCATCATTGAATTACTTTTTGTAAGAGGAAACTTCAATGAAAGTGATGCAATTATGACTGCTATGAGCTTGCAAGCTTTTTCGCTTGGCTTATTTGCTTTTATGTTGATTAAAGTTTTATCAGCTAGTTTTTTTGCAAGACAAGATACTTTTACCCCCTTAGTTATTACCATTCTTTCTTTTGTTATGAATGTTCTTCTGAATTACTTTTTGGCTTTTTATCTGGGATATGGCCATGTTGGTCTTGCTTTAGGAAGTTCTGTTGCTGCTATAGTTTCTGTCATCATTTACTACGTTATTTTGTCAAAAGACTCTTTCATTGAAGTAACTAAAGAAAGTTTAATTTCAATGATAAAGATAATAAGTGCAAATATAGTTTTTTATTTCGTTATTAATTTCTTCGCAAACAATATTTCAGCTATTAATGTTCAATGGCTTTCTAACCTTGTTCTTTTGTTTGGGATATTATTTCTAATATTAATTTATTTTTTAATACTGTATTTATTAGGATACAGAACATCTTTTTTTAGAAGATAATGTATTTGATTAGAGGTCAGTCCAACATAGAGCTTTTTAAAAAAAAGCATCCAGATGACTCATTCATTGCAACTATAGGAAATTTTGATGGCTTACATTTAGGCCATAAAGAAATTCTTAAAAACATGCTTTCAATTGCTAATAGAAAAAAGCTAAAGAGGATGGTTATTTTTACTGAACCTCATGCAAAAGAATTTTTTGCCGAAGAAATATCTTCTGTTGAGGCACCACCAAGAATTTCCCCCTGGAGAGATAAATATTTAAGCTTAAAAAAGAATGGAGTTGATGTTGCTTTCTTTCTGAAGTTCAATAATAGCTTAAAAAGAATGACGCCTGAGATTTTCGCTCAAGACATCCTTGGTAATCTTCAAATTAAGTCACTGATGATTGGAGATGATTTCAAGTTTGGAAAGGACAGAAAAGGCGATTTTAATTTTCTTTCAAATTGGGGCAAAAAAAAAGGGATTGAAGTACTTAAAACAGAGACATTTAAGGTTAAAGGCAAAAGAGTAAGCAGCACTCGAATAAGGGAGGTTCTATTAAATAATAACTTTGATGAAGCAAAAGAACTTCTTGATAGACCTTATACCTTTTCTGGAAAGGTAGTTCGCGGAAATCAGCTAGGAAGAACAATAGATGTACCGACCGCTAATCTTTGGTTGCCTAAAACAAATTTACCCATCAATGGAGTTTATGGAGTAAAAATTCAAATCAAAGATAGAAATTTTTTTGGCATTGCTAATATGGGTCTTCGTCCTACAATTGGAGGAACTATGCCTGTGCTTGAGGTACATATATTTAATTTTTCAGAAGATATCTATGGCCAAAGAATTCAAGTAGAATTTTGCTTTAAAGTAAGAGATGAAAAGAAATTTTCAGGTTTAGAAGAGCTTAAAGAACAGATAAAAAAAGATATTTCCTACACGTTGAGCACATTTAATTCGATTCTATGAAAGATACCCTAAATCTTCCAAAGACTAAATTCTCCATGAAAGCAAATTTGGCTCAAAAAGAGCCAGATATTCTTAAATATTGGGAAGAAATAAATTTATATGATTCTCTCCAAGAACAAAATAAGAATAAACCTAAGTTTACTTTTCATGATGGGCCTCCTTATGCAAATGGCCCCATTCATCTGGGTACAAGTATCAATAAAACTTTGAAGGATATTGCCTGTAAATCTAGATTGCTATCTGGATATAACGTTTCTTTTGTTCCGGGATGGGATTGTCATGGATTACCTATAGAGTTGAATGTGGAACAAAAATCTGGGAAACCAAATATAGACTTACCAGCTAAAGACTTCAGGGCTAAGTGTCGTGATTATGCAAACCAACAAATAGCTATTCAAAAGAAGGATTTCAAGCGATTAGGTGTTTTGGCTGACTGGAACAATCCTTATAAAACTATGGATTTTTCTTTTGAGGCAGGAATAATTAGAGCCCTTTCTGAGATTGTTAAATCAGGCCATTTAGTTAAAGGAGATAAGCCAGTTTATTGGTGCCCTGATTGCAATTCTGCTCTTGCTGAAGCGGAAGTGGAGTACAAAGATAAATTGTCTGTTTCAATAGATTTTCTATTTGAGGTGGAAACATCCGCAGTGAATAAAATTTTTAACACATCAGTGAAAGGTGATATAAAAACCTCCTTCCTTTCATGGACTACAACTCCTTGGACTATTCCTGGGAACGTTGCTTTATCAGTCAATTCAAATCTTGAGTATTCTTTAATGGAAGTTCAGATAGAGAATAAGAAACAGTGTCTAATTATTTCCAAAGCATTAGTTGAAAGCGTTATGAAAAGATGTTCAATAACAGATTTTTCTACCTTGTCGACAATACCCGGATCATACCTAGAGTCTATTGAAGCAAGGCATCCTTATTTTGATAGAAAGTCTACTGTCATATTGGGAGATCACGTAACTATTGAAATGGGTACGGGAGTTGTTCATACAGCTCCAGCTCATGGGCTTGAAGATTTTCATGCAAGTAACAAGTATAACCTCGAGATACTGAATTACGTTGGTCCGGATGGAACTTTTACCGATGATGCAAAAGATTTTTCTGGAATGAATTTAGAGGAGGCAAATAAAAAATCAATAGAAATGTTGGAAGAAACTTCAAATCTTTTATCCAAAGAGTCTTATCAACATAGTTTTCCTCATTGTTGGAGACATAAAACGCCCCTATTTTATAGAGCGACACCGCAGTGGTTTATTTCTATGACAGCTGAAAACTTATTGCAAAATTCTATAAACTCGATTGATTCTGTAAATTGGATGCCAGATTGGGGTAAGTCTAGGATCACTAGTATGATGGAAGAGAGGCCAGACTGGTGTATTTCTAGGCAGCGAACATGGGGCGTCCCTATCGCACTTTATTTACACAAGAAAACAGGAGAACTCCATCCAGATACATTATCAATCATGCAAAAGGTTGCTGATGAGGTTGAAAAGTCTGGAACAGATGTATGGTTTGAGCAGAACCTAGAAACAGTCAATGTGGGAGAAGATTATGAGCCAGTAATGGATATTTTAGATGTCTGGTTTGACTCTGGTGTAACACATTATTGCGTTCTTAATGAACAAAGAGGTTTATCACAACCAGCAGATTTATATTTGGAGGGATCTGATCAGCATAGAGGTTGGTTCCAATCATCTTTGCTAACAGGAATGACTATTAATGATCTGCCCCCTTTTAGAAATGTAGTTACTCATGGATTTGTCGTTGATAGCGAAGGAAAAAAAATGTCTAAATCACTAGGAAATGTTGTCTCTCCTCAATCTATTTGGAATCAAAAAGGTGCAGACATTTTAAGGGCTTGGGTTGCATCAACAGAATTTAGAAATGAGATGAATTTTTCCAATGAAATTCTCGATAGAACCACCGACTCATATAGAAAAATAAGAAATACTATAAGATTTCTTTTAAGTAACTTATATGATTTCGACCAAAAAAATAATCTAGTACAAAGTAAAGATCTTGTCGAATTAGATTTATTCATAGTCTCTAAAGCAATGAATATTCAAAAAGACATCGTAGCGGATTATGAAAACTTCGATTTTCACCTTGCTTTCCAAAAAAATCCTTAACTTTTGTTCAAATGAGTTAGGTAGCTTTTATTTAGATATCATAAAAGATAGAGCTTATACGTCACATCAAGATGGTCCTGCCAGGAGATCTTCGCAAACGGCAATGTTTCATGTGCTTCAAATGCTCTTAAGGTGGGTTAGCCCAATAATAAGTTTCACTGCTGAGGAAGCATGGCAAGAGTTAAGTCATAATGGAAGGTCAATATTTGAAGAAGAATGGTACTTTCTAGATGATAATTTTGATATTGATCTAGATGTTTGGAATGATTTAATCAATTTAAAAGATGAAGTTAATAAAAAAATTGAAATTTTTAGGGAGAAAGGATCAATCGGCTCTTCTCTTGATTCAGAAGTTCATATTTCATGTAATGAGAATGACTATTTTAAATTTTCAAAATATGGCGATGAGCTTAAGTTTCTTTTTTTGGTTTCAAAAGTAACATTATTGGTTGCAGATGGAATAGAAGAAATTCAGATAGATATCAATTTATCGAGTCATGAAAAATGCGAAAGATGCTGGCATCGATTGCCAGATTTGTCTCTTTATCAAGGCAGCAAAATTTGTTCAAGATGTTTGTCTAACCTGTCTTTTCCCGGGGAAGTAAGACTCTTGATATGAAAATCTATCTAGGGATATTTATTTTTGCTCTTTTTACAGTCGATCAATTTTCTAAATATTTAGTTAGATTAAACTTTGAACTTCATCAATCCAAAAGCATCTTCAATTTGCTTGATTTTGTGTACATCCCTAATTACGGAGTAGCTTTTAATATCCTTAATAATCAAAGCTTAAACCTAGGATTTGTATTTAGCTTGCTTGTCTTCTTAATCTGCCTTTACTTAGTTTGGTTGATATTTATAAACCAAGAAAGGCCTAACAAAACTCAATTAATATCTTTGAGTTTAATTCTTGCAGGAGGATTTGGTAACTTGTTTGATAGGGTTTTTTTAGGACACGTAGTTGATTTTATTGCTATTACATTCAATCCTTATGTATTTAATTTAGCTGATGTATTTATAACAATTGGAATAGTACTTTATCTGATAAATTATTTTAAAGTTAAGGAGCAAAACTCTTGAAAAGAGAGATTAAGTTAGCAAATCCAAGAGGATTTTGTGCTGGAGTAGATCGTGCAATTGAAATTGTTAATCAGGCATTATTGAAATTCGGACCGCCGGTATATGTCAGACATGAGGTAGTTCATAATCGAAATGTTGTAGAAGATCTAAAATCAAAAGGAGCAATTTTTGTTGAACAAATTGATGAAATACCAGAAGGTGCAATAACCATCTTTTCTGCTCATGGGGTTTCTAAAAAAGTTGTCGATGATGCTGAAATAAAGAATTTGAATTATTTTGATGCAACATGTCCTCTAGTTACAAAAGTTCATATGGAGGTCATCAGATATGCGAGGCAAGGTTTGGATATTATTTTGGTTGGGCATGATAACCATCCTGAAGTGGAAGGAACTCTGGGAAGATTTCCTCATGACTCAAAAGGTAAAATTTATTTAGTTGAGTCAGAAATTGCTGCAAAAAATATAGAAATAGATCAACCTTCCAATTTGGCTATGGTTACTCAAACAACTTTATCTGTGGATGATACAAAATCGATTATAAATATTTTGAAAAAGCGTTTCCCTAAACTAATAAGCCCATCTTCAGATGATATTTGTTACGCAACACAAAATAGACAAGATGCTGTAAAACAGCTCGCATTAGAAACAGAACTCATAATAATTGTGGGTTCAAACAACAGTTCTAATTCAAATAGATTAAAAGAATTATCAGAAAATTGTGGCGTAAAATCCATATTAGTTGATGATCCCAATGAGATAGCTCCTGAACAACTAGATGGAGTTTTTAAATTAGGAATATCTGCTGGGGCTTCTGCTCCTGAGTCTTTAGTTCAAAGCATTGTTTCAAAATGTCAAAAATTGGGATTTGAAATGTCTCAGGAACTGGACGGCTTGAAAGAATCGGTAAATTTTAAACTTCCAAAAGAATTAGTTTCATGAAAAGAATTGGTGTCATAGGGTCAGGTATAGCAGGGATTACAACTACTTATTCATTAGCTAAAAGGGGCCATAAAGTTACGCTAATAGATGCTAGAAGATATCCTGCAATGGCCACTAGTTATGCAAATGGGGGCCAATTAAGCGCCAGTAATGCTGAAACTTGGAACACAACAAAAAATTTATTTAATGGAATAAAATGGATGTTTCAGAAGGATGCTCCTCTTCTCTTCAATCCAACCCCAAATGTAAATAAGTATAAATGGATGCTTGGATTTCTAGCTGCAACTTTTTCCGGTAAGCATAAATCAAATACCCTAAAAACAATAGATATGGCAAAAAAGGCTAGAGAACATTATTTTAAAATTGCTGATGACGAAAAAATTGAA